>JAQWOR010000074.1 GCA_029245785.1 Polaribacter sp.
ACAATTGTATATTCTTTATTGATGTCTATACTATTTGAAAAAGAAATCAACCGAACTTTTGCATTTTTAATACTTTTAAAATAGGCGTCTAAAAAAACAAGTTCCTTATCAAGGTCTTTGTTATTCATAGACAAAGAAGCATCCCAATAAATCGTAATCGTTTTTTCGGTGGTGGTGGTATTTTCAGTAGTTGCAAAAATAGTTTGAAAAGAAAAAAAACAACTAATCAGTACTAAGATAACATTTTTCATATATGTATTTTTAAGGTTTAAGACCTGTGCTATATAACGCATAAATATAGCAAAAAATATACCAATCTTTATTCTTAATTCTTAGCCACTGTTACTCAAATACATTCATAAAAAAACCTTTCATTTCTGAAAGGCTTTTTCTTGTTGTACAGGCGGAGAGACTCGAACTCTCACACCTTGCGGCACTAGATCCTAAGTCTAGCGTGTCTACCAATTCCACCACGCCTGCATATCCGAATAAATCGGGATGCAAATATAAACAATACTTAGATATTGCAAAGAAGTTCTTTAAGAATTTTAGTATTTTTGGGATTCATTAAAAACGCTAAAATGCAAGACGTAAAAAACTACATAGAACAACACAAAGATCGCTTTATTAACGAGCTTGTTGAATTGTTAAAAATCCCTTCAATTAGTGCAGATACTGCCTATAGTAAAGATGTAATCCATACCTCAGAAGCTGTGAAAATGAGTTTAGAAGAAGCAGGATGTGACCATGTAGAAATTTGTGAAACTCCAGGGTACCCAATTGTGTATGGAGAAAAAATTATTGACAAGAACCTTCCTACCGTTTTAGTATATGGTCATTATGATGTACAACCTGCAGATCCTATCGATCTTTGGGATTCTCCACCGTTTGAACCTATCATTAAAAAAACAGCAATGCATCCAGAAGGTGCTATTTTTGCTCGGGGTGCTTGTGATGACAAAGGACAAATGTATATGCATGTAAAAGCATTGGAATACATGACATCAACTGGAAACTTACCTTGTAACGTAAAATTTATGATTGAAGGTGAAGAAGAAGTAGGTTCTGAAAGCTTAAGCTGGTTTGTGCCTAGAAATAAAGAAAAATTAGCGAATGATGTCATTTTAATTTCTGATACTGGAATGATTGCCAATGACATTCCATCTATTACAACAGGGTTGCGTGGTTTGAGTTATGTAGAAGTAGAAGTTACAGGTCCTAATAGAGACTTGCATTCTGGTTTGTATGGAGGTGCGGTTGCAAATCCTATCAATATCTTAACCAACATGATTGCTTCGTTACACGATGAAAACAATCACATTACCGTTCCTGGTTTTTATGACAATGTAGAAGAATTATCTAGAGAAGAACGTGATGAAATGGCCAAAGCGCCATTTTCTTTAGCCGATTATAAAAATGCCTTAGCTATTGATGCTGTATATGGCGAAAAAGGATACACAACAAATGAGCGCAACTCCATTAGACCAACATTAGATGTCAACGGAATTTGGGGTGGCTATATCGGAGAAGGTGCAAAAACAGTGATTGCCTCTAAAGCCTACGCAAAAATATCAATGCGACTGGTTCCGAATCAAGATTGGAAAAACATTACCGAATTGTTTGCAACCCATTTTGAAAGCATTGCTCCCAAAGGTGTTACCGTAAAAGTAACTCCACATCATGGCGGACAAGGCTATGTAACTCCCACAAACAGCATTGGCTATAAAGCAGCCAGTAAAGCCTACCAAACAACGTTTGGTAAAACTCCAATACCACAACGTAGTGGCGGAAGCATTCCTATTGTTTCTTTGTTTGAACAAGAGTTAAAAAGTAAAACTATTTTAATGGGCTTTGGCTTAGATAGCGATGCCATTCACTCTCCAAATGAACATTTCGGAATATTCAATTATTTAAAAGGTATTGAAACCATTCCGCATTTTTACAAACACTTTACAGAATTATTTAAAGAAATGTAATCTAACACCAAAAAATCCCTGTAAATTTTACAGGGATTTTTTATACAATATAAAAAGTTTTACAGTTTCTTTACGTAGTCTGTAATAATTACAATTTGTGTAGGCCCTACTTTACCTTCAATATACTTACCATTTTCTCTATCTAAAGAAATTCTACGTACCGCCGTTCCTTGTTTGGCAACTAGGCTAGAGCCTTTTACTTTCAAATCTTTGATTAAGACCACAGAATCTCCTGCCTGTAAAATAGTTCCGTTGGCATCTCTATGAATTACTTTTTCACTTTCATCTAAATGCTCCCCTGTTTCTTTCGCAAAACGCAAATCGTCATCTTCTAAGTACAGCATATCTAGCAAGTCTTGCGGCCAACCTTCTTTTTTTAAACGAGAAAGCATGCGCCATGCCAGCACTTTTACAGCTCTGTATTCGCTCCACATGCTATCATTTAAACAACGCCAATGATTGGCATCTGTTGTTTCTGGATTGTCAATTTGACCAACACATGTATCACATGCCAATAAACTTCCATCAACACCGCCTGTAGAAACTGGCTTTACTTCATATATCTTTAAATCACTAGTAGCGGCACACAATTCACACTGTTTTCCGCTACGCATTTCTAATTCGCTTTCTAAACTCATATTATCCTATTAAGAATCACAAAAATACATTTATTAAATTCTTTGGGCAAGCTTCCAATCGCGCTAAAATAATTGCTATTTTTAACATTCAAACAACTACTTATGATAGAATCTGAACGTTTATTTTTTCCGAATTTTCAAAAAATGATGCTCCATTCTTCTTTGAATTGGTCAATGATCCTGCATGGATACAACACATCGGAGATCGCAATATCAACACCATTGCTGATGCTGAAAAATACTTGGAGAAAAAGATCATTCCGAGTTATCAAGAACTTGGGTTTGGCTTTTATATTGTTCGTCTAAAAAAAGAAAAAACTCCTATTGGAATGTGTGGCTTGGTCAAAAGAAATTGGATGCAATATGTTGATATTGGTTACGCTTTTTTACCCAATTTCAGAGGTAAAGGATATGCTTTAGAAGCAGGAAAGGCCACCATAAAACATGCAAAAGAAAACTTACAAATATCAAAATTAGCAGCAATTACAAGCGTTAACAATAATAAATCTTCAAAATTACTAGAACGGTTGGGTTTAGAATTTGACCGTTTAATTACCCATCCTGATGAAGCCGAAAAATGCAAATTATATCTAGAAAAATAGCTATACGATTTCAAGTGATGTAAACTGAAATGTAGTTCCATCAAACAAGCCTTTGTCGCTTAGTTTTAATGATGGGATCACTAATAATGCCATAAACGACAAGCTCATATAAGGCGCGCGCAGCTTGCTACCCATTTGCTTTGCCATGGCATCTAATTCCGCATATTCTTTTCCAATTTCTTCTCCAGATTTATCACTCATGATTCCCGCTACAGGAAGCGGAACTACTTTTTCTTCGGAAGCTGATACAGCACAAACTCCACCGCTATTTTCAATCAATAAATTGACAGCCCTACAAATCGCTTCATCCGAAACTCCAACGGCAATAATATTATGCGAATCATGTCCTACAGAACTTGCAATGGCACCTTCTTTAATTCCGAAATTTTTGATAAAAGCAATGGAAGGTGGTGCATTTTTATAGCGATTCACAACGGTCATTTTTAAGACATCATTTTGAATATTCGAAACCAAACTCCCTTCTTTTATCAAGCTTTCTGCTTCAATTTCATCAGTAACTAGTTCTCCGTCTTTTGCCTCAATAACACGTATTTTTTTCGCAGTAGATGGAAACTCAAAATCAGAAACCACCTTTGTTTCTGTATGAAAATTATTCAACACTTCAAAAGCAACAGACTTCACAAATGATTGCCCATTTTCAGCAACCAATTCGCCATTAATATACGTTTGTTGCACCTTAAATTTCTCTAGATCTTCAACAACAATAAAATCGGCAGCATCGCCAACTTGCAACAAACCAACATCTAATTTATAATGCTTTACTGGATTGACACAGGCTACTTGTAACACCTTAAAAACATCCATTCCTTTTGCTACAGCACGTTCACACAACTGATTGATATGTCCCAACAAAAAATCATCTGGATGCTTGTCATCTGAACAAAACATCATCTCTTCAAAATGCTGTGGCAACAAATCGATCAGTGCCTCAAAATTTTTGGCAGCACTTCCTTCACGAATGATGACTTTCATGCCTTTTTGTAATTTTTCTAAGGCTTCATCATAGGTAAAACATTCATGATCAGTAGAAATTCCTGCTGCAATATACTTGCTAACATCATCACCTCGTAAACCAGGCGCATGACCATCTATAGGTTTTCCATACTGTTTTGCCCAAGCAATTTTCTTTAGCACTTCTTCATCATCAAACAACACTCCAGGGTAATTCATCATTTCTGCCAAATACTTAATGGCTGGATTTGCCATCATTTTTTGAATATCATCTGAGTCTATGATTGCTCCAGCACTTTCAAAAGAAGTTGCTGGCACACAAGAAGGTGCGCCGAAATTAAACTTTAACGGAACTTTTTCTCCGTTTTCAATCATAAAATCGACTCCTTTCACACCCAACACATTGGCAATTTCATGCGGGTCAGAAACCGTGGCAACCGTTCCGTGAAGTACCGCAATTTTAGCAAATTCTGAAGGCACTAACATAGAGCTTTCAATATGAATATGAGCATCTACAAAACCTGGTAAAATATATTTTTCTACCGCATGATTTGCTTCTTTGATAGCAATAATCTTTCCGTTTTTAACGGCTACTTCTCCTTTAAAAATTCGTTGATTTTGGATGTCTACAATCTTTCCTTGTACAATCATTTATGTGCTGTATTTAGTACAAATTTACAAAGAATTTTAATTGTTTTCTCACTAATTTATCGGAAACAACTCAATCTCTTTTCCCAACCAATCCTGCAACTTTGCATGTATTTTTTGCTGATCATCTTTAGAAAAATGTTTAATTCTTGTTCCGTGATGCCCTCCTTTTAAGACCATTTTCAGTGCATCAACTGTTGGTTTTGGAATTGGAGCACACGCGCCCCAAGGATCATACTCTCCGTATATATACAAAATTTGATGCCCTTTGTTTTCTATAAAATCTCTCACTTCTCTTATGTACTCAGTATCGTATGGCATGGCTATATTTTCAGGGCCAAAACAAGCTAATGAAGATGTTTTTATATGCACTAGTAAATCTTGAACAGGTGCTGTATCATACCCATAATAACCCAATTCTGTCATGTGCTGATAAAAAGAAGGCAGGTAATTGTAAATTCCAGCATCGCTGAATAAATAAAACCCAGCAACCTTTTTTAAATATGCAAATAACACTACTGAACTTGCTGTGGCATTCGGAATCTCCTCACAACGACTTCCCCATTGCCAAAACGAAAACGGAAATTCTAACACGGCATGCTCCAACACCTCTTCTACTGGCATCTTTGTAAACAACACCTTTTTTTCAGCCGCATATTTTTTGAGCTCTTCAAGAACTTCAACACCATTTTTTAACACAGCACGTTGAAATTGCACAATCTTATCTCGGCATTCTTTTGTGCCAACAGTATTGATTAATTGTATTGTTCTAGGGTCTTCTTGAGTATTGATCAACGGCGCAACATAAGGCACGGCCACATCAATATCTTTTGGGTATTTTGATTTATAAATCAGCACCGTTTCCCCTCCTTTACTAATTCCGGCAGACAGCCATTTGCTTGTATACAATCGTTTTAATTTGGTGACTATCTTATGGTAATCTTCTACTGCTGCATCGTTTTTTAAATACTGCCATGGTATCGAGTCTGGCCTTGACTTTCCGTAAAAACGATATTCAACCTGCACTTGATTTGCTCTTAACATCTCACTCAGCTCGTAAGTTTGATATCTTGCATTATAGCCTTCAGTGACTAAAACTGTTGGCTTTTCATACCCGGCATGAGAAACATATATGTAGTGATCAAAAGTTCCTGCAGATGCATCTTGATGATTTAACGATTGTTTTAGAATCAATTGATACGCTTCTGTAGAATGGTCTTGTGCTTTTACCGCATTTATTTCTGCAGACGGAAACAGCACTTTTAATTGTTCTTTAAATGACAAGCCTTCTAAATTGGACTCCACTTTCTTGCAAGAAACTACTGCTGCACTTATGAACAGGAAAAAAAACAACTTTTTAAACATTGGCATATCTACTTATTTTACTCGCTAAAATTAGACCAACAATGTCACTTATTCTAATACTATCTTAACCAAGTGTTTGCGTATTTTATGAGAATACTCGTTTGTATACTACTATAACTAAAGATTTAGCTACTTTTATCCTATGAACAACACCAAGCTAATAAGCGGCGATTTTATAGAAAAAAATACTGTTTTTACAGAACTAATTACAGCATTAAAACAGGCTTTTTCTAATCGTAATGTATTGGTCCCAATGCGCCATCATCACGATTTTCCAAATCCAGAAATGCATGCAGACTCTACATTACTGCTGATGCCCGCCTGGAACCCAAGTAAAAATGCAGGCGTAAAAGTTGTCACCGTAAGCCCAGAAAATGGACAATTTGACTTGCCTTCTATTCAAGGAACCTATATTTATCTTGACGCTGTAAAAGGAACTATAAAAGCACTCTTAGAAGCTAAAAGACTGACTGTTAAAAGAACCGCAGCTGCCTCTGCGCTAGCATCCTCCTATTTATCTCGAAAAAATTCTTCTTCGTTATTAATGATTGGAACCGGAGCTTTATCAAAAAATTTAATCAAAGCACATGCTGCTGTTCGCCCAATTAAAAACGTATTTATTTGGGGACGAAATTTCGAAAAAGCAACAGCAATTGCTACTGAATTACAGCAGGAAAATTTCACAATTCAACCTATAAAAACCATTGAAGAAAAAATTTCTAACGTCGATATTATTTCGGCTGCGACCTTGTCTAAAATACCTTTGATTCTAGGAAAGCACTTAAAAAACGGACAACATATTGATTTGGTTGGCGCCTATAAAAAAGACATGCGCGAAGCTGATGACGAAACCATTTTAAAAGCAGTTGTTTATATAGATACCTTTCAGGGTGGCCTCAAAGAAAGTGGCGACATTGTGATTCCGCTTCAAAATGGAACGCTTAAAGAAGAAAACATTAAAGCTGATTTATTTGAATTGGCATCCGAAGAAAAACAAGGAAGAAACAACAGCAATGAGATCACGGTTTTTAAATCTGTAGGGCATGCACTTGAAGATTTAGCCGCTGCAACGTATTATTATAACAAATTTACAACTAACTGATGTCAGTTCGAGTAATCCCGAGTACTCGGGATTGTATCGAGAACAACATCTCGATACATTTCGACAAGTCGAAACACTCGATGTGACAAGAACTAATTTACCCATGAGTAACACGTATCAAAATATCCTTTCAAAAACCAATTTCAACCCTCCAAAAGACTGGATGCAAATTAAAACCATTGACATGCATACGGGTGGAGAGCCGCTTCGTGTTATTGTGAGTGGATTTCCAAAATTGAGAGGAAATTCGGTATTGGACTACAGACGTTATTGCAAAGAAAATTTCGATTACTTGCGTACTGCTTTGCTATTTGAACCTCGTGGCCATGCTGATATGTATGGCTGTATTTTGGTGCCTCCAAATGATGATGATGGAGATTTCGGCATTCTTTTTCTACACAACGAAGGCTATTCAACCATGTGTGGTCATGCCATTATTGCGATTTCTACACTGGCGGTTGAAATGAATTGGACCTCTGTACAAGAAGGCGAAAATATTCTGAAAATTGATGCGCCTTGTGGTAGAATTACCTCTTTTGTAAATGTGAAAAACGGAAAAGTGACAAACGTCCGCTTTCATTGTGTTCCCAGTTTTGTGGTGGGACTAAACAGAATTGTGGATGTAGCCGGCTTAGGAAAAGTAACCTATGACTTGGCTTATGGTGGTGCTTTTTATGCCTATGTAGACATGGCAAAAAATAATTTTAATTTTGATTTAAGCACCGATTCTTACAGAAACCTCATCAGTAAAGGAATGGATATTAAACATGCTGTAATGAATGCTGACAACGAAATTTTACATCCTTTTGAAAACGATTTGAGTTTTTTATATGGAACCATTTTTATTGACAATAACAAACAACCTTTTGGCGCAGACAGTAAAAATGTATGCATTTTTGCTGAAGGTGAAGTTGATCGTTGCCCAACAGGTTCTGGCGTTTCTGGTAGAATGGCCATACATAAAGCAAGAAATGAAATAGCCTATGGAGAAACCATGTCTATAGAAAGCATTACCGGTTCTGTATTTAAAGGTTCAGTAATTTCAGAAGAAGACTATGGTACTTTTAAAGCGGTCATTCCTCAAGTAGAAGGCAGCGCCTACATTACAGGAATGCACACTTTTGTTATGGATCCAAATGACCCAATGAAAGAGGGGTTTATTTTAAGATAGCCTATTAATGACCACCACTCAACTCTTGTGAAGCTTTTAAAAAAACACAACCAGTACCCACTAGTTTATCTTCAATTAAATAGCGTATATTTACACTATGAGTATCATTAGAGTCAAAGAAAATTCAGACATCCCTAAATACAAACAGATTATTAAATCGGTAGAAGATGCCATTGTGAACAATCAGGTAAAAAGAGGCGATAAACTACCATCTATTAATAGCATTAAGAACAGGTTCTCTTTATCTAGAGATACTGTTCTATTAGCTTATGGCGATTTAAAAGTTCGGGGCATCATTCAATCAATTCCTGGAAAAGGTTATTACCTTAAAAGAGAAAATATTGAAGTTTCACAAAAAATATTTTTGCTTTTTGATGAATTAAATGCGTTTAAAGAAAATTTATACAAATCATTTTTAAAAAACTTAAGCCCTACTATCGAAGTAGACATTTATTTTCATCATTTTAATTACGAAGTCTTCAGCAAACATATCTATGATAATATTGGCAATTACAACCATTATATCATCATGCCAGCAAATTTAATAGATACCGATATAATTATCGGAAAATTACCTAAAAACAACGTATACATTCTAGACCAAACACATGAGGAGCTTTCAAAGTACTCAACTATCTATCAAAACTTTAGAAAAGACATTAGCGTTGCATTAACACAATGCCTACCACAACTAAAAAAATACCATACAATTATCTTCATTTTTAATAAAAATAAACAACCACAAGAAATGTTGCATGGGTTTTATGATTTTTGTTCTAAACACAATATAGACCATGAAATTATCATCAACAGTGACAACAGAACGTTACAAAAAGGAGAAGTGTATCTTATTCCTGAAGACAGGGACTTGATTCAAGTCATCAAAAAAATGAAAGAACAACAGTTAAGCATTGCTTCAGATATTGGTATCATTTCTTACAACGATACCTTATTAAAAGAAATTGTTGAGGGCGGTATTACAACCATTTCAACAGATTTTAATGAAATGGGAGAAAAACTAGCAGCACTCATCTTTCATAAAGAGCTCACTAAAATAGAAAATACCAATCGACTTATTGTTAGAAACTCGTTATAAAAAAAATGTCATTTTGTTCAAAATCAACTCCATAAAAAAAGCAGATACAGACTATCTAAAAATAGAAAGCATAGATCAGAAATCACATGCCCTTATTTATTTAAGCAATGGTGGAAGTCTACAAGAATTAGTCCTACATAAAAAGAAAATAATCCACCAATTAACTACTGCTGACTACACAACATCGTATGCCTCTGCAATTTTGTTTCCTTTTGCCAATAGAATAGACAAAGCGTCCTATTCATTTCAAGAAAAAAAATACACGCTAAAAGTTAATTTAAAAGAAGAAAACAATGCCATTCATGGCTTGGTATACAACAAAAAATTTACCCTTAAAGACAAAGAAATTACCCAACAACAAGCGTCGGTAACACTTGTCTATTCTGAACAAAACAAAGCTCAAGGATTCCCTTTTATATATACCATAGAACTTATATATACCCTTACAGAAGATGCACTTTCTCTAACAATTTGTATTACAAACAATGATGTTGTTTCCTTTCCTTTTAATGTAGGATGGCATCCCTATTTTTATAGTTCTAATTTATACAACAGTAGTTTGTATATTGATAGTAGTAGCAAATTTTCATTTTCAACTAATGAAATGATTCCTATTAAAACAAAAGACGCAAGCATCCATAAAGAATTACAAATTAAAGATCGTTTTTTTGATGATTGCTATCTTTTAAATACAGATAAAATGGTATTTAAAACTCCTGATTATCATATACAAATCAATTCATCCTTAGAGAAAAATTATGTACAAATTTTTACACCTTCTGACAGGAAATCAATCGCAATAGAACCCATTACAGCACCACCAAATAGCTTTAATCATAAGTTAGGACTCGGCATTTTAAATCCGGATGAAAACTATACGGCTTCATGGAAAGTCTCCTTAAAATCAACATCTCATGAAAACTAAAATTTTCATTTCTTTGATGGTAGTACTTCTTTTTTCTAACTGCAAAAAAGAAGAGAAAATAGCGTATTTGAGTTTTAGCGAAAACAGTTTAGACTATACGAATACACCCACACATAAATTTGACAAAAGCGGACTCATGTTTTCAGACCAAGGCGCTTGGTTTGGATATAGTTTTCCAGATACTACAGCGACAACGATTGGTTTTTCTGGCCCTTTTTTGATGACACAGCAAAATGGTATTTGGAGCAGTGCTGCTTTGGCGCATTTAAACATTGAAGGTGTTCTTTTGAAAAAACAGAAAACAACTGCATTCAACAGTCATTTAGAGCAATTTTTTGTTTCTGAAAACATCGAACTAAAACAAACATTGGTTTTTTCTTCAGGGCATTCAACATTAATAAAAACTGAAATTAAAAATACCAGTTCAAAATCCATCTCATTGAAATATCATTGGAAACAGGAGCAATTATTGGCGGATGGGTTACAACTGGAAGTCAAGCACAATGAAGTAACCCTAAGCTCTTCAAAGTCAACTGCCGTTGGTCATCTTATTTTTCCAAAAGGAACGCAACTATCAGTTACTGATAGCACGTATACTTCTAACATTGCTACCCTTGAATTGAAACCCAAGCAATCTAAAGAATTCACCATTTCTCAATCATTTATTTTTCCAGAATATTCTTGGAAAGAAGAGCAAACTCAACTTAAAAACACAACTTTTGATGCCGTTTTAAAAACTAGAAAAGCAGAAAAAGAAAGGCAAATAAAAGCACTTATAACACATCTGAAACCACAATTTCAAGACAATGCATATGCCGAAGTATTGGCAAAAGCACATCTTACCCTACAAAACAACTGGCGCATTCCTGCTGGTGAAATTAAACACGAAGGTTTGTTTCCTAGCTATCATTACAAATGGTTCAATGGTTTTTGGTCTTGGGATTCTTGGAAACATGCCGTCGGATTGTCTTATTACGATACCTCGCTAGCCAAAAAGCAAGTACAATTAATGTTTGAATTTCAAAACGAAGATGGCTTTATCGTTGATTGTGTATTTAGAGACACCTTGATTGAAAAACATAATTATCGAGACACAAAACCTCCGCTATCGGCTTGGGCAGTTGCCAACATCTACGAGAAAGACAAAGACCTTGATTTTATAAAAGAACTATACCCGAAGTTAAAAAAATACCATGAATGGTGGTACAACAAACGAGACCATGATCAAGATGGATTGTGTGAATACGGCTCTACCGATGGTAGCTTGATTGCTGCCAAATGGGAAAGCGGCATGGACAATGCCATCCGTTTTGACGACTCTAAAATTGTAAAAAACTCTGAAGGCGCTTATTCTTTAGACCAAGAAAGTGTAGACCTAAATGCTTATTTATATGCTGAAAAAATCTATTTAGCACTACTGGCTGAAGCATTGCACAAAAATGAGGATGCTAAAAAATTAAAAAAGGAAGCTGAACTCTTAAAAACACGTATTCAAACCCAATTTTATGATAAAAAAGACGACTGGTTTTACGATACCAATCTAGAAGGAAACACATTTATTAAAGGTGAAGGAAGCGAAGGCTGGACTGCACTTTGGGCAAATGCAGCAACGCAAAAACAAGCAGAGGCTGTTAAAAACAACATGATGAATCCTAAAAAATTCTTTACCAAAGTACCTTTTCAAACCATGAGTGCAGCTCACAAAAAATTCAATCCTTTAAAAGGCTATTGGAGAGGCCCAAACTGGTTAGACCAAGCCTATTTTGGAGTCAAAGGATTGCGGAATTACGGTTTCAATACCGAAGCAGACAAAGCAACAATTCAAATCATCAAAGGCGCCGAAGGCGTGTTGGAAAAAGGAAAATCAATTCGAGAAAATTACCATCCAATTACAGGAGAAGGACTAAATGCTCAAAGTTTTAGTTGGAGTGCAGCACATATCATCATGTTATTAGTAAACGAGTAAAGCAGTTATAGAAATGAAAAAAAATACATCCATAATAATAATATTACTACTAGCCATGAATGGCTTTAGCCAGGTAAAAGACCCTATTATTGATTACCAACATTATATTGAAAATAATCAAATGATTGGCGAGTACAAGTTAGATGCTCATGCTTCTTTCACATCATATACTTCAACACACAATGCCCTAACAAAAGAGGCTCAAGATGCTAAATTCTATCAAAGTTTAGACGGTAATTGGAAATTTAAATGGGTACGAAATCCTAAAAATCGTCCAACCACATTTATGAATCCTATTAAAAGTTTAAACCATTGGAATAGCATTAAAGTACCCTCCAATTGGGAAGTAGAAGGATACGGAGTTCCTATTTATGTAAATCATCAATATGAATTTGCAGACTATAAGGCAATGGTTGCAGACGATATGAAATTGGTAGATAGAATTTATCCTGCCAATCCGGGAGATGTTCCAGACACATACAATCCTGTTGGTTCGTATCGTCGCGATTTTAACATCGATAAAAATTGGAAAGGAAACGAGATTTTTTTGCACATAGGCGCTATGAAATCAGGTGGTTTTGTTTGGATTAACGGAATTTATATTGGCTACTCACAAGGCAGTAAATTACCTTCTGAATTTAACATTACCAAAGCAGCAAAGCCTGGAAAAAACACAATTGCTATTCAAATCTTTAGATGGACGGACGGTTCCTATTTAGAATGCCAGGATTTTTTCAGAATTAGCGGTATCGAACGTAGCGTATATCTTTATGCACAACCAAAAGTTCGAATTAAAGATTTTGAAATAACCTCAATTTTAGACGGATCTTACAAAAATGGTAAATTCCAACTGGCTATCGAACTAGAAAACCACTTAAAAAAAGAACAACACAACGAAATCACTTATACCTTACACGATTCTCACAACAACATCATAGCATCAGAAAGCAAAAAACTTACAATAAACACCTCCGGTTCCATTGCTTTTAAAACGACTATTACCCATGTAAAACAATGGAGTGCAGAGCACCCTAATTTATATACTTTAGTCATAGACTTAAAAGACAGAAAAGGAAAAACACTAGAAGCAACATCCAGAAAAATAGGTTTTAGATCTGTAGAAATTAAAAAAGGATTACTTTTAATAAACGGACAACGCATAACGTTAAAAGGGGTTAACACCCAAGAAACAGATCCTGAAACGGGGCACGTAATGTTTGAAGACATGATTATGAAAGACATCCAATTGTGGAAAGAAAACAATATCAATGCTGTTCGTTTAAGCCATTACCCAAGAGGGAGACGTTTCTATGAATTGTGTGACATATATGGCCTCTATGTGGTAGATGAAGCAAATATTGAATCGCATGGTATGTATTATGGAAAGCATTCTTTAGCCAAGAACAAAACTTGGGAGAAAGCCCATGTAGCACGTATGACGCAAATGGTAGAACGCGACAAAAATCACCCTTCAGTTATTATTTGGTCTATGGGAAATGAAGCTGGAAATGGCACCAACTTTTTCAAAGGCTACGATGCTATTAAAGCCATTGACAATACAAAACGTCCCGTACAATACGAACGCCCATACAAATCGCATGATGGCAACTTGTACGACATGGACAGTAATACAGATATTATTGTTCCTCAATATCCTTCTCCAAGTCGTTTTGAAGAAGTCGGAAAATCTAAAACCGATCGACCATACATCCCTAGTGAATATACTCATGCTATGGGAAATAGCACCGGAAATTTTCAGGATTATTGGGATATCATTGAACAATATGATAATTTACAAGGTGGCTTTATTTGGGATTGGGTAGATCAATCCATTTGGAAAACGAATGAAAAAGGAGAACGCTATTATGCGTATGGTGGCGATTATGGAAAAAATATGCCTACCGATAATACCTTTTTAAACAATGGTATCGTATTTCCAGATCGTACACCACAACCAGCATTACACGAAGTAAAGAAAGCACATGAGTATATCAACTTTAAGCACAAAGGAATCAATCGTCATAATGAATTACGGATATTGGTAGAAAACCTATATGATTTCACCGATTTAAATCAATTTGATATTACTGCCAACATAAAAGCAGATGGGCAGATTTTAAAAACAATTCCTGTAAAAACGATTTCTGTAGAAACCCATACTGGGAAATTAATCAGATTGCCATTAGACGGCATTACTTTTAAAAAAAACACCAACTATTATGTGGAGATTTCTGCAAAAACTAAAACCACTTGGGGAATTCTTCCTCAAGGGTTCGAAGTAGCGCACGAGCAAATAGAACTAAAAAGCAAGTATGAGGCAGCAGAAACAGTGATTGCTTCTCAAGCGAAATTGGATATTGAAAAAACAAAAGAATTTATTACCGTTTCGAATGACAACATAAAAGTCGTTTTTAATAAAGCCAAAGGACGTCTAACTTCTTATGTGTTTAAAGGTAATGAGTTATTAAAAGATGGCAAAGGACCAAAACCTAATTTTTGGAGAGCCATGACCGATAATGACTTTGGGAACCATATGGAGGTTAAAAATATTGAATGGAAAAAAGCTTCGTTGTTTTCAAAAGTAACAAACTTAAATACAGCGACTCATAAAAACGGGACTGTTTCTATCAATGTAACTTTTGAATTACCAGGAGTACATACAAAATTTCATTCTGTGTATACCATTTATGGAAATGGAGTTGTTGGTATTTCTAACCTCTTAGAAAAAACAGCTTATAAAGCTGATATTCCAAGAGTGGGAATGCGCATGCAACTACCAAAAAACTACAATACAATGACCTATTTTGGTCGTGGCCCATGGGAGAATTATCAAGACAGAAAAGCATCTGCATTTGTTGACCTTTATACATCAACTGTTTCAGCACAATATGTGCCATACATCCGTCCACAAGAAAATGGATATAAGACAGATGTGAAATGGGTGGCATTGTCAGATAGCAATAATAACGGACTTCTAGTGGTTTCTGGCATTAAAAAAGGACTCGGAATTAGTGCATTACATATGCCTAATGAAGATTTTGACGCTACAAATGGCATTGATTATAAAACCTCCAACAAGAGCAAACATACCATCGATATAAAAGAACAAAACCTTGTTCAATTAAATATCGATTTGGGACAACGTGGACTTGCTGGAGATGATAGTTGGTGGTCAAAACCTCAAGAAAAATATCAATTGAAAGGACAACAAAAACATACGTACACGTTTTATTTAGTTCCATTTAACAACGGCACACAGCAATTATTTATAGCGCTAAGCAAACATTACAACAATACAAATTGAACTCACAGAATCGCATGCAATACGACACCTTAAAAATAACAACGCAACAAGCAGAAGACATTCTCTTCAAGCTGTTCAATATAAAAGGAAAAGCTTCTGAGCTCCCTGGAGAGGTTGATTTTAATTTCAGAATTAAAATTGAAAATGAAGAAGGTTATATATTGAAAATATCGCGTCCTGGTGAGGATGAAAATTGTCTCGATTTTCAGCAAAAGTTATTACAGTATGTTGCAATTAACGGAAGTAATATCATCGCCCCAAAAGTAATACATGACACCTACGGAAGTGCCATTTCTTCAATTACAGATGCTTCAGGAAATAAACGAAATGTACGCTTACTCTCTTGGGTTTCTGGTCGTGTTTTGAGCGATGTTAATCCACAACTGGACAGTTTACGATTTAGCTTAGGAGAACAATGCGGGGCATTAACTCAAGCATTACAAGGCTTTGATCACAAAGAAGCACAAAGAGATTTTGTTTGGGACGTTGCACAATCATTGTGGACCAAAGAGCATTTGCATTTATTTTCTTCGGAAGAAAAAGAAATTATTTCCACATTTCAACAACAATTTGAAGCGGCGCAACATTCGTATTCTAAACTCAGAAAAAGTATTGTTCACAACGATGCGAATGACAATAACGTAATTGTTTCAGCTGACCTTATCAATCCAACCGTAAAAGCGGCTATTGATTATGGTGATGCCATCCATACGCAAATCATCAATGATCTTGCCATTGCATGTGCCTATGCTATTATGCATCATAACGACCCTTTAGAAGCAGCATTTCCAATTGTAAAAGGCTATCATGCTACATTTAAATTACAAGAAGAAGAACTCGCGCATTTGTATATTGCTATTGCCATGCGATTGGTAATTTCCGTTACAAAATCAGCCATCAACAAAATCAAAGAACCCAATAATGAGTACCTTTTAATTAGTGAAAAACCAGCTTGGGAAGTGCTCAAAAAATGGTTTCAAATACATCCTGAATTTGCATACGCTAGCTTTAGAGAAGCTTGTAAATTTGAGGCACATCCTATGCAACACCAATTTGAAACTTGGGCATTACAAAACAATTTCTCTCTTTCAGAAATGTTTCCAAGCATTGACAAAAAAGAGGTGTACCGCATCGATTTAAGTGTATCTAGTAAATGGATTGGACACTTAGAAGAAGTTGCTAACCTCGATCTGTTTCAGTTTAAAATTGAGCAACTTCAAAAAGAACATCCAGAAAAAATAATTGCAGGTGGTTATTTAGAGCCTCGATCGTTGTATACCTCTACAGCCTATGACAAAATAGGAAATTACGGTAGAGAAAGCAGAACCATTCATTTAGGAATCGATTATTGGTTGCCCGAAAAAACGCCTGTTCATGCCTTGTTTGATGGCGAAGTTATCACTGCTGTAAATGATGCAGGAAACAAAGAATATGGCGGCCTTATCATCTTAAAACACCACGAAGAAGGGATGGTGTTTTTCACTTTGTATGGACATAATACTGTAGATAGTGTTCTAAAACATCCTATTGGAAAAATCATTAAAAAAGGTGAACAAATTGCCGAATTAGGCAACTATCCAGAAAATGGGAATTGGGCACCTCATTTGCATTTTCAAATTTTACTATCTACCCTAAATTATGTAGATGATTTTCCTGGAGTTGCCTATTACAGACAACTTAATGTTTGGAAAAGCATCTGTCCAGATCCAAACCTATTGTTTGCATCGAAAGCACTTCAACCTATAGAAACTGTCTCAAACAACGATTTAATCCAGTACCGAAAACAACATTTAGGAAAAAGTTTAAGCTTGCAATATAAAACTCCCATTAAAATGGTTCGTGGTGCTGGTCAATATTTAATAGATCAATTAGGTCAAAAATATTTAGACACGGTAAATAATGTTGCTCATGTTGGTCATGAACATTACACGGTGGTCAAAGCAGGTCAAGATCAAATGGGGATCATCAACACCAATTCAAGATATTTGCATGAAAACATCAATGCATTGGCAAAAGAACTGGCAGCAACATTGCCTCCAGAACTCAATGTGTTTCATTTTGTAAATTCAGGAAGTGAGGCCAATGAATTAGCCATTAGAATGGTAAAATCCACTACTGGTGAGCGAGACATTATCGCCTCAGAAGTTGGCTATCATGGCAATGCAAATATGTGTATTGATATCAGTTCGTATAAATTTGATGGTAAAGGCGGAAAGGGTGCTCCAGAGCACACCCATATTTTTCCGTTGCCTGATAAATTCAGAGGAAGATATCGAGGAGAAAACACCGGTAAACACTATGCTGAAGAGGTACAAAAGCAAATAGAGATCATTCATTCAAAAAACCGAGGCGTTGGCGCATTTATCATAGAACCTATTATCAGTTGCGGCGGACAAATAGAATTGCCTAAAGGGTTTTTAGCACAAGCGTATCAATATGTCAGAAAAGCTGGCGGATTGTGTATTTCAGACGAAGTACAAACAGGATGCGGACGCATGGGTAGTGCCTTTTGGGCTTTTCAATTGCATGATGTTGTTCCGGATATTGTTACCATTGGTAAACCTTTAGGAAATGGGCACCCTGTTGCTGCAGTAGTTTGCACACAAGAAGTGGCCGATAAATTTGCCAACGGAATGGAATACTTTAATACGTTTGGAGGAAACCCCGTGTCTTGCGCCATTGCAACAACAGTGTTGCAAACTGTAAAACACGAAAAACTGCAAGAGAATGCATTAGAAGTCGGAGCGTATTTAAAAACTGAATTGAAAGCGCTTACAAAAGAATTTCCAATTATTGGAGATGTTCGCGGACAAGGATTATTTCTTGGAATAGAATTGGTAGACACCAATTTAAATCCGCTTGCAGCGCAAACAGACTATCTGGCCAACCGAATGAAAGATTACGGAATCTTGATGAGTATTGATGGCCCAGACCATAATGTCCTAAAAATTAAACCGCCCATTGTATTTACAAAAGAAAATGCCAAAGAGCTTATATTCTATTTACGAAAAATAACTGCTGAAGATTTTATGCAGTCATTTTAATTCAATACACATGAAAAAAATCAGTATTCTTTTTATAGTACTTCTCTTGTTTTCTAGATGCAAACAAGAACCTTTAGATGTTGTTACAGCACAAACATTTCACTACAACCACGAGAAGTTTGAAGAGCATAAATTAGCGCCTAGAGCAACATTTTTTACTTTTGAAAGTCCTGATGTTTCAGCAAAAGAAAACTCCAACCGTTTTTTTAGTTTAAATGGCGATTGGAAATTCAATTGGGTAAAAGATCCTAAACAGCGATCAGCAACATTTCAAAATGAGCATTTTGATGACTCCGATTGGAAGACAATTCCTGTACCTGCAAACTGGGAAGTAGAAGGCTACGGACATCCCATTTATTTAGACGAGCGCTATCCGTTTACAACAACATGGCCTGATGCTCCCAAAGATTATAATCCTGTTGGCACATACAGAAAGAAAATTACCCTTACCAAAGAATTCTTATCCGAAGATGTTATCCTTTATTTTGAAGGCGTAAAATCTGCCATGTATGTATATGTGAATGGAAATTACGTAGGCTATTCTCAAGGAAGTAAAACTCCGGCTGAATTTAACATTACAAAACATTTAAAAGAAGGAAAAAACTTAATTGCGCTTCAAATGTTCCGTTGGTCAGATGCTAGTTATTTGGAGAGTCAAGATATGCTGCGAATGAGTGGTATTGAACGTGATGTGTATTTATATTCGAGACCAAAAGTGTACATCTCTGATTATCATGCCAACACTACGTTGGATGATTCGTATAAAGACGGAATTTTTAAAGGAACGGTCTCCGTTACAAATGATACTGATACTATAGCAACTCACGATTTAGTTGTTGAAGTTATTGACAATGGAAAAGGAGTGATTTATTCCAGGAAAGAGATTCAAATTCCAGCAAATTCAACCATCGATTTTAATGTTGACAAAACCATTAAAAACGCAAAATCGTGGTCTGCTGAAATTCCAAATTTATACACCTTAAGAATTTCTTTGAATGACAATCAATTCATTAAAAAACAGATTGGCTTTAAGCGTGTAGAAATTAAAAACGCACAAGTACTCATCAACGGAAAAGCTATTTATATTAGAGGCGTAAATCGTCATGAAACAGATCCTTTTACTGGGCATGTAGTTTCTAGAGCATCCATGGAAAAAGACATTCAATTGATGAAACAACACAACATCAATGCGGTACGTTCTTCGCATTACCCAAACGACCCATATTGGTTAGATTTGTGCGACAAATACGGCTTATATGTGGTTGATGAAGCAAATATTGAAAGTCATCCTTTGGCGATTGATGAAAAGACACAGATTGGAAACGAGATGTCTTGGCTGCCTGCTCACATGATGCGCACACAACGCATGTATTACCGAGATAGAAATCATGTTTCAATTTATTCTTGGTCATTAGGAAATGAAGCTGGCGAAGGTGACATTTTTAGAAGTACATACAAATGGCTAAAAGCACAAGACAAGAACAGAATTGTGCAATACGAACCTGCAGGAAAAGAAGAATACACCGATTTGTATTGTCCGATGTACCCTAAACCTGACTATTTAATCAAGCATGGAAAGTCGAATTCAGACAAGCCTTCTATCATGATTGAATATGCACATGCTATGGGAAATTCGGTAGGGAATTTACAAGACTATTGGGACATTATTGAAACCTATCCAAATTTACAAGGTGGTTTTATTTGGGATTGGGTAGATCAAAGTTTAGAATACAAAGACGATAACGGCAAGCCCTATTTGGCCTATGGTCATGATTACCACCCTGATTTACCTACGGATGGTAATTTTTTAAACAATGGTTTGGTGGATCCATATCGGAATCCGCATCCGCATTTATCAGAAGTAAAAAAAGTATATGAACCTGTTCAATTCACCTATCTAGGAAATGGAACCATTGAAATTGAAAACAAAAATTTCTTTGCTAATTTTTCTAACCAAGAATTGCAATGGAAACTTTTGAGAAACGGAAAAGAGGTGCTTTCTGAAAAGAATATTTCTTTACACATACAGGCACAACAAACAAAAAGGATGCACTTTAAAAAGATACCTACACTATTTGTTTTAGAAGATGAATTCATCTTAGAAGTAAGTTTGATTCAAAAAAATACTTCAAATTTAATTCCGAAAGGGTACGAAATTGCTTGGGATCAATTCACAGTAAACAAAGGGGTTTCAACACAGAATACTCTTGTAAAAAACAACGCATTGACCCTTGAGAAAAAGGACGCTTCTTATCTGATAAAGAACAAGAATACTCGCTATAAAATTGATGTTGTTTCAGGAGAAGTTAGTTTCTGGGAATTTGAAGGAAAAGAAATTACCCGCCAACCCATTCGTCTAAATTTCTGGCGTCCACCAACAGATAATGATTTAGGAAACGGCATGGACAAGTGGGCGAAAATTTGGCAAAATGCTACCTATACTTACAAAGCAACATTGATCGAAAAGCCAAGAAAAATCACTATTGGAATTTCATATAAAGTTGCATACCAATTACCAAATAATGAAGCGACAGTACACGTACAATACACCTTAATTTCTAATGGAAGTCTTCGTGTTGCATATTCTTACAGACCAAATCAACAAAAACTACCGAACATTCCAAGATTGGGAATGTATGTTACATTAAACAACTCTTTTACGGCTATTTCTTGGCACGGAAAAGGCCCTGATGAAAGTTATTGGGACCGAAAAACAGGTCAAAAAATAGGCGTGTATTCTGAAAAAATAAAAGAAGCATTTCACGTCTATTCTCGTCCACAAGAAACAGGAAACAAAACAGCCATTCGTTCCATGCAAGTTCATTCTAATGACCTTAGCTTAGAAGTACAAGGTTCTCAATTATTAAACGCTAGCGCTTGGCCATTTTCGATGAAAGAACTCGATTTTAATTCTGAAGAAGCTGGAGAATCTGCTTCTGGATTGGTTCCTGTGACCAAAAAACATGGAGCCGATATTAAAATAGGAACTACGGTACAGTGGAATATCGATTTAAATCAAATGGGTGTTGGTGGCGATACTTCTTGGGGAAGACAAGTACACCAAGAATACACCATTTCTGCAACTAAAAAATATAGTTATACCTTTACAATTCAACCGACTAAAAACCAATAACCCATATCTTATGAAAAAAGCACTTTTAATATTCTCCGCATGCATGTTATTTCTTTCTTGTGCTACATCAACAGAGCAAGAAGATAAAAAAGCAATCTTAGAAATCATGGACCTACAACAAAAAGCATGGTCAAAACACAATTTAGAAGGCTTTATGAAAGGATATTGGAAATCTGATTCTTTAAAGTTTTATGGAAGCAATGGCGTTACTTTAGGATGGAACAAAACCTTGGCAAATTATAAAAAAGGGTATCCAACTCCTGATCACTCTGGAAACTTACAATTTAAAATCAATGACATTTCTAAAATCAATGATGGTGCTTATTTTGTAATGGGCGAATATCATTTAACACGAAACGTTGGAGATGCTAATGGCATCTTTATGATCATCTTTAAAAAGATCAATGGCGAATGGAAAATTATTGCCGATACCTCTTGTTAATTGGTATTCATAATCGCTTCAATTTCTTCAATTTCAATAGGCATTGCCGCTGTTAAATTGATATTTCCATCGTTGGTAAGTAGGTAATCGTTTTCTAATCTACAACCAATGCCTTCTTCAGGAATGTAAATTCCGGGTTCGCAAGTCAATACCATTCCCGCTTCAAAAGGGCGCGAATACAAACCAACATCATGCACGTCTAAGCCAATATGATGCGCTGTTCCATGCATAAAGTATTTTTTGTATCGTGGTTTTTCAGGATCTTGATTGGCAACCTCTGTTGCATCTAACAGTCCTAATTTAATCAATTGAGTCTCTACTAAATTTGCCATTTTCGCTTCATAATCTGAAGAGGTAATTCCTGGTTTTAACAAGCTACTTCCTTCTTTTAAACAGTGTAAAACGGAAGTATATACTTCTTTTTGCCGTGCCGAAAATTTTCCGCTCACAGGAAAACAACGTGTGGTATCGCTATTGTAATTGGCATAACACACGCCAAAATCCATCAAAATCATTTCGCCGTCATTACACATAGCGTCATTGGTATTATAATGCAATGCACAAGCATTTTTACCAGAAGCAACAATTGGTTGAAACGCATGATGCGACGCTCCTGCTTTTGTTAAGTTATAGGTCAATTCAGCCTCTAATTCATATTCCTTTACCTGTGGTTTACAGACTTTTAAAACACGTTTAAATGATGCAACACTAATAGCTGCAGCTTGTTGTATCAATGCAATTTCTTCTTCAGATTTTACAGGTCGTAACGCGCGTGTAATTTTTGCTGCACGGTAGTATTCGTGCAAAGGATATTTTTTCTTACACCAAGCAATCATTCTATCTTGTTGTGTTTCTTGATCTTTGGTGGCTCTTTTTAAATGTTCATTATGCCCAAGGTAAAATCCGTCAGCCTCAAAAGCCATGTACTGCAACGTCATTTCAAAATCTTGAACCCATTCTACATGCTTAATTCCTGAAACTTCAGTAGCCTGTTCTTTTGTTAGTTTTTCACCATCCCAAATTTTGATATGCTCGTTGGTTTCTTTTATAAATAAAATTTCACGCTGCTCTTTTTTATAGGCATCAGGGTATATGAGCAATATCGTTTCTTCTTGGTCTATTCCAGAGAGATAAAATAAGTCATTGTTTTGAGCAAATCCCATCACATCATCTGCATTGTTATGTTTTACATCGTTAGAGGTTAAAATAGCAATTGTATTTGCTTTCATTTTAGCTGTAAAACGGTCTCTGTTCTTTATGAATAATGTATTCTGAATCGGTTCGTATCTCATATTAAAATCTTCTATCTGGGTGAAATGGGTCTAAATCTAATGTTGTCTTTTTATTTGAAATGACTTCAGCAACCAACTTGCCTGTTGCAGGACCTAAGCTCCAACCCATCATGGCATGACCTGTTGCAATGGTTAGGTTGTTACATTTTGAAGATTTTCCGATATAAGGCAATCCATCTGGTGAACATGGGCGCAAACCACATTGTGCTGCGGCTTTTTCTTCTGAAGTAATTGCTAAGTCTTTATAAAAATTACTGGCGGCATTCGCAATCGCCTGTACACGAACTGGGTTGATTGTATGATTGATTCCTGCAACTTCCATAGTTCCTGCAAAACGTGTAAAACCATCCATTGGTGTGACCGCTACTTTGGCTTCACATAAAATTGCCGGAATGGTAATATGGGTTTCTCGTGCTACATTAATTCGATATCCTTTTCCTGCTTGAACAGGAATTTTAATTCCTAGTTTTTTTGTCATCAACGGGCTCCAACTTCCTGCTGCTAATACAACCTCATCTGCAGGGAGCTCTTGTTTATCTGTAATTACTTTTGAAATCACAGCATTAGAAACCTCTATGTCTTTGACCTCTTCATTCGCAAAGAACACCACCCCTTTCGATTTTAAATAGGCAAGCATTTCTGACATAAAATCGGTTGGTGTCATATGAGCATCACAATTAAAATAGACCGCTCCATTTATGTTTAAATTAGCATTTGGCTCTAATTTTTTAACTTCTGCTGCTGATAAATTTTGCGCTTCTAAACCTTCTTCAATCGCTCTTTTACCAACCTTCCACTCTTCTTCTCCTACTTTATCTGTTTGATAACACATCAACAATCCCTTTCGTTGATAATGAAAATTAAAATTGTTAGATGCTTTTATCTCTTCATATAGATCTCTACTTAGTAAATTAATATCCTTAATCACAGGAATTGCCTTTTCAACTTTTAAAGGATTTGCTGACTTTTTAAAAGCCCAAACCCATTTCAAAAAATCGATATCTAGTCGTGGTTTTACATAAAATGGACTTGCCGAATTAAACATCCACTTAATTCCTTTAGTGATCATTCCAGGAGCTGCCAAAGAAATAATATGGCTTGGCGTTATATAGCCAGCATTTACATATGATGCGCCGCTAGAAAAATCAGATTTGTCAATTACGGTCACTTGATGGCCTTCTTTTTGAAGGTAATATGCCGTACTCAATCCTATGATTCCGCCTCCTATAATTACTACATTCTTACTCATTAAAAACTTGAATTTAAATCACCTGAAAACCAAATGCATACGGATCGTCTTCTGTATCAATACTGATTGTATTATGGCCAAATATTTTTGCCCAACCTTGAATGCTTGGAATAATTGCTAACTTTCCATTTAGGCTTGTTTCTTCTTCAACACGGCCTATAAATTTACTACCTATAAAACTTTCGTGAATAAATTTTTCGCCTTTTTTTAATTTCCCTTTCGCATATAATTGTGCAATCCTAGCTGATGTTCCTGTTCCGCAAGGACTTCTGTCAATGGCTTTATCGCCATAAAACACGGCGTTTCTACCTGAAGATGTTGGATCAATCGGATTTCCTGTCCATAGTAAATGTGTCACATCACGAATGGTATCATTTTCTGGATGGATAAATACATCAGGGTATTTCTCATTGATACGTTCTCTGATAACTTGTGAATATTGAATGATTTTACCTGCTGTAAAATCGTGAATTCCAGAGAAATTTTGCTGTGGATCTACAATCGCATAATAATTTCCACCATAAGCAACATCAAAAGTAAGTGTTCCTAATTCTGGACAATCTACAGTCAATCCTTCAGCCGCTAAAAAACTTTTTACATTGGTCAATTTCACCCAATCTACTTTGTTGCCTGTTTGTTGATACTCAATTTCAACCAAACCCGCAGGCGCTTCCATTTTAATTTTACCGGGAATTTTCGGTATTATCAATCCTTCTTCTATTGCAATGGTAATGGTACCGATAGTTCCATGTCCACACATTGGTAAACAGCCAGAAGTTTCGATAAATAGAATTGCAAAGTCGTTTTTTGGATTGTGAGGCGGAAATAATATACTTCCACTCATCATATCGTGTCCACGAGGCTCAAACATGAGTCCTTTCCGAATCCAATCATATTCTTTTAAAAAGTGTTGACGCTTTTCGCTCATGGTTGCCCCTTTTAAATTAGGGCCTCCTTCAACTACTACCCGAACTGGGTTTCCGCAGGTATGTGCATCAATACAAGAAAATATATTACGACTCATTTTTTTGTTTTTCTATATAGCTATCAATTCTTTTTTCTAAGATCGATAAAGTAACGGTTCCTTCTGACAATAGCACTTCATGAAAATCTCGAACATCAAACTTGTTGCCCAATATTTTTTCAGCTTTTGCACGTAACTGTTTTATTTTAATCTCTCCTATTTTATACGAAATTGCTTGACCAGGCCAAGAAATATATCGATCTGTTTCTGTGGTAATTTCATGAATAGACAAGGCGGTATTTTCTGACATATATGCAATTACTTGTTGCCGTGTCCATCCCTTAGCATGCACACCTGGATCTACCACCAATCTACATGCACGCCACATTTCATAGGTAAGTTTTCCAAATTTTTCATAGAGTGTGGTATAAATTCCCATTTCGTCTGCCAAGGTTTCTGAATACAAACCCCAACCCTCTCCATAAGCAGAAAGGTATAAATTTCGTCTAAAACTCGGAATGGTTTTAGGCAATTCACTATTCAACGACATTTGCAAATGATGTCCTGGAACAGCTTCATGTGCTGTTAACGCTGGAATTGTATACAACGTTCTACTTGGCAAATCATAGGTGTTTATCCAATAATGCCCTGCACTTGTTTCGTTTCTTGGCGGAGAATACCTTCCGCTTGTATATTTAGGTGCTATAGCAGCAGGAACTGGTACAACTCCGTACGGTTTTCGAGGCAAGGTCTTGAAAAATTTTGGCAATTGATCATCAATTCTTTTCGAAACATCTCTTGCAAACATTAATAACTCTTTGGGGGTTTTTGCGAAAAACTGGGCATCGGTTCTTAAGAATTTTAAAAAATCTGCAAAACTCCCTTTAAACCCCAACTCCTTAATAATCTGTTGCATTTCTGCTTTAATTCTAGCCACTTCTTCTAATCCAATAGCATATACATCATCTGCCGTATACTGATTGCTAGTTGTATAAAAATTGATTCTGTTTTGATAAAACGCCTTTCCATTAGGCACCGTAAACACCCCTAAGCCTTTTCGAGTATTCGGAAAATATTCTGTTTCAAAAAAGGCTTTAATCTTTTTGTACTGATCTACCGCATTTTTTTGAACACTCCTTTTCGCCACTTTAATAATTGAGTCTTTTAACGCTTTTGAAAATGATTCAGGCAACTGATGAAAAGGTGTGTAGAATTCACTCTTTGTCACCTCTGTAACAAGGTGTTTGTCATAGGTAAATTCATACTTGGTAAAAACTGCTTTGGGCTGTGAGATCCCTTCTTCAATTCCTGCTCTTAACAGATTTAAATTATAAGCAACCTTTTGGGGTAATGCTTCCAACTGTTTCAAATACTCTCCTACCTGTTTTTTGTTTTCAAAGGTTCTATTTCCCATTCGACTTAAATTTAAATGGAAAGCGGATTCGTTTGTAATCGGGTTCAAATACATTTTAAATGTATGTTGATCTATTTTATCTTGTAAAATAAACAACAGTAGTTCACGTGAAATTTGGTCTGTTTCTGATAAATTATTAGCTGTTATTTTTTTTATTTCAGAAATTAGGTTTTTAGAAAAAGTCGCTTCAGCTTCAAAATATTTAGTGGTACTTTCTAGAGACTCTCCTCTTTTAAAATCATACGCTCTGGGCTCTTCATAAGTCGCTATTAAAGAGTACAACTGATTACTTGAAGAAGTGTTTTTACAAGCTGTAAGGCTTAGCAATAAGAAAAGGCCAAAGAGTCTAATTATTTTCATGTGTTATACTTTATTTGTTGTTTTTACACCATTTATAGTTCTTAAAATTTTTAATGGATTTTCGTTTTTCAATGCTTCTGGCAGCAAGTTATTGGGCCAAGATTGAAAACTAAAAGGCCGTACCCAACGTTTTATAGAACCAACACCAACGGCTGTAAATCTTGCATCTGTAGATGCTGGATAAGGCCCTCCGTGTTGCATAGATGGGCACACCTCTACGCCTGTTGGAACTCCATTAAAAATAATTCTTCCCACCTTATCCTGTAAGGCTGAAACAACCTCTTTATAATTAAAAAGGTCTTCTCCTTCTCCAATAATAGTTCCTGTTAATTGCCCTTCTAGCTGTTTAACAACCTGTTCTAATTGTTGTTTGTCTTCACATTGAACTAGTAAAGAAAATGGGCCAAAAACTTCCTGATGTAAGGTTGGGTTTTCTAAAAACATTTTACCCTCAACTTTTGAAACTATTTGGCGGCCATAATTGCCTTTTATTTCTTGAGAGGATTCTGCTAAAACTTCTATTCCGCTTTGAGAAACCACGTGGGCTTTATTGCTTTCATAAGCCCCAACAATAGCTGGATGCAACATACAACTAGGTTCTACTTTTACAATTTCTTCTGCCAATACTTGAGAAAACTGATGTAATTGATTACTTTTAATTGCTATTAATAACCCTGGGTTTGTACAAAACTGCCCAGCTCCCAAGGTAATGGAACCTGCATAGGTTTTTGCCCAATCAGCAGCTTTTTCTTGTAATGCTTCAGGTAAAATAACTACTGGATTGACAGATCCCATTTCTGCAAAAACCGGAATGGGCTCTGGTCTATTAGCTGCCAAATTAAACAATGCTCTACCTCCTCTAATACTTCCTGTAAATCCAACTCCTTTTACTACCGGGTGTTGTACCAATTCTTGCCCAACTTCGATCCCGCTACTATTTAAATTAGAAAACACGCCATTTGGCATGCCTGTTTTTTCTGCGGCTTTAATAATCGCAGAAGCTACTAACTCTCCAGTTCCTGCATGCATTGGATGCGATTTTACAAGTACTGGGCAACCTGCTGCTAAAGCAGCAGCTGTATCTCCTCCGGCTGTAGAAAACGCCAAGGGAAAATTAGAAGCTCCAAAAACCACTATGGGCCCTAATGGTACTAGCATTTTTCGTAAATCTACCTTTGGTGTTGGCTGACGATCTGGTTGTGCTGTATCAATACTTGCTGCTATCCAAGAGCCTTCTTCTAAATGCGCTGCAAACGCTCTTAATTGTCCAACTGTTCTTCCTCGTTCTCCCATGGCTCTTCCTGTCGGCAAACCAGATTCTGATGTATAGACTTCTATTAATTCTGCTCCCAATGCTTCTATTTCTTCAGCAATTGCTCGTAAAAATACAGCCTTGTCTTTGCCTGACTTTTTACTATACGTTTGAAAGGCTTTAGAAGCCAATAGAGCCGCATCATTAATTTCATCTGAAGTTGCTTCTGTAAAAACAATGGTGTTTTCAGTATTCTTTTGCGGATTGAAAGTTGTATATGTTTTACTTCCAAGCGCTGAAAGTGTGTTTCCTATGTAATTTTTTCCTGTAATCATTTTTTCTGTATTCTTTTTAAATGGGCTTCTACATCTACTGGTTTATAAATTGTTTTTGTTGATACTGGATATTTTTCTAACAATGTCTTTGGTCGTATTGGGCGTTTTGTAAAGTTGCCTCCACAATTGGGGCAAACATGCTGTAACACCGTTGCAACACACTGGGCACAAAAGGTGCATTCAAATGTACAGATCATTGCTTCTTGAGCATCAAATGGCAATGTTTTATTACAATGTTCGCATGTTGGTCTTATCTCTAGCATGGTTTTTTATTTTGTGTTAAGGATTGCAGCGATATCCTTTTGTTTTTTTAACAAAAGATTTAGCTAAAAGCCTGACCGCGCCAAAGCGTGGTAACACCCAAATTATTTTACAACTGTTTATATGCTGGTAACGTTGGCCTGGTTTTCAATCCGTTTTCTATAATTGCCAATACATTTTCTCTTTCTTCACCAACTAATGGCAAGCGCGGCTCCCGCACATTTTCAGTTCCAATTCCAGTGGCTACTTCTGCCAACTTAATATTTTGCACTAATTTAGTGTTTATATCTAACTCTAACAATGGTAAAAACCAACGATAAATTTTGATAGCTTCTTGTACTTTATCTGCTTTTGCTAGTTTGTAAATTGCAACCGTTTCTGCAGGAAACGCACAAACCAGTCCTGCAACCCAACCGTCTGCTCCCATTAGTAAACTTTCTAAAGCGAGTGTATCTACACCGCTTAAAATTGCAAAACGGTCTCCAAAACGAGTTTTCATTCTCGAAATATTAGAAATATCTCTAGTAGATTCTTTTACCGCTTGTATGTTTTTACATGTGGCCAATTCTTCAAACATGTCTAAGGTAACTTCAATACCATAATCTACTGGATTATTGTAAATCATTATTGGTAATGATGTACTATTGGCTACTTTTTTAAAATACACAACTGTTTCTCTATCATCTGCTTTGTAACGCATTGGAGGTAGCATCATTAAGCCAGATGCGCCATCTTCTTCTGCCTTTCTAGCTGCATCTATAGCTGCTGTTGTAGTTTGTTCAGCTATATTTATAATTACCGGAACTGCTCCATCAACTATTTCTACTGTTTTTCTAATTAAAATTCTTTTTTCATCATCAGTTAATGTACTAGCTTCTCCTAGTGTTCCTCCTAAAATAATTCCGCTAACACCAGCTGCTAACTGTGCCTTGATGTTTACTTCAAAATTCACTAAATCTAAGGTGTCTTCACTTGTAAATTTGGTGGTTACTGCTGGCATAACGCCTTTCCATTGTATACTCATACTTATTGTGTTATTTTTTACAAATTTACAGCCGAAATAAGAATTCTAGATTATCGCATATTAACTAATGCTGATATTTTATTACCCTTCTAGTATATTATTATCAATTTTTAGGTGAATTTTAGCATATATTTGTAAAAAAAACTTATGAAAATACTTCCTTTTAAAATTTCGAAATCGGAAAATGTATCGCTTATTTACCAAGAAGATATAGGAGAAATATTCTACGATAAATTACACCAACATGAAGAGATACAACTTTGCGCTATTGTAGAGGGCGAAGGGAATTTGGTTGTTGGCGATACCATTAACGAATATACTTCTGGAGATGTTTTAGTGATTGGAAGTAACCTGCCTCACGTATTTAAAAGTGACACAAGCACTTATAAATCAACTTTTATGATGACTCTTTTTTTTACCAAAGACTCTTTTGGAGAGCGGTTTTTTAAGCTTGGAGATTTTAGTGTAGTTGAAAAATTATTTAAAATTAGCAGCACAGGAGGAAAAGTAACATCAAACCAAACTGCTTTAATGGCCTTGTTTTTATCTTTAAAAAAGGCGTCATATTTAGATCGGTTTATCATCTTCTTAAGAATTGTAAGTCTTATTTTAACATCTGAATCTGTACCGCTGTCTAATTTTGTCTATCAAAAAGCATATTCTGACAATGAAGGAAAAAGAATGAGTAATGTGATGGATTTTACAATGAATCATTTTTTTACAGAAATTAATTTAAAAACCATCTCCGGAGTTTCAAATATGACTCCCAATGCGTTTTGTAGGTATTTTAAACAACGTACAAATAAAACCTATTTTCAGTTTTTAATAGAGGTTAGAATTGAGAATGCTTGTCGTTTATTAAAGAATAAAGATTTGTTAGTTTCTGAAATTTCTGAAAAATCTGGCTTTAAAAACATCTCCAATTTTAATCGAAAATTTAAAAGCGTAAAAGGTATTACGCCTTCTGCATATAGGTTATCAAGCTAAAAATTTAACAAATATCATTTACTCAAAAAGGAGGAAGCTCATAAACAAATCCTGGAGCACCTACTCCTGAATTAAGAGATGTTATCCAAGGCCCAATATAAGGTTTAGAGGTAGATGGGTAATTTTCATGAGTTAGATAGGTCAATTTAGAAGAGGTATTTGGAGCTACACCAGACAGTTTTAAATACATCACTTTTCCTTCATCATTGGTTGTTTTACCTACTTCTGTAACTGATACAGAAGACGAACTAATACTTATAAAATCTTTTAAATCATAAGACACACCAGCCACAGACAATGACTGCTGTACAGTAATAGCACGATCATATTTAATAAAGATTGAATCAGCACTTTGAGCATAAGTAACATCTACAATTTTAGGAACGTCATATTCTAATTTTCTATCATAAAAATCGTCCAAGATCAGGTTACCAATCCAATTGGCAAGTGTTTCATATGCATGGGCATGATAATGACACCCGTCGCTAAGAAAATAATTACCATTGTTATTTTGGTCAGGAAGAAAACCGTGACGGGTCATAAGTCTTATATTTTCATTTTCAACTGCAAACTGCCTTTGGGCTTCTCTTACTCCGGCATGGTTACCAAGTGAAGCACATCCTGGAGGAGTTTGTACAAGATAGAATTTTTCAAAAGAAAAATCACTATTTAACGAATTGTACAAATTTTTCAATGCAGACTTATAGCTATCTACTGAAGCATTACCATTACTTTCACCTTGATTCCATACAAAACCCTTGATAGCATTTCTTACTCCTCCTTTATTTAAACGGTAGCTTAACCGATCATAAGGAGTATTTTGATGGCTATCAGCAGATGATAAATAATGATCTATAGATCCTCCTCCTCCAGCTCCATTGATAATAGCAATAGGTACATTTAATGAATCTACTAATTTTACACCCAAGTTAATACCTAGTACACCTACCATACCAGAACCAACATATTCTTGCATGGATAAGTCTGGGGCCTTCCCTCTTGCCTTATACCAAAGAGTATCTCTTGCGTGCGGTAATATCGCTGATTTGCTATAAACATGCATGGCACCTATTGTTCTTACCCAATCTGCAGAAGCTGGTAGATCATTGTCGTTATATTTATTATCATAATCCTGAGCCCATGCGTTGGACTGTCCGTGGATTACATACACATCTCCGCATACTACATTTTTCACTTGTTCAATAAGGGCTGAAGTAGCTCCTTCTTTTCCGAATATATCAAATGTATAATTCTTTAGTTCGGCATTTATAATTACTTCTTTTGAAAACTCTCCTCTTGTCACAACTGCTTCTATATGTTGAGCAGCAGCACCTTCTTTTTTGATAGTAATGGCAATACTATTGTATTTAGCCGAAGTACCTGCAATAGTTATAATACAATCACCTTTTGTGTTTCTAGCGTATAACTGATTGTCTAAAGGCACCTTTGTAAGAGTTGTTTTAATTGTTGACTGCCCACCATCACCTGGCTCGATTATACCAGGATCTTCAATGTTTTTAGAACAAGAAAACATTCCTATTAGTACGCTAAGGCTTATTGTTATTGTTATTAAGAAGCTAAGAACTTACTAGGGCAAGATCCTTCTGCAGAAATCAATAAAATTAGAGCAAGAGCTTATGGAGCTAATTATGTTTCAGCAACTCACGGTTATACTAATAGCGGTAAAACTGATAATGCTAACGCCATTCTTAATGAGCGTTATAAAGAGTTTATTGCTGAAGGTAAAAGATGGTATGATCTAAGAAGAGCTGGAAATAGCTTTGTGTATGACAACGTGCAATATATAGATGCATCTAAATCTCATTTATTACTTCTTCCGATTAGAACAAGTGATATTGGAGCAAATGATTTACTGGTACAAACTCCAGGATATTAATTAAAATTAAACTTTGTTTTCATTGAGTTTAGGTTAATTTGAATTAAAGAGGGACTTAGCTTCAATTCGTCCCTCTTTTATAAACTGAAATTACTTGTTTCAATTGGTCTGATAAATAGAAACCATCTATTGAAACAAACAACTAGACATTAAAATTAAACTTTTTTTTATTAGAGTTTAGATTAGGTTAATTTAAAGAGGGACTCAGCTCCAATTCTGTCCCTCTTTTTCAACACTAAACCAACTTTAAAATGAATAATAAATTTATACTTGGTTTATTTTACCAAAAAGAGGAAGCATATGCTTCCTCTTTTTTTACTTTTATCCTAAAAATTCTTCTTCCTTCTGCCCAATAACTATTGGTTATAAATTGGTAAATAACATCTATTTGAAGATTCAATTTACCAATAGAAATGGTTGTCATTTTATGTTATTTCATATAAAACGGGCTTACTTGGGCTTGCATCATTTTCAAAAGGCGCAATCATAAGATTTAAAAAATAGGTGCCGTCGTTCACTGAATTTGGCACATAAATAAATTCGGTAATTGTAGCATCTAACCTTATTTTACCAGCGGTATTCCAAAATGCATTGTGAGACAACAATTGTCCTCCATCTTTCTCTTTATCAACAGAAGGTAAATCGATTAATAAATGTTTGATTCCTTTTTCTCGCAAATATACCGCAGCTTCTTCTAACATATATGTTGGGTTTGTATTTGAGTACTGCATCTCTTTTTTATCTTCTAAATTCGGAAGTGTGCGAATTACCAACGCATCTCTTTTTTTATTTCCTAAGGCAAATTGAAGTTGTTTTTTAGAAATTACAAAATCGTCATTCAATTGCTGTGGAGCAATGGTAATTACCTCCGCTAAAAAGAAAAATTGCTGTAAATTTTTATTGACAGAATACACTTTTTCAGTAATATGCCCTACACATTCTGTATGTGTAATATGCGAATGTGGATTAAACTCAATCGTATTAAAATTCACATCTGCTCCCTCTGCAACACTTCCAATCCAATCTTCTGACGCTACAGGGAAAATTTTAGGAGCATCAATATACCAAGCGTTTATATTTTGTTTTGAAGTATCAATAGCAATAGAAATATCAATAGGTTTTGAAAAATCTATCTGGTATTTTTTAGAGTTGTATTTTATTTCTGCAATCATTTATACTGAATTTATTTCAGTATCTCTTAATCGAAATACTATAACTCCAAATATAAGTTTTTTAATTGAGGGTTATTCATTTTTATCAAATTCCATTTCCATTCTTTATGCCAATTTTTTAATTGTTTTTCTCTTAAAAACGCTTTATGAAAGTTTTGAATATTTTTCAAAATACATCAATTCATTTACACTATACTTCTTTGTAAACCTAGCTGCTTTACCATCAATATAAAGCTCAACTCTTTTCTTTAAATCTTTTGTAGCTCCTATATATAGAACTGTTTTGTTTTTATTTGTCAGAATATACAAATATCCTTCAATCATAGCATTTTTTTGAAGTGAATCTTAAAAATATGGAAACTAATTAAAAGTTCAATTAGATTTTAACAGATACTGAAACTAGTTCAGTATAAACAATTCACTTGCCAAACCGTCTGCCAAGAATTTTCCTTTTGAGGTTGTTTTTAGATGTTGACGCTGCTCAGTGGTGTTTTTTTCTATTAGCAACAATCCTTGTTTGATAAACTTCTCTGCAGATGCTACCAATTGCTCTCTACACTTTATACCAAATTCTTGTTCAACCCGGTTTAATGAAATACCCCAAATAGTTCGCAAACCTGTCATGACATACTCATTAAAGCGATCCTTTAGTGTCAACTCTTCTGTTTCACTTGGTAGTGTGTTTTCTTGAAGCGCCTTAATGTATATTGTATTGTTAGCAACATTCCAGCTTCGATGTGTTTTATTGAATGAGTGTGCTGATGGACCAATTCCTAGATATGTTTTACTCAACCAATAACTGGTATTATGTTTCGAAAAATAAGTAGGTTTTCCGAAATTAGAAATTTCATATTGAACAAACCCTTGTTTTTCAGTTTCTGAAACCAAAATATCAAAATGCTCACGAGCAAGTTCTTCATCTACATTTGGATATTTTCCTTGTTTGATAAATGATGCCAATGCTGTTTTTGGTTCTACTGTCAAAGCATAACTAGAAATATGATTTACTCCAAAACCAAAGGCGATCTGTAAATTTTCTTTCCAGCGTTTGTTGCTCATGTTCGGAATTCCATACATTAAATCGATTGTAATATTATCAAAATGGCGAGTCGCCATTGACAAGCAATTTTTCGCTTCATCAGAAGAATGAGCACGGTGCATCTTTTGTAAATCTTCTTCAAAAAAAGACTGAATTCCAATGCTTAACCGATTAATTGGACTTTTAGATAATTGGAGTATTAGATGTTCAGACAAATCATCTGGATTGGCTTCTAAGGTAATTTCTGGGCTTTCTGAAACTTGGTAGTTTTTATAAATTGTATCTAACAATCGTTGTAACTCATCAATTGTTAATAAAGAAGGAGTGCCTCCTCCAAAATAAATGGTTTCTACAACTTCACTTTCTAATTCTCGATTGCGAATTTCGAGCTCTTTAACCATCGCAGCAATCATTTTTTCTTTCTTTTTTAGTGACGTAGAAAAATGAAAGTCGCAATAATGACAGGCTTGTTTGCAAAATGGGATATGTAGATAAATTCCGGACATAGTTCAGTTATCGGTGATCAATAAACAATTATCAGTGATCAACTAGAGGCAATCAAGTATTGATTCTAGATCTTTTTAAAATTGTTTATTGTTACTTAATTTTTTTAGGATTATCTTTTACAAATGCTGCCCAACCTGTATAATTTTTACCTCCAACCACTTTTCCTGCATTGTAGAAATGGCAAACTGCTGCTGCCAATCCATCTGTTGCATCAAGGTTTTTAGGCAAGGTCTTTAGGTTTAACAATGATTTTAACATCAATGCCACTTGTTCTTTACTCGCATTTCCATTTCCTGTAATTGCCATTTTAATTTTCTTTGGCAAATATTCTGTAATCGGAATTTCACGAGACAAGCCTGCTGCCATTGCAACTCCTTGTGCTCGCCCAAGCTTTAGCATAGATTGTACATTTTTACCAAAAAAAGGGGCTTCAATGGCAATTTCATCAGGGTGATAAGTGTCAATCAATTCAATCGTTCGTTCAAAAATTAGTTTCAGTTTTAGATAGTGGTCGTCGTATTTTTTTAATAACAATTCATTCATCTGAATAAATTCCATGTTTTTTCCAACTACTTTGATCAAACCAAAACCCATAATTGTGGTTCCAGGATCAATACCTAATATAATTTTTTCTGCTTTCACTTAAATTCTATTGAAAAAACTTGGTAATAAAAGATTCTGTATTCATCCACAAATACACAATGATAATCAATAAAGCTACCAAGATAATTCCTCTTTTAGGATTTGATTTTTTACGCTCTCTAATTTTTCTGAATTTCATACTATTTAAATTTTAATTGTGACTAACATTTAGCTCCGCTGAATATTACTCATAACTTTCGTTGCACGTAACATTTAGCTCCGCTGAATATTACTTCATAACTTTCGTTGCACGTAACATTTCTCTTTTTCCAGGAGGCCCAGGCAAACGTTCAACGTCAAAACCAACTTCTTGTAAAGCTCTTCGCACACTCCCTTTGGCCGAATAAGTGACTAAAATACCATTTATTTTTAATGCGTTAAACATTTTCTCAAAAATTATAGTCGTCCATAAGTGAGGCTGATGCTCTGCACCAAATGCATCAAAATAAACAAGGTCAAACTCATTTTTATCATTAATATCCTGAAAAAATTGCTGTCTTTTATGAAGATGAAAGTTAAATGAAATTTCTTTTTTCTCCTCCCAAGAACACTGATGCATCGTTTCAAATACTGATTTTTTTTCTACCGCCTTTAACTCAGACACATAGTTTAATTTCAACACTTCTTCTTCAGTAACAGGATAAGCTTCTACCCCCACATAACTAATAACAAGGTTCCTTTTTTGAGCTTCTAACAAGGTGATAAAACAATTTAAGGCAGTCCCAAAACCAATCTCAAGAATTGAAATTTTTGGTATTAAAACAGCTTCTAATCCATACTTGATAAATACGTGATACGCCTCTTGTATTGCGCCGTGTTTAGAATGGTATTGCTCATTCCAATCTGGTAAATGAATGGTGGCAGACCCATCTGAAGTGATCCTTATTTCTCTTTTCAAAATTGCAGGTTATTTATGCATTAACTCATTCGCCTTAAGACAACAAGCAAAACTCTTCGTGAGAATTTTATCAAAAAATTCTTTACAAATGTATGGATTTAAACAATAAAACCAAGTCTTTCCTATAGAAACAGATTAATAAATTACGTACCTTTGTAGTCTCTAAAACAAGAATTGAAATGAGCTCAAACATTCAAATAGAATTGATACAAAAATCTAATATTGACAATGTAGATTTTAATAATTTATCTTTTGGCAGCGTGTTTTCAGACCATATGCTTGTCTGTGATTATGTAGATGGAAAATGGCAATCACCAACAATATTGCCCTATGCTCCAATACAATTAGACCCTTCTGCTAAGATTTTTCATTATGGTCAATCCATTTTTGAAGGAATGAAAGCCTACAAAGACACAGACAATAACATCTTACTATTTAGACCATTAGACAATTGCAAGAGATTGAACAAATCTGCTAAACGTTTAGTAATTCCTACTTTTCCTGAAGATGTTTTTATGGATGGACTAAAGGAATTGTTAAAAATTGACAGTGCTTGGATTCCAAAAAACGAAGGAAGCTCTTTATATATCAGGCCTTTTATTTTTGCTTCTGGCGAAGGTTTTCATGCATCTCCCGCAGATGAATACAAATTAATCATTGCTACCGCTCCTTCTGGCGCATACTTTTCTGGGAAAGTGAAGGTTTTGATTGAAGAAAAATATGCCCGTGCAGCAAATGGAGGTGTTGGCTTTGCAAAAGCTGGTGGTAATTATGCTGCACAATTTTACCCAACGCAATTGGCCATTGAAAAAGGATACAATCAAGTGATTTGGACAGATGATAATACACACGAGTATATTGAAGAAGCTGGTGCCATGAATATCTTTATCAGAATTAATGACACCTTAATTACAAGTCCGACTAGTGACCGAATTTTAGATGGAATTACCCGAAAAAGCATTTTACAAATTGCCGAAGATGAAAACATCGCTATAGAAGTACGAAAAATTACGGTAAGTGAAGTTGTTGAAGCTGCTAAAAACAGAAGCTTAAAGGAAATGTTTGGAGCAGGAACTGCTGCTGTAATTTCTCCAATTGCTGGTTTTGGTTATCAAAATACAGATTATGACTTGCCTGAGCTTAAAAGTAGTTACGCTTCTTTATTAAAAAAACGCATCACAGATATACAAACAAACAAAGCTCCAGATCCTTACGGATGGAGAGTTCTTGTTTAAACAGCACTTCTTTATAATTTCAAAAAGCACCTGTTTTAAAATTGGTGCTTTTTTTTGTAGTTTTAGAGAATAAAACAACAACCATGAAGCCCTTATTTTTCTTTTCTTTTTTGTTCATTATTTGTACCGGTTGCCAACAGAACAGCACACAAAAAATCGACAAACACACCACTGCATTTAAGCAATATATTACTGTATTAGGAATTGCGCAAGACGGCGGCTACCCTCATATTGGCTGTCAGAAAGAATGTTGCAAGAACTATTACAATGGAAAAAACCCAGCAAAAAAAGTAGTTTCATTAGGCTTGATAGATCTTGAAAACACTCAAAAATGGCTATTTGATGCCACACCAGATATTTCTACTCAATTAGCAGAATTAGAGCAACATCACTTAAAAAAAGAAACGATTATTGATGGTGTTTTCTTAACTCATGCACATATTGGGCATTATACTGGGCTCATGTATTTTGGAAGAGAAGCCCTTGGAAGAAAAAACACCAAGGTGTTTGCAATGCCTAAAATGAAAACCTTTTTAGAAGAAAATGGTCCTTGGAGTCAGTTAATTGACATCCAAAACATCGCTATTAAAAGGCTCCAAAAAGATTCGACCATTGTATTGAATAACCGTTTAAAAGTAACTCCTTTTGTGGTTCCACATCGCGATGAATTTTCGGAAACTGTTGGTTATACAATTGAGGGACCTAAAAAAACAGCCTTGTTTATTCCAGATATTGACAAGTGGCACAAATGGAAGAAAAATATTATTGAAGAAGTAAAAAAGGTAGATATTGCTTTTCTAGACGCCTCTTTCTTGAAAGATGGAGAAATTAACAGACCAATGTCTGAAATTCCACATCCGTTTACCTCAGAAACCGTTGCCTTATTCAAAAACGAATCTATAGAAACGAAACACAAAGTGATTTTTATTCACTTTAATCATACAAACCCTACGTTACAAACGGGCAGTAAAGAAAGAAAGCAAATCGAAAAACTAGGCTTTCAATTTGCTAAAGAAGGTCAAAATTACGAATTATAATCTTCCTTTATCTCTAAAATGAGTTTAAAAGGTTCTCAATTCACATTGATAAAATTTTGAAAATTTTTCTTGTACCAATGTCTTACTTCTCCAAAATCTCTTTGATGTGTGGTTTGAAATAGTTAGGCCCTTTTAACACTTTGCCATCTTCGCGGTAAATAGGCTTTCCATCTGCTCCCAGCTTACTCATATTACTCCGCTGTATTTCATTGAACACTTCTTCAATTTTATCTTGCATTCCATGTTCTATAATAGTTCCGCATAAAATATAAAGCATATCTCCCAAAGCATCCGCAACCTCAACCAAGTCGTTGTTTTGTGCAGCTTCAAAATACTCTTCATTTTCTTCTTTCATCAATTCGAAACGAAGCTTATTTCTATCTTCTCCAATATTTGCAGTTGGTAAATTATTAATTCCCAATTTAAAGGCAGTGTGAAATTCGTGTACTGCAGCGATTCTTTTTTTCATGTGACTTGATTTGTTTTCTACTTTTTATGTACCACACCAAATCATGATACACTATTGACATTAACTATTCTTTACATTACTTTCTTTAACAACCTAGCGGGTATCATTTTTAATACAATGGCAATCAAACTCCAACGCTTAGAAATATAGGCTTTCCGTTTTTTCTTTTTGATGGCAGCATACGTTTGCTTTACGGCTTTATCTAATGATGCCATCCAAAACACATCTGCTCCTAAAGCCATTGCCGTATCAACAAAACCAGGGCGAATATCTGTAATAAACACTTGCTTAGATTTAATGGTTTTAGTTTTAAAATACAAGCCTTCTAAATATGATTTTTGATATGCCTTTGACGCAAAATAAGCAGGAGCCCCTCTGTTTCCTCGTAAAGACGCAATGGATGAAATACCTACCAAATGACCAAACTCTTGCTTTCTAAACAAGTTGTACGCCAAATCATACACTTTTGTAGCTCCCAACACATTTGTATTGATGGTTTGCACCTCTAAATCCCATTTTAATTTGGTGTTTATAAAACCACATCCTGAAGATTGAATAATCAAATCTACACCTCCAAATTCTACCACAATTTCATTAAAAACCTTTTCAACATCTTCTACATCCTGTATGTCATTTTGTTTAACAAGATATTGGTCTGGACTGCTTGCTTTAAGTTCTTCTAGCTTTTCTAACCTTCTTCCTGTAACGGCTACTTTATAACCGTCATTTACCAACAGTTTTGCCAATTCTTTTCCAATACCAGATGTTGCTCCAAAAACGATTGCTGTCTTCATTTAATTTGTATTTTTGCTAAAAATACGAATTTATGTTTACTAAAGGTCAATTAATTTTTGCTGGTTTTTTTATAGTTGCTTTTACATTTTTAATGGCCTGGAGCTATCGAAAAGACATTAAAAATCATAAAATTTATTATAAAAACACGGCGTTAAAAGTTGGATTTTGGTTTGTGGTTGCTATTATTTTTTTCAGGCTTATCAACCTATATCTTAAAAGCTAGCGTACTCCACGCTCTATTTCATCATAACAAAAACAATCAATCACATGGTCATTTACCATACCTGTTGCTTGCATAAAAGCATAGATAATTGTTGATCCTACAAATTTAAATCCTCTTTTTTTCAATGCCTTAGAAATACAGTCTGACAATGCTGTTGTAGCAGGAATGTATTTCATTGCTTTGAACTTGTTGGCAATAGGTTTCCCATCTACAAAAGACCAAATATAGGTTGAAAACGAACCGAATTCTTTTTGAATTTCTATAAACAACTGGGCATTTTTTATGGCAGATCTAATTTTCAGCTTGTTTCTAACAATCCCCGCATCCAACAACAAATTATCATATTTTTCTTCTGAGTAATTTGCAATTTTCTGATAATCAAAATTGTCAAATGCTTTTCTGAAATTTTCTCTTTTTTTTAGAATCGTAATCCAACTTAAACCTGCTTGAAAGCTTTCTAAGAGTAAAAACTCAAACAGGGTCTCATCATCATAAACAGGGGTTCCCCATTCTGTATCGTGGTATTTTACATACAAAGGATCTTGTCCGGCCCAATCACATCTTTTTTTCATGAATTGCTTTTTAATGAACGAAAATTAATATTAAAACTTGAATGAATCAACATTTTTTGGAATAATTTTTGCAGTTTTACTAGTCAAAACTTCTTGATTATGAAACTTTTAAAACAACTACTGCTGCTACTTTCTATTAGTGTACTTGTTTATGCATGTAGTATATCTCCCATAAAAAACAAGCCTACTAAAGAACAACCTGTTGTCATTGCTAATGATAGCCTTGAATACCAAATCATTATTATTGATATTGGGTTTAACCTGTACTTAAACACCATTGCCAAACCCATGAGTTATTACTCTCAAAGCTATTTAGAAAACAAAAACAATTTTTATGTAACTACTTGGAATGAAAGAGCTCGAAACCCAATTAAGTACAACCATAACATTTATGAAAATATTATTGAATACAATTCACATATCAATTACGGACTCGAAGTAAACTATAAATTGTATTGGTATTTTAAATTTGCAGAGCAGAAATACAATATGCGTTTGCAGTAAATACTTTGCGAAAAAGAAATAGTTATGTTCTTTTTTTGTAGGTCAAAAAACTATAATCGTACTTGTTATTTTCATCAGATTTACAATCTTCTCTAGCCGTTTCTTCCCATACCTTTAAGTCAATTTCTGGAAAAAACACATCTGCATCAAATGCTTTATGCACCAAGGTTATATCTAGTTGATCTACCAAATCTAAAGCCATTGCTTGTTGATAAACCTGTGCGCCTCCAATGATAAAAACCTCTGTATCTTCTTTGGCAACTTCAATTGCTTTTTCGATAGAATTCACCACCAAACAGCCTTCAAATACATAGTCTTTATTTCTGGTAATGATAACCGCTGTTCTATTTGGCAATGGTTTTCCAATAGATTCAAACGTATTTCTACCCATTAAGATATGGTGTCCTGAGGTAACTTTTTTAAACCGTTTTAAATCGGCAGGTAAATGCCAAATCAAATCGTTGTCTTTACCTAAGGCGTTATTTGTTGCAATGGCTGCTATTAGTGTAATCATAGGTCTTTTTTAAACAGCTACTTTCCCTTTTATATGAGGATGCGGATTGTAATCTACCAATTCAAAATCATCAAAAGTAAAGTCAAAAATACTTTGTATGTTCGGATTGATTTTCATTGTTGGTAAGGTTCTTACTTCTCGAGACAATTGCAATTCTAACTGTTCTTGATGGTTGTTATAAATATGTGCATCTCCAAAAGTGTGAATAAAATCACCTGCTTCATAGCCACAAACTTGTGCCATCATCATGGTAAACAACGCATAGGATGCTATGTTAAACGGAACTCCTAAAAAAACATCTGCACTTCGTTGATACAACTGACAAGATAATTTCCCATCTGCAACATAAAACTGAAAAAAGGCATGACAAGGTGGTAGTGCAGCTTTTCCATTGGCCACATTTTCTGAAAATGAAATAGATGTGTCTGGTAACACACTTGGGTTCCATGCAGAAACTAACATTCTTCTACTGTTTGGATTCTTTTTTAAGGTATGGATTACCTCTTTTAATTGGTCAATATCATCACTATTCCAATTGCGCCATTGATGTCCGTAAACCGGGCCTAAATCTCCATTTTCATCTGCCCAATCATTCCAAATTCGAACACCATTTTCTTGTAAGTAATTGATATTTGTATCTCCTTTTATAAACCAAAGTAGTTCATAAATAATTGATTTTAAATGTAGCTTTTTAGTGGTTACCATCGGAAATCCTTTGCTCAAATCAAACCGCATTTGATAGCCAAAAACGCTTTTTGTTCCTGTTCCTGTTCTGTCTCCTTTTTCGTTCCCGTTTTTTAAAACGTGGTCTACTAAATCTAAATATTGTCTCATATTCCCTATTCTTTTCTTCTCTAAGGAGAAAAAATTATTTTGTGTAAAAATAGAAAAAGCACGAGCTTTTTTGGCAGGTGCTTTTTAAATACTATGAAAAGTTATCAACTATTGTGTTTTGTTTTTTGCTTGTCATACACTGCAAGCTACCCAATCATCATTCCTGCTATTGTTGCAGAAAGTAATGATGCAATAGTACCTCCAATCAACGCCTTCATTCCAAATTCTGACAAGGTTTTTCGCTGTCCGGGTGCTAAAGAGCCAATTCCTCCAATTTGAATTCCGATAGATGCAAAATTTGCAAAACCACACAACATATAAGTTGCCATAATAATTGATTTATTATAGTTTAAGTGCACCAAGTTGGTCACATTTTTTAGTTCTGCCAATTGAATATAGCCAATAAATTCACTTGCCACCAATTTTATTCCAAGTAATTGCCCCATCAAAGTCATGTCCTCTTTCGCAACACCAATCAGCCACATTAAAGGTGCGAACAGGTAGCCCAAAATAAATTCTAAAGACAAATTTTCATAGGCTGTATTTGCAGCCAACCACTCATTGATTGTTGTCACATCTCCAACCCAACCAAGAATTCCGTTAATCATGGCAATAAATGCAACAAACACCAACAACATTGCTCCTACATTTACCGCTAAACGTAGTCCTTCAGTAGTTCCATTAGAAATGGCATCTAAAATATTAGATCCTATTTTATCTGATGAAACATGTACATCTGTATTTACTTCTTCTGTTTGTGGGTATAATATTTTAGACACAACAATTGCTCCTGGGGCTGCCATTACAGAGGCTGCTAGTAGGTGTTTTGCGAATTCCAATCGCATTACCTCATCATCACCTCCTAAAAAACCAATATAAGCTGCCAGCACGGCTCCTGCTACAGTGGCCATTCCACCAATCATTACCAACAGCATTTCAGACTTGTTCATTTTTTCTAAGTAAGCCTTAATCAACAACGGAGCTTCTGTTTGTCCTAAAAAGATATTTCCTGCAACTGACAGACTTTCTGCACCAGAAATTCCTAAAACCTTAGTAAGTACTAAGGCCATTATTTTTACCAGTTTCTGAATGATTCCTAAATAAAACAATACTGAGGTTAGTGCAGAGAAAAAGATAATGGTTGGCAGCACTTGAAAAGCAAAAATGAAGCCATAGGAATCAATATCCATCAATCCAGAAAACAAAAACTCGCTTCCTCCTCTTGTATAATCAAGAATATTAACAAATACTTTTCCAATACCTTCAAATCCTTTTTGCACAAAAGGCACCTTTAAAACTCCAACCGCAATAACAAGTTGCAACACCAAGCCAATTCCTACGCTTTTCCATTTGATTGCTTTTCGGTTGCTGCTAAATAAAAATGCGATCAGCAATAAAGACACCATTCCTAAAATTCCTCTCCATATAGAGGTTATTGAAAGACCTTGGTTTGGGGTTAAAACATCGCTACTTTTTTTTGAAGCAGCAAATAAGGGGTGTTTATTTGTGACAAATTTATATTCGTGTTCATTTCTTTTTAAAATCAAATAATCAGAGGCATGCTTAACAATTTGATAATTTCGTTGCCCTACAAAGGGCACTTTTTGTTCTAATAAAATAAACTTTTGATTTTGAAGCCAAAACCCTTCACTATAGTTTCCTGAAACCAACAATTTATAGTTCCCTTTTTTATCAAAAATTAAGAAATCACTTCCTTTTTCTACAGAAACCTCAGCTGTAATGCTAGTACTTATACGTTCTTTTTTAGCAATGTCTTCTTCTTCAATCCATTTCGGATTTGCAATGTCCTTTTTATGGGCTACTAATTGCCAAAAATTATTTAAACGTACTTCTTTATCTGAAACACTGGTACTAACAATAGAATCTGTTTTTGTTTGTGCCAATGAAGCTGTCAAAAAAAATAGCGTGATTAAAACATGTAATTTCCTCATAATATAATGGATTGGTTATTAAGAGCGCTTTTTAATTTCGTCTCTAATTTTAGCTGCCAGTTCGTAGTTTTCATCTGCAACGGCGCTATCTAACTTTTTGTGTAATTCTTTCAATTCTTTTTTACTTGCTTTTCCTTCAGAAACATTTGATTCTATTTCCGAAAGAATCGTATCTTCTTCAAATTCACCTTCACCTATAGATAGTTCTTCTTCTATTTTTAAATAGACCCCGGCTTTGTCTAAAATAGTTTCATAAGTGTAGATTGGTGCTTCAAAACGCACTGCCAATGCAATGGCATCAGAAGTTCTTGTATCAATAACTTCTTCTACTCCATCACGCCCACATATCAAACTAGAAAAGAAAACGCCATCTACTAATTTATGAATAATCACTTGCTTGACTTCAATCAAATATCGATCAGCAAAAGTTTTAAACAAGTCATGTGTTAATGGTCTTGGTGGTTTGATTTCTTTTTCTAAAGCAATGGCTATAGATTGTGCTTCAAAAGCTCCAATAATAATTGGCAACGTACGATCTCCTTCCATCTCACTAAGTACCAGCGCATAAGCGCCACTTTGTGTTTGGCTGTATGAAATCCCTTTAATTGTTAGTTGTATCAAACTCATATATTAATTGCAGTCGTTATCCAAAATAAAAAGCAATTTGCTTAAAATGAAAGCGTCTTTTGCAGGGCACAATTTAATAAAAATTATGTGTTGAAAATATGATTTTAAGAAAAGAAATAATTATTTTATCATAGATTTTAAAAGAAAACGACGAAGTGCCTCTTTATAAAAAGAAATACTTCGTCGTTCTAAATAATTTCTCTCTATAAACGAGAAACTACACTATTGTAAAAACAGGTCTATGCCTGTTTAAATGCTTTTAATTTTTCTATCAACTTCGGCACTACTTCAAAAGCGTCACCAACAATACCGTAATCTGCCGCTTTAAAGAAAGGAGCTTCTGGATCTGTGTTAATTACTACTTTTACTTTAGAGGCATTAATTCCTGCTAGGTGCTGAATGGCTCCTGAAATACCAATAGCAATGTATAAGTTTGCCGCTACTGGTTTTCCTGTTTGCCCTACATGTTCATTATGCGGACGCCATCCCAAATCAGAAACAGGTTTAGAACAAGCCGTTGCTGCTCCAAGAACCGTTGCCAATTCTTCTACCATTCCCCAATTTTCTGGTCCTTTTAATCCACGTCCTCCAGAAACCACAATATCTGCATCAGCAATCGTGATGGTTCCAGATGTTTTTTCTACGCTAACTGATGTTACTCCAAAACTGGCATCAGAAACTGTAGGTTCAAAGTTTTCTGTTGTTCCTGCAACTGCATTTTCATGAACCCCATAGGAGTTTTTAGCCACACCTACCACTTTTACATCCGTAGTAATTACCGTGTTGTTAAATGCTTTGCTTGAAAATGCTTTTCTTTTTACTGTAAAAGGACTTGTAGTACTTGGTAATGCTACGACATTAGAAGCGTAACCTGCTTCTAAATGTATTGCAACCATTGGCGCAAGGTACAATCCGTTTACACTTGAGTCTATAACAACAACAGTAGCGCCCTCTTTTTGTGCAGCTTGCTGTACAACAGTAGCATAGGCTTTTCCATTAAAATTTTTCAAGTTGTCATTAGAAACCGCTACCACTTTTTCTGCACCATAGGCATATAATTCTGAGGCATCGGTTGCATTGATTGTTAAAGCAACAACGTTGCTCCCTAACAATTCTGCTACTTTTTTTCCGTATGAAACGACCTCAAAGGCAGATTTCTTAAATTTCCCTTCCGATGAATCGGCAAAAACTAAAACTGACATATATTTTTAAATTTTTCATCCTGAACTTTTACGCTAAACTTGTTTCAGTGTACTTCAGGATCTGTTATTTTATTTTGTTTTATTCATGAGATTCCGAAACAATGCTAAAAATAAATTCAGCACAAGGTTCGGAACGATTTAACCTTCCATTAAATCACTTTGGCTTCGTTATGCAATAAGCTGATTAACTCATCTACATTGTCTGCGTCTACTAATTTTACAGCTCCTTTTGGCGCTGGTTTTTCAAATGATTGTGAAGAAGTTGCTGCTATTGCAGCTACAGAGTCAAGAACTGTTAAAGGCTTTTTACGCGCCATCATAATTCCTCTCATATTAGGAATACGCAGATCTTTTTCTTCTACCAATCCTTTTTGACCTGCAACAACCAACGGTAAATCTGCCGAAAGTTGCTCGCTTCCTCCATCAATTTCTCTACTTAATGTTGCTGAATTCCCATCTACTTCCATTCCTATACATCCATTCACAAAATTAAAATCTAACAAGGATGCTAACATCCCTGGAACCATTCCTCCATTATAATCAATAGATTCTCTTCCTGCCAATACCAAATCGTACCCGCCATTTTTAACAACTTCTGCCAATTGTTTTGCAACAAAAAAACCATCGGTAGCGTCTGCATGTACTCGAATGGCATCATCTGCTCCAATGGCCAATGCCTTACGCAATGTTGGCTCTGTAGCTGCATTACCAACACTTACAACCGTTACTGTTGCTCCTTGTTTTTCTTTAAACCACATGGCGCGAGTTAAACTAAACTCATCATATGGATTGATCACAAACTGAACCCCGTTTGTATCAAACGTGGTGTTGTTGTCTGTGAAATTAATTTTTGAAGTGGTATCTGGCACGTGGCTGATACAAACTAATATTTTCATCCTATAAATTTTTTGTAAATATTCTGTTGATGTATTGCTGACAAAGCTATGACTTTTTTTTCGATTTACTATGCGTGCATAGTATTTTTTTTGTTCATCCCAAAAAATAAAACAGGTATAAATTTAAGAATGAAAGCATTTTATTACTATTAATTTTTCTTATTTTCGCAGTTCAAAATAAAGAAGGTAAAGAGATTCTTTATTTTAGATTCCCGTTTTCACGGGAATGACAATTTCAATGGAAACCCCGAGGCAAAACCTCGAGGAATTCTTTTCAATTAAAGTAAGGATATATATAGGATGAGAACAGTTCAATTTAGAGAAGCTATTTGTGAGGCCATGAGTGAAGAAATGCGCAGAGATGAGAGCATTTATTTAATTGGTGAAGAAGTTGCAGAATACAACGGAGCATACAAAGCTTCTAAAGGAATGTTGGATGAATTTGGCGAAAAAAGAGTGATTGACGCTCCGATTGCTGAGCTTGGTTTTGCAGGAATTGCCATTGGTTCTGCCATGAATGGAAATAGACCGATTGTAGAATACATGACCTTTAATTTCTCTTTGGTTGGAATTGACCAAATCATTAACAATGCGGCAAAAATCAGACAAATGTCTGGAGGGCAATTCAATTGCCCTATTGTATTTAGAGGACCAACTGGTTCTGCCGGACAACTGGGCGCTACGCATTCGCAAGCTTTTGAAAACTGGTTTGCAAACACACCTGGGTTAAAAGTAGTAGTTCCTTCAAATCCGTATGATGCAAAAGGCTTATTAAAAGCAGCCTTAAGAGATGACGATCCTGTAATTTTTATGGAATCTGAACAAATGTATGGTGATAAAATGGAGATTCCTGAAGGAGAATATATCATTCCGATTGGTGTTGCAGACATCAAAAGAGAAGGAACAGATGTGACCATTGTTTCTTTTGGAAAAATCATCAAAGAAGCATATAAAGCTGCGGATGAATTGGCCAAAGAAAATATTTCTGTAGAAATCATCGATTTAAGAACCGTTCGTCCAATGGACACTGACGCAATTTTAGCATCGGTTAAAAAAACAAATAGATTGGTTATTTTAGAAGAAGCTTGGCCTTTTGGTAGCGTTTCTTCAGAAATTACTTTTAGAATACAAGACCAAGCATTTGACCATTTAGATGCACCTATTAAAAGAATTACCACAGCAGATACGCCTGCTCCTTATTCTCCAGTTTTATTAGAAGAATGGATGCCGAATGCAAGTGATGTTGTAAAAGCTGTTAAAGAGGTATTGTACCTATAATTTAGTTCACAAAAATACTAAAGGTCCTTTTTTATAGTTACGCTACTATAGAAAAGGATTTTTTTATACCATGAAGTTACGAATTCTTATCATACTATTTTTTATCAGTTGTGCTGCTCGCGCCCAATTTAAAATATCGGGAGTGGTGTTGGACACCCAAAAACAACCGTTGCCTTATGTGAATGTCTATTTTAAAAACTCTACCAACGGTATTGTTACTGATTTTCAAGGAAGGTTTGAATTGAACTCCACCAAAAAAAGAGGTAAGATAGAAGTTTCATTTATAGGTTATAAAACAAAAACACTACGATTTAACTCTAAAAAAAGTCATCTTACGGTATATTTAGAGGAAGATAACAACACATTAGATGAGGTAGTAATTGTTGTAAAACCTAAAAAAAGGCTTCGTAAAAAAGAAAATCCTGCCTACAGAATTTTAAAGGAAATCTGGAAACGAAAAAAGAAAAATGGACTGAAGCTAGTTTCATATTACCAATACAAAAAACTCCAAACTACAGCCATAAGTCTAAACAATTTAGACACAATCTTTCTACAAAAAATCTTTAAAAAAGACTATAAAAAAACAATAGAAGAATTGCCTTATAATGAAAATGGCATCAACTATTCCATTCCGTTGTACCTTCATGAAATGGTAAGCAACGTATACGGATCCAATACAAGCAATAGCAAAAGAGAAGACCTTGAAGCAGAAAAAAACAAAGGCATTAACCAAGAAGGTTTTGTTTTTAAAAGAATGACAAACACCTTTAACAGCATTGATATTCATCAAAATAACATCACCATTTTTAAGAAGTCTTTTGTAAGTCCAATTTCTACTTCAGGATTTGAAACGTATGATTATGTATTGCATGATAGCACTTCTGTAAACAATAAAAAGTTTTATCGCATTTATTTTTTCCCAAGAAGAAGTGGCGACTTGGCTTTTGAAGGCTATTTTTGGGTTGCAGATAAAAACTTTTCAATTACTAAAATTAAGATGAAAGTCCATAAAGACATCAACCTTAATTTTGTCAGAAAACTATCTTTCGAAAAAGAATACACAATTAAAGACGACAGTATTTATTTTCCTAAATCAGAGATGTTTACCGGCGATTTTACCCTTACTGACAAAGACGAGACAAACAAAGGCTTGACCATTAAAAAAACAATCGCTTTCTCTCATTACGAATTTAACAACGCGCTTTCACCCAATTTTTATACTGAAAAATCAGCTCGTTTTAAACCAAATCAATACCAAAAAAATCAATCTTACTGGAATAGTGTTACTACCAACACTGACCAAAAAGAGACCTATCAACTTATTGAATCACTCAAAAAGAAACGAGAAATCAGACAAATTACAGGCTTATTAAACACAATTTCAACAGGGTATGTATACATCTCTCCAACTTTTCAATTTGGAAAATATTGGAATACGATTGTCAGAAACAGTGTAGAAGGTCTAAAAGTAAAAGCAGGGTTTCGAAGCTTTTATAGCACCGAAGATCGATTTCGATTGAGTGGTTTTTTGGGCTACGGAACCAAAGACAAACGGTTTAAGTTTGGGCTCGAATCTAAGTACCTCGTTTCTTATAAACCTAGAATTTCAGTAGGCGCTTCTTATTTATATGACATTGAGCAATTGGGAGGAAAACTCTTAAACTCAAACGGACTAAACACCAATGTTTTTGACCCCAACGCCTTGTTTTCTAGAGGAGAAAATTACTTTTTATCATTTGTAGATAAATTCGTTCTAAAGTTTGACATTGCCATCAACAACAATTTACATATTGGTATTTCTACCGCTCAAAACAATATAAAAAGTGCTTCTCCTGCAGATTTCTCAATAGATTATCTTACAAAAAAAGGCAGCATTGCTTCACGAGTAACAGATGTAAGTACAGACATCTATATTGCCTATACTCCAGGTAGATTTGTGTATGGCTTTGGAGTAGAACAAAAATTTGGCAAAAACCTACACCCCTCTTTTCTGATCAATTACCGCAAAGGATATGCTGGAATTTTAAATGGATCTTTTAATTACGACAAACTTCAGCTCAAATACAGCCAACCCCTAATATTGGGTAAAATAGGGGTGTTAAAAACAACCATAGATGCAGGAAAAACATTCGGTAAAGTTCCAATTGTGCTATTAAGCCCAATTCCTGCCAACCAAACCTATTGGATTACACAAAACACTTTTTCCTTAATTAATTATTATGATTTTGTAACGGATACTTATATTTCAGGACATTTCGAGCATCATTTTAATGGCTTAATTCTCAATAAAATTCCGTTGATACAAAACTTAAAACTACGAAGTTTACTAACTTTTAAAACCGTGTACGGAACCATTTCTGATAAAAACAACGCCATCAACAGATCAAACATTACCTATGCAGCTCCAACAGATAAGTTGTATTACGAATACGGTTTTGGTTTTGAAAACATCGGGTACAGAAATATCAGACCCCTTCGAATCGATTTTATTACAAGAGGAGATCACAAAAGTATAAACGGTTTGCCTTCTCCCAAATTTGCAATTCGTGTCGGCATAAAATCCGGCTTCTAAACCGCCCTTAAAATAAGTTGAATTTTTAGTGTTAAAAGGCAAATTATCATTACTTTTGCCCTCCAATTTTCAACCATAGAAATCCAAAAATATGACTGCGAAAGAAAAACTAACTTTTGATGTTTTGATAGAGATTCCGAAAGGAAGTAGAAACAAATACGAGTACGACTTTGAATTGTCTAAAATCCGTTTTGATAGAATGTTATTTTCATCAATGATGTATCCAGCAGATTATGGATTTATTCCTGAAACCTTAGCATTAGATGGAGATCCTTTAGATGTGTTAGTTTTAGGAACTGAACCTACATTTCCAATGTGTGTGATGGAGGTAAAACCTATTGGAGTTTTCCATATGGCAGATGAAAAAGGACCTGATGAAAAAGTAATTTGCGTTCCCATTTCAGATCCTATTTGGAATGCATTGAACAATTTAGAAGACATGAATCCGCACTTAGTAAAAGAAATCACACATTTTTTTCAAGTATATAAAGACCTTGAAAAGAAAAAAGTAGATGTTGGCGGATGGGGAGATGCATCAGAAGCATATCAAATTGTAGATAAATGTATTGAACGCTATCAACAAAGCGAACATAAAACAAATAGAAATTTCACTATTTAAGCGAGTTTCCAACGTCCAATTAAAATGAAAGCTCTCAACCTATGTTGAGAGCTTTTTTTTTGTTACTTTTACGTCCATTAAAATTAATCAAATACTAAAAACATATGGAATCAATGATGATTTACATGCCACTTGTTGCTGCAGCAATTGGTTTAATTTACATGCAAATTAAGAAGTCTTGGGTATTAAAACAAGACGCAGGAGATGGTAAAATGAAAGAAATTTCTGACCACATTTACGAAGGAGCTTTGGCTTTCTTAAAAGCAGAATACAGGCTGTTAACAATTTTTGTAGTAGTAGTAAGCATATTGCTTGCTGTTGTTTCTCAATTTGTAGAATCAACACATATTTTAATCGTTATCGCCTTTATTTTCGGAGCATTTTTCTCTGCTTTCGCAGGAAATATGGGAATGAAAATTGCTACTAAAACAAATGTAAGAACGACACAAGCTGCTCGTACAAGTTTGCCAAATGCATTAAAAGTATCTTTTGGTGGTGGTACTGTAATGGGCTTAGGGGTTGCTGGTTTAGCAGTGTTAGGATTGACTGCCTTTTTTATCATTTTTTACCAATTCATTTTTATGCCTAACGGATGGACTTCTGTTAAAGACATGACTATGGTACTAGAAACCCTTGCTGGTTTTTCTTTAGGCGCAGAATCAATTGCCTTATTTGCACGTGTTGGAGGCGGAATTTACACCAAAGCTGCTGATGTTGGTGCTGATTTAGTAGGTAAAGTAGAAGCTGGTATTCCTGAGGATGACCCAAGAAACCCTGCAACAATTGCAGACAATGTTGGTGATAATGTAGGAGATGTTGCTGGTATGGGAGCTGATTTATTTGGATCATACGTAGCAACGGTATTAGCTGCAATGGTATTAGGAAATTACATTATTAAAGACATGGGCGGAAGCATTGAAGATGCTTTTGGTGGAATTGGACCTATCTTATTGCCTATGGCAATTGCAGGTGCAGGAATCATTATTTCTTTGATTGGTACTACGCTAGTAAACATAAAATCAAACGATGCCAAAGAAGCTCAAGTCATGAAAGCTTTAAATATTGGAAATATTACATCCATCATTTTAGTTGCAATATCTAGTTTCTTTCTAGTAACATGGATGTTGCCAGAAAGCATGAACATGCATTTCTTTGGAGAAGGACTAATTGAAATCTCTGCTACAAGAGTATTTTATGCAACACTTATCGGTTTACTTGTAGGTGGCGTAATTTCTTCAGTAACTGAATACTATACAGGATTGGGTAAAAAACCTATTTTAAATATTGTTCAAAAATCTGCAACAGGAGCAGGAACAAATATCATTGCAGGATTAGCAACAGGAATGATTTCTACATTCCCAACAGTATTATTATTTGCAGGTGCCATTTGGGCATCGTATGCATTTGCAGGATTCTATGGAGTTGCCATGGCAGCTTCTGCAATGATGGCTACAACAGCCATGCAATTAGCTATTGATGCTTTCGGACCAATTTCTGACAATGCAGGTGGAATTGCTGAAATGAGCGAACAAGATCCTATTGTTAGAGAACGTACCGATATTTTAGACTCTGTTGGTAATACAACTGCAGCAACAGGAAAAGGGTTTGCAATCGCCTCTGCTGCATTGACCTCATTAGCGCTTTTCGCTGCTTATGTAACTTTTACAGGTATTGACGGAATTAATATCTTTAAAGCGCCTGTATTGGCCATGTTATTTGTAGGTGGAATGATTCCTGTAGTATTCTCTGCTTTGGCAATGAATGCTGTTGGTAAAGCAGCTATGGAAATGGTGTATGAAGTGAGACGTCAATTCAAAGAAATTCCTGGAATTATGGAAGGAACTGGGAAACCAGAATATGACAAATGTGTAGAAATCTCTACAAAAGCATCGTTAAAAGAAATGATGCTACCAGGCTTCTTAACCATCGGATTTCCTTTAATCATCACATTTCTTCCTATGTTATTTGGAATGAACAATATGATCATTGCTGAAATGTTAGGAGGTTATATGGCTGGAGTTACCGTAAGCGGTGTGCTTTGGGCAATTTTTCAAAACAATGCTGGTGGCGCTTGGGACAATGCAAAGAAATCATTTGAAGCTGGAGTAATGATTAATGGAGAAATGACTCACAAAGGTTCTGCTGCTCACGAAGCGGCAATTACTGGAGATACTGTTGGTGACCCTTTTAAAGATACTTCTGGGCCTTCTATGAATATCCTAATCAAATTAACCTGTTTAATTGGTTTGGTAATCGCTCCAATTTTAGGTGGTCATTCAGAATCAAAGGCACATACAGACACTCACAATATAACACTTCATGTTGATAGTGATGAGCTTCACAAAAATGCTTCTAAAGAAGTAAGAGTTGAGATGAAAAAAGAGGGAGATGTAACGGTTGCAACAGTAACTACTACCACAACAGTAGATGGTAAAAAAGCAACAACTACTCAAGACTTTAAAGGCACAGAAGCTGAAGTAAAAGCTCAAATTGAAGCACTATCTTCTAAAGAATCTGGACAACACATGAAGGTGAAGAAAATCATCAAGAAAGAAGTTCACGAAGAGCACAAAAAGTAAGCGTTTATCGTTTTACAACAGTACAAAAGAGGTTACCTAAAAAGGTAACCTCTTTTATTTTACAAAGAAACCAACTCAAATGTAAATTGAGCTCCTGTTGTTTTTTGTGCCAACACATCAATGGCATAGTTCGATAATTGCAACACCCTTGGATAACCTCCTGTTACTTGACAATCTCGCATCAATACAATTAATTTTCCTGAAGGCGTTAACTGCACAGTTCCTGGTAAAACCGCCGATGTTAACATTGAAGGTAAATCATTTTTTACAGACTCTTCCAATCGATAGCCCATTCTGCTATTGTCTTTTGAAATGGTAAACGTTATTTTCTTCAATTGTTCTTGTTGAAATTCAGACAACAAATGATATTCTGGGCCTTGATAACAACACACTCGGTTTGACTGAAAATGCGCTTCGTTTATTTTTACTGACGAAAATGTTTTTGTTACAAATTGGCTCCGCTTTTCTACAGGCAATAGCATGCCTTTTTGAAGCCATGAACCTTTAGTTACTCCTTTATAATAACTTCTGCTATGCAACACCTTTTCTGTTTTAAACCCACCTTTTACCGCTACATAAGTTCGCACTCCATAATCTTGCTTTCCAAAAGATAAGACAGCTCCTTTCTGAACCTGTATCGGAACATTTAAAGCTACCTTTAGGTCATTAATTTTGGGTAAAAAATTAGCTCCGGTAATGCAAATAAGCTGCTCCTCTTCAAATAGAAATGTTGCATTTCCAAAAGTTATTTCAAGTACAGCATCGTGTTTATCATTAGACAAGAGCTGATTGGCAAGTTGAGCAGAATACCCATCCATAACTCCAGATACTGGAACACCAATATGAGCAAAGCCAATTCTCCCCAAATCTTGAACTGTTGTGTAAAACCCCGCTGTAAGAACTCTAATCATCTAATTGCGGTTTTATTGATTACATAAGTGTTTGCAAGTACTTGTTTTTCTAGCACTTTATATTCGGCAGCAGAAATAGGCACAAATTGTATTTCATCTCCTGGCTTTGCAAAACAAGGAGTTTCTTTCTCTATATCAAAAAATAAAATGGGTGTTTTTCCTATAATATTCCATCCTCCAGCGCTTGTATTTGGGTAAATTCCTGTTTGAGAACCGCCAATTCCAACAGCTCCTTTTGCTACTTGTAACCTTGGAGTTGACTTTCTTTCTATGCATAATTTTTTATTCAGCCCTCCCAAGTATAAAAACCCTGGTAAAAACCCAATAAAATAAACGGTATACGTTGAAGCAGTATGCAGTCTAATAATCTCATTAATAGGCAAAGAAGTTGTTTCAGACATTTCTTTCAAATCAAGACCAAATTCTTTCTCATAACATACAGGAATACGCCAGCTAAAATTCACGGTTCCTTGTTTGAGAATTGGCTTGGCATAGATCGACTTTAATAGTGCTATTTCTTGATCAACATCTCTTGAATCATCATTGTATTTTAACGTCAATGAGCTATATCCAACAATACTATCTATAATATTTGTGTTTGGCAAACATTGAATTGCATATTGAAAAGCAATAATATCTTTGCTAATTGCTGGGTCAATCTTAGAGGGCCATTCAATCAAAATTGCTTGTTCACCAAAAGGTTTATATGTAAGCTTGTAACTCAATTAGTATACTTTAATGTGATGTTCTTCTAATAATTGTACTACATTTTTCACCAATTCAATTGCCTTCGGATGGTCTCCGTGTACACAAAAAGTGCTTGCTTTAATAGGCACTTCTTTCCCTGACACAGTAGTTACTTTCTGATCAGTTACCATTGCATAAACATGCTTAAAGGCAGCTGTTTTATCAACAATTAAAGCATTTTCTGCACTTCGAGAAACCAAACTCAAATCATCATTATAATTCCGATCTGCAAAAGCTTCGTAGATAATTTTTATATTATTTTGCAATGCAATTTTTTCAATAACAGAATTACAAGGCACATATAAAAACACTTCTTCTGTGGTGTTTTTGATTGCTTTAACCAACACGTTCGCCGTCACCTGGTCAATCGCAGAAAGATTGTACAAGGCTCCGTGTGCTTTTACATGGTGTAACTTTGCTCCTGAAACCGCAAGTCTTTCATTCATCAAGTTTAGTTGTTCTTCAATACTTTTCTGAAGATCATTGGGAGAGATTTCTAGTATTTTTCTACCAAAATTAGCGGCATCAGGAAAAGAAGGGTGCGCGCCAATTTTTACCGTATGTTGTTGTGCCAATTGTATGGTTGCATCAATGGTATTAATAGTTCCTGCATGACCACCACAAGCAATATTACAAGAAGATATATAAGGCATTAATTGGGCTTCATTCCCAATTCCTTCACCTACATCGCAATTGATATCTACAACAATCATTAGATGAAATTAAGCACTTTTAAAATACTTTTCAAGACCAAAAAGAGGGTTGCAGCCACAATAACAATTCCTATTGCATTTTGAAACTTGGAATTCACAAAAGTTCCTAACAATGCTTTTTTATTCATAATCCACAGTAAAAACCCAGCAACAACAGGCAACAAAACTCCATTAGCAACTTGAGCAAACTTGATAATTTCTATTGGTTTTATTCCTATTGACGAAAATCCAACGCCTAAAAACAAGATGACCATCCATACCATTCTAAACTGTTTCGATTTCAATCCGCCTTGCCACCCTAAACAACCTTTTGCCACATACGCTGCAGCCAATGGTGCTGTAATGGCAGATGTGATTCCCGCAGCAAACAAGCCCAATCCTAAAAAATAGGTAGAAAAATTGCCATATAATGGCGCCAAGCTTTTTGCTAAATCTGCAGCGTTTGCAACCTCCTTTGAAGGGATTGCAGCAGCCGATATGATAATAGCCATTGATACCAACCCTCCAAGTCCAATGGCAATGATGGTGTCTTTTCTGGCGTGTTTTAAATCTGTTTTTGTTTTCCATTTCTCTTTTACCAAAGCTGCGTGTAAAAACAAATTATAAGGCACAACGGTTGTTCCTATCAGGCCAACAATCATCAAGATACTTTTTTCAGGAAACTTAGGAACAAATAGCCCTTTTAAAATTTCTAACACATCTGGCTTGGTTAAAAAAGCAGTCACCAAAAATGAAAGACTCATCAGTATTACCAAGGTAATCAATACTTTTTCTAAAAATTTATAATTTCCAATATACAGCAATACAAAAGCAATTAGCCCAATAAGAAGACTCATCGTATGAATTGAAAACGAGCCAACATCCATAGTAACATCACCAAAAACAGTTTCCAATCCCAACATTCCTCCGCTGATATTTCCTGCTTCATACGAGGCGTTTCCTACCACAATTGCAGACAATATAAGTAGTGTTACAAGTTGCTTGACAAAAGGGTGTTTGATTTCACTTCGGATGACTTCTGACAATCCTTTTTGGGAAACAATCCCTAAGCGAGCTGCCATTTCTTGTAATACAATTGTTGCCATGACAGAAAGCAACATTGCCCATAATAAATTTACTCCAAAATTAACCCCTGCTAGCGTACAAATTGTTACGGTTCCTGGGCCAATAAATGCGGCTGACACTAATGCTCCAGGTCCAATATTTTGAAACCATTTCTTTATCATTTTTTCGAAGTATTTAATGCATAAATAGCAAGAGGATAGACTACTTGTGCACGTTTCATAAATAGCTAATTGTTTAAGCTATAAATATAGAAAAAAGATTCCATTTTATAGGAGCGCGATTAATCGCGCTCCTATAAAATGATCTACACTAAAGGTCCTCCAGCTAATATTTCTTTATTTGCATATTCTTCAAATTTTTCAAAGTTGGCTTTGAACGAATCTGCTAATTTTTGTGCTGTTTTATAATAGCCTTCATCATTATTCCATGATTTTCTAGGGCTCAACACCTCTGTTGGTACATTTGGGCATGTTCTTGGCTGTGCCAATCCGAAAACAGAGTGCACATGGTAATTGTCTTTGTTTGCAGCTTCTAAGCTTCCGTCCATTGCAGCAGTAATCATTGCTCTTGTATACTTTAATTTCATTCTGCTTCCAATGCCATAAGGACCTCCTGTCCAGCCTGTATTTACCAACCAAACAGTTACGCCTGCTTCTTGCATTTTTGCACTCAACATTTCTGCATAACGCGTTGGGTGCAACGGCATAAAAGGGGCTCCGAAACAAGCTGAAAAACTTGGTACTGGTTCGGTAACTCCAGCTTCTGTTCCTGCCACTTTTGCGGTATACCCAGAAATAAAGTGATAGGCCGCTTGTCCTGGTGTTAATTTTGAGATTGGAGGCAATACACCAAAAGCGTCTGCTGTTAAGAAAAAGATGTTTTTTGGGTTTTTCCCGATGGATCCTTCTTGAATATTATCGATGTGGTAAATAGGATAACTTACGCGTGTATTTTGTGTGATGGAAACATCTTCAAAATCAACTTCTCCATTTTCTTTGAAAATTACATTTTCAAGAATAGCTCCTTTTTTAATGGCATGGTAAATATCTGGTTCTTTTTCTTCTGTTAGGTCAATTACTTTTGCATAACAGCCTCCTTCAAAATTAAAAACAGTATTCTCATTGGTCCAACCGTGTTCATCATCTCCAATTAATTTTCTTTCTGGATCTGCAGATAAGGTTGTTTTTCCTGTTCCAGACAATCCGAAGAAAATAGCAGTATCTCCATCTTTACCAACATTGGCAGAGCAATGCATTGGCAAGGTGTTTTTATTTACGGGTAAAATAAAATTAAGGGCAGAAAAAATTCCTTTTTTAATTTCTCCTGTATATCCTGTTCCTCCAATAAGTGCAATTTTTTTAGAAAAATTTAAAACCGCAAAATTGTGTTGCCGTGTTCCGTCAATAGCAGCATCTGCCATAAAACCTGGCGCATTGATCACGGTCCATTCTGGAGAAAATGATTTCAGTTCTTCTTTTGTTGGGCGTAAAAACATGTTATGCGCAAACATATTACTCCAAGCATGTTCATTTACAACTCTAATGTTTAGTTTGTAACTCTCATCGGCACATACATAACTGTCTCTAACAAAAACTTCTTTGTTCGATAAATAGTCAGTTACTTTTGCATATAGTTTGTCAAATTTATCTGAATCAAAAGGCAAGTTGATGTTTCCCCACCAAACTTCTTCTTTTGTAATCGCATCTTTTACAATAAAACGATCCATTGGAGAGCGTCCTGTAAATTCTCCTGTGTTAATTGCTAAAGCTCCAGAACTAGCTTCAACTCCTTGTCCTTTTTCAATAGTAACGGCATGCAATTCATCAGATGTTAAATTGTACCGTACAGTTGCATTTGAAATTCCTAAAGTATCTAGCGAAATCGATTTCGTATCAATATTTACCATTTTTAAGATTTTAGTTGTTTTTGTTTTAGTTGTGTTCAAATAATAGGGCAAAAATACAGTTTATTTTTACAATGCTTTGCTCTAATTTTATTTTTATTAACTATTTATTGTTGATTTCTTTTTCGCAAAAGACCAACTCATAGCACTCCATCCTAGCACCAAAAACAAACCACCCAATGGAGTTACAAACCAAATACTTTTGGCAGTAATTTCTGTTAGCTGAATCACATAAATAGACCCTGAAAAGAGTGCAATTCCTATAAAAAACAGCACACTTATGCTATTTCTAGTCTTTTCAGAAAACCCTTGATAGCTATGCACAAATAACAAGACTATTACATGATACATTTGATAGCGAACTGCAGTTTCAAAACTATGCAAACCATCTATAGACAGCTTCTCTTTTAATGCATGTGCGCCAAAAGCGCCTAAGGCAATTGTTAAAATTCCTAATACTGAGGTGATTGTTAAATTTTTATGCATTTTTTCAATTTTTGTTTTATTTTAAACTTTTTCTAATGAATTGTGTATTTTAGCTTCGTCAATTTAGTACTGACTTAATACTGATGTAAAAGTAATAAAACCAACACAAAATTTACAAATGCGAAACATATTAATCATTGGAGCTGGAAGATCAAGTTCTTCACTTATTAAATACTTACTAGAAAAATCATCTGAAGAAAATTTTCGCATCATAATTGGTGACGTTTCTTTAGACAATGCTCAGAGTATTGTAGGAAATCATCCAAATGCAAGTGCAATTGTTTTAGATGTTTTTGACAAAAAACAACGAAAAGAAGCAGTTCAAAAAGCAAGTGTTGTCATTTCAATGTTGCCTGCTCGCTTTCATCTAGAGGTTGCTAAAGACTGTGTTGCATTTGAAAAACACTTGGTAACAGCTTCTTATATTTCTGAAGAAATGAAAGCGCTAGATACAGCCGCTAAAGAAAAAGGCTTGGTTTTGATGAACGAAATTGGACTAGATCCAGGTATCGATCATATGAGTGCCATGCAAGTAATTGACAGAATTCATGAAAGTGGTGCCAAAATGTTGTTATTCGAATCTTTTTGCGGTGGATTGGTTGCTCCAGAAAGCGATACCAATTTATGGAACTATAAGTTTACATGGAACCCGAGAAATGTAGTCTTAGCAGGACAAGGTGGAGCTGCCATGTTTATCCAAGAAGGCACATATAAATACATTCCATATCATAAGCTATTTCGAAGAACTGAATTTTTAACCATTAATGGTCATGGAAAATTTGAAGCCTATGCCAATCGAGACTCTTTAAAGTACAGAAATATTTATGGCTTAGACAATGTTCCAACAATGTATAGAGGAACCATTCGAAAAGTGGGGTTTTCTAGAGCTTGGAATACCTTTATAGAATTAGGTATGACTGACGACACTTATACCATCGAAAATTCTGAAACGATGAGCTATCGAGATTTTACAAATTTATTCTTGGCATACAACCCAAATGATTCTGTAGAATTAAAACTCCGATCTTATTTAAAAATAGAGCAAGACGATATTATGTGGAGTAAGCTGCTAGAATTAGACCTTTTCAATCCAACTAAAAAAGTGGGAATTAAAAATGCGACGCCTGCACAAATTTTGCAAAAAATACTTTCTGATCAATGGACCTTAGAAAAAGAGGACAAAGACATGATTGTAATGCATCATAAATTTGGTTATGAAGCTAACGGAAAACAACAGCAACTAGAAAGCAGCATGATTATTAATGGTGATGATCAAACCTATACTGCCATGGCAAAAACTGTTGGCTTGCCTGTTGCAATGGCAGCATTGCGTATTTTAAATGGCAAAATTAAAACTCCTGGAGTTCAGTTGCCAATTCAAAAAGAAGTCTATGAACCTATCTTAAAGGAACTGGAAGATTACGGAATTATCTTTACAGAAAAAGAAGTCCCATATTTAGGTTACAACCCTAAGGGTTAAGTTGGGCACTTGAAATTTCCTTACATTTTTAAGTAAAAATCTTTTGTCAAATCGATATATGCTTGCGTGTATTTATGTCGGGAAATTTCAATAATCAATTCCTCTTGTATCAAGTCTTTTTTCTGAAAAGAAAATTCCAACAAACTGCGCTTCACTTCAGAAGTTGGCGTACCTTTTACCCTACAAGCCTTAGTTAAAAACAAGTTATTTTCTAACGCCAATGCTACAAATTTTTGTTGTTCTTTAAACGGAATGATTACAGAAAAAGTTCCTTGATCAGCAAGCAACTTAGAAACCCCTGAAACGAGTTCTTTAAAGGAAAGAGAGGATGTAAAGCGCGCGTTGTTTCTCGCGGTATCTTGTGATTCAAAATCATCAGAATAAAATGGCGGATTGCTAACAATAAGATCGTACTTTTCTTCTGCCTCTTCCATTTCTTGCGTAAAATCTTCAAAAGAAGCATGGTAACAAAATAGGCGGTCACTCCAAGTGCTCAATTCAAAATTTTCTACAGACTGCTCGTGAGCAGCATCATTAATTTCAACAGCATCAATAGTCATGGCATCAGAACGCTGTGCCAACATTAAAGAAACAACTCCTGTTCCTGAGCCAACATCTAGCATTGTATCTGGAAAATTATCTACAGAACACCAAGCTCCCAACAAGACAGCATCCGTACCAATCTTCATAGCAGCTTTGTCTTGATGAACAATAAATTCTTTGAATTGAAATGGCTGCAAACTAATAACGTTTCGTTTTTATGAAGTTTCTTTTTAACTGTTAGCGTTTCTTATCAAGCCCTAATAGTCTTTTCAAATCTTCTTTATCAGACCTCAAATCTACAATTTGATTCTCCAATACTACTATCATCTTATCTTTTTCGACACAACTTTTACAACTCCGTTTATACTCTTTTCCTTCTTCTTCAACTAAATACTCCCCAGCAGAAAACACTTTTTTAGCCGAACCTCTCAACAACCAGTACAAATCTGTATCTGGGTATTTCGTAATTATATTTACAATAGCATTTGAGTTCAACGGAGTTTCTTTTGCCTTGCCTCTAAAGCTTGCAGAAGTCATTCCGATACTCTTAAAAAAGTCTTCTTTACTTATATCTTGTTTTTCGGCAACTTCTACAACCCGGTCTTTTATATTTGTAAATTTATTTTCCATTTATTATTGTTTTGTAAATTTATTTACATATCTTGTGCTATACCAAAACAACAACAAGATAGCAACAATTATCCTAATACCAAAAAGCAATTACTATGATTACAGAATTAGAACAAAAACAATTAAAACTTCTTTTTAAAAACCATTATGCAGATGATGTTTTAACCATTTTGAACAATCAACATATTTATAACAGAAACGGACAGCCACACAATGTTAGGTACATCAGAATGGTTTTTCAAAGAGTTCGGAAAAACTCAGATATAGAAGCTGCTATCTGGCAATTGGCTACTCAAAGAAAAGAACAATTAGAAATTCAAAGATTGCAAAAACAAAAAATACTTAACAGAACAATTTAAACTTATTTAAGGGGGGGATTTTAAAAGGGAGGTCAAGGCAAACATAGCTGCCTTGACTTTATGAATAGTACGTACGTAGAATTTACTTTCTATGTAGGTGCTATTCTATTTTAGCATCTAAAAAGAACCCCTGCAAACTTTTGTATTTTCTTTACAAATTAGTCAAAAGTATTTTCTAGAGAGATTCACTTCGTGCATCCCAAAAGGAATCATGGAGCAAGCATAAAAACCTGGCAAGCTACGCTTGTTGCTTTTTTTATTTCAGAAAACACTTAAAAGCAAGCTTTTGTTTTTTCTGAAATAAAAAAACCTTTGACGAATGTCAAAGGTTTTCTTTTGCAGAGAGGAAGGGATTCGAACCCTCGATACGTTGCCGTATACACGCTTTCCAAGCGTGCGCCTTCGACCACTCGGCCACCTCTCTTTTTACACTGAACTTGTTTCAGTGTCTCAGTATCCATTCTTTCAGAAGCTCTTAAAAGAACCTTAAACAGTAAACTAAATCAGGCCTTAATGAGATCCTGAAATAAATTCAGGATAAATACATCTCTATCAACCCCGATGGAGTCTCTACTTCAATAATTTGACGCTTTCTATCTACTTTTTTTATAAAATGGTCAATCATCGGAATAAAAACGTCTTTATCTCCGTTCTTAATTTCAAACAATGGTTGTGCCGTTTTATCATTGATTCCGTGAATAACTCCCACTTCTCCATAATTTACATCTACCGCTTTGAAACCGATAATCTCATGAAAATAAAATTTATTCCCTGATAATTTTGGCAACAAATCTAAAGGCAAATACACGTCAGATTTTAAAATGCTATCTGCCTCTGCTTCTGAAGCGATTCCTTCAAACTGAACTCGCAATTGATTTCCTTTTTGAAGCAAACTTTTTTTAATAAAAAATGGAATCAAGTTATTGCCTAAATCGACAAAAATTGATTCCATTTCTTTATACAATTCGGGTTCATCTGTATCTAATTTGATAACAACCTCACCCTTAAAACTATGTTTTCTAACAATCTTGCCTAAATAAAAACAATCTTCTTTACGCATCTCGTTAGTTCGTTGAATTACTCTGCAGATTTCTCTTCAGTAGCTTCTTCTGTTTTAGTTTCTTCTGTTGCAACTTCTTCTGTTGCTTCTTCAACTACTTCTTCAGTAGTTGCTTCTGCAGCTTCTTTTTCTGCTACAGCAGCAGCCTCAGCAGCTTCTTTCTCTGCAATTAATGCAGCTTCAGCTTCTTTTACAGCATTGATACGAGCTTCGTTTACTGCTTTTTCAGCTTCTAACGCTTTTGCTTTTGCATCTGCTTGAGATTTTGCTAAACCATCTTCTTTTGCAGTTACTTTACCTGCTTTTTCTTCCAACCAAGCAGTAAATTTTGCATCTGCTTGCTCTTGTGTTAAAGCCCCTTTCTTTACTCCACCTGCTAAATGATTTTTTAACATCGCACCTTTGTAAGACAAAATTGCTCTCGCAGTATCTGTTGGTTGTGCTCCGTTTTGTAACCATGTTACAGTACCATCAATATCTAAATCAATAATAGCTGGGTTTACGTTTGGATTGTAGGTTCCTAATTTTTCTAAGAACTTACCATCTCTTTTTGAACGGCCATCGGCAGCAACGATCCAGTAGAATGGCTTGCCTTTTTTACCGTGTCTTTGTAATCTGATCTTTACAGACATAATTGTTAAATTTTTAAGGTTCTCGACCTTGATTATTAATTAAGGGTGCAAATGTAGTAACTTTTCTCAATATAAAAGACTAATACAACATTAATTATAGCTAAAAATAGGGTTTCAATTATTTTACAAACTCTTTAAATGTTTTTAGTTTTAATGCTTCTAAAAATTTTACTTTCTTTTTTATTTTTGCATATGCTTTTTTAGAGTTCATAAAACGTTCGGAAACTAAAGATAAACTTTCTAATTCTGCATTTGATGGCTTGTCATAACTGGTAGCAATTTTACTATACAGATCAGACATTTTCTCTCTTAATTGTGGTTCCGAAGAACCAACATAATTGTCTCCAGTTGTAATTACCAACGATTTTTTTAGCTGGGTAAGCTTCTTTACCAATTTCTTTTTCTTTAAGCTCTTTCCCTCTACCAAAATGGCATCTAATTCATATACTAGATATGCCAATTCTTGCATCATATCGTACATTTTCATAGTAGTATTATGCTTAAACACTCTGTCTTCTTTACTCAAATTAGATTTTGAATCATATACAAGCTCTATTTTTTGTGTAAAGGTTTCTCTTCCTTTCTTTAAGACAACATTATAAGTACCTGCTTCCGCTAAGGGAGAGGTAAAACCTCCAAAACTAAATGTTTTTCCTTTAGCTACCTTAGGCTGCTTTATCCTATAATTCCAATTTACAATATTAATTCCTTTAGATTTTCCTGGACCAAGCTTACCAACTACATCCCCTTTTTCATCTTGAATTTCCATGGTCATTTTACCAAAAGTATGGCGCTTTTTAAGGTAATATTTTATTTGTGCTGCCCTACTTGGGTTGGCTCCTACAAACTGAGTTTCGGCTCCAAAACTACCCGAAAAACTTCCTTCTTCATAAATAACCGTTGGCGATGAATTAAAAAAGTGCACTTTCTTTGTCAGCATCTTTTGGTTTATTTCTCTTAATGGTGAAATATCGTCAATAATAATGACTCCCCTACCATGTGTTCCCATGACCAAATCATTTGTTTGTTTTTGCAAATCAATAAAATGCACCGCAACTGAAGGCATATTGTTGGTAAATTTATTCCAATTTTCTCCACCATCAATAGTAATATACAATCCAAATTCTGTTCCTAAAAACAACAGGTCTGGATTCTCATAATCTTCTTGAATATTTCTAACAAACCCTACCACATCATCAGAAATAATACTTTTCCAAGTTTTTCCAAAGTTAGTTGTTTTATAAGCATAAGGTTTCATATCATTCATTGTATGTCCATCAAAAACAGCATAAGCAGTCCCTTTATCAAAAACACTTGCTTCAATATGATATACCCATGTATTCTTTGGTAAACCTGAAATATTCATCGATGTATTTGTCCAAGTTTTACCCCCGTTTTGAGTTACCTGTACATTTCCATCATCTGTACCTACCCAAATTACATTTTCATCTAATGTAGATTCTGCAATTGTAAAAATGGTGGTGTGATTTTCTGCTCCAGAATTATCTTTCGACAAGCCTCCTGAATTATCTTGATTTTGTTTCTTTGGATCATTTGTTGTCAAATCTGGAGAAATAATTTTCCAGGTATCCCCCATGTCTTCTGACTTATGTAAAAATTGACTTCCCATATAGAATCGATCTGGCTGATGTACACTTACGGCCATCGGCGCATTCCAATTATAACGTAGTTTTGGAAATCCTTTTTGTGGCAATGGCTGAATTGTCTTGATTCTCTTATGATCAACATCATAACGCCAAACATTTGCAGCCCCTTGCATTTCTGAATAAATAATATTTTTAGTAGGGTGTTTTAATACTCTAAATCCATCTCCACCTCCAATAGAGTTCCAATCTCTAGCCTGTATTCCTCCAGCCGAAGAAGAAGGACCATACCAAGAACCATTATCTTGTAGTCCTCCATAAATATTATACGGTTCAGCATCATCAACACTGATGTGATAAAATTGTGATAGTGGTAAATTTTCAACAATTTCCATTGTTGTTCCTCCATTTAATGAGCGGTACACACCTCCATCTGTACCCACATACATTCTGTCAGAATCATGAATATCAAAAGTAATGTCATGAATATCACTATGCATATTTCCTAAGCCTTTAAATGTTTTTCCTCCGTCTCTTGAAATAGATCCGGTCAATCCTCCTTTTACAATTACATCTGGGTTTTTAGGATCTACGACTATTCTTGAAAAATAAAACGGGCGTACCGTAATTCCAAAATCATTGTTTAATTGTTTCCAACTTGCTCCTGCATCGACACTTTTATACAAGCCTTTTCTTTCGCTCTTTTCTGCCTCAATAACAGTATACAACACATTAGAGTCTGAAGGTGCTACAGCAATTCCTAACCTACCTAATTTGCCTTCTGGGAAACCATTGTGAATTTTATTCCACGTTGTACCACCATCTACAGACTTATAGAGCGCACTGTTTTCTCCTCCAGATTCAAAAGACCAACCTGTACGTCTAAATTCCCACATCGAGGCATACAAGATGCTTGGATTTTCAGGATCCATCATTAAATCTGCACATCCTGTTTTTTGATTTGTGTACAGAATTTTATTCCATGTTACGCCTCCGTCAATGGTTTTATAAACACCTCGTTCTTCGCTATCTCCCCAAAGAGCACCTAACACACCCACGTAAATTTCTTTTGAATTTTTAGGGTTCACTATAATGTTGGCAATATGTTCTGACTTCTCAAAACCCATCTTACTCCAGTTTGCTCCTCCATCAACAGACTTATACATTCCGTCTCCAACAGAAACACTATTCCGCGTCCATGTTTCTCCTGTTCCTACATAAATGGTATTGTCTGGATCATTAGGATCAAGTTCTACCGCTCCAATAGACTGGCAATAGTCATCAAAAATAGGATTAAAAGTAACGCCCCCATCATTAGATTTCCATACACCAC
>JAQWOR010000066.1 GCA_029245785.1 Polaribacter sp.
TAGGACCTGTCCAAGAATAGGTGTAAGTTCCTGCTCCACCACTTACAGCAATATCAATACTTCCATCATCTGAACCATTACAAGAAATATTAAATCCATTGTGAGATGATAGCGTTCCGGAATCTATGTTTAAAATAGCTGTAGGTTGTGTGATTGTAACTAAAGGTGAAGTACTTGTACAACCATTTTGATCTACGACTTGAACTTGATAATCTCCAGATGGAAGATTGGAAAATGTAGCAGAAAGATTTGTTGTGGTTTGTACAGCTGGATAAGATGATGGTAATGCAGGGCTTCCGACAACTGTATAGGTATATATAATACCATCTACAGAACCACTGGTAGTAATTTGTGAAATTAAAGCTCCACTTTCTCCATTAAAACAACCATTGTTTTGGGTTGCAATGGCAGTATTGTTTAATATTCTTGGTTCTGAAAGTGTAAAATTAAATGATTTTTGGCAACTGTTTTGGTCACTAACTTGTACAGAATATGTCCCTGCTGTTAACCCGCTAATACCTTCATCATTTTCCGTTCCTGTCGGTATACTTCCGTCTACAGTTGTCCATATATACGAATAAGGACCTATTCCTCCTGACATTGTGATATCAACACTTCCATCACTAGCTCCATTACAGCTTATGTTTATAGGACTTCCTGTACCCGCATAAAAATTGGAGACACTTGAAGAGGTTAAGGTTACTTCAGCTGGTTCGTTTATATCTATAAATCTAAACATTGGACAGCTTGCCCCATTATTTCCAAGAATCCAAACTTTCACCCTATAAGAATCTACCGGCAAATCAGTATATACTAGGCTTGTTCCTTGTACCGAAAAAGTGGTTATTGGTACGCTTAGAGAGGAGGTGCTTACTATTTCATAATTATAATCTGTAGTATAATTAGGGATCGTTATTGTTCCATCAGTAAGTCCAAAACAGCTCACATTCTGTGGTAAAGCATCAAAAGTAACCTCTATAGGTTGTGTGAGCTCCTGACTAATTTGCGTTGGGTTAGATGTACAATTATTTTGATCCGTTACACTGATTGTATATGTGCCTGCGTCTAAAGAAGTGAATGTCCATGTGCCATTTCCATTATCTTGTGCTGTAGCATTACTAGGTCCTGTGAGTGTAAAAATATAGCTAGGGGTTCCTCCTGTAACACCAACTGTAATGGCTCCATTTCCTGCATTGAAACAAGATAAATTTTGAAAAGAAACCAGTGATAAACTTATTTCTTCAGGTTGTGTAATAACTTGTGTAATGCTATTGGCACAGCTACTTTGATCCGTTATTGTAATTGTATGGTTACTGGCTTCTAAGTTTCCAATCGTATAATTAGTGCCGCTAATCAACGTAGGTGTAACAATTACACCGGCAACCTTGAAAATATAAGGAGCTGTGCCTCCTGTTACTGATACAATAACATTTCCATCAGTTCCTGCATTACAAGAAACATCTTGTTTAGAAACAAAACTTGTAGTTAACTCATCTGGCTGAGTGATTGATGCCTGTGTAATAATAGAACAACTAGCTGCATCAGTAATGGTAAAATTATACGTTCCTGCAGCTAATCCAGAAAAATCAAAAGAACCTCCATCAGTAATTCCTGTAAATTGAGCTGCTGTTTCATCAAGTACAATGGCATAAGGAGCTGTTCCTCCTGAGATTGTTCCTGTTATGTTTCCATCGGAATCGCCAAAGCAAAGCAATAAACTTCCTGTGCTAGAGGCTTGTATTTCATTGGGTTGTGTAATCGTTTCTTGTGTTGTGGTCGTACAACTAGCAGCATCAGTAATGGTAAAAGTATATGTCCCTGCACTTAGCCCTGAAAAATCAAAGGCACCTCCATCAGCAATTCCTGTAAATTGAGTTCCTGTTCCATCAAGTGCAATCGTATAAGGAGCAGTTCCTCCTGAGATGCTTCCTGTAATATTTCCGTCAGAATCTCCAAAACACGTAAGTGCCTCTCCTAAAATAGCAACTGATAAAGCGGTTGGTTCAGTAATCGTTTGTGTGATGGTTGTTGTAGCAGTACAATTATTTTGATCGGTAACAGCAATACTATAACTCCCTGCTGACAAGTTTCCAATCGTAAAATTGTTACCGTTAATCAGCGTAGGCGTAACTGTTATGCCGTCAACCTCAAAAATATAAGGTGCTGTGCCTCCTGTTACTGAGACAACAATATTTCCATCAGCACCTGCATTACAAGAAACGTCTTGTTTAGAAACAAAACCTGTAGTTAGTTCAGCTGGCTGAGTGATTGATGTCTGTGTAATAATAGAACAACTAGCTGCATCAATAATGGTAAAATTATACGTTCCTGCACCTAATCCAGAGAAGTCAAAGGCACCTCCATCAGTAATTCCTGTAAATTGAGTTCCTGTTTCATCAAGTGTAATCGTATAAGGAGCGGTACCTCCTGTGATTGTCCCCGTTATATTTCCATCTGTATTTCCAAAACAAGAAAGCAATTCACCCGAAGGGGTACTTATTAATTCTGCTGGTGTACCAATCGTAAATGTTTCAAATTTAGAACAATTATAACTGCTCACATCTAAACCATAAGTTGTTGTTAAAGGCGGGTTTGCTAATTTATCGTAATAATATATTTGATAGGTCCCAGCAGGAAGGTTATTAACAGTATAGTTTGTTCCATCCCCTATATCTGTCCAGCTACCTATAGCTTGTGGCGCCTGTCCATCTGGCACTATATTGATGGCATAACTAGCGCCCCATCCTCCGGTTACGCTCACATTTACTTCTCCATTACTATCTCCAAAACAAATTACATCAGTAGTTGTATTGACTGTTAATTCCGTTATTGGAGGAGTAGAAACCGTGATTTCTTCTGTTCCTGAACACCCAAAATCATCTGCCCAACTAAACGTATAATCTCCTACAGGAATGTCATCTAAAGAGAGATAATATGGAGTCCCTGTAGGGGTAACTGTTCCGGCACGTGTAGTGAATGAAGCGCTACTTCCTGTAAGGGTCCAATCATATGGAGGTATCCCATTTTCAAAACGTAAAATGATAACTCCTGAATTGGGGTCTTCTGCACATGCTAATCCTGTAAATATTTCATTAACATATAAAGCAACAGGCTCTGAAATGTCATACTCTCCAATTACCTCAGCACCATTAGCATCACTTACAATAACTTTATAGCTTCCTGGCGCTTGACCAGACAATACAAAATAATCTTCATTAGGTAGCAAATTCCAGACTGTTCCGCTCTTTTTAAACCATTGATACGCATACGGCTGCACTCCTCCATCTGCGGACACAGTAATACTACCACTACATGAATTTATAATAACACCAGGTATTGTAAGTTGGGCACTTCCTTTAAAACTTACCAATACTCCAAAGGCAACAAATAACATATAAATTAAATGCTTTTTTGGGGGGGTAATTGCTTTTTTCACATTTTGGGGGGATTCAAATTGTTTTTTTACAATAAATTTTATTTATAAACCTTTAAACTGTTTTTTTTGAAATTTATTTCAACACTATTTTATTAATTTTCTAACAGCACTCATGTCTAATGAATTAGGGGTGTTAATTTCAATAATTGCAGCTATCGCATTTTTCTCTTCTCTATTATTCGTAAAAGTGCAGTATTACAAAATAAGCGAAAATAAAGACTAAAAACAACTTCAGAGTGTGTTTTTTTATATATTTAGGCTTCATTTTAAACCCTTCTTTTTTCATGGAGGGACAACGGTCTCTTTTCGTTCTTTTGAGACCATCATATTTCTTTCGAGAAAACACCTTACAGATTTATTAGTTCTTTCCGATAACAAAGGGCACAGCTGAGTAGTGCTTGCCCAAAAAGAAGCAAAGACATAGCATATGCCTATTTATTGACCGCTACAAACCTTTTGATATCAATTTCTGAATCCAGCGCTTCTCCTTTTTCTAAATGATTGAACAGGTTTTTAGCAACCGTTGGCGCAATCATGACGCCTCGTGTTCCCAAACCATTTAAAACGGCTAATTGTGGGTGTTTTGGATGCACACCAACCAAAGGTCTTCTGCCTGCAACTGTGGGTCTTATCCCTGCAGATTGAGAAACAATAGTATACGGAACATTAATTACTTTCTTTAGCTTTTCAACCAACTCTTCTTTTCCCTCTTCAGAGGGATCTGAGGTTTTGTCGGTCCAATTAAAGGTAGCTCCAACTTTATATAAATTATCTCCCAAAGGCAATACAAATACGGTCGATTTTAATAAAAAATCAATATTTAATTCTGGTGCATGGATGGTGATTAATTCTCCTTTTGCTTCATTTAAAGGCAAGTTCTTAAAATAGGGGTTTTCTTTAATTCCAAAACCTTCACAAAAAACAATTCTTGACGCTTTAATATCTTTGTATTGTACCAATTCTTCATCAAGATTTACTTGTTGGTGTTCAAAATTTTCGAATCGGATTAATTGGTTGTCTTCAAGATGACTTCTATACGATTCTACTAGTTCTTTCGTATCAATTCTACCTGTTCCATTTACATCCCCAAAACTAAAATCAGCGATAACTCCATGGTACGATTGAGTATCTAATTTAGGGTTTAAATACTCTATGAGTTTTGGTTTGTCACAAGCCTCAAACCACGTGTTTTGATCTTCAATAGATTTAAAAGCTTTTTTGATTATAAACTTCTCATCAATGATTATGTTTAGTTTTTCTTCAATACTTTTATAAAAAGGAAGCGCCATCTTTAATTGTTCATGAGCGTTCCAAACAGGTGTAAAGCGTTTTAAAATGACAGGGTTATAGACACCTCCAGCAACCAACGAAGAGGTTTGAGAGTCATCTTCAAAAACCATAAATGTTTTTTTATGCGCTTGTAATTCTTCTACAAAAGCGAGCCCTGCTAATCCTAAGCCTACAACAATATAATCTACTTCTTTTTGCATGGGGTAAATTTACAATTTTATCTACTAGAACGGTATTGTATTCCTTGAAAAACAATTCCTATATCCATTTTTAGTAATATAGACGATCAGACACCCTGAACTTGTTTCAGGGTCTATCTAATGCCTAACTGATTTGTTTAAAATAAGATTCTGAAACAAGTTCAGAATGACCGTATTTTTTTTGAAAAAAAGGCATAAAAAAAACGTTCCAAGAGACCTGGAACGTTTTTTTTTAATATTTGTATCGAAACTTAGTAGTTCCACATATCCATTTCTCTGTTTCGAATGCGTTCTTTAATTTTATCTGCCTCTAACAACTGAAACAGTGCATTTCCTCTTATGTAGTCAGAAATTTTTCGATTTCCATAAATATTTTCTACTCTAGTAATCGTTGCAGAAAAACGTCTCGCATTTAACAAATGATCATACGATATAGGGTGCGATGCATTTTCAGGATTGAATACTTTTACATTGTGTAAAACCTCTCTTGCAGATGGATAAAATATCCAAAACAGCGGATACAGTTCTTCATCATCAATTTCTGCAACTCCTAAGGTTTGTACATCTGGTCCCATGGGTGCAAGTGCCAATAATCTGTATTTTAATTCTCCTTGGCGTTTGTCAAAATACCACATCCCTTTGATTTGGTATCCAGAAATATCTTGCGACTTGATGCTAAATGTATCTATATTATCTCCATCATTACGAATATTAAGCAGCTTTCCCGCGATTTCTTGACGCGTAATTTTGGAACTAAAAAAAGAATTTTCATAGGCCTCTTTAATCCCTCCTGTTTTAAGCCCTTTTAACAAGGTATCAAACAAAGACCGTCTGTTGCTAGAAATACTTGTGGTATCAATAGGGAAATAATATGGAAGGTTTATTTTTTGATTTAAATCTATAAATTCCCATACAACATACGAATATAAAACATCTCTATCATCAATATACCCATAAGGCAAAGGTTTGTCATTGTCAGCAATAACTTGTTCTGATGTTTTTTTACCTATTGTTTCAACGCTTGTGGCGTTTAATAGGTTTACTTGCGCATGCACAACCCCTGAAAACATCAATGCTAAAAAAACAATATAAAAATACTTACTGTTCATACTCGCTTATTTACTAATTAATTGGTGATCTCAATATTTACAGGTAATACTTTTTTCAATTTATATGAAGAATTCCCAGCAATGGTTGCTTCAATATCAAAAATGGTAATTACATCTCCCCTTCTAGCTTTTGCCAATACCTTTTTAGCCTGCGCATTAAATTTGGTGCCTTTTACAACAACTGTTAATTGATTTGGCACCTTTACTTTAAAACTACTTACGTTTAATTTTAAATCAAATACAAAGTCTGGCAATCCAGCACCTACCTTAACTCTTGCTACACTATTTTTTGGCATTCTAACAATTCCGAATTGCCCTCTGGCTGTACCCATTGCTGCAGGAATGTCTTTTACTCTAAATGGCACTTCAGATTTAACTGGAGTTCCATTGTCTAATGTTGCTCTTACAATAACATTTACGTTGTCTGCCTTTCCTGGCATCAAGGTGTATTTACTTCCTCTTCCTTTCATTACCCCGCTTGAAGAAGTTGCCTTTAAATTCGTGTCTGAAACCCCTGGTAATGACACCGAAATAGGGTTTTCAATTCCACGATATACGACATTCATCCTATCTGCAGAAACAATTGCTCTATTTGGCTGAGGAATCACAGAATAGGTATTGCTAAAGGGTACTGGAATCTCTTTATTATCTTCCATAAAAAAGATCGTCCCTTCAATATTTTTATCGCCAACAGCTCTCGATGCAGAAAAATCTAACACCACTTCGCCATCTTTGAAATTATCATATTCCTTACCATTTAGAATCACTTTACTTGGTTCTAAGGTCTTATCATAACGTCCTAAAACAACACTTCCTACTACTTTTTCTCCAGGGTAATAAGCGTTTTTCTTAAGGTTAACAATCCCTTTGTAATTGGTCATTGACACCTCTGATTCTAGCTGACCTCCTAACAAAGAAGTTAGTATTTCGTTTTCAGTATTTTTAATCTTCGATTGAATCTGAGTCAAATTAGTTACTGAAGCAACCAAAGGAAATCCTTTGTAATGAGCATCCAACCATTTCACTATAATACCATCTTTATTGGGCTTGTCTTCTGTATTGAATCTTCTTGATACCGTCAATTTCAACTTTTGATGCCCTGCTCCTAAAGCATTCACAACTCCTGTTCTATAGTTGCTTATGTTATTCATAAACGCCTCACCTTCTTTTGAATAACGATCTCCTTTAAAAAAGTATGCATCCAGAAAAGCGGTTTTATCCATAGATTCGTAAGCTGTTTTATCCGCTACCTCTGCCGTCATTGCCGTTTTTAAGTCTTCTAAATAACTAGTGAACTCTGAAGATAATTTTTCAATAACAAGCGCCTTGTCATTTAAAGGTTTGTATTTCGCTTCTTGATCTTGTGCTTTGGTCGCTAAACCAGCGTAAGCCAATGTGTTTTTTTCTGTTGTTGACATATTACTTGTTGTCAACTCTTCATTCATATACCCAAATGCAGACAATACTTCTTTACTCATATTCATTGCCAACATAGCAATAAACACAAGGTACATTAGGTTGATCATTTTCTGTCTTGGAGACATTTTTCCTCCTGCCATATCTAATTAGTTTTTAATATTATATACACTAATTACTTTTCGTTGACATTGCAGACAACATTCCACCATAAACTCCATTTAATGAAGCTAAATTTTCAGCTAAGGATTCCATTTGCGATTTTATTTTATCTGTGCTTTCCGCTAACGAGCTATTCAATGCTGCTTGTTTGCTTGCGTTTTCCATTTGAGCTTGATACAAACCGTTTAAGGACTCCATTTGTACCGCCGCCAAAGACATTTGATCATTGTACTTATTGGTCGCTGAAATAGTTTCTGAAGCAGCTGACAAACCTTCTGCAGCACCAGAAAAATCTTTGATACTTCTTCCTAAACTCGAAATCAATTCTGTATCTACCTGTGCTTCCTGCAATAAATTGTCTAGTTTTTGAGACAACATTCCTTGTGCTCCTATAGTCACTTCTCCATCTTCGTTTCCTAATTCTGGGTACACTTTGGTCCAATCTAAATCTTCATCTATAGGTTCATGTGCAGAGATTGCAAACACAATTGCTTCTACAACCAATCCAATGGTTAACATAACACCTCCTGTAATAGGCCCAAAAGAAAAGTGTTGAATCTTAAACAACGCTCCTACAATAACAATGGCAGCACCCCAGCCATATACCATGTTCATAATTTTTTTACTTTTCATTGATCCTGCCATACATTTTTTTTAAAGTTAGTTTTTGATTTATTATTTCGCTCCTATTTTACCTAAGTGACTTTGCACGGTTCTAAAACCGATATAGCTTCTTGCGGTATCTCCATATTCATAGTCTCTAGAACTTACTTCTAAAAAGTAAGCCACATCTTTCCATGATCCTCCACGAATAATTTTTCTTTTATTTGCTCTATCCTCTACATTTGGGTTCATTGTAGCCCCTTTATAGTAAGAAGATACATTGTAAGCTGTATTTGTCCATTCAGAAACATTTCCTGCCATGTTGTACAAGCCATAATCATTGGCATTGAACGATTTTGCTTCTACGGTATACAGAGCTCCATCAACGGCATAATCTCCTCTTACAGGCTTAAAGTTTGCCAAAAAGCAACCTCTGTCAGTTACCATACTTGGCCCTCCCCAAGGGTATTTTCCAAAATCTAATCCACCACGTGCTGCGTATTCCCATTCTGCTTCTGTTGGAAGTCTAAAATTTGACACTTGAGCAGTATTTTTCTTCCCTCTTAAGTAGTCATTTTTATATTTTGTTCTCCAATTACAAAAAGCTTCTGCTTGGTACCAACTCACCCCAACAACTGGGTACTCTCCGTAGGCTTTGTGATAAAAATAATCTTGATGCATGGGGTCATTATAAGAATAATTAAAGTCTTTTATCCAAACTGTTGTATCTGGATACACATTGACATCTTCCGTTCTTAAAAAGTCTTTTCTACCGCTACCTTTTTTGATAGCAGCAGCATCTATCCAAGAGTATTTATAATTTAATAATTTGGTATTGATGATTGTTCTTCCGTTTACAGCATCTTCTCTTTTGATATAAATCGTATCAACCATAACCTCTACATAGTCTTTATCTGGATAGTCATTTCTATCCCAAATAATATCCACATCCCAATTCAAAGGTTTTACAGAGTCAAAATTATAGTAATTATCGATCATGTACTGCTGGTACGGGGTTGCATTTACGGTATCATTTACAAAAGCAAAATCATTAATCCCCCCAGTTAAGGGTGCTCCAGTGCTAGGGTCTGATCCTCCAAGAAGAGCCACTTCTTCTGCCTTTATTGCCAAGTGAGTTCTACAATAGAATCTCTAACCCAATGCACAAATTGCTTATAACTGCTATTTGTGATTTCTGTTTCATCCATATAATAAGGACGAACCGTTACTGTTCTTGTGGGTGCACTAAGGTTTCCTACCACATCTTCATCTTGTTTTCCCATAGTAAAGGAACCTCCAGGAATCAATGTCATACCCAATGGTTTTTCTGAAAACCATTTTCTTTTATATTTAACCCCTGTCAACTCGCCTCTATCATTAGAGCCACAGCTATACATCAGGGTTATTATCAGTGCAAATAATGCTACTTTTTTCATTTTTTATTATGCTTTCCTAAAACTGCCCGTAAACCTATTGTTTTTTCGGAAAAAAACAATGGGTTTTGTGCTTTATATTTTTATTAAACAATTCAATTATATGTTCTTCAATTATTACATTAATTTTCGCAATGCTTTATACCATCGTTCAGGCATTTTTTGTTCTGTTGCCTGAATATAATCTTGATAAGTACATGGTATTAACGCATGTCTTTTGTATTTATTATTGGTTGCAATATTTATTTCCATCCACCATCTACCACTTTTATCACTTTTGTAAAAATTTATTGGATCATCATCTTCCATCAAAACAATAAATTTTTGATACTTCTCTTTTGTACAATATGGATAATCTTTGGCTCTAAAATTAACACCTTCAACAAAGTACCAAATCATTTGTGCAATTAAATGTGCCGTTTGGTTGTGGGTATCAAATTTCGAATTGTATTCGTAAATTCCAAAAGAACTTACCTTATCACTGATCCCTGCGTATCTCGAAATGGCACAAATTTCTTCGCCATAAAACCCGTTAGGAGAGCAATTATTATTTGCTGGAGCTTCACTTTGTTTGACTGACCCAATATCAACACTTACAATATCAGCATCTCTTAAAATAGGTTCAACCATTTGTAAATCTTTTGCCTCACCCAATCGATAGGCATCAAAAAACAAATTCTTTAACAGATCCATTTCTTCTTGCGAATTGTAATAGGTTTGATAACCAATATTGCTATAATTGAATAAATTATTAGGCTTATCCATTACAATTTTACTCAAGTAAGACCTTGAGCTCAACTCGCCTTCTGTAGTTCCAATATCAAACCGACTATCAACAGCAACAATATTTACAGATTGCTCTAGTTCATCATAAGCTCTGTAATTTGCATATGTAATGTCTTGACTTCCTCCAATAATGACAGGAATAATATTCTTTTTCAACAAATAAGCACTTAAACTTGACACTGCAAAATAAGTGTCTTCAACGGTGTCTCCTTTTTCAATATTTCCTAAATCTACAATTGACGTATGCCAATTTCCGGGAAACAACTGGTATAAATGCTTGCGGATTTCATGCAAATTTTCTCCACAATTCAAATTATCAACAGCATTTCTATCTTCTTGCACCCCTACAATTGCTATTTGAACACCTTCTAGTTCTGGCACCCCATTCTGAGAAGAATGCACTTCGATATTTCTACCCAAACTCTGTGCAGGCTGTAGCACCAAGTGAGCAACAATTGTATCTTTTACGGGGGTTAAAAAATCCAGGTTCATTCTTATTTTTTAGCTGACTTCTTCTTGGTTGTTTTTTTCTTTGCCGTTTTTTTCTTTGGTTTTTTGGCTTCAATAATTGCTTCAACCTCTTCCAAGGTCAATTTTTCTGCCTTGGTGGTTTTTGGCAACTCTATTTTCAATTTCCCTTTGATAATATTAAATCGTCCCCAACGTGCTTTTTCTACACGAATTCCAGCTTCTTCCCAATTGTGAATCAATTTATCAATCTCTTTTTGCTTTTTATCTTCAATGAGTTGTACCAAATCAGCATCTGATAAATTATCAAAATCGTATTTTTTATTTACGTTGATAAATATAGAGTTCCATTTTATAAATGGTCCAAAACGCCCAACACCTTTTTGAATTGGCAGCCCGTCATGCTCACCAATAGGCGCATCTGCTGCTCGTTTTGCTTCAATAAGCTCAATGGCTCTATTCATATCAACAGACATCGGATTTTCTCCTTTATCTAAAGAAATGTATTTTTCTTCAAATTTAAGATAAGGACCAAATCTACCACTGGCAACAATCACCTCTTCTCCTTCATAATCTCCTAACGACTTTGGCAATTGAAACAAATCCATTGCTTCTTCATAGCTAATGGTATTCAATGTTTGCCCTGCTTGTAGGCTCGCAAATTTTGGTTTTTCGTCATCGGTAGCTTCTCCTATTTGTACCATCGCTCCAAAACGACCCAATCGTGCATATACGTTTTTACCACTTTCTGGATCAATTCCTAACAATCGTTCTCCTTTTGCTCTTTCTGCATTAGCTGCAACGTCTTCTACCGTTGGATGAAAATCTTTATAAAAATCTTTAATCATAGAGATCCAGTCTTCTTTCCCATCTGCAATGGCATCAAAATCTGACTCTACTTTCGCTGTAAATCCTAAGTCTAAAATTGTTGAAAAATTAGCCACCAAAAAATCATTTACGATATTTCCGATATCTGTCGGAACCAACTTCCCTTTATCAGAACCCACCTTTTCAGTCAGGTTGTTTTCGATAACCAAATCTTTTTTAAATACCAACTGAATATACGCTCTTTCTTTTCCTTCTACAGTTCCTTTTTCTACATATTCTCTACGTTGAATGGTAGAAATTGTTGGTGCATAGGTTGACGGACGTCCGATTCCTAATTCTTCCAAACGCTTTACCAAAGAGGCCTCTGTAAAACGTCCTTTTGGTCTCGTATAACGTTCTGTTGCAGTAATAAATTCGTTCTCCAACAGTTCTTTTACGTGTAGCATTGGCAACATTCCTGCTTGCTCATCATCATCAGTATCTGTTCCTTCTAAATACACTTTTAAGAAGCCTTCAAAAGTAATCACCTCTCCGTTGGCAACAAATTCTTTTTGGTTTTTAGTATTGTCTATTTTTACAACCGTCCGTTCTAGTTTAGCATCGCTCATTTGTGATGCAAGCGTACGTTTCCAGATCAAGCTGTACAACCTCATCTGATCATATTCTGCTGAAATTTCACGAGTCTCCATATTCGTTGGACGAATCGCCTCATGCGCCTCTTGTGCTCCTTTTGATTTTGTTGAAAAGGTTCTAGGCTTGCTATATTCTGAACCATACGATGCGGTAATTTCTGCAGCAGCTGCATGTCTTGCATCTTCTGATAAATTTACGCTATCCGTTCTCATATAGGTAATTAAACCTGCTTCATATAAACGCTGTGCAACCATCATTGTTTTTGCTACGGGGTATCCCAATTTTCGAGATGCTTCTTGCTGTAATGTTGATGTTGTAAAAGGTGCTGCTGGTGTTTTTGTTGCAGGCTTTTTTTGCAGATCAGCAACTGTAAATTGCGCTGCTACACAAGATTGTAAAAAGTCTTCAGCAGCTGCTTTCTCTGTAAAATTCTTCGCTAATTTTGCTTTAAACTTCTTTCCCTCTGCATTGACAAACTCTGCATCTACTCGATAAGAAGCAACAGGCAAGAAGTTTTCTATTTCACGCTCGCGCTCTACAATCAATCGTACTGATACCGATTGCACTCTTCCTGCAGACAAACCTCCTCTTACTTTTCTCCATAATACCGGAGATAATTCATACCCAACCAATCTATCTAAAACTCTACGAGCTTGTTGCGCATTGACCAAGTTATAATTAATTTCTCTTGGATGCTCAACCGCTTTTAAAATGGCTTTCTTTGTGATTTCGTGAAAAACAATACGTTTTGTGTTTTCTTTTTTCAGTTTTAATTGTTCTGATAAATGCCAAGCAATTGCCTCTCCCTCTCTATCTTCATCACTTGCTAACCAAACTGTTTCGGCTTTTTTAGCAAGGTCTTTCAATTTCTTTACAACTGCTTTTTTATCTGTAGAGACAATGTATTTTGGCAAAAAATCACCGTCTACATTTACACCCAACTCTTTCGATGGTAAATCTGCAATATGTCCAAAACTAGACTCTACTTGAAAGCCTTTTCCTAGAAATTTCTCTATTGTTTTTGCTTTTGCTGGTGACTCTACAATTACTAAATTCTTTGCCATATTTCTCTTCAATTATCTTTTTTCACACCTTATATATAATGGCGTGTTGAATCCGCAAAAGTAGGAAGTTTTTTTATATATCAAAAAATCGCTCGATAATTTTCTGTTTTTCTACAAAAAAAACCTGCAATTAACAGCCCTCACATTACTGCTTATTTTTTTAAATTTTCTTGAAAGGTCTATACGAATACAAGGCTATAATAAGTGCTACCAAGACAATGACAGCCCCTAATTGATGTAAAACACCTAAAGAAACAGGCACTGCATATATCAACGTAAAAACACCTAAGAAAAACTGTAAAGCAATAGCCCAAATTAAAAGTTTAGCACATTTTTTTTGAATGATTGACAAGTCCTTTTTACGAGCACTTAAAAAGAAGTTTATAAAAAACAGCACCACTACAACAGCCAACCAACGGTGTATAAACTGAACCAACACAGGATCTTCAAACAGTGCCACTATACCTAAATGTTGAAAGGCCTCAATGCCAGACAATGGCAACCAATCAGTTCCCATTTTAGGATAAGAAGGATACATATAACCCGCTTTAAGACCTGCTGTAAAAGCACCATAAAGTATTTGAAAACTCACCAAAGCTAGCAAAACTTTAAGCTTTGTATACAACTTCAGAAAAAAGGGTGTCTTTTTGGTTATCGGGGCTATTATTGGCAAGGCTGTCCATAAAATATAGCCAACCAAAAACAGTGCAGTACTTAAGTGTAATGCCAATCTATAATGACTCACACTCGGCCTATTTACCAATCCACTTTTTACCATAAACCATCCTATAAAACCCTGTAAACCACCTAACAAAAAGATAATTATTAAATTTTTAAAAAGCGATTTACTTGTTATTTTTTTGGTAACATAAAACCAAATAAATGGAATTAAAAACACAAACCCTATTAAACGCCCAATAAACCGGTGAATAAATTCCCACCAGAAAATAGATTTAAAGTCATCTAACGAAAAATGGCTATTGCTTTTTATATACTCAGGAGATGTTTTGTAGCTGTTAAACTCTACCATCCAATCTTGTGTATTAAGCGGCGGAACGATACCAGAAATAGGCTTCCATTCTACAATAGATAGTCCTGATTGTGTAAGCCTTGTAATGCCTCCAATGACAACCATTGCAACAACTAAAATAGCTCCTAAAAGCAACCAGTAACCTACTATTTTTGGGGTTTTATTCTGCATAAAAACAAATTTCAGCAAAGATAGTTAAAACTATTCTTGCCAGCCCTTAAAAGAACAAACAAAGCAACGTTTTCTATACGCACTGAGCAGTTGTTAATTTTCTGCCAATTTGTCATCTTTTTTAAATATTGGTCGTATCTTTGCCTTTCATTAAGACATGAACATGGAACAAATTGAAAAGATAATTGATGAAACACTACAAGGGAAGCCTCTTGTGATGGATTGTAAAAGTAAAAACTCCAAAAAGTTATTTATAGAAAGCTACGGGTGTCAAATGAATATGAACGATAGTGAAATTGTCGCTTCAATTCTTGCAGAACAAGGATTTAACACCACTCAAAACTTAGAAGACGCCGATTTAGTATTGGTAAACACCTGCTCTATTCGTGAAAAAGCAGAACAAACTGTTAGAAAACGTTTAGAAAAATACAATGCTGTTAAAAAAATCAATCCAACAATGAAGGTGGGTGTTTTAGGCTGTATGGCAGAACGACTAAAAGAAAAGTTTTTAGAAGAAGAAAAAATTGTCGACTTAGTTGTGGGACCAGATGCCTATAGAGATCTCCCTAACCTATTAGAAGAAATTGACGCTGGTAGAGATGCCGTAAATGTAATACTTTCTAAAGACGAAACTTACGGAGATGTCTCTCCTGTTCGATTGAATAACAATGGCGTTTCTGCCTTTGTTTCTATTACGCGAGGCTGTGACAATATGTGTACTTTTTGTGTGGTTCCTTTTACACGTGGAAGAGAACGTAGTAGAGACCCTCAAAGTATTTTGGAAGAAATTAGAACAATGCATCAGCAAAATTTTAAAGAAATTACCTTACTTGGACAAAATGTAGACAGCTATTTATGGTATGGAGGAGGTTTAAAAAAAGACTATAAAAATGCTTCTGAAATTGCAAAGGAAACTGCCGTAGGTTTTGCAGAACTATTAGATTTGGCAGCTACAAAATTTCCAAAAATGCGTTTTCGTTTTTCTACTTCAAATCCACAAGACATGAGTCTAGATGTAATTCATGTCATGGCAAAACATAAAAATATTTGCAAGTATTTACACCTGCCTGTCCAAAGCGGAAGCACTAAAATGCTAAAAGCAATGAACAGACAACACACCAGAGAAGAATACATTCAATTAATTGATAATGTCTTGAAAATTGTACCAGAAATGTCATTATCTCAAGATATGATTATTGGCTTTTGTGGAGAAACAGAAGAAGACCATCAAGACACATTAAGCTTAATGCGCTATGTCAAATACGACTATGGCTATATGTTCTCTTATTCTGAAAGACCTGGGACTTTAGCCGCTAAAAAAATGGCAGATGATGTGCCTGAAGAAGTAAAAAAACGTCGATTGGCAGAAGTAATTCAATTGCAACGAGAACACAGCTTATTAAGAACACAACAACACTTAGGAAAAACTGAAGAATTTTTAATTGAAGGTATTTCTAAAAAATCTGACCTGCATTTTAAAGCAAGAAACTCGCAAAACACCGTGGTTGTTTTTCCAAAAGAGCAGTATAAAATTGGCGACTTTGTGAATGTAAAAATAGAAGATTGCACCTCTGCAACCTTAATTGGAACCGCAGTTGGCTATTCTGATAATAATTAAATTGAGTAAAAAGTAGCAGAGTTACAAAGCCACAAAGCAACAGGGTTCAGAGGCAGAAAGTAACAGAGTAACAATAAAATTTACTTCCAACTTTCGCCACTTTGAAACTCCAAAACTATAAAAAAATGGAAAACTTACAAGTTATAAAACAGCGTTTTGGGATTATCGGAAACGATGCGCTTTTAAACCGTTCTTTAGAAAAAGCCATACGTGTTTCTCCTACCGATATTTCTGTATTGGTTACTGGAGAAAGTGGTGTTGGTAAAGAAACTATTCCAAAAATTATTCATCAATTATCACATAGAAAACATGCAAAATACATTGCCGTAAACTGTGGTGCAATTCCTGAAGGAACCATTGATAGTGAATTGTTTGGACACGAAAAAGGTGCTTTTACAGGAGCAACATCTGAAAGAAAAGGGTATTTTGAAGTTGCCGATGGCGGTACCATTTTTTTAGACGAAGTTGGCGAACTGCCATTAACAACACAAGTTCGTTTATTGCGTGTTTTAGAGAATGGCGAATTTATAAAGGTAGGGTCCTCTAAAGTTCAAAAAACAAATGTTCGAATTGTTGCAGCAACAAATCTAAATATGGACAGCGCCATCCATAAAGAGAAGTTTAGAGAAGATTTATATTACCGATTGAGCACCATTGAAATTTTACTCCCTCCACTTAGAGAACGCAAAGAAGACATCCATTTATTGTTTCGAAAATTTGCGGCAGATTTTGCACAAAAATACAATATGCCAACCATTCGACTAGATGAAGAGGCTACCAAATTATTAAATAATTTTCGCTTTCCTGGAAACATCAGACAGTTAAAAAATATTGCAGAACAAATTTCGGTGGTTGAAGAAAGTAGACTGATCACAGCAGCAAAACTGATTCACTATTTGCCAACCAATCGCGGAAATCTACCTGCGGTAATTGGTAAACCTTCAAGTACTGATTTTGCAAACGAGCGAGACATTATGTATAAGATTTTGTTTGACATGCGTAATGATATCAATGACTTAAAGAAGCTCACATTAGACATTATGAAAAGTGGAAATGCAGAGCAGGTTCAAGAAGATAACCACAAGCTTATCGAAAAAATTTATCAAGAACAACACGCAACAGAAACAGGAAATATAGAGGTAGTTCAGCTTCCGCAAGCAAGTATTGAAACCCCAAACTCATACGACTTTATAGAAACCATTACAGAAGATGAATCTTTATCTTTGCAAGACAAAGAACTAGAAATGATTCGAAAATCATTAGAAAAAAACAATGGAAAACGTAAATTAGCATCTAAAGAATTGGGCATTTCTGAAAGAACATTGTACCGAAAAATTAAACAATACGATTTATAATACCACGTTTCAGTGTTGATTTGTTTACATTTGAATTTATTTATGAAAAAAATACATTACATCGCCAGCTTTTTAATCATCTCAAGTACGCTAATTGGCTGTGGTATATATTCTTTTACCGGCGGAGATACTGGAAAAGCAAAAACACTACAAATAGATTATTTTAGAAATAATGCTTCATTGGTAGAACCAACGTTAAGTCAAAAATTTACACAAGATTTTCAAGATTTATTTACGCGTCAAACCAACCTAACTCTGGTTTCTAATGAAGGTGACTTGCGTTTTGAAGGAGAAATAACAGGGTATCGAATTGCTCCCATGAGTGCAACAGCACAACAAACTGCAGCGCAAAATCGATTGACAATCACCGTAAATGTTCGTTATTTTAATAAATTCATAGAAAAAGATAATTTTGAAAAATCCTTTTCTTTTTACTATGACTACCCCGCAAACACACAACTTATCGGAAGCCCACTAGAAGCTGCTTTTAATGAAATTATAGAACGTATTACACAAGATATTTTTAATGCATCCGTAGCAAAGTGGTAGCTACAAAAGCATCGATTATCTTATTAAGAGAAGAAAAAATACACAATATATATTGAACACAACAAACTTCATAACGCTATTAAAACATCCTGATAAGATACAAAAGGAAGAAGCTTCAAGCTTAAAATCTATCATTGACACCTACCCTTATTTTCAAGCAGCAAGAGCTATTTATTTAAAAAGTTTAAATGCTGAAAAAAGTTTCAAGTACAATTCAGAGCTAAAAATAACAGCTGCTTATACTTCAGACAGAACCATTCTTTTTGACTTCATTACTTCAAGTGTTTTTACAAAAAGCGAAACCCCTCTTGCTAAAGCAACAGAAGTGCATCATCAAATTTCAGAAAAAATAAGCTCAGAAAAACCCGAAGCTATCAAGCGTGAATTATCAATTGGAAAACCGATTCATTTTACGCAAAACGAAACACATTCTTTTAATGAATGGCTACAATTATCTGCTCAGAAGAAAATTGAGAGAACAACAAGTTCAGCTTCTCAAAAACCAGACAAGGCAACACTTATTGACAACTTCATCAAACAAAACCCAAAAATAAGCCGTATTAACAAACAGGCAGAATATGTTGTTAAGATCTCTGAAAGCAATTCACATTCATCGATAATGACTGAAACCTTAGCCAAAGTCTATTTAGAACAAAAAAAATATGAAAATGCCATCAAAGCTTATGAGATTTTAAGTTTGAAATATCCAGAAAAAAGTGGTTTCTTTGCAGACCAAATAAAAAGAGTTCAAATTTTACAAAAAAATAAATCATGAGTTATACATTATTTTTAGTTTTAATATTATTTGTAGCCGTTGCACTTGTATTAATTGTAATGGTTCAAAACCCTAAAGGCGGAGGATTATCTTCTTCTTTTGGAGGTGGCGGATCACAATCTATAGGTGGGGTTCAAAGTACCAACAACTTTTTAGACAAAGCCACATGGACATTGGCAATCTCTTTATTTGTTTTAATCTTATTAGCAAATTTTGCGATTCCAAGAGCTAACAGCAACAACAACCCGCAGTTAGATAACACCTTAAACAATGTACAAACAACAATACCTGCTCAACAAAATAATACACCCGCTACAACTAAAGATAGCGTAAACTAACAACCAGAGCAATAAGTATTAAAAACATAAAAAATGCCAACGTAAATGACACGTTGGCATTTTTTATACCTTTGTTTTGAATCTAAAAAAAATAGATTAGAAAAATTGTCAGTTTTTTCTAACTGGCATAATTTCTGACTAGAAATAAGCAGACAATTAATTGAATCAAAAAAAATAAAAATGGGATTAAACATTAAACCACTTGCCGATAGAGTTCTCGTAGAACCAGCAGCAGCCGAAACCACCACAGCTTCAGGATTAATTATACCAGACAACGCAAAAGAAAAACCTCAAAAAGGAACTGTTATTGCTACTGGAAAAGGCACAAAAGACGAACCAATAACTGTAAAAGTTGGAGACACTGTTCTATATGGGAAATATGCAGGAACAGAATTAAAACTAGAAGGGAACGATTATTTAATAATGCGCGAAAGCGACATTTTAGCAATTATATAACAATTGCTTTTTATACATTAAACTAAACGCCTAAAAGCAAAAAGCTTATGGCACAAAATAAAACAAAATGGCAAAAGACATACAATTTGATGTAGATGCACGTGACGGTTTAAAACGCGGTGTAGACGCATTGGCAAATGCAGTAAAAGTAACTTTAGGACCTAAAGGGCGTAACGTAATTATTAGCAAAGCTTTTGGCGCTCCAACAGTTACAAAAGACGGAGTTACGGTAGCAAAATAAATTGAGCTAGAGAATGAATTAGAAAACATGGGAGCTCAAATGGTAAAAGAAGTAGCTTCTAAAACAAACGATTTAGCCGGAGACGGAACCACAACAGCAACCGTATTAGCACAAGCAATTGTAAAAGAAGGCTTAAGAAATGTGGCTGCAGGTGCAAACCCAATGGACTTGAAGCGCGGAATTGACAAAGCTGTTGCATCTATTATTCTTGATTTAGACAAACAAGCCCAAAAAGTAGGGAATTCATCAGAAAAAATAAAACAAGTCGCTGCTATCTCTGCAAATAACGATAACGTTATTGGAGAATTAATTGCTACCGCTTTTGGAAAAGTGGGTAAAGAAGGAGTAATTACTGTTGAAGAAGCAAAAGGAACTGACACTTTTGTTGATGTGGTTGAAGGGATGCAATTTGATAGAGGTTATTTATCTCCATATTTTGTAACAGATGCCGATAAAATGATTGCTGATTTAGAAAATCCATACATTTTATTATTCGATAAAAAGATTTCCAACCTACAAGAAATTCTTCCAATTTTAGAGCCTGTATCTCAATCTGGTCGTCCGTTATTAATTATTGCTGAAGATGTTGACGGGCAAGCACTAGCTACCTTAGTAGTTAACAAATTAAGAGGTGGTTTAAAAATTGCCGCGGTAAAAGCTCCTGGTTTTGGAGACAGAAGAAAAGCAATGTTAGAAGATATTGCCATCTTAACTGGCGGAACCGTAATTTCTGAAGAAAGAGGGTTTTCTCTTGAAAATGCCACTTTAGACTTATTAGGAACTGCAGAAACCATTACCATTGACAAAGACAACACAACGATTGTAAATGGCTCTGGAGACACAAAAACAATCAAAGCAAGAGTCAACCAAATTAAAGCTCAGATAGAAACAACAACTTCAGATTACGACAAAGAAAAACTACAAGAACGTTTGGCTAAATTAGCTGGCGGTGTTGCTGTTTTATATGTTGGAGCTGCTTCTGAGGTAGAAATGAAAGAAAAGAAAGACAGAGTAGACGATGCTCTAAATGCAACTCGCGCTGCTGTTGAAGAAGGAATTGTTGCTGGTGGTGGAGTTGCTTTGGTAAGAGCAATCAATGTGTTGAAAAAAATCACAACAGATAATTTAGACGAAGTTACTGGCGTTCAAATTATTGCTCGTGCAATAGAAGCTCCTTTAAGAACAATTGTTGAGAATGCTGGAGGAGAAGGTTCTGTGGTTATCAACAAAGTAATAGAAGGTAAAAAACACTTCGGTTATGATGCAAAATCAGACACCTATGTAGACATGCTCAAAGCAGGTATCATTGACCCTAAAAAGGTAACTCGTGTAGCTCTAGAAAATGCAGCTTCAGTTGCTGGAATGATTTTAACTACAGAATGTGCATTGATAGACATCAAAGAAGATACACCTGCTGCAATGCCTCCAATTGGTGGCGGAATGCCAGGAATGATGTAATTGTATTTACAAATACTATAGACACTAAAAAAAACCCGAGAAACTTCTCGGGTTTTTTAATATCTACGAAAATTTGTATAAAAATAGGCGGCCCTCAAATAATCTATCTCACCCGACGATTTTATAAAATAGCTTTTTCTGCGCTTATTAAACAACAAGCCTGTACTTTTATCAAAAGTGAGATTTTTTATCATGCTTGTTTTAGCCCCATGAACAACCTTTGCTGCTATTAATTGACAAGTCTTACTATCAAAATAATAAAACCACTTGTCTGACAAATCAGTGTCATTTTTATACCCAACCTGAACCACATAATTTTCTTTACCTTCTATCATTTTTATACCCACATAAGATAACTTTGTTAAAGAATCTAATAACTTAAAGGGCTGATTGATGACATAATGTGCAGAAAAAAAAGTGCGCTTTGCAGCTTGCAATTCTTTTTTTGAAGTTATAATTGAATCGTTCATTTTTTTTAAAACAACTTTATCTTTGTAAACAATAGACAGCCGATTTCCGTTTTTTACCCAGCTCAATTCACCTTCCAAGCCACGGTCATACCTAAATTTTTGATGCTGCACCAATTTTGACTCAATTGCACCTTCTCTGTCATACAGGATAATTTCTTTATCAAAACTTAACCCTTTACTAGCCTTCCATAATTCCATTCCTCCATGATAAGCCACAGATCTTTCTACAATTTCTTGAGGAGATGTTCTTACAGAAGACTTGCACTTATAAAAACCCAACAAAAAGAAGATTCCAAAAAACATTCGAAAAAAAAGTGCATATATCTTATCTCTTTTCATGCTAAAATGTAGTTATTTTGTACCCTTATATATTCTGACATAAAACAAATATAGGTATTTCTAAAAAATCAAAAATACAACACAATGCAAGTACAAAATCTAAAAACTCAAATTACCACCTTAATTGACAGTGATTTTTTAGTTGAAAAAAAACTACAAGCTATTTGCAACTATCTTAAATCAGAGATCGCATATTATGATTGGGTTGGGTTTTATTTTAAAAACGGTAATAAAAATGAGTTAAAATTAGCGCAATATGCTGGTGAACCTACTGATCATATCATCATTCCTTTTGGGAAAGGTATCTGTGGACAGGTTGCTGTTAGTAATAACAATTTTGTAGTTCAAGATGTCTCTGAACAAGAAAATTATATTTCTTGCGGATGGAAAGTCAAATCAGAAATTGTATTTCCAATTTTTGTAAATGAAAAAAACGTAGGACAAATAGATATAGATTCTCATACCGTTAACCCGTTTACAGAAAAAGATGAAGAACTTTTAGAATTTATTTGTGCTAAAGTTTCACAAATTTTAGCCTAAAACTAGAGACTTATTTTTTTTCTGTTTTTATTTTTTTCTATTGTATGAACTCTTGATTTTTAGTAGTTTTGCGTGCTTAACAACACAACAACATGAGCAACACAAAAACAATCAAATCTGCCTTAATATCTGTCTTTCATAAAGATGGTTTGAAACCATTAGTAGAAAAACTTAACAAATTAGATGTAACTATTTATTCTACTGGAGGCACAGAAAAATTTATCAAAGACTTAGGAATCAACGTAATTCCTGTAGAAGATATCACTTCATATCCTTCTATTTTAGGCGGACGTGTAAAAACATTACACCCAAAAATTTTTGGAGGTATTCTAAACCGTCAAGATCATCAGGGTGATATTTCTGAAATGGAATCCTATCAAATCCCACAATTAGATTTGGTTATTGTAGATTTATATCCTTTTGAAAAAACCGTTGCTTCTGGAGCATCTGAAGAAGATATTGTCGAAAAAATTGATATCGGAGGAATTTCTTTAATTAGAGCTGCCGCAAAAAATTTCAAAGACACTGTTATTATTTCTTCTATGGAACAATACGATTCTTTTTTAAATTTAATCTCTGAAAATAAGGGTGCTACAACAATTTCAGATAGAAAAAATTTAGCTTCAAAAGCGTTCAACATTTCTTCACATTATGATACAGCAATTTTTAACTACTTTAACAAAGAACAGGAAGAGTTTACATTGAAAATTAGCGAAAACAATGGGTCTGTTTTACGATATGGAGAAAACCCACATCAAAAAGGGTATTTCTTTGGAGACTTAGAAGCCATGTTTGATAAATTACACGGAAAAGAATTGAGCTACAACAACCTATTAGATGTTGATGCTGCGGTGAACTTGATGAATGAATTTTCTGGAGAAGCCCCAACTTTTGCCGTTTTAAAACACAACAATGCCTGCGGGTTTTCACAAAGAAACACCATCAAGCAAGCCTATTTAGACGCATTGGCTGGCGACCCAACCTCGGCATTTGGAGGAGTTTTAATTGCCAATACAGAAATTGACAAAGAAACTGCTGAAGAAATTCATAAATTATTTTGCGAAGTGGTCATCGCTCCTTCTTTTACAACAGAAGCCTTAGAAACTTTAAAAGGAAAGAAAAACAGAATTGTACTCGTTCAAAACAAAATAGAAATGCCAAACACAAGCGTAAGAACTTGTTTAAATGGCACTTTAGTACAAGAAAAAGACTCAAAAACAGATTGCCTGGAAGACCTAAGCTATGCAACCAACAACAAACCTTCTGCTAACGAGCTAGAAGACTTGTTATTTGCTTCTAAAATTTGCAAGCATACAAAATCAAACACCATTGTTTTTACAAAAAACAAGCAATTGCTTGCTAGTGGAACAGGGCAAACAAGTAGAGTTGACGCTTTAAAACAAGCCATTGAAAAAGCAACAAGTTTTGGTTTTGATTTAAAAGGATCTGTCATGGCAAGTGATGCTTTTTTCCCGTTTCCAGACTGTGTAGAAATTGCAGATAATGCCGGAATTACAAGTGTAATTCAGCCAGGAGGCTCTATCAAAGACCAGCTGAGTATTGAGTATTGCAATGACAATAACATCTCTATGGTATTGACAGGAACTCGTCATTTTAAGCATTAAAAAAGAACTTCTGAATTAACTGTATTTTGAATACATAAATTTAGTAGCTTTGTAAGAACATCAAAAAAAAATAAACAAGGATATTTTATGGGTTTTTTCGATTTTATGACGGAGGATATTGCTATTGATTTAGGAACCGCTAATACACTTATTATACACAACGGTAAAGTGGTAATTGATAGCCCATCAATCGTTGCTAGAAATAGGGTTTCTGGAAGAATCATCGCCATTGGCAAAGAAGCCAATTTGATGCAAGGAAAAACACATGAAAACATCAAAACCATCCGTCCTTTAAAAGATGGTGTTATTGCAGATTTCCAGGCATCAGAGGAAATGATTAAAGAATTTATAAAACAAATTCCATCCATCAAAAAAAGACTATTTCCTCCTGCATTGCGTATGGTTATTTGTATTCCGTCTGGAATTACAGAAGTTGAAAGACGTGCCGTACAAGACTCTGCAAGACATATGAATGCCAAAGAAATTTACTTAATTTTTGAACCAATGGCAGCGGCAATAGGTGTTGGAATTGACATTATGGAACCAAAAGGAAACATGATTATTGATATTGGTGGCGGAACTACAGAAATAGCCGTAATTGCATTAGCAGGAATTGTCTGTGACCAGTCTGTAAAAGTTGCTGGTGATGTATTTACCAATGACATCATGTACTATATGCGAACTCAGCACAACTTACATGTAGGCGAAACTACCGCAGAAAAAATTAAAATGACCGTTGGTGCTGCCACAGAAGATTTAGAAACTCCGCCAGAAGACATGTTAGTTCAAGGGCGAGATTTATTGAGCGGAAAACCAAAACAAGTGCAAGTATCTTATAGAGAAATTGCGAAAGCATTGGATAAATCTATTTTAAGAATTGAAGATGCCGTTATGGAAACCCTTTCTAAAACTCCGCCAGAATTGGCTGCAGATATTTACAATACAGGAATTTATTTAGCCGGAGGTGGCTCTATGTTACGCGGACTAGACAAACGCTTGTCTCGTAAAACAGACTTGCCTGTTTATGTTGCTGAAGACCCTTTAAGAGCTGTGGTTAGAGGTACTGGAATTGCCTTAAAAGAGATTGAAAAATACAAAAGCGTATTAATGAAATAAGTTTTTTAAGCTCTTTGTATGCAACAGTTAATCTCTTTTATTCAGAAGTATAAAAATTTTCTATTCTTTCTGTTACTAGCATTCATTGCGCTCTTTTTCACAATAAACAATACTCGTTTTCACAAAAGTAAGTTCATTAGTTCTGCCAATAAAATAACTGGAGGTCTATATGAGAAATCTTCTCAATTCTCTAATTACCTTAATCTTAAAGCTCAAAACGAGGAATTAATTCTTGAAAACACAAGTCTTAAAAATCAATTAGAATTTTTCAACTCTAAAATAGATACCGTTCTTGATTTTACAGCTATAGACAGCTCCCATTTTCATCAAAAATACGTGTATTCTAATGCCAGGGCTATACATAACAGCTACCACAAAAAAAACAATTACATTACAATCAACAAAGGAAACAAACAAGGTCTAAGCAAAGAAATGGCCGTTATAAACAACAAAGGTATTATTGGTATTATTGATGACACAAGTAGCAATTATTCTAGAGTTCAATCTATTTTAAACAGCAATAGTAAAATCAACGCCCGATTAAAAAACAGTTTTCATTTCGGAACCTTACTATGGGATGGCAAAGATTACAATATCGTACAACTTGAAGACATTCCTAGGCAGGCAACAATTCAAATAGGCGACACCATTGTAACTGGAGGAAAATCTACCATTTTTCCTGAAGGGATCTTAATTGGCACTGTAAAAAGCAAGGCTACCAAAAACTCTTTGCGCTCTATAAACATTCAATTATTTAACGACATGAGTAATATTGGCTATATATATGTTGTTAAAAATTTGGAAAAAACAGAAATTAACGCGTTAGAAAATTTGACAAATGAATAAAAGATTATACATCGCTTTCTTGTTTTTGTCGCTGCTTTTTTTACAAGTTTTTATCTTAAACAACATTTTATTCTTAGGATATATCAATCCGTACTTGTATGTTGCCTTTGTGATTTTCTACCCGCTAAGAGAAGAACGCTTTCCTTTTTTATTCCTTTCATTTCTTTTAGGCTTGTCTATTGATTTCTTTTCTGATTCTGGAGGAATCAATGCTTTCTCACTGCTCTTTGTTGCCTATATCAGGCTGTTTTTTGTTCGAGTTTTCTTAAAAAAAACAACACAAGATTATCTTTTGTTTGATCTACACGCAGAGCCTTTTGGCAATGTTTTTAATTATGTAATGACTTTAATAATCATTCATCATTTTATCTTATTTTCTTTCGCTAACTTTAGCACGCAAAACTTTTCAGATGTTCTTGTGAATACATTATATGCAAGTATTTTTACTGCAATCTTGTTTTTTATGGGAACATACATTATTAGAAAGAAAAAATAAATGAAACGCAGCTTTTTACTCTATTTTATAATAACCATTACAGGTTTATTATTGATTGCACGACTTTTTCAACTGCAAGTCATAAGAGGCTCTGACCATAACCCTATACAAAATGCTGCCGTAAAGGTTGAGTACACCTATCCAGAACGTGGTTATATTTACGATCGTAATGGCATTTTATTAGTTGCTAATCAACTTTCATATGATGTAATGGTTGTGCCAAAAGAAGTAACAGCCCTAGATACCTTAGAGTTCTGCTCTTTACTAAAAATTAACAAAGAGGCTTTTAAAAAACGCTTTCAAAAAGCGAAAAACTATGCTCCTTGGCTGCCTTCTGTTTTCCTAAAACAACTGGCCAAAGATGATTTTGCCTTTTTACAAGAAAAGCTACATAAATTTAAAGGTTTTTACATTCAAAAAAGGAGCATTCGAAATTATCCCATTGCATCTGCAGCAAATGTACTGGGGTACATTAGTGAAGTAAACGAATCAGAAACCAGAAACAATAGCAACTATCAACAAGGAGAGTTAATTGGTACACGAGGAGTAGAAAAACAATACGACTCTATTTTGCGCGGTGTTAAAGGAAAAAAATACTTACATCGAGATCGTTTAAACAAAGTTATTGGCAGTTATAAAGACGGGATCTATGACACCCTTGCTATAAACGGGCAAGACATTGCCTTAACTATTGATAGTAAACTACAGCAATATGGCGAGTTATTGATGCAAGGAAAACGAGGAGGAATTGTTGCTTTAGAGCCTAGTTCTGGTGAGATACTCGCCTTGATTTCTGCGCCAACTTACAATCCTAACAGAATGACTGGAAGACAACGAGCAGCTAATTCTGTACAATTATTTGACGATACCCAGAACAAACCTATGTTTGACAGAGGGCTACAAGCAATCTATTCGCCAGGATCACCATTTAAAATTATCAATGCTTTAATTGGGCTGCAAGAAGGTGTTATTAACACGAAAGACCATTTTTTATGCTACAAAGGCTTTAGATATGGAAATAGGAAAAACGAATTTATGGGCTGTCATTGTGGTACTTTTGGAACACCTATACGGTTACAAACAGCGATTACTAAATCTTGTAACACCTATTTTTCTAATGCCTATATAAAAATTATCAACAACTACTCAAGTCCAAGCAAAGGAATGGATGCTTGGAGCCAGCATATTAAAAGTTTTGGCCTGGGAAATTTTCTTGGCTACGACTTGCCTTCAGGAAAAAAAGGCCTAATTCCAAACGGAAAATATTACGACAATCGTAACCGATATCGATGGGGACCTACCACCAATATTTCGAACGCCATTGGTCAAGGAGAAATACTTACTACTCCCATTCAGTTAGCAAATGTAACCGCAGCCATTGCCAACAAAGGTTTTTTCTACACGCCTCACATTCTTAAAAAAACAAATAAAAAGCTGGTTAACAACCCAGATTTTACAATTCCGAAGCAGACAACCATAGATTCTGTACACTTTGCACCCATTATTGAAGCCATGCATCGTGTTTTTAAAAAGGGCGGCACAGGTCAGTACAGTCAGGTAAAAAAGATTGAAATTGCGGGAAAAACAGGAACCGTAGAGAATTTTACCAAAATTGACGGCGTTAGAGTTCAACAAAAAGATCATTCCATATTAATTGCCTTTGCTCCTAAAGACAACCCGAAAATTGCCATCGCTGTTTTTGTAGAAAATGGCGGCTACGGATCTACCATTGCTACACCTATTGCCAGTTTATTAATTGAAAAATACCTTCACAAAAAAGTACTGCGAAAATCAGAAGAAAAGAGAATGATTAACTTGAGTTTGAAATCTATTTATGATCAACAAATTCAACAACCTATAAAAGGAAATTGAGAGTAGAGAAAAACAACATATTTGAAGGGGTTGACTGGCTACTTGTACTCCTGTACGTATTGTTAGTTGGCTTTGGATGGATCAATATTTATGCCACCTCTATTACTGACACCTCAACAGATTTTTTTGACCTTTCAACAAGATATGATAAACAATTGTTCTGGATTTTATTGAGCATACCTCTTATTATTGGCATCCTTTTTTTCAATTCAAAATACTATGAAAAATTTTCGAGTATCCTCTATCTAATTTCAATTGCATCATTAGCAGGGGTATTTATACTCGGAAAAAACATCAACGGAGCTATGTCTTGGTATAGCTTTGGAGGCATCAGTTTGCAACCTTCAGAATTTGCAAAGGCATTTACAGCACTTGCTGTTGCAAAGCTCTTAAGTGACCGCCAATACAATTTAGGCTTGATTAAAAATCAAATCAAGGTATTTATCATTATATTTCTTCCTGCTATTTTAATTACCCTACAACCAGACCCTGGTTCTGCACTAATTTATCTGGCTTTTTTCTTTGTACTTAATAGAGAAGGGCTTACATTAAACTATATTATCTTAGGTGTAATTACCATTGCATTATTTATACTAACCTTACTGTTTGGTCCTTCTACAGTCACATTAATTTCGTTTGTAATCATTACACTTTTTGTGTACTTTTTTGCTAAAAAAGATTCTACTTATTTACGATTTCAATGGTACAAAGTACTTAGTATTTACCTGACTGTAGGTTTGTTTATTTTTAGCACTAATTATGTATATAATACTGTTTTTGAACAACATCATAGAGATCGTTTTGATGTTTTACTAGGAAAATCTATTGATACAAAAAAAATCGGCTACAATACCAACCAATCTATCCAAGCAATTAGCTCAGGTGGGTTTTCCGGAAAGGGTTTTTTACAAGGAGACAGGACACAAGGAAAGTTTGTTCCAGAACAAGATACGGATTATATATTTAGTGCCGTTGGAGAAGAGTGGGGGTTTTTAGGAAGTGCTACGGTTATTATTCTCTTTATGTTACTGCTCTACCGAATTATTTATTTGGCAGAAACACATACCAATAAATTTGGACGAATTTATGGCTATGGTGTAGCCTCTATATTCTTTTTTCATATTGTGATTAATATAGGCATGGTTATGCAACTGCTACCAACCGTTGGAATTCCATTGCCATTTTTTAGCTACGGAGGCTCCTCTCTTTGGGGCTTTACACTGCTCTTATTTATCTTTATTAGATTGGACGCTCATAAAAGTTATGATTGGTAAAACCTTGTATAACAAAAAAGCGTTCTGAAAAATCAGAACGCTTTTTTAATATTGTATAAACTTAAAAATTAAAGAGCCGCTACGTGCTTTGTTAATTTAGATTTTAAGTTCGATGCTTTATTTTGATGAATGATATTGTTTTTAGCTAATTTATCTAACATTGCAATAACATTAGGCAATAAAGCTTGTGCTTCTTTTTTATCTTCAGACGCACGTAAAACTCGTACAGCATTTCTTGTTGTTTTATGCTGATACTTGTTTCTTAATCTCTTCGCTTCGTTACTTCTAATTCTCTTTAACGCTGACTTATGATTTGCCATAATTCTTATTTTTAGTTTTTAATTAAAACTTGTAGTCCGTACGGGAATCGAACCCGTGTTACCAGGATGAAAACCTGGCGTCCTAACCCCTAGACGAACGGACCATTACAATCTTATTGCTGATTGCGGGTGCAAATATACAACGTTTTTAAAACTCTGCAATATTTTTTTTATTTTTTTTCGACATTTAATATGCCTTTGCAAAGAGTACTTTTCTAGCAGATGGTTTTCCAGAAAAAACACAGGCTCCAGCCTCTAACTTCTGATCATTTGGTATGCATCGAATGGTGGCTTTTGTGATTTCTTTGATCTTGTCTTCCGTCTCTTCTGTCCCATCCCAATGTGCAGAAACAAAACCTCCTTTGTTTGCAATGGCATCTTTAAATTCATCAAAGGTTGTAACCTCAGTTGTATGCGCATCTCTATATAACAAAGCTCTACTGAACAGGTTCTCTTGAATGTCTTCTAATAAGTTCGCTACAAACGTTACAACATCATCTTGCGAAATGGTTTGTTTTTCTAGCGTATCTCTACGAGCAACTTCTACCGTATTGCTTTCTAGATCACGGGCGCCTATTGCTATTCTAACCGGAACTCCTTTTAATTCATACTCCGCAAATTTTGCTCCAGGTCTAAAGGTGTCTCTATGATCAAATTTTACTGAGATTCCTTTCTTTTTAAAAGCAGCAACAAAGACCGCTACCTTTTCAGAAATCGCTTCTAATTGCTCTTCACTCTTATAAATAGGAACAATTACTACTTCAATGGGCGCTAATTTAGGAGGTAACACCAATCCATAATCATCTGAATGTGTCATGATTAATCCTCCAATTAAACGTGTTGAAACTCCCCAAGAAGTTGCCCAAACATATTCTTGTTTTCCTTCTTTAGAGGTATATTTTACATCAAAAGCCTTTGCGAAATTCTGTCCTAAAAAATGCGATGTTCCAGCTTGCAATGCTTTTCCATCTTGCATCAACGCCTCAATTGTGTAGGTTTCTTCTGCTCCTGCAAAACGTTCACTTTCAGATTTTGCTCCTTTAACAACTGGCATTGCCATAAATTTTTCTGCAAATGTTGCATATACTTCTTGCATTTGTTTAGACTCTGCTATTGCTTCTTTTTTACTTGCATGCGCCGTATGACCCTCTTGCCATAAAAATTCTGCTGTACGTAAAAACAGTCGGGTACGCATTTCCCAACGAACTACATTTGCCCATTGATTGATTAACAAAGGTAAATCTCTATAGGATTGAATCCATCCTTTATATGTATTCCAAATAATGGCTTCAGAAGTGGGTCTTACAATGAGCTCTTCTTCTAATTTAGCATTCGGATCAACAATCAACTTTCCTTTATTGTCAGGATCGTTCTTTAAACGGTAATGCGTAACAATGGCACATTCTTTTGCAAAGCCTTCGGCATTTTTTTCTTCTGCTTCAAACAAGCTTTTAGGCACAAACAATGGGAAATAAGCATTCTCATGCCCTGTTTCTTTAAACATCTTGTCTAATTCTGCTTGCATTTTTTCCCAAATAGCATATCCGTAGGGTTTGATAACCATACATCCTCTAACGGCTGAGTTTTCAGCTAAATCAGCTTTTACAACTAATTCGTTATACCATTTAGAATAATCTTCGGCTCTCTTTGTTAACTTCTTACTCATAATTAAAAGTTTGGCATAAAATTTGTTATCTTTATCGTGGAAAATAATTCCAGCACAAAACTAATGCAAAAAGGCTATTGACCCAATCAAAGTTTCATTTTTTTGCAATTCAGTATTAATTCGTCAATAATTCAACTTATTATGAAAACTCATTTCTCACCTAAAAAAGCACTTCTCTTATCATTAATGGCACTGATATTCGCTTCTTGTGGAACCTATCAGAGTGTTTATAACAATAACGATGGAATTTATGACGATAATGAACGTGCTGTTGTAATCGTAAAAACTAAAAAAGAACAAAAAAAAATAGACGATAATTACTTTACAAGAGAACTTGACCGTGTTGATAGCATTAATGATGAAGATGTATTTACTGATGCCAATGAGTACAATTCTTTTAGCGATTATGAACTTATTGAAACCGAAAGAGACACTATAAACACCACCAACCCCAACACAAGAGTTTCTTATACTGAGAACGAACCTTGGGGGTATTCTGACAATGATATTGTTATTACCTTAAATTTAGGCCATAACAATTGGAATTACTGGAATCCGTATTATGGCTATGGAAATCATTGGGGTTACCACTGGAGATTTAGACATGGTTTTTATGGAGCTTATGTATACGCTCCTTATTATTATGGCTATCATCATTTTAATTACTACCCTCCTTATTATTACCCTTTATACAATTACAACAACAGTTATTACAATTATAACAATAACAGAAACTATACCTACAACAAACGAAGTTACACAAATAGCACTTCTAGAAGGTACAGCTCTACAAGCGGCAGAAGAAAAACAGCTGTAAACAAACGTACTACAAATATAAGAGGAAAAGTATACAATACAGACAGAAAGTACAATACTAGAAGAGCTTCTCCTACAATAATAAGAAGGGGCAACGCTACCAAAAAAAACATGTCTACAACGAAAAGCTCAAACACTTCTAGAAGACAAACATACACCCCTACAAAAAAAAGCACCTCTAATACAAGTACTAATTCATACAGATTTAGTTCTTCAAGCAGAAGATCTAGCGGATCTACAAGAAGCTCAAGCTCTTCTTCAAGAAGTAGTGGGCGTAGTAGCTCTAGGAGAAATTAAAAAACCGTTTTCATGAAAAAAATCACACTACTTGCATTGTTATGTGCAATTACATTTCCTGCTGTTTCACAATCTTTAGGCTATCAAGATTTGGCCTTATTATTCTCTAAAGACACTTATTCTGGTACTGCTAGATTTAATGCCATGAGCGGAGCTTTTGGAGCGCTTGGAGGTGATGTTTCTGCCGTTAAAATAAACCCTGCCGGAGCAGCAGTTTTTAAAAACAGCCTATCTTCTAGTACACTAAGCTCTAAAAGCGCAGATATCACATCTGTATATTATGGAAATTCTAATCGTACTTCAAACAATTATTCCAACTTCTCTCAAGCTGGAGCTGTTTTTGTTTTCAACACCTACGCCAATAGCAATTGGACAAAGTTTGCTTTTGATTTTAACTACTCGATTCGAAATGATTTTAGAGGCCGTTTTTTAGCCAGTGGGAATAGCAACTTTGCTTCTTTTAATGAATTTCCCTTAGATATCGCTGACCCAAAAACACAATACAACAATGCAGAAATTCAGCAGTATACAAATATCTATGAAGGAGAAATTTCTGAATATAATTTTGCCTTCTCTGGCACATATCAAAATAACTTGTACATAGGAGTTGCAGCAAACACATTTAATCTCAATTTCAAACAACAATCTCTCTTAAGCGAACAAAATAATGATGGTGCTGGAACTGTTTTAAATGCAGATTTTTTTCAAGTAAACCAAACCATAGGGACTGGATTTTCTTTGAGCGCAGGCTTTATTTACAAAGCCACCAAAAAATTACGTTTAGGGCTTTCTCATCATACGCCAATTTGGTTTTCAGAAATAGACGAAGAAACAAACATTACAAACAACGATGGTTTTTTAGGAGATACCGAAATTGCGATTACTAGCAATAACACAACATACGCAAACACCGCTGGCGGTTATTACCCTTCTCAATTTTATTCGTACAACTTAAAAACACCTTCAAAAACCATCGCAAGTTTTGCATATATTTTTGGATCAAATGGATTGATTAGCATTGATTACAGTTTAAAAAACTACACCAAAATGAAGTTTTCTGACACAGGTTTTACTGCCGAAAATCAATTTTTTCAAAATGAGTTAAAAAACACCTATGCTGTAAATATTGGTTCTGAATGGCGATTTAGTGCACTAAGTATAAGAGGTGGTTATCGTTATGATCAAAATCCACATATAAAGGCCTTTAAATCTGACGACATTAAAGGCTATTCTTTTGGTGCTGGTTATAAATTTGGCAACACACAATTAGATTTTTCGTATCAAAACAACTCTCATACAGCATCGTATGATTTTTATCCGCAGTACAATCAAGTAAACGCTGCAGACTTAACTATCGATAATCAAATTATAACCGCTACAGTTACTATTAACCTGTAAATACAGGCAGCAACCCAATAAAGATTTCATCGGAAATAAACCTATAGGGTCTTTGTGATGCATTCATTTTTTTACATTAATTTTGCCGAGCAATTACATATTCCAAAATGGAATACAAGCCCTATAAAACGATGAGCAATATTACTATTTCTACACAAAAAACAAACAACCATACGATTCTTAAATTTGTAAGCACCTCTATTTTAATCAATGGGGGAAGTCATGAATTTAATACCATCGATGAAGCAAAAAATGCTCCGTTAGCACAACAATTATTCTACTTACCCTTTGTAAAAAAGGTATTTATCACTGCCAACTTTATTGCCATTCAAAAGTACGATATCGTTGAATGGGAAGACGTGCAAGAAGAGGTTAGGGCACAAATTGAGGCTTATTTACAAGGTGGCAATACAGTTATTTCAGTAACTGAACCTACAAAACAAGCCATTGAAGTATATGCAGAGGTAACACCAAATCCTGCCGTGATGAAATTTGGCTCTAGTAAATCTTTGACAACAACAGATGTTGAGTGTAAAAATATTGATGAAGCCAATGCAACATCTCCATTAGCACAAGAGCTTTTTCATTTTCCGTTTGTAAAAGAAGTTTTTATTTCTGAAAACTACGTGTCAATTACAAAATTTGACATGGTAGAGTGGGACGCTATTTATCCAGAATTAAGAACCTTTATCCGTAGCTATCTTCAAGAAAATAAAACAATTATCAAGCAACTTTCAAAAAAAGTGGAAAACAGCGTTATAACACCTGCTGAAAATTTAGATGAAACATCTACTAAAATCATTGCTATTTTAGAAGAACATATAAAGCCCGCAGTTGCTTCTGACGGAGGAAACATTGCATTTCAATCGTATGACAAAGAGCATAAAATTGTAAATGTTATTTTACAAGGTGCCTGTAGTGGGTGCCCTTCTGCAACGATTACCTTAAAAAACGGAATTGAAACCATGTTAAAAGACATGTTACCAAATCAGATTAATGAAGTTGTTGCCATTAACGGATAAGCCTATTTTTCAAAGAGAGTACATTGATTTAAAAACAACACATTGTAATGCCAGAAAACGTAAAACCATATAAAGACTCAACCCTTGGAAAGAAAGAGCAAGTTACTCAAATGTTTGATGCTATTTCTGAAAATTACGACAACTTAAATAGAGTTATTTCTTTTGGAATAGATGTAAAATGGCGTAAAAAAGTGGTAGCTATTGTGGGCAAAAGCCAACCAAAAAAAATTTTAGACATTGCTACTGGAACTGGAGATTTGGCCATTATGCTTTCACAACTACATCCAGATAAAATTATTGGCTTAGACATTTCTGAAGGAATGCTAAGTGTGGGGAAAGAAAAAATTGCCAAAGCAGGCTTGTCTGAAATGATAGAAATGATTATTGGCGATTCAGAAAACATGCCCTTTGAAGATGCTTCTTTTGATGCCATAACAGTTTCTTTTGGTGTTCGGAATTTTGCTAATTTAGACAAAGGCTTACAAGAAATTAAACGTCTTTTAAAACCTGGTGGAACCTTTGTGGTACTAGAGACTTCTGTTCCAACCAAGTTTCCGTTCAAACAAGGATATCATTTTTATACATCTTTTATCCTTCCAGTAATTGGAAAGTTGTTTTCTAAAGACAATGTTGCGTATTCTTATTTATCAGAATCTGCTAATTCTTTTCCTTTCGGGAAAAAGTTCAACAATATTTTATTAAAAAATGGGTTTAGTACTGCAACAGACAAGCCCGTAACTTTTGGAGTCGCTTCAATTTATACGGCTACAAAATAACTACTGAAACAAGTTCAGTACAAGAAATGAAAAATTTACAATTCATATTTTTAGGATGTTTTTTAGTGCTATCAAGTGTTTTGACAGCGCAAAAAAATCGTGTGGAATATTTACCGAATTTTGACAAACACCCGTTTCACTATGGATTTTATCTAGGAATCAATCAAAATGATTTTAAACTAGACTACAAAGAAAGTAATTACTCAAACACTGCGCTTATTAAAGTGGCTCCTACATTGGGGTTTAATGTAGGCTTAATTGCCGATATGCGACTGCATAAAAACATCAATTTACGTTTTGAACCTGGCTTAACAAGCAACTCTAAAACAATTGCTTTTTCACACATCAATTCCAAAAAGGATAGTATTCGAGAAATTGGCTCTACCTATTTACGTATTCCTTTAGTAGTAAAATTTAGCACTGATAGAATGGACAACGTAAAACCCTATGTGTTGGCGGGACTTTCTTATAATTACAATTTCTCTAGTAATGAGAAAAACCCAGATGACAATGCTAGCGGAGAGTTTAGAATGAAAACACATAGTTTTATGTATGAGGTTGGAATTGGAATTGACCTGTACTTGTATTTTTTTAAATTTTCACCGTCCATTAGAGGTGTTTTTGCACTGAACAATGAATTAAAATACGATACTGATTCAAATAGCAAATGGACTTCTCCAATCAAGTTTTTAGGAACCCGTGGCGTCTTTTTAAATTTTTCTTTTGAATAACACCCCTTGTAGTTTAGTTTAAGCTCTCTTAAATTCACTTAATAAAATTGCCGTTGCAGTTGCCACGTTTAAACTTTCTGTTTTTTGTTCATTTCCAAATCTTGGAATTGAAATTTTTTGTTGCACCAAATTCCTAATTTCATCGGAAATTCCGTTGGCCTCATTTCCCATTATCAATACCGCTTCTTTTGGCAATGTTACTTTATAAACGTTTGCACCACCCATATCTGCTGCAAAAACGGGCAATTTTGTTTCTTGTAAAAACGGAAATAAATCTATATAAACAACAGCAACTCTTGTTAAAGACCCCATAGAAGCTTGTACCACTTTTTGATTGAAACAATCAACCGTATTGCTAGAGCAAACCAATTGAGAAACACCAAACCAATCGCACAGCCTAATAATTGTACCGAGGTTTCCAGGGTCATTGACTGCATCTAAAGCAACCGTTATTCCTTTAGAAGTAAGTGCTGTTTTTTCAGGAATTTGAAACAGTCCCAACACTTTATTTGGCGTTTTTAGTTGACTTATCTTTTTCAACTCGGCAGAAGTGACTTCTATTTTTTGATCTGAAGCTACATCAATGGCACAATCATTGGTAACAAATAATTGTTCTAAAACAAATGAAGAGTTAAGCAACTCCTTAACAACCTTAACGCCTTCGGCAACAAATAGTTTGTGTTTTTGCCGATACTTTTTTTGTTGTAAACTAGTTATTAATTTGATGTGATTATTTGATAAATTCATCTCTAAATTTTAAATTAGAAAAACCGTCTAAAAATAGTACTTTTGAAACAACGTATTCTTTGTACAAAACTAATGAAAAAAGTTTCTTTTTATCTTTTTATAATTTTAATTACGGTATCGTGTAGTTCTGTAAAAAGACTTTCAAAAAACGAGCACCTATTAAAAAAGAATACCATTTATGTTGATCAAAAGAAAAACACCAACAAGGAACTGAATGATTACCTTGTTCAAAAACCCAATTCAAGGCTTTTATGGTTTCCTGTTTCATTATATTTTTACAATTTAGGCAACTCAGAAAATTCTAAAACACCTACAGAATGGGGAACTAAAAATCCGAAAACCTATCGTTTTTTTAAAGGCTTGTTTTCTGAGAAACAAAGTATTGCGGTTGCCAACACCGCTATAGGTCTTAACAATTGGTTTTTAAAAAGCGGTGAACCTCCTGTAATTATCAATGCAAAAAAAAATACAAGAACGGCAAATAACCTGAGCGCCTATTTTATGACAAAAGGCTATTTTAAAAATAAAGTGGTGGTAAAAACAGACACCTTTGGCAATAAAAAAGGAAAAGTGAGTTATCATATCTCTTCCGGAAAGCCCTTATTTTTAGACACCATCACAAGTTCAATTGCTTCTCCTATTTTAGATTCTATATACAAAACGGAAGCAGAAAACACCTTTTTAAAAGCTGAAGAACAATACAACGAAGACAATTTTAGAAAAGAAGCAGCAAGAGTTACTAAATTATTTAGAAATGCTGGGATTTACAATTTTTCAGGAAACGAAGATGTAATGACCTTTGAAGCAGATTCTACCAGAGCAGACTCTAAAACAAATATTCAATTAACAATTTCTAATAATTATATTATAGAAGAAAATGGAAAATACATTTCTAAACCTTTTGTAGTTAAAAAAATAAGAAGAATAAATGTATATACAGATTATACATACAACGCAAAAGATGAAGCATATTTAGACACCATACAATACAATGGCATTTATTTTATAGCACATAAAAAGGTAGCTTACAATCCGAAATACTTATCACAGTCTATTTTTATAAAGCCCAACCAAATTTATAGCGACACTCTTAGAAACCTAACAAGAAGTCACTTAAGATCTCTTAAAAATTTTAAAGCCGTTAGCATCAATTATACCCAAAAAGAAAATAACAATGAGCTAGAAGCAACTATTTATTTGACTCCTAACGAAAAATTTACCATTAGTACAGAAACAGAGCTCACGCATTCTAACTTAAGAGAATTAGGGCTTTCTGGAAAGTTTTCTATTATTAACAGAAATACATTTAAAGGCGCAGAGACTTTTAAATTCTCTTTTTTAGGATCTTTCTTTAATACTTCTGTAGAATCTATCAGCTCTAATGATTTTTTTAATGCATGGGAAATTGGTGCAGACCTTTCTTTAGAAATCCCTCGATTTGTTGCTCCTCTTGGAATCTCAAAATGGGTTCCAAAAAGAATGTCTCCAAAAACAATCTTTTCAGTTGGAACAGGAATTCAAAAAAACATTGGATTAGACAAACAAACCATTACCGCAATTGTAGATTACAAATGGAAATTCAACAAAAAAAAGACCATTCATCTTGAACTATTCAATGCACAGTATATCCGAAATCTAAATAGCGGTCACTATTTTAATATCTACAACTCTGAATTTGAAAAACTTCAGGGTATTGAACAAGCCTACCCTAGTGATTTAGGTTTTCAATTAACAAGAAATAATGCTGTAACCTTTATGGAGCTGATCAATGCAGACGCAGATTTCCAAACAAGTAACCCAATAGCGCATAAAGAGAATGCAAACGTTAGCAATCGACATAGTATTATTACCTCTAACTTTATCATTCCTACAATTGCCTATTCTTACAACTATAATAGTCAAACAAATTACAAAGACAATGCGTTTTCATTTTTTAAGATCCGTATTGCAAACTCAGGAAATTTTCTTGGTCTATTGAGTAATCAAAAAAACAGTAATGATGTAAAAACCATACAAGACACACCTATTGCTCAATACTTTAAAACAGATATTGAATACAAACAATTTTGGGACATTTCAAGTCGCTCTGTGTTAGGATTTCGATCGTTTTTAGGAGCTGTCATTGCTTATGGAAATTCTGAAATTCCATTTACAAAAAGTTATTTCTCTGGCGGATCAAATGACATAAGAGCCTGGCAAACTTATGATTTAGGCCCCGGATCAACCGCTACAAGATTAGAGTACAATGTCGGTAATTTTAAGTTTTTAACAAGTTTAGAATACCGGTTTGACCTCATTGGAAATGTAAAAGGCGCTTTATTTATTGATGCCGGTAATATTTGGGACATTACAAGTTCTGACTTTGTTGACAGTGATGCTAAATTTAAAGGATTCTCATCACTCAAACAAATTGCAATTGGTTCAGGTTTTGGAATACGATATGACCTAGGTTTTTTAGTATTGCGTTTTGATTACGGATTTAAAACCTATGAGCCCTACCTATCAAAAGGGCAAAAATGGTTTAGTAACTACACCTTTAACAGGAGTGTGTTTAATGTTGGAATTAACTATCCTTTCTAATAAATTAACACGAAAATCTATAACGTTTTCGTTACTTTATATTACTAAATAGAGCTGTTGATTTAAAAATTGATTACTTTTGATTCCTTAATTTCCACTATAAAAATGAAACCATCATGAGTCATAATATCAAGCCCGGAGTTGCTACAGGTAACGCTGTTCAAGAAATTTTTAAATTTGCAAAAGAAAAAGGTTTCGCTTTACCAGCGGTAAACGTTATCGGTTCTAATACCATAAATGCCGTATTAGAAACTGCAAAAGAATTAAACGCACCTGTTATTATTCAATTTTCAAATGGTGGCGCACATTTTAATGCAGGAAAAGGCCTATCCAACGAACATCAAAAAGCAGCAATTGCTGGTGGTATTGCTGGTGCAAAACACGTACATCAAATGGCTGAAGCTTATGGAGTTCCTGTGATTTTACATACAGACCATGCCGCTAAAAAACTATTGCCATGGATTGATGGCTTGTTAGATGCAAGTGAAAAACATTTTGCAGAAACAGGCGTACCGTTGTACAGTTCTCATATGATCGATCTATCTGAAGAACCTATTGAAGAAAATATTGAAATTTGTAAAGAGTACTTAGCTCGTATGAGCAAAATGGGAATGACCTTAGAAATTGAACTAGGAATTACTGGAGGTGAAGAAGATGGTGTTGACAATTCTGATGTAGATGTTTCTAAACTATACACACAACCTGAAGAAGTTGCTTTTGCTTATGAAGAGCTGCTAAAAGTAAGCCCACAATTTACAATTGCTGCTGCTTTTGGAAATGTTCATGGTGTTTACAAACCTGGAAATGTAAAATTAACTCCAAAAATTTTAAAAAACTCACAAGAATATATTTCTAAAAAATACAACGTTCCGCACAATACCATTGATTTTGTATTTCATGGCGGATCTGGCTCTACTGTTGAAGAAATAAGAGAAGGAATTTCTTACGGAGTTATAAAAATGAATATTGATACTGATTTACAATATGCCTTTATGGAAGGAATTAGAGATTATTTTTCAGAAAAAACAGCCTATTTGCAATCTCAAATTGGAAATCCAACAGGAAGTGACTCTCCAAACAAAAAGCACTACGACCCTAGAGGATGGCTACGTAAAGGAGAACTGACATTTAAAGATCGTTTAAAATCTGCTTTTGAAGACTTAAACAATATAAATACACTTGCTTAATCAATTAGATATCTTATTTTAGCCGTTTATACACAACCTATAAAAGTAAAACAACTAAATAATGGCTTGGTTTAAACGTAAAGACAAAGGAATACAAACCCCAACAGAAGACAAAAAAGACACTCCTAAAGGGTTATGGTACAAAACACCTAGTGGTAAAATTATAGACACTGAAGAGTTAAAAAGCAATTTATTTGTAAGTCCAGAAGACGGGTATCATGTACGAATAGGAAGTAAAGAATATTTTGAAATTTTCTTTGATGACAATACATTTGAAGAATTAAACCCAAACTTAACTTCTTTAGATCCTCTAAAATTTGAAGACACAAAAAAATATACAGATCGTGTAAAAGCGGCAACAGAAAAAAGCAAACTAAACGATGCTGTTCGAACAGCCGTTGGATTGTCTTTAGGTAAAAACCTTGTGATTGCTGCAATGGATTTTGCTTTTATTGGCGGATCAATGGGCTCTGTAGTAGGAGAAAAAATTTCACGAGCAATTGAATACGCCATCCAACATGAAATTCCGTTTTTAATGATTTCTAAATCTGGTGGTGCTAGAATGATGGAAGCTTCATTATCATTAATGCAATTAGTAAAAACCTCTGCCAAATTAGCACAATTAGCCGAAGCCAAAGTTCCGTATATTTCATTATGTACAGACCCTACAACCGGAGGAACAACAGCCTCCTATGCAATGCTTGGAGACATTAATATTGCAGAACCAAATGCATTGATTGCTTTTGCAGGCCCTAGAGTAGTAAAAGACACCACTGGTAAAGAATTACCAGAAGGCTTTCAGCGTTCAGAATTTTTACTAGAACACGGATTTTTAGATGGGATTTACGAACGTAAAAACTTAAAAAACCAAATCAATTTATACATCGATTTGATACAAAACTTACCCATAAGAAAATAAAAAAGAGCCTCACGGCTCTTTTTTATTTAACTCCTTTTTTATGAAAGACTTAGCTCGTATTTCCTTTAAAAATATTAGAGATATTATATTATAAAAAAACAAAATTAATTGTATATTTGCCCCTTCAATGAAAACATCATTGAGTACATAAAAATCATTTAAATCAATATTGGCATGTATTTAACAAAAGAAGTAAAAGAGAACATCTTTTCAAAACACGGTAAGTCAGCAACTGACACTGGAACATCAGAAGGGCAAATTGCTTTGTTCACATTTAGAATCAACCATTTAACAGAACATTTAAAAGGGAATCGTAAAGATTACAACACTGAGCGTTCATTAGTAAAACTGGTAGGTAAACGTAGAAGTTTATTAGATTATCTAAAGAAAACTGAAATCAACAGGTACCGTGCAATTATCAAAGAATTAGGAATTAGAAAATAAAACCTAACAAAAAAAGAGGCTCTATAAACGTGCCTCTTTTTTATTTTACATTCATTGGAGAACAGACACAACAACACACAACGCATTAATTAAGTAAAAAATTAGAATTAAAACGTATGATTCCAAAAGTATTTAACGAGGTTATAGACCTTGGAGATGGAAGAACCATCTCATTAGAAACCGGTAAGTTAGCAAAACAAGCACACGGTTCAGTTGTTGTAAGAATGGGAGACGCAATGTTATTGTGTACAGTAGTATCAAACTACAAACAAAGTCCTGTAGATTTTTTGCCATTAACGGTAGATTATAGAGAGAAGTTTGCAGCCGCTGGAAGATATCCTGGAGGTTTCTTTAAAAGAGAAGCAAGACCAAGTGATGGAGAAGTATTAACAATGCGTCTTGTAGACCGTGTTTTACGTCCATTATTTCCAAAAGATTACCATTCAGAAGTACAAGTAATGATTCAGTTAATGTCTCATGATGAAAATGTAATGCCAGATGCACTAGCAGGTTTAGCAGCATCAGCAGCAATACAATTGTCTGACTTCCCTTTTGAATGTCCTATTTCTGAAGCACGTGTTGCTAGAGTAAATGGAGAATTTGTTATCAATCCAAGTAGAGCTCAATTAGCAGATGCTGATTTAGACATGATGATTGGCGCTTCTGCAGACTCAGTAATGATGGTAGAAGGAGAAATGGACGAAGTTTCTGAAGAAGAAATGGCAGATGCAATTAAATTTGCACACGAAGCAATTAAAATACAATGTGCTGCTCAAGTTCGCTTGGCAGAAGCATTTGGAAAAAAAGAAGTTCGTGAATATGAAGGAGAAAGAGAAGACGAAGAACTAGCAAAAAAAATACACGAGCTTACCTATGATAAATGTTACGCTATTGCTAAAAAAGGAACTTCTAAAGCTGAAAGAACAGAAGCTTTTTCTAGTATAAAAGAAGAAGTAATAGCTTCATTCACAGAAGAAGAATTAGCAGATTATGGAGACTTAGTTGGAAAGTATTTCAACAAAGCACAAAAAACTGCTATTCGTGAATTAACCTTAGCAGAAGGTTTACGTTTAGATGGTCGTAAGACAGATGAAATTAGACCAATTTGGTGTGAGGTAAACTACTTACCTTCTACACATGGCTCATCAATATTTACAAGAGGTGAAACTCAAGCCTTAGCAACCGTTACTTTAGGAACATCAAGAGAAGCAAACAAAATAGATATGCCATCTTACGAAGGTGAAGAAACTTTCTATTTACACTATAACTTCCCTCCTTTTTGTACTGGAGAAGCACGTCCGTTAAGAGGAACCTCTCGTAGAGAAGTTGGTCACGGAAATTTAGCTCAACGTGGATTGAAAGGAATGATTCCTGACGATTGTCCTTATACAGTTAGAGTTGTGAGTGAAGTATTAGAATCTAACGGTTCTTCTTCAATGGCAACTGTTTGTGCTGGAACAATGGCATTAATGGATGCAGGAGTTCAAATAAAAAGACCTGTTTCTGGTATTGCAATGGGATTAATTTCTGATGGTGATCGTTATGCGGTATTGTCTGACATTTTAGGTGATGAAGATCATTTAGGTGATATGGACTTTAAAGTAACAGGAACTGCTGAAGGAATTACAGCATGTCAAATGGACATCAAAGTAAAAGGATTGTCTTATGAGATTTTAGTAAATGCTTTAAAACAAGCTCGTGAAGGACGTTTACATATCTTAGAGAAATTAACAGATACCATTACTGCTCCTGCTGAAAGCGTTAAAGAACACGCTCCAACCATGGTTACGCGTAGAGTGCCTAACGAATTTATTGGCGCTTTAATTGGACCTGGAGGAAAAGTGATTCAAGAGATGCAAAAAGAAACTGAGACAACTATCGTTATCAACGAAGATCCAGTAACTGAAGAAGGTATCGTTGAAATTCTAGGTGTTGGAAAAGAAGGTATTAATGCTGTTTTAGCAAAAATAGATGCCATATTATTCAAACCTGAAAAAGGCAGCGTTTATGAAGTAAAAGTAATCAAAATGTTAGATTTTGGTGCTGTGGTAGAATACCAAGATGCTCCAGGAAACGAAGTTTTATTACACGTAAGCGAACTGGCTTGGGAACGTACTGAAAACGTAAGTGATGTGGTAAATATGGGAGATGTTTTTGATGTGAAGTACTTTGGTTTAGACCCAAGAACTCGTAAAGAAAAAGTATCTCGTAAAGCTATTTTACCAAAGCCTGAAGGATTTGTTGAAAGACCTCCAAGAGACAACAATAGAGGACGTGACAACCGCGGTAGAGATAACCGAGGTCGTGACAGAAGAGACGACAGAAAACCAAGAGAAGATAGATAATCTCTTAAAATTATTTCTTTTACAAAAAGCACCAAAATTATTTTGGTGCTTTTTTTATGGTTCACTGTTCTATTCTATTTAGATTTAGTTTCTTTGTAACCCACTTATGAAAATTCAACGAATTACATACTTCTCTTTAGGAAGCAATCAAGGAAACAAGCTTGAGAGTCTTCAAAAAGCAGTGGTTTTAATTGCAGAAAAAATAGGCGCTGTTTTAAAAATTGCATCTATTTACACAACACCTGCATTAGGATTTAAAGGAGATGATTTCTTAAACACCTGCATAAAGGTTTCTACCTACTTACCTCCCGAAACATTAATTGCCCGTTTGTTAGAAATAGAAACCAAACTCGGAAGGGTTCGGAAAGAAAAAAACACCTATACAGATAGAACTATTGACATTGATATATTACTTTTTGATGACGAAATCATTTTTTCAAAAGAACTGATCGTTCCGCATCCAAGAATGCTAGAACGTAAATTTGTATTGACTCCTTTAACTGAAATTGCAAAAGACATCTTGCATCCTATTGAGAAAATTTACGTGTCAAAATGCTTAGAAAACTGCAAAGACACCTCTGAAATTAAGAAAATTTCCGAAACACTTGTAAGGCCTATCCCTTTGACAGAAAAATACAATTACATTGCTATTGAAGGAAATATTGGAGCAGGAAAAACAAGTTTGGCTAAAATGATGTCAGACGAATTCAATGCAAAAGTAGTTTTAGAACGGTTTGCTGACAATCCTTTTCTTCCAAAATTTTATGAAGACAAAGAACGGTTTGCCTTTCCTTTAGAAATGAGTTTTTTAGCAGATAGATATCAGCAGCTAACAGATGATTTAGCGCAATTTGACCTGTTTAAAAACTTAATCGTTTCTGACTACTACATTTTCAAATCTTTGATCTTTGCACAAGTTACACTTCAAAAAGAAGAATACATTTTATACAGAAGAATGTTTGATTTGATGTATAAAGAAATTACAAAGCCTGATTTATACGTGTATTTGTTTCAAAACACAGATAGACTGATCAAAAATATCGAAAAAAGAGGACGTAGCTATGAGCAAAATATCACGCCAGAGTATCTCGAAAAAATTCACAATGGCTATACCACTTTTATAAAAACACAACAAAATTTAAACACCCTTATTATTGATGTTTCTCAATTAGATTTTGTAAATAGTTCTGATGACTATACCTTTATTATCAACACCATAAACAATCACTAAATTTATTTTTTTAACTCTAATTTTTCAGCAAAATACTCACAAAAATCTCGCATCGTTGCGCTCATTTTTTGATCGTCAGTGGCGCGTTCAAAAGTAGCTGCCATTGCCACTAATGTTTGATGAAAGAATTGTTTCATCTCATCTACAGGCATGTCTTTTGTCCAAAGATCCATACGCAATGTGTCTTTTTTAACCGAATCCCAAACAGAAAGCATAATCGCTTTTGTCTCTGCGTCTTTAACGCCGCCATCTTCAGCTGTCCAAGAAATTGCTTCTGGGATTTTATTTTCGTCTAAACCTACTTTTATTTGAATTTCTGAGGTGTGCTTTACTGCCATTATTTTTTAGGTTTGTATTTTGAATTTTTAAAAATTTCTTCTGCTTCCATTTTCAATAAACGCTGCAAAGATACATTATTATGTTTCATGTAAGAACGTACTATTTGCCAACCAAACCAAGCCCCTATTCTACCAGGAGACAATTGATCTTCTGATCTATAAAACTTTGAAAAAGGAGCATCGTCTATAAAGCGCTGGTTCAATTTGGTATCTGTACTGTACAGCAATTTATGTTCAATAAAATACTTCCAAATTTGACTTTCATTACGTTGTGCCCACGCTAACTTTTGCTTTTCATAGCCTATTTTCTCTTCATCAGCAATTTCTGGAAGATATCTATCTAGCAGATACAATCTTTTTCCTGCTGCAATCATTTTACTTAAAAACGTTCTGGTTGCTAACACAGAAAGCTGTGTATTGATAATTTTATCTGCTACATCAACAACGATATGATCTTTATGATAATTTTGTTTGATGTATTTTGGAAAATTATCATAAAAAGGATGCCTTTTCCCCAAATACACATCCAAAGAAATCAGTAATACCTCTTTGGTATAAATTACCTTACTTTGATAATCAACATTGCTAATTAGTGTAATTATTTTCGGCGCTTTAAACTTCGGATTGTAATATTTAATGTGTTTAAAAAGGGTGGTTAATTGCTCTTTTACTGCACTAAAATCAGCATAGATTTTTTGAGTTTCCACAAACAATTCTCTTTCGTCGGCATTCTGTTGCTTTTGAACCCAAACACTATCAGGCACATTTTCAGGAAAAAGTAAGGGATACCTTCTTTTTGTCTCCGCAAGTGTGCTGGTCTCTATATTGTAAAAATCAATATCAAACCTAGACACAGAAACTTCAATATCTACAGCACTTACATCTATACGCTCTTCTGATGAAAAACCACAAGAAAACAAGGTTGTAGCTAGTAAAAAAATGAAAAAATAGTTCCGCATTATCTTTGTATATTTACTTCTAGTTTAGAAACGACAAAAATACTAAAATAGTTTGTATATGAACACAGAAAAGGTAGCAGAACATATTGTAAACTGGCTTTTAGAATATGCTACAAAAGCCAATGTTAAGGGTTTTGTTATTGGTGTTTCTGGAGGAATAGATTCTGCCGTCACCTCTACGCTATGTGCAAAAACAGGCTTACAGCTTCTTTGCCTAGAGATGCCCATTCATCAATCCGAGAGCCAGGTCACTAGAGCCCATGAACATATAGAACAGTTAAAAAACACATTTAAAAATGTAACATCTATTAAAATTGACTTGACAAGTTCATTTGAAAATTTCAAACAAATTGTTCCTAAAACAGAACCCTCTGCACAAGTAGATCTATCTCTTGCGAATACACGAGCAAGGTTACGAATGACAACCTTGTATTATTTTGCCGGACTAAAAGACTTATTAGTAGCAGGAACTGGAAACAAGATAGAAGATTTTGGTGTTGGTTTTTTTACAAAATATGGAGATGGGGGTGTTGATATTAGTCCAATTGCAGATTTGGTGAAATCTGAAGTTTATGAATTGGCCAGCTATTTAAACATTTCTAAAACGATTCAAAACGCACAACCAACCGATGGGTTGTTTGGAGACGACAGAACAGATGAAGATCAAATTGGAGCTTCTTATGACGAGCTAGAGTGGGCAATGCAAATGAAGTCTGAAAACAAAACAGTAGAAAATTTTACAGGAAGAGAGCTAGCCGTGTACAAAATATATAGCCATTTAAACAACATCAACCAGCACAAAATAATGCCCATTCCTGTGTGTATAATTCCCGAAAGATTAAAGTAAGTTTGCAGAGATCATCAATCTCTTTATTTTGCCGTACGCTCTTTTTTTAGAGCCATTAAAAATTGAAAATGGCAATATGATTAATAGCTGAAGTATTCTTAATATTTGTAATGATCTTTTCATGTTCTTTTTTTTAGCATAGCTAAGATACAAAAAAAACATCAATTCAATAAAAACCCATCAAATAACCCTGTTTAATCTCTCAAACAACAATTGCTTAAGCCCTGTGTACTTGGAAATTAACTCAAGGTCTATCGTAGCCGATTTTTGCGATTTTGCCTCGTTCATAATCTCAATAATTTTTCGTTCTATCAAGACTCTACGTGTGTTCAAAATAGCTTCTGTTACTAGTTTTGGAAGAATTTTACTGATTTCTACAACAAAAATACCTTTTCGTTCCCAATCGCTCAACGTATGTTTTTCCTCATCCATTAAAATCCCTGTAACCTCATTTGCAATCTGTTCATTTTTATGATGTACCAGCTGCTCTATCATTATTTTTTCTTGCTGATTTAATTGATGAATCAACTCATAATAAACAGCTTTAAAAGCCGGGTTGGTAAACTCAATTTCATCCTCTTGCAAGCTCAAATATATTTCTTTTGAAACTTGATTGTTATAGACTTCATCTTTATAAGAAGAAACGCCCTCTTCGTCGATCTCTTCAACAGAAGCTACAAAATCTACTTTTTCATTTCCATACAGCAATAAAATTCTGATAATTTCTTTTTCTAAAATTGCTAACTGATCTACTTCTTCTAATTGTACTTCTTGTGCTTTTACAACTTCAAATGATTGCTGGCTTGTCTGATGTTTTTTCGCCTCTTCTTTATCCGTCTTAGCTATCATTTGAGCTAATTCGCTAAATAAAACTCGCTCTGAAATTTCCATAATACGCGCGCATTCTTGCACATATACTTCTCGCTGAATGGTATCTGGAATCTTAGAAATACTGGTAACAATGTCTCTGATGAGTCCTGCTTTTTTAACGGGGTCGTTTTTAGCTTCTTGCATCAATAAAGAAACTTTAAAACTGATAAAGTCTTGCGCAGTATCTTCTAAATACGCTTTTAGCTCAGTATCTGAATGTGATTTTGCAAAACTATCAGGGTCTTCTCCTTCAGGAAAAGACACCACTTTCACATTCATTCCCTGTTCTAAAATCAAATCTATTCCACGAACAGAGGCTCTCAATCCAGCAGCATCACCATCAAAAAGTACGGTGATGTTTTGCGTTAATCTTCGTACCAAGCGTATTTGATCTGGTGTTAATGCAGTACCTGAAGAAGCTACTACATTTTCAATTCCTGACTGATGAAAAGAAATCACATCCGTATAGCCTTCTACCAAAAAACAATTATCTTGCTTGGCTATTTCCTTTTTCGCCTGATAAATTCCGTATAAAATTTTACTTTTATGGTAAATATCACTTTCGGGAGAGTTTAAATATTTTGCAGCTTTTTTATCATTGGTTAGAATTCGACCTCCAAAACCAAGAATCCTTCCAGACATACTGTGAATTGGAAATAGTACGCGGCCTTTAAACCGATCAAATTGTTTATCTCCTTTGACAATTGTCAACCCTGTTGATGTTAAATACTTTACATCATATCCTTTTGCCAAAGCTGCTTTTGTAAAATGATCCCACTCATCTCTACAATACCCTAATTCAAACTTGGCAATGGTTTCGTCTTTAAAACCACGTTCTTTAAAATAAGAAAGACCTATTGCTTTTCCTTGCTGTGAATTCAGCATTAAATCGTTGAAAAAATCTTTGGCGAATTTAGACACCAAAAACATACTTTCTCGTTCGTTTAACTGCTGTTTTTGCTCATCCGACTGCTCGGTTTCTTCAATGTCAATATTGTATTTTTTTGCTAAATACTTGATGGCTTCTGGGTACGAATAATGTTCGTGTTCCATCAAAAAAGAAATGGCATTCCCTCCTTTTCCTGTACTAAAATCTTTCCAGATCTGCTTCACTGGCGACACCATAAAAGAAGGTGTTCTTTCGTCTGTAAACGGGCTGAGACCTTTAAAGTTACTTCCTGCTTTTTTTAACTGTACAAATTCGCCAATTACCTCCTCTACACGGGCGGTTTCAAAAACACGATCTATGGTTTCTCTGGATATCATTTCGTTAATTAGCACAATAAACCCCAAAAGGGTTGAAACCCTTTTGGGATCTTTTTATTATGAGGCTGCTCTTAATTTCTTTAAGGTTGTTTTTGTCAATTTTGCTTCTGCATACTCCTTACTTACGGTAAAATCTTTTTCATCAGAACTCGGCAATTCAAACATGGCGTCTGTTAAAATCGCTTCACATAAAGATCGCAAACCACGAGCTCCTAATTTGTATTCTATCGCTTTCCCTACAACGTATTGCAACGCCTCTTCTTCAATTTGAAAAGAAACATCATCCATCAAAAATAACTTCTCATATTGTTTGATGATCGAATTTTTAGGTTCTGTTAATATGGCTCTTAATGTTTCTGCATCCAGTGGATTCATGTGGCTTAGCACAGGTAATCTTCCAATAATTTAAGGAATCAATCCAAAAGATCTTAAATCTGACGGAATGATGTATTGCAATAAATTATCTTCATCGATCTTATCTTCAGCAACAGAAGCGCTATATCCAACAGCTTGCATATTTAAACGCTTACTAATAATTCTGTCAATTCCAGAAAAAGCACCTCCAGCAATAAATAAAATATCTTTTGTATTGACCTCTATAAATTTTTGATCTGGATGTTTTCTTCCTCCTTTCGGTGCTACATTTACAACAGATCCTTCTAATAATTTCAACAAGGCTTGTTGCACTCCTTCTCCAGAAACATCTCTGGTAATAGATGGATTATCTCCTTTACGAGCAATTTTATCTATTTCATCAATAAAAACAATTCCGCGCTCTGCTTTAATTACATCATAATCTGCTGCTTGCAGCAATCTGCTTAAAATACTTTCAACATCCTCTCCAACATAGCCTGCTTGTGTTAACACCGTTGCATCAACAATAGAAAATGGAACGTTTAGCATTTTGGCAATTGTACGAGCAACTAATGTCTTACCCGTTCCTGTTTCGCCAACTAAGACAATGTTACTCTTTTCTATTTCTACTTCATTTTCATCGTCTTTTGACTGTAACAACCGCTTGTAATGGTTATAAACAGCAACCGACATTGATATTTTTGTTTCATCTTGACCAATGATATATTGATCTAAAAAGCTTTTAATTTCTTTTGGCTTTTTTAAGATCAATTCTTTAGACAATTCACTCGATTTTATCTCTGTAGCTTCTTCTCCTAAAATTCCGTTGGCTTGCTCAATACATGTATCACAAATATGCGCGTCGATACCTGCAATTAACAAATTTGTTTCTGCTTTTTTACGGCCACAAAATGAGCATTCTAAATTTTCTTCTTTCGACATAATTCTTCTCTTTTATTCTATGTATCACTGCAATTTTTCCCGGACCTGAATTTTCAATAGGAATTGCAATGAAAGTACTTTTATTTTCTTTCTAAAATTTCATCAACCATTCCGTATGCTTTTGCTTCAGCGGCTTTCATCCAATAATCTCTATCAGAATCTTCGTGTACCTTTTCAACAGTTTGCCCAGAATGTTTGGCAATAATTTGATACAGCTCGTCTTTCAACTTCAAAATTTCACGAGTGGTAATCTCTATATCTGATGCTTGCCCTTGCGCACCTCCTAATGGCTGGTGAATCATAACTCTTGAATGTGGCAATGCAGAGCGTTTTCCTTTTGTTCCTGCACACATTAAAACCGCTCCCATAGAAGCTGCCATTCCTGTACAGATTGTAGCAACATCTGGTTTTATAAATTGCATGGTGTCATAAATTCCTAAACCGGCGTATACGCCTCCTCCTGGAGAATTGATATAAATTGAAATATCTTTAGATGCATCTACACTTTCTAAAAACAACAACTGCGTCTGAACTATATTGGCAACTTGATCACTTATTCCTGTTCCTAAGAAAATGATTCTATCCATCATTAAACGAGAAAAAACATCCATTTGTGTAATGTTCATCTGACGTTCTTCCATAATATATGGCGTTACACTGCTGGTTATTTTTCCAAAATAAGTACTACTTATTCCGTGATGTTTTGTTGCGTATTTTTCGAATTCTCTTCCGTAATCCATTATCTGAGTATTTTTTATTATTTTGAACTGTAAATATAAGAACTATTAAGTTAATATTTTGTTACAGTTTCTTACTAAAAAAACTCCTCTAACTGAATAAAGGAGTTTTTGAATATTCTTTTTAGTGACTCTTATTTATACACCTCTTTGATAAAGTCTTCATAAGAAACCTTTTTGGTTTTAAAGCTGATATTTTCTTTGTAGAAAGTTATCAATTTATGGCTCACCAATTGTTCTTGTAAGCGTTTTGCTTCTTCTGGATTCCCTAAGATCCTTCCTGCAATATCATCCAGTTCTTTTTCTTCTGGATTCATATTTCCAAACTGAGCCATTTGTGTTTTGATAAACCCTTTTGCGTAGTTTACCAATTCTTCACGATCTAATTTGATATCGTTGTCTGTCATGATTTTTCCTTCAATCAATTGGTAACGCAATCCTTTTTCAGATTTTTCATATTCAGCTACAGCTTCTTCTTCTGATATTGGATTCTCTCCAGCAGTTGCTAACCATTTTTGCAAAAATGTTGCAGGCAAATCAAATTTTGTGTTTTCTACCAAATATTCTGTAACAGCATTTAGTAATTGTTGATCTCCTTGCGATTGAAATTGCTTTTCAGCATCTTCTTTAATCTTATCTCTTAATTCGGTCACTGTTTTAACACTTCCGTCAGTAAATAATTTATCAAACAATTCTTGGTCTAATTCTGCCAATTCTGTTTCTGTAATTTCTTCAACAGTAAATGCCAGGACAATTGCCAATCCATGAATTTCATCATGAGACAAGCCTAAAGCACCCATTAATTTATGATCATCACTAAACAAGCCTTTTGTTTTCAACTCAATAACATCACCAACTTTAGCGCCCACAAACTTTTTTAAGTTTGGTTTTCCTTTAATGTCTTTTAAAGAAATGGTTGCTTTTTTATTGATCTCTTTTTCTTGGTTTACAAAAGTTCCAGTAACATTTGCTGTTGCTGTTGCCGCCTCTATGGCGTTCATTTTTCCGTAACGAGATTGTAAGTTTTCAACTTCTTTGTCAATCAAATTATCATCTGCAACGATGGTGTACTGTGTTATTTTTTTCTTTGCAGACAAATCAACCGTAAATTCTGGAGCAAGTCCTAATTCGAATTCGAATGAAAACACCTCTGTATCCCAAGAAAAATCTTCTTGAATTCTAGGCAATGGATTTCCTAAAATATCTAGTTTTTCTTCGGTTAAAAATTTATTTAAAGACTCTTGTAATAATTTATTTACTTCATCGATCATTATCGATTTTCCGTATTGCTTTTTTACCATTCCCATTGGCACATGCCCTTTTCTAAATCCTGGGATATCTGCTTTTTTACGGTAATCTTGTAAAATTTCTGTTACTTTTGTTTGATAGTCTTCTGCAACAATATCAACTTTTACAACTGCATTTAATGCATCTACATTTTCTTTTGTAATATTCATGGTATCAATTTAATCTTAAAAAATTGGCTGCAAAATTAGTGATTTTTACCAACTTTGCAAAGGTTTAAATACTTCTATTTCAGTTATTTTAACAGTAATGCCCAATTATCAGTAAACAAGGACCAATGTATCACTTATTTTCTCTTTTCTTCTTTTATCAATCCGAACAACACCGATCTGAAAACAGATAATAACACGCTAAATAATAGTGCCGTAAAAAATCCGCTTACCGCAAATCCACTAACCAAATTTCCTGCCAATAAAATGATAATGGCATTGATCACAAACAGAAACAAGCCCAGACTAAGAATGGTTGCTGGCAACGTAAAGAGAACTAGTAACGGACGAACAAACATATTTAAGAGGGCAATTACAAAGGCAACCCAAATGGCTGCTGTATAACTTGCAACCTGTATTCCTGGCAAAATAGTTGCCAAAACCACAACAGCAACTGCTGTTAGTAATAACTTTAAGAGTGTTTTCATTTTTATGTTTTTTTAGCAGGGAATTTCAACAAACTCGTTTAATGATAAAAGACTAACATCCAAAACGACACCAATTCCTGTTTTCTGTAAAAACGGCAGAAAAAGAGGCTTTTTACTGCTTTTTTGACAGGAAACATTCTAGTTTAACAGCAACAGCCATCAACTTATTTAAGTTTGTTCAATAAGTTAAGTATTTAATACCTACAAGGTTTTCAAAACCTTGCAGGAAAGGCTTCTAAAAATCGTAAAACCTCAGTGTAAAAATCAGTAGGATTTTCTGCATGTAGCCAATGTCCTGAATTTTTGATTGTAACAATGGCTGAGTTTGGAAAATGAGCGCCAATCAACGGTGCTTCATCAGCAGAAATATAATCAGAGTTTTCGCCTTTTAAAAATAAGGTTTCTCCTTCAAAAGTTGTAAACGATGGCAAGGCAACACCAACTTCATCGTTATTTTCTGTCAGAGCTTGTAAGTTAAAACGAAAGGCTAGCCTCCCTTTTTCTTTCCAATACACATTTTTTAGTAAAAACTGACGAACTCCTACAATCGGAATCCGCTCTGCAAGCTTTTCATCAACCAATTTACGAGTGTGTTGTATTGAAAAGTCAATGGAGTTTAACCCTTGTAAAATTTCATCATGATGTGGTTTATAGGCCTTCGGAGAAATATCTACAACCACTAGTTTTTTAACAAGTTCTGGGTAACTTACAGCAAACAACATCACTGTTTTTCCGCCCATAGAGTGCCCTAATAAATACATTTTTTCTAACTGATGATGAACTACATACCTGTATAAATCTTCAACCAACAGCGCATAGTCAAACTCTTCTGAATGAAAACTACGTCCGTGATTTCGTTGATCTATGAGATGCACCTCATAATTTTCCGAAAACTTGATTCCAAGTGATTTCCAATTATCACCCATACCAAAATAACCGTGCAAAATTAATAACGGCGCTCCTTGTCCTAAGATTTTAGAATGTAATATGCTCATTGATTCAATTGCTTAGAAAATTCGATTATTTTAACTTTTGCAAATACATATTCACCACATTCTCCAATCCTAAATACAACGACTCAGAAATCAACGCATGACCAATAGAAACCTCTGCTAAATTTGGGACATTCTCCTTAAAAAATTTGATGTTTTCTAAGCTTAAGTCATGCCCAGCATTAATTCCCATTCCCAATTCATGAGCTAAAATTGCCGCTTCTGCATAGGGTTTTATTGCCGCTGTATTTCCTAAATTAAACTGAGTGGCAAATACTTCTGTATACAGTTCTATTCGGTCTGCTCCCGTTTTTGCTGCTGCTTCAATTAAGTGCAAATCGGTATCAATAAAAATAGAGGTTCGTATTTTGTGTTGCTTAAACGTTGCAATTATTTCTTGTAAAAAAGATTGATTTTTTAGGGTATCCCAACCTGCATTTGAGGTCAATGCATCAATTCCGTCTGGCACTAAAGTTACTTGCGTTGGTTTTATTTCCAACACCATGTCTACAAATTTTTGAATTGGATTTCCTTCAATATTGTATTCTGTACTTACAATATCTTTTAAATCATAGGCGTCTTGATAGCGAATATGACGCTCATCTGGTCTTGGGTGCACAGTAATTCCCTCTGCTCCAAAACGTTGAATATCTGTAGCAACTTTTAACAAATTTGGCACGTCTCCACCACGTGAATTACGCAATGTTGCTATTTTATTTACATTTACACTTAACTTTGTCATCTTAAAAATCTAAAATGCAAAAGTACTCATTTCAATAAAATTATTCAGCATTTTAGCCTATATTCGTAGCTAATGAACATGACTGATTACATACTGAAAGATTTCACCCCCTTAACACTACAAAGCACTGTAAGTCAGGCGCAAGCGCTATGCATAGAACACGCCGTATCTCATGTTCCAATTATAAAAGGTGCTAAATTGATTGGGTGTTTTTCTCAAAATGACATACAATCATTAGAAGACAAAAACCAAAAGCTTTCTGATTTTACTGATGTATTCGATCATTTTTGTGCGCACATTTCTGAATCTGCATTAGAATTTTTAAAGATCTTTGCCGATAATGACGCAAATATTATCCCGGTGATCGACACCAACAACTACATTGGCTATTATGAGCTAAACACCGTTTTAGAACTCTTTTCTTCCACGCCTTTTTTAACTACGGATGGTTTTATTTTAGTGGTAGAAAAAAACAGCAAAGAATACTCCATGAGCGAAGCTGTTCAAATTATTGAGTCGAACAATGCTATTTTATTAGGTTGTTTTATTTCTCATAAAACAACTGATAAAGTTGAATTGACCTTAAAAGTAGTTTCTCAAGAAATCAATGAAATTATCCAAACTTTTAGGCGCTACAACTACGTAATCATTACAGAACATACCGATGATTTTTATTTAGAAGAGCTCAAAAACAGAGCAGATTATCTGCAAAAATACTTAAATACCTAAACGATGAAAAAAGTAGCTATTTACGGACAGCCCTATAATGCTGCAGCCATAAAAGAGGTTCTTATTTTATTAGAAGAGCTAGAGAAAAAAAACATTGTTGCTTTTTTTGAAGAAAACTTCTACAACTTATTCAGCAAAGATAAATCACTTCCAAGAAAATATCCAACATTTTCGCATTTCAATGATTTAAACAATTCTTTTGATTTTCTTTTTACCATAGGTGGTGATGGAACCATTTTAAGAGCTGTAACCTATATTAGAGATTTAGACATTCCTATTTTAGGAATAAATACTGGTAGGCTAGGTTTTTTAGCAACCATACAAAAAGACGAAATTAAAGAAGCCATCGAATTGCTCTTAAAAAAAGAATATGACATCCAAGAAAGAGCCTTACTAAGCGTAAAAACAATACCAGAAACTGATGCTTTTTCAGAATTCTATTTTGCATTGAACGAAATTACCGTTGCTCGTAAAAACACCACCTCTATGATTGGTGTAAAAACCTATTTAGATGACGAATATTTAACTAATTATTGGGCAGATGGACTTATCATTTCTACACCCACAGGTTCTACAGGATATTCCTTAAGTTGTAACGGCCCCGTGGTTTTGCTAAATTCTAAAAGCATTATCATTACCCCTATTGCGCCACATAATTTAAATGCACGTCCATTAATTATTTCTGACAACACAAAAATTAGACTCGAAATTAGCGGTAGAGAAAACGATTTTCTAATGTCTTTAGATTCTCGCATTGCTACAATTGAGAAAAAAACACAACTTTTTATAGAAAAAGCGCCCTTCACCATTCAAAGTATCTTATTCAAAAACCAATCGTTTTTAAAGACACTAAGAGGTAAATTATTATGGGGCGAAGACACTAGGAATAAGCCAAATACTTAAAACATTTCAACAATAAATCTTCAAAATAGTTGTTATTCAAAAAAGACGAGTTATTAACTTTATAAAGCAAATTGAATTAACTATATTTGCACGCTATTTTCGAGATGAAGAGACAAGTTTTAACAATGGTATTTATTTGTGCAGCAAGCATTTCTTGGTCGCAAATTAATGAGATTGGAATATTTATTGGAGGCACAAACTACATTGGCGATATTGGAAAAACAAATTACATTTCTCCAAACAAAATAGGAGGCGGCCTTCTTTATAAATACAATTTAAATCCCAGAATTGCCTTAAGAGGAACTTTTAGTTATTTGCCCATTGAAGCAGATGATGCAAACGCTACAAATAGCATTAGAAAAAACAGAAATTATAAATTTAACAACAGTATAAAAGAGTTGACAGCAGGAATCGAATATAGTTTTTATGAGTATGATATCTCCTCGATAGACAAGGCGTCAACTCCGTATATTTTTGTAGGAGTTTCAGGATTTAGCTATAACCATGCGATCTCTGAAACTGCTCCAAATACATATGCTTTTAAACATAAAACTTCTTACACGGTTCCTGTTGGGCTAGGATATAAAGCAAAACTGATACACAATATTGCTTTTGCAATAGAAACCAGAGTGAATTATACTTTTGAAGATGATTTAGACTTTACAACAAGCACAATTCCTTCACTCAATTTTGCTGGAGAATCTAATGACTGGCATGTGTTTACTGGAATGTCAATTGTCTATACATTTGGAAGGCCCGCTTGTTATTTTGAATTTAAATAATTTATGACAAAAAAACGAGACATCAATTTAGAAAAAGTACCTCAACATTTTGCCATTATTATGGATGGCAATGGAAGGTGGGCTAAAAACAAAGGGATGGAAAGGGTTTTTGGACATAAAAACGCATTGACATCGGTTAGAGAATCTATTGAAGGTGCAACAGAAATTGGCGTAAAAGCAATTACATTATACGCTTTTTCTACAGAAAACTGGAATCGCCCTAAACTAGAAGTAAACGCCTTGATGAGTTTGTTGGTTTCCTCTTTAAAGAAAGAATTTTCCAGTTTTCAAAAAAATGGCGTACAGGTAAATGCTATTGGAGACCTTACAAGTTTACCAAAAAAGGCACAAAAAACATTAAACGAAGTCATTGACACCACAAAAAACAATGCAAAAATCACCTTAACACTTGCTCTGAGCTATGGTTCTAGAGAAGAAATTGTTAACACAATCAAAAACATATCTAAAAAAGTTGTTAATAACCAGATTCAAATTGAAGAAATTACCGAAAAAGTTATTAATAATCATTTATATACATTTAATTTGCCCGACGTTGATTTAATGATTCGTACAAGTGGAGAAAAAAGAATCAGTAATTTCTTACTTTGGCAAATGGCATATGCCGAATTATACTTTACAAATGTACTTTGGCCAGACTTTAGAAAAAGTGATTTTTTTGACGCAATAATTGAATATCAAAATAGAGAACGCCGCTTTGGTAAAACTAGCGAACAAATTGAAAATTCCAAATGAGTAAACATACTATAATCGTAGCACTATTTATCATTAGCTTTTTAACATTTAATGCGCATGCGCAAGAAGTAAAAGAGGTAAAAAACACTGCAATTACTACCACTAACGACACCATCCCGAAAATAATTAAACCAACCGACAGCCTTCCTGTTTCTTTTGAAAAAGGAAAAGAATACCTTTTAGGAGGCATGACTGTTACTGGTTTAAAAAAATTCAGTGAAGAAACCGTTAAAATTTTTACAGGCCTTAGAATTGGTCAACTTATTAAATTACCTGGCGATAAATTAACGAGCGCAATTAAAAAACTATACGAAACCAAACAATTTAGCAATGTTGATGTATACCTTTCTAAAATTGATGGGGCTGCAGTGTATTTACAATTTAATGTAACCGAATTACCACAATTAAGCAACATTGTTATTACAGGTGTAAAAAAATCGAAATCAAAAGAATTAAAAAAAGACACAGAACTTAAAAAAGGAACCATGGTGACTTATAATTTATTAGTTACTTCTAGCAATTACTTCAAGAAAAAACACACGGACAAAGGATTCTTAAAAACCAAAGTTTCTATCAACACCGTAAAAGACACTACAGACGCTAACACCGTTAATATGTCTATTCATATTGACAAAGGGAGTCGCATCAAGATTAAAGACATCATATTTGAAGGAAACACCGCTTTTTCTAGCGGAAAACTCAGAGGAGAAATGAGCAATACCAAACAAAAAATGTTTGGTAGATTTTGGAAATCTTCAAAATACATTGAAGACAAATACAAAGAAGATCTAGAAAGCATCATTGAAAAATATAGCAGAGCAGGATATAGAGATGCGCGTGTTATTAGTGATGAATTGATCTGGAATGATGACAATACCATTAGCTTAAAAATAGAAATTGAAGAAGGAAAACAATACTATTTTAGCGATATTCTGTATGTTGGAAACAAAAATTATACTGACAAACACTTGCAAAAGATTTTACGAATAGAAAAAGGAGATGTTTACAACGGTACTGTTTTAAAAGAACGCGTAAAAGGAGACGACTCTCCAACTTCTGTAGACATTCAAACCTTGTATCATAATAACGGATTTTTATTCTCTTCTATAAACGCTGTAGAAACAAAAGTAGAAAACGACTCTATTACGGTTGAAATCAGAATTCGTGAAGACGAACAAGCTACCATCAAAAAAGTAACCGTAATTGGAAATGAAAAAACCAATGATCATGTTATTTATAGAGAGCTTCGAGTAAAACCAGGAAGCCTGTTTAGCAGGTCTGAAATTATTAGATCTATTAGAGAAATTGGGCAACTAGGCTTCTTTGACGCCAATGTTAGTCCAGACGTAAAACCAGATTACCAAAACAAAACTGCAGACATTGATTTTACAGTGGTAGAGAAAGGAGCCAGCCAAATAGAATTACAAGGTGGTTATGGTGGCGGTGCCTTTATTGGTACTTTAGGTTTATCATTTAATAATTTTGCCATCAGAAACCTCTTTAAAAAAGAAGCATACAAACCGTTACCAATGGGCGATGGTCAAAAATTATCGTTGCGTTTACAAGCGAGTAGAACCTACAGTACCTACAGTTTTTCTTTTACCGAACCTTGGTTAGGAGGTAAAAAACCGCAATCATTCTCTTTTTCTATCTACAACTCCAACCAATACCAATTCAACTATCAAACGGGAATTGTAGACAAAAGTCAAAATTTAAGTATTATTGGAGCCTCTATTGGTTTAGGAAAACGCTTACAATGGCCTGATGATTTCTTTCAATTATCTCAATCTATCAGCTACCAAAACTTAAGCTTAAACAATTACGGGTTTAGAATTGGCTCTGAAATCCTTAACAACGCCAGTTTAAACAACTTATCATACGCTATTACTTTGAGCAGAAATTCTGCTGGACCAAGCTTAATATTTCCAACATATGGTTCAGAATTTAGCATTGGTGCAAAATTAACCTTTCCGTATTCATTAGTAAACAAAAAAGACTATTCTAACCTTGAATTGGCTGAAAAATACAAATGGATGGAATACTATAAACTAAGTTTTAAAGGAAAATGGTATACTGCATTTACAGACAAGTTAGTGTTAATGTCTAATATAGAAGGAGGCTTTTTAGGGCACTACAATGACAAAGTAGGCGCCGTTCCTTTTGAACACTATTTTGTAGGAGGAGACGGACTCGCTTCATATCAATTAGACGGTAGAGAAACTATTGGATTAAGAGGGTATGAAAACAATCGATTATCTTCTATAAACGGAGGGACCATTTACAATAGATTTCAATTAGAATTACGATATTCTATCACTGACAAGCCATCTGCCTCTATTTATACCTTAGGTTTTTTAGAAGCAGGAAACTCGTATGACAATTTTAACGACTACAATCCGTTTCAATTAAAAAGGTCAGCAGGATTAGGTATTCGTATTTTTATGCCTGCATTTGGTTTGTTAGGAATTGATTTCGCTCACGGATTTGATGCATTGCCAATTTATAACAATGTGCCTGGCGCGCCTAAATCTGGTTGGCAAACGCATTTTATTATAGGAAGACAGTTCTAAAACATCTATTTTTATTTTTTAGACACGGCTTATTTAAAACAACTATAAAAATGAAAAAAATAGCTTTCATCGTCGTTCTTTTGTGCACAGTGCAACTTTCCTCTGCACAAAAGAAACAAACATTGGCATATATTGATATGGAATACATTTTAGAAAATGTTCCAGAATATATAACTGCCCAAAATACGCTACAAGAGAAAGTAGAGAAATGGAAATCTAATTTAAAAAAACTCGAAAGGCATATTGAAGTCTTAAAGACAGACTTAGCCACAGAAAAAGCAATTTTAACAAAAGACTTAATTGACGAAAGAGAAGAAAATATTACTCTTAAGCAAGAAGAGCTGACGCGGTTAGAAGCGCTTTATTTTGGTCCAAAAGGTGATTTGTTCTTATTGAGAAAGCAATTAGTAAAACCCGTTCAAGATCAAGTTTACAATGCCATTCAAAATATAGCCAAAAGAAAGAAGTATGATTTTGTTTTTGACAAATCTAGTGAGCTTGTAATGCTATATTCCAATAAAAAATACGATATTAGCGAACTCGTTTTATCTCGTATTGTAAAAGGACGGAAAATTAAAGAAATTAGTAAGAAGTCTTCAACAAAAAAACAAGAAGCTAAAGCTAAAGCAACTGCTTTACAAAAAGCAAGACTAGACAAAAAAGCTGCTAAAACAAAAGAACTTCAACGAAGAAGAGCCGCGAAGCTAAAAGAGCAAGAAAAGAAAAGAAAATTATTAAGAGAAAAAAAAGACGCCTTAAAAAAGGAGAAAGAAGGAAACTAAAACAAGAACCATAATTAAATTAAAAGAAATGAAACATTTTAAAACGTTATTATTAATAACTGTATTCACATTGGGATTAGGTGGTGTTGCAAATGCACAAAAATTTGGGCATATAGAAACAGATAAATTAATAGCTGGCATGCCAGCTACCAAAGCCATGCAAGTAGAATTGGAAAAAATGCAGAAAACGTATAAAGACGAAATTACTGCAATGGCTAAAAAATATGAAGAAAAGCTAAAAAAATATGGTGCTGAAGAAAAAGCTCAGACTCCAGAAACAAACGCAAAAAGACAAGCTGAAGTGCAACAAGAAAGAAGCAGATTAGCACAAGCTGAACAATTTGCTACGCAAGAAATGCAAAAAAAATACCAAGAAAAGCTAAAACCAATTTTAGAAAAAGCTCAAAAAGCAATTAAAGATGTGGCTGACGCAAAAGGATTGGCATATATCTTTGACGCATCTGCTGGTAAAGGGCTAATCGTTTTTGACAAAGGTGTTGATATTTATGACGCTGTAAAAGCAAAGTTAGGCTTCTAGAAAACCTAACTCTATAAAAAATTAAAAAAATCCTACTTTAAAAGTAGGATTTTTTATTTTTACACTTCTATGAATTCGTCGACAACACATCCTATTGGTATTTTTGACTCTGGTATCGGAGGCACTTCTATTTGGAAAGAGATACACGCCTTACTACCTGCTGAAAACACCCTCTATTTATCAGACAGCAAGCATGCTCCTTATGGCGAAAAGTCTAAAGACGAAATCATTGAGCTTTCTATAAAAAATACAGAGTTCTTATTAGAGCAAAATTGCAAACTTATTGTTGTTGCCTGCAATACAGCAACCACAAACGCTATTAACATTTTACGTAACACCTACGCCGTTCCTTTTATCGGAATTGAACCAGCAATTAAACCCGCCGCTTTAAAAACCAGCACCAATACTATTGGAATTCTAGCTACAAAAGGGACCTTAAACAGTGCGCTGTTCGAAAAAACATCCAACAACCTAGATTACAAAATTAACATCATAGAACAGGTAGGAGAAGGCTTGGTTGAGCTGATTGAGAATGGAAAATTACACTCTAAAGAAATGACTGCTCTATTAGAAAAACACCTTTCGATTTTTTTAAAAAATAATATTGATTGTTTGGTGCTAGGTTGCACTCATTACCCCTATTTAATTCCCCAAATAAAAAAAATTATTGGGTCTCAAATAACCATTATCGATTCTGGAGAAGCTGTTGCAAGACAAACAAAAAAAGTATTGGAAAAAAATCAACTAATACGTTTAGGCGCTCCTTCAAAAAATTGTCAATTCTACTCTAATAAAAAAATTGATTCCTTATCGGAAGTATTGCGTGCATACAAAAATGTAAGCATTGAAAAATTAGCATTTTAAATGTTTAAAAAGCAGCGCTTATATTTGGACAAGCAGATGCCCTAGGGGCTCTACACATGATATTTATTCCTAACGTTACTTGATGGTATCCTGAATCGGCAAATACAATATCTCCCAACTGTTTTGTATAGGTATACGAAAACATCATTCCGTTAAAATTAACTCCTACAATCGGAGTCGTGTATTGTAAGTTTTCAATGGCATTGCTATCAAAACTTCTTCTATAGGATACAGCCGCCCACAATTGTGCTTTGCTAAAATCTTTATAAACCTTTACATTTAAATCAGCAATTTTTTCTTCTGTACCTTCTCTAAACTGAAGCATCACTGAGGGCTCCATTTTAATCTTATTTCTGAAATTAAAATAATACCCCGCACTAAAGATGTAATTTCTTAAATCTAAGGGCTCTAAACTATTATTTAAGTTGTTTTTTGCAGAAAGTAATAAATTTTTTACTGTAACATAAGAAGACAATCCTCCTCTGTGATAGGCAACACTAAAGTCTGCATTAAAATAACTATTGCTTTCTATTAATTGCTGAACTGCTGGGTCACCAAAGAAAGTTCTTTGATCTGATTGATTTTGAACAGCCGTCCCAGAAAGCCCGAAAGACAATTGTTCAAAGCCCCTACCATTGCCCATGGGTAAGTGATATGCAAACGACAATTGCGCTCCTTGCTGAGAGTGATACCCGTTTTTGTCATTGAACAAGATAACTCCAAAAGCTGCCTTTTCTCCAAATTTATTATGAAAACTTAGCGTTTGTAATGCAGGTGCATTCGGAACTCCTTGCCATTGTGTTCTGGCAGTCAGTCTAATTTTACCACAATTTCCAATCCCTGCTGCAGAAGGATGTAACAAAAATACGTTGTCTGACAAATAATCAGTATAAATCGGCAATGTTTCTTGAGAAATACCCAGCCAACACGTCAGCGTAAAAAAACAAGTCAGAAATACCCTTTTTAATGTTTTCATAAATGAATTAGGTTCTACATCAAAATAATGCCTTCAAATATATAATTAATCCCTTAATGTAGCACGTAAATTCTATAGTTTTAACACTAAAACAATTAAAAGCTACAGCCTTATAGCTTCTAAATTATTGTGCCTAAAGAATCAATTAAACTTCTTTAAATGATACAACAAGGTTGCTAAGTGTCAATGAAACAAAAATTCAACCTATCGTAATCGAGTGATTTAGAGGCATTAAAAACCTTAAAAAAAAGAAAATTAGCAATACCAAAAAACAAGATATCAAAAAGATATCACAAACCACACCCCTTGTAAACACTTGTTTTCTAGCCACATATGTTAATTTTATTTTTAGGTTTTCACCCTAAAAAAAGAATTGTTTATTTATTTTATGCTATCTTTCTATAATTATTAACAAACTAACTAATTAATTATGAACAAAATGTTTAACCAAATTCTTGATTTTCCTCAAATGGTAAATCAAAAAATTTTAAATGCAAAATTAAATTCCGCAGTCAGTAATTTCGACTCTCAAGATGGAATCAGATGCTATGTCAAAACCATTTACCAAATAGCTGCTTTAGTAGTGCTACTTGCTATGGAATTTGCCATTATCTCAGGAGCAATGGATTATTTTCAAAATTCAGATGCTTCAGCACTAGGAAAAGTTGGAAGTGTTCTTACTTTTCTTCTTCTTATGTATTCTGCATTTCCTATTGCGAGTGTAATTAGATCAAGAGGAGATAGTCTAGGCGGAGCTCATAATGGGATGGTAGAATTTGTTTTTAAAGACTTTGTACTAACAAACATCAAAATTGTTGGAGAAGTAATTGCAATTACAGGTTTATTTGTAGCATTTGTTTCAACATTGTCTTTTGTTTTTGACACTTCTTTATTAAATACATCTGGAGGAGGCGAAGCGATGCTAGATAGTGTGCGTTCATTATACGCATTACCAGGAGCTGCTGTTGCTGAATTAACGTCAATGGTACATCTTGACTATATCTCAGATCAATTGAGCGCTTTTGCAGCGTATAAATTAGATACTGCTCAAAATTTAGGAAATGGATGGAATTTTGGAAACTTAGGAATGGTAGCCAACTCGTATATCAATGTTGCTATCGGACTTGCTGTATTATATGTTAATGTAGCAATCTATACCTTTTTATACAACATTGTAGCTGCTTTGGTGAACTTTATCCCAAGACTTGCAGTACCATTATCAATTTCAAATAAATAAGAACTTTCTTTTAGAAGTTTATACTAAAACACCCTCCAACTAAGCTGGAGGGTGTTTTTTGTTGTATTTATATGATGTTCCGCGTTTGCCATTAGCTCATCCAATCCTGAAATAACTGGATTCATTTTTGAAGCTAACGTCTAACATATCCACCTATAGATTCTCTATAGTCAATTACAAAACCATTTTTAGAAGCAAATTGCGTAAAATCTTTGGATGCTTTACCGGATAGCTTAGAAGTAGCTGAGTTAACAGCAAAAGATAAGCCTATGGTTTAGTTATTCCATGTAGCCAGGAAATATTCCTTTTTTAGTAATATAAGTTCCTACTGAACCAACTAAAGCATTTTTCGGTGAAAGGTGCATAAAATTACGTATTGAATACGTCGAATTTAATCCTGTGCAATGTGCTCCTACAAAATATTTAACACCTGCTTCCTCCATCTTTTTCGCCGTCCACTCTAACTTATCATTATTAAGTTTTAAAAGATGAAAGCCTCCAATAATTTTATAAATTGGTCTATTAGGAATAATCTTTTTTACATAATCAAGTGTATTAACAAGACCCGCGTGACCACAACCACTTATTAAAACAATCCCATTATCTGTGTCAAAGAATAATGACTGGTCTTCTGGAATAGTATCTTCTACTTTATTTCCATTTGAATCAATCATTTTGCCTAATTCACTCCAATTTTTTTCATCATATTTTCTTGGAATCTGACCCGTTGTCCATAAACCAGGCAATACTTGTGAAGGATTTATATGAGTTCTAAAATCAATTCCTAAAGTTTCAAGAGTGTTTTTATTATTTAAAATATAATGGTCATCACCTTTTGAATTAGGTCTTGAATAAAAAATTCCTTCTCCAATGTGAGCGATTGAAAAAGAAGTTGGATAGTTTTCTCTTAAAGTTATTAAACCTCCGGTATGGTCTTTATGATTGTGACTTAAAAAAACATTATCAATATTGTCAAGGTTTATATTTAATTCTCTTGCATTCTGTAGCACTGTGTTTTCTCTTGAACCAGTATCAAATAAAATTCTTTGACCGTCTGCTTCAATCATTGCTGAAAACCCCCATTCACCAATGTGAGAATCAGAAAGCATAGTAGAAAGTATAGTAATTTTAAAATCTTTTATTTTAGGATTTTGCCCAAAAGAAACAAGTGGAAGAAAGAATAATAGTAGAAGTGTTTTTTTCATTTCAATATAATTTAGTTGGTCAATAAATCAAATATACTAAAAATCTCAGAACCTGTTTACGATAGCTTAGAAGTGGCTGAACTAACAGAAGAAGATATGCCTATGGTTTGTTTGAGTCGTATAAATTAGTTGTGTTTAGCAGTAAGTAAAACATCTGCTATATTTGATGTTATAATAAAATTAAAAACTTATAATATGAAAAAACTACTTTTTACCGTGTTATTAACCGCAATGTGCTCAACCGCATTTTCACAAGATGCTGCATTAACAGCTGAAGAAAAAAAAGAGATTTTAGCTCAAAGCCCTTTTAACAATGTTTACCCTACATCAATACTTAAAAGTTCTGATGCTTATTTTAAAGCTCAAATGGGCTTATACAAAGAAGGTGCAATAGCTGAAAAAGAAGCTCATTTAGTAGCCCTGGGAACTTCTGCAGCTACTAAATGTCAATACTGTATCCCTTATCATATTGCAGAACTGAAAAGATTAGGGGCATCTGAAGATGAAATAAAAACGGCTGTTCTCATTGCTGCTGATATTATGAAAATGAGCACACTATTTTATGGAAACGAATTTGATTTAGAGGCGTTTAAAAAAATGCTTAAAGGAGAATAATATACAAAAGGGATACCTTTTTTAAGAAATAAAGCACTGTAATGCGATGTATTGTAGTGCTTTTTTAGTTATCATCCACTCTATAACCAAGCTTCAGAAAGCAATGGAACATTCTTCTATAAATGTAAGTTTAACCTACTTAAGAGGTTTAGAAATAGCTGAATTAACATATGAAGATATGCCAAAGGCATACAGGCTGGATTCATTTTTATGCTTCGCAAAAAATGGGCCTTTGGGGGCTTTACTTAAGAAGCCAACATTGCAAAGCAATGTGATGGTTTTTTGTGGACTAAAACCTTAAATACAAGCACCACACTTTTGTCCACAAAAAAACCAGATACATTTGTATCTGGCTTCTTTAGTAGCGGGAACTGGATTCATTTCGTTGCTTTGCAATGAAATGGTCCAGAATATGGGTAGCTTTACAAAGAAACTCATTTGCTATGCAAATTGATCTTTTATTTTGCAATTGAATTTTGATGCAAGCATCAATTCATTCCAAAATAAAAGCTCCTTGATTTCTCAAGGAGCTTCTTAGTAGCGGGAACTGGACTCGAACCAGTGACCTTCGGGTTATGAGCCCGACGAGCTACCTACTGCTCTATCCCGCGATGTATATTTTTAATTGAAATAATCTCAATCTTGATGTCTTAATTCATACTCAAAATTCAGTAGGTACTTTATCCTGAGCGTAGTCGAAGGGTACTGCTCTATCCCGCGATTTGGACTGCAAAGATACAACCCTTTTCTTCTTTTTTCCAAAAGAAATTGATTTTTTATTTATTTATTTTTTTATGAACCAAAACCCTCACAATATCATCCCTTTTAAATAAGTAGAAACCAAAAAACAAGCTATCTTTGCCCCATGACACATAAAGCAGGCTTTGTAAACATCATCGGAAATCCAAACGTTGGTAAATCAACCTTAATGAATGCATTGGTAGGCGAAAAACTATCAATCATTACCTCTAAAGCACAAACCACCAGACACCGTATTTTAGGAATCGTAAATGACGAAAATTATCAGGTTATTTTCTCAGATACTCCAGGAATTATTGAACCTGCATACGAATTGCAAAAATCGATGATGGATTTTGTAAAAGCTGCCTTTGATGATGCCGATGTGCTCGTTTACATGGTAGAAATCGGAGAAAAAGCCCTTAAAAGCGAAGCTTTCTTTAAGCAAATTATCAACAGCAACATCCCTGTTATTTTATTGCTCAATAAGATTGATACCTCTTCGCAAGATGAAGTAGAAGAAAAACTAGCCTATTGGAGCGAGAAAGTACCCAATGCTTTTGTGTACATCATTTCTGCATTAGAAAAATTTAATGTAGATATTGTTCTTCAAAAGATCATTGAATTGCTCCCAGAAAATCCTGCTTTTTACCCGAAAGATCAATTGACAGACAAACCCGAACGCTTTTTTGTCAATGAAAAAATCAGGGAAAAAATCTTAATGCATTATAAAAAAGAGATTCCCTATGCTGTTGAAGTAGAAACTGAAGAATTTCATGAAGGAGAAGATCTTATTAAAATTCGAGCAGTAATTATGGTTGAAAGAGAAACTCAAAAAGGTATTATTATTGGTCATAAAGGTACAGCAATTAAACGTGTTGGTACAGAATCTAGAAAAGATTTAGAGCGCTTTTTTGACAAAAAAGTATTCCTAGAATTGTACGTAAAAGTGAATAAAAATTGGCGTAACGATCAAAATCAGCTCAAACGCTTTGGCTATAAAGAGTAACTTTACACCTCCTTTTCTAAGGTTTTTAGCATAAAAACATAGAGTTCTTCCATTTGTTTATTTCCAGTGGCTTTCCCTACCTTTCCTAAAAAATACAACACTCCCCAAAAAATTGGAAGCACAATTAGCATCACCAAAGGAAAAACATAACTTGAATGCAATCTCCACTTTGTATAAAAAAGGATCAAAAAAACAATAAATGCAGCAGCTACGATAAAGTGAACAAACATAAAAAGTGTCCAAACTTGAGGCTTTGGACCAAACAAACCCTTCACAATACTCGTATTGTTTTCTGTTGTTAGAATTTCTAAATGGAGTTGTGGTGACCAAAAATGGTTTTCTTTTTTAGGGATATCAATAAAGATATGCTCAGCAACAATTTTACTATCATACACACAATTAGAATCTTTTAAAGTGGTTTGAAAATTTTGAAGAATTTCTTGTTGACTCTCTTCAAAATCAATGGAAAACCGTGGACGTAAAAACAACTCATTATTTTTCTTGGTGCTCATATATTCAGTATTCAAAAAACGAATATAGAATTAATTAATCAGTTTTATACCTAAGTTTCATTGTTATGGATGCCGTTTTTTCTTTTGATGATGTATTAAAGGTTCCTCCCCAAGAATAATTTTCTTTAGAATTTTGCCCCGTAATTTGAAAGATTCCCATCTTTGCAGAAATCAACTTCCCTAAATTACCTCCTGAATTCTGAGAAATCTTGTCTGCTCTTAATTTGGCATCTGCAGTAGCTTTTGAAATCATTTCTATTTTTAAATCCGACAACTTGGTATAATAATATCTTGGTGCTTGCGAGTAAAACTCAATGCCTTTGTTTAGCAATTCTGTAATTTCTCTCGCTATTTTTTCAACATTGGCAACCTCTTTTGAATCTACTTGTAAGGTTTGTGTTAGTCTATAGCCCAAAAACTCTTCGCCTATATATTTTCCTTGGCTAGAATATTTGGCTTTGGTGCTTTTCTTGCTTTTTACAGCATTAAAAACCAACTCATTTTCTTTAATTCCTTTAGAAATCAAATACTCGGTAATGACTTTTTTGTCTTTCTCTAAATCGTTATATGCATTTTTTAAATGAGCCCTTTCTTTAGCAAAAGAGCCTTCCCAAACAATTAGATCAGAGGTAAAATCAGCAACTCCCAATCCAGTTACAGCTATAATTCCATCAGAATTATTTCTGTTTACTATAGCGTTTCCAAGTAAAAAAGCAGCAATGACAATGGCCATGGAAAAAACGATGGCCGAAAAATTATTTTTCATAGTGATCTATTTTTTAAGTATTTAATTTTAATCAAAAATCATTCCCTTATCACTATCTTTGCAACAAATTTATCAGATGAACAGTATCATTGCCATTGTAGGAAGACCCAATGTTGGAAAATCGACCTTATTTAACCGTTTAGTACAACGCAGAGAAGCCATTGTAGACGCTGTGAGTGGAGTGACTCGTGACAGACATTATGGAAAATCTGACTGGAATGGAAAAGAATTTTCTGTAATCGATACCGGTGGATACGTAATCGGTTCTGATGATATTTTTGAAGGAGAAATCAGAAAACAAGTACAATTGGCGTTAGACGAAGCTGATATTATTATTTTTGTAGTAGATGTTGAGCAAGGAATTACACCGATGGATTCTGAAGTTGCCAAAATCTTACGAAAAGTAAAAAAACCCATCTTTACAGCAGTCAATAAAGTTGACAACGCCATGCGTGATGCAGATGCTGTTGAATTTTACAACTTAGGACTGGGCGATTACCATACCATTTCATCAATTAACGGAAGTGGAACTGGCGATTTGTTAGATGCTGTTACAGCTATTATTCCAGCACCTGAAGAAATTGATTTAGAAGCAGAAGAATTGCCAAGGTTTGCCGTAGTAGGGCGTCCAAATGCAGGAAAATCTTCATTTATCAATTCTTTGATTGGAGAAGAAAGAAATATTGTGACCAATATTGCCGGTACCACAAGAGATTCTATCGACACAAAATACAATCGTTTTGGATTTGATTTTAATTTGGTAGACACTGCCGGAATCAGAAAAAAATCGAAAGTAAAAGAAGATTTAGAATTTTACTCTGTAATGCGCGCGGTAAGAACCATTGAATATGCAGATGTAATTATTTTAATGATCGATGCCACTCGTGGCTTTGAAGGCCAAGATCAAAACATTTTTTGGCTGGCAGAAAAAAATAAAAAAGGAGTGGTGATTTTGATCAACAAATGGGATTTGGTAGACAAAGAAACCAACACCATGCGAGATTATGAAGCTGCTGTAAGAAAAGAAATTCAACCTTTTACAGATGTGCCCATTATTTTTATTTCTGTATTAACAAAACAACGTATTTTTAAAGCCATTGAAACAGCAGTAACTGTTTTTCAAAGCCGTAAAAACAGAATTCCTACCAGTAAGCTGAACGAAACCATGCTAGAAATTATCAAGCAGAATCCGCCACCAGCCATCAAAGGAAAATATGTTAAAATTAAGTACTGCATGCAATTACCTACGCCAACGCCTCAGTTTGCCTTTTTTGCCAACTTGCCACAGTATGTAAGAGACCCATACCGACGTTATTTAGAAAATCAATTACGCGAACAATACGATTTTAATGGCGTACCTATTATCATCTATTTTAGGCAAAAATAACCTTTAACACACTTTTTTTTACAAGGTTTTCAACTAGAGTCAACTACAATTTTATATGTTGTATTTTTACAAAAATAAATTAGATGTTTGATGATGAAAATAATGCAATCTAACAAGCCAGAAAATTTTGAACTACCCTTACAGCTACACGTTAGTTTTGAAAAGGTCTATTTGATGTATCAAAAATATGCCGACACAAAAAAGGCGTCGCATCCATTTCATAAGTCTGCAAAGGTTATGACAGCTGAAATTGAAAAATACCCAGAATTAATTACGGGTTTTTCAGATTTTTCTATCTTAGAAAAGCGTGCAAAACAAATAGACTTATTATTAGAACCGTTGTTTCCTGAAGCATTATCATTAAACGAAATCAAGGCCGCAAGCATCCCGTTTTTATTTACCACATTCAAATTTACCAACCGCTTTGAGAACATCATAAAAAATGCTGGTAAAGACTACCAAATAACCATTCGAAATTTTGAAGACGACCTCTTGTATATCTATGCGTGTACTCTAATTTTAAGCAGTGTTTATGGATATGCTATAGATTTAAAAAGACCTTTCTTTTTTGATATTCCAGAAGCAGCATCTGGTATTTTAAAACATTATCGAACTGCTTTTAACAATGATTTTTCTGAAATTATTCCAACAAAAAATGCTCCGAAAATAACAGAAGAAGACTATAAAGTACTCTTAGACAACTTTCATAACGTTGACATTTGGAAAGAAAAATTTCCTCCAAATAGTTATACTTACAAAGGTTTTGGAATTATGAACCTGTTTGATGTTACCACAGATGAGACCATTTCAGGAATTAGAACCAACTTGTTGCGCAGCGATGACAATTTAATTATTGACCTGCAAAATAACTTGAGAGAGTTTTACAACATCAACGATTTACTGTTGGGCTATTCTATGTTCGATGTTTCTTCGAAAGATTTAAGTGAATTGCGTACCAAAAAATCAGAAAGCCTTGTATTAAACAACGATTTAGAAAACAGGTGTAGTTCGTTTTTTTGTAATCACATCTTAGAAACCTTGTTTTCTAAACAAGAAACCATTGCCATTTCTGATGTAGAAAAATATGGAAAATCTTCAAAAAACAACCTTTTTTACCAACGAATGCATGCAAAAGGAATTGGAAGCATCTTGTTAATTCCTATAAAATCAGCCAGCAATGATTTGGCTATTTTAGAAATTGCATCTCCAAGACCGTTTGAACTAAATTCTATCAACGAAAACAAATTAAAAGACATCATCCCTGTTTTTGAAGCTGCCGTAAAAAGAGCCTCAGAAGAACATTTAAATACGCTAGAAGCTACCATTCAAGAACACTACACCTCTATTCATCCATCTGTAAAATGGCGCTTTATTGAAGCAGCTGAAAAATACCAAAAACAGTTGTATGAAGGAGAAAAAAATCCGACGCCAGATACCATTGTCTTTAATGATGTATATCCGCTGTATGGACAAAGTGATATCAAAGGATCTTCCATTGCAAGAAATCAAGCAATAAAAGAAGACCTCACCACACAGCTTACACTAGCAATTGCAGTATTAAATGAAGCTTGCAACAACGAAAAACTTCCTATTTATGAAGAGTTGACGTTCCGTATCAACCAGTATTTAACCGATATTACTTTTGGACTTAAAGCAGGTGATGAAATTGCAATTATTGATTTCTTAAAACAAGATGTTTACCCTGTTTTCAATCACATTAAACAAATCAATAAAAAATTATCAAAACAGATTTCTGTATATATGAATCGCTTGGATAAAAAACTACAAGTGGTATATGAAAAAAGGAAAGATTATGAAGACAGCGTAACACTACTAAATGATACATTGGCTAAGTTTATTGATACAAAACAAGAAGAAGCACAAGCCATGTTTCCACACTATTTTGAAAGGTATAAAACCGATGGTGTAGAATACAATATGTATATAGGACAAGCATTGGCTCGTAGTAAAAATTTTGACAAACTGTACTTATACAATTTAAGACTATGGCAATTGCAACTCATGTTTGAAATGGAAAACATTGCCCATCAAACAAAAAAAGAAATGAACCACGAGCTTCGTGTGGCTTCATTAATTTTAGTCCATAGCAAGCAGCTGTCTATCAAATTTAGAATGGACGAAAAACAATTTGATGTAGATGGCGCTTATAACATTCGTTATGAAATCATTAAAAAAAGAATTGACAAAGCACATATAAAAGGAACCAACAATCGATTGACAGTTCCAGGAAAAATTGCCATTGTATATTCGCAAGAAAAAGAAGCAAGAGAATATTTAAAATACATCAAATTTTTGCAATCCAAAAAGCTCTTCGGAAAAACGGAACATTTAGAAATTGAAGATTTACAAGGTGTTTCTGGCTTAAAATCCTTGCGTGTAGAAGTTCTTTACAAAGACAATTTTGAAAAAACAAGGTTTACTTTTGATGAGTTGATTCAAGAAATTAAAGCGTAAAATGCCATTCCTGCGAAAGCTGAAACCCATAGAAAAGACACTTTTAAAGTCCCGATTCTTGTATCTTAAACGCAATTCCAAATGCAAGTACAGAAACAATAATTCCGATCATAAATACCAAATAAGTAATTCTTAAAATTTTGTATTTCCGATGCAATACTTGCCCCAAAAAGTACAAATCTTTTGTCATAGAGCTATATAAATATGCTTTATCTTTCATCAGTTCTCCCATTGCCCATTCAAATTCTGGCAGACTCATTTTATGAAAATTTCCAAAAAATAGTAAATTCACTTTCTTATCTTTCACATCCTTTTTAGAAAATTTTCCTTCAGTTACATTTGGCCGCGTTGCAAAAACCGACAAAATAATAGTGGTAATTGTAAAAATAACAAATACAATGGTGGGCACAATAAGATATTGATTTGATGGATTGTCTAATTTTGGTAACAAACTAGAAAGTGCCAAAGAAATAATAATGGCATTTACAGAAAGTAAAATATTGGCCTTTGTATCTGCAATATCACTCAGCGAAATATGGTTGCGAAGCGTTACCCTAAACATGGTTTCAATACCGCGTTCTGGCGTTTTTGCCTTTTGATTTTTACGCTTGAGAGCTTCTTTTTTAGCCAATTCTTTTCGTGATGCTTGCTTTATTTTTTTTTGCGCCTTAAACAATTGTGTAATGTTCTTGTTTTTTCCTTGCTGCCAGTGCTCTTGCGCATAACTTGTGTAATAATGGTGCTGTGTAGATAAGAAGGCTATGTTTTCTTGTATCCATTCTGTAGCTGTAAATTCTTTGGCATTGACTGCGTAGAGCTCTTCTCTAAGCAACTCACTAATATCAGAATATCCTTTTGCAGAAAAGTGAAAACAATCAGCATCTTTAATTATTTTCTCTAAAACACTATCAACTTCTTGCCCCATTTTAGTGGCTCTAATCAATTTACTAACCTCATCAATAATGCTTTCATCAATATTGTATTCTTCAAAAAAATTGGTAGCTATTTGCACACTTTTTTCTTCGTGATTTTCTTTTCCCTTAATATAGCCTACGTCATGAAACCAAGCAGCCAACAATAAAATATTAGCGTCTGTTTCAGAAATACCCTCTCCTTGAATGAGCTCTTTTGTTGCATTGACAACTCGTTGGGTATGACTAATATTATGATATAAATATGCAGAACTCAACTCTTTGGTTAATAACGAAAAAACATATTTTTCAGCTTTGAGCAACAAGGTTTCCATAAAAAGATTTATTTTTACTAATGTAAAAAAAAATTGATGAACAGTCCTAAGTATTTCAGTTTTATTCTTTTGTTATTGTTGCTTAGCAACTGCGCTACTTATAAAGCGCAATATAAAAACAACCCAAAAACAGTTTCTGTAATAAGCTCTAAAGATGTTGTCCATTCGTTTTATTTAATTGGAGACGGAGGAAACTCTCCTTTGGGGTCAGAAACCATTACTTTAAAAAATTTAAGACCTACGTTACAAAATGCTTCAAAAAACAGCACTGTTTTATTTCTAGGAGACAATATTTATCCTGCAGGGTTGCCAAAAAAATCTGAAAAAGGAAGAGCTTTTGCAGCACATCAATTAGACATTCAAACGGATGTTGTAAAGAATTACAACGGCAAAACTATTTTTATTCCTGGCAATCATGACTGGTATTCAAATGGTCTAAAAGGATTAAAAAGGCAAGAGAAATACATTCAAAAAAAATTAGGAAAAAACAGCTTTTTCCCTAAAAATGGATGTCCCATAAAAAAAGTGTCTATCAGCAAAGACATTGTTTTGATTGTGATTGATAGCGAATGGTTTTTAACCAATTGGGATAAACATCCAACAATAAATGACAACTGTGAACTAAAAACAAGAATCCAATTTTTTGATGAGTTTGAAAGCTTGATAAAAAAAGCGCGAGGTAAAACAACCATCATCGCCATGCATCATCCGCTATTTTCAAACGGTCCACATGGCGGACAATTTTCTTTAAAACAGCAACTATTCCCTACAAATAACACCATCCCACTACCTATTTTAGGTTCTTTTATCAACCTTATTCGAAAAACAAGTGGAGCAAGCATTACTGATTTACAAAACAAAAAATACATTGAGCTTAAAAACAGAATTGTCACCCTCGCTCAAGAAAATGAAAAAGTAATTTTTGTTTCTGGACATGAACACAGCTTACAATATTTAAGACAAGACAATATCCCACAAATTATTAGCGGAGCTGGCTCTAAAACTTCAGCAACAAGAAATCGTGACGGCGGACACTTCTCTTACGGAGCTCCAGGCTATGCCAGGTTAGATGTTTTATCTAACGGAGCTGCAACAGTAGAGTTTATCAGCACACAAGACGATACCATTGTTTTTCAAACTCAGGTCTTAGCAGCAGATGTACAACAAAAACCTGCTCTCTATCAGCCTATAAAAAAAACACACACCCTTGCCGCTATTTATACCGATGCAGAGGTTCAAAAAAGCAACGCTTATAACTACCTCTGGGGAGAACGGTACCGCAAAGAGTATGGCACAAAAATAAAAGCACCAACCATTAATCTAGACACCTTATTTGGAGGTTTAACACCCGTTAGAAAAGGAGGCGGGCATCAATCAAAATCATTGCGATTAAAAGACCCTAAAGGTCGCGAATATGTAATGCGTGCGCTTCGAAAAAATGCCGTACAATATCTACAATCAGTTGCTTTTAAAAACCAATATATTGCAGGACAATTTGAAAACACCTATTCAGAAGGATTGCTATTAGATGTATTTACAGGTTCGCATCCCTATGCTCCTTTTGTAGTAGAAACACTTGCAAAAGCAATTGACGTTTTTCATACAAAACCAACATTGTATTATGTTCCCAAACAAAAAGCACTACAGCAATTCAATAACGAATTTGGTGATGAATTGTACATGATCGAAGAACGTGCTGCTTCAGGACATGGTGATAAAGAAAATTTTGGCTTTTCAAACACATTAATTAGCACCAACGATCTTTTAAAAAAAATACGAAAAAACGCCAATGCTACCGTCGATGAAGAAGCGTACATAAGAGCTCGTTTGTTTGACATGCTCTTAGGAGATTGGGATCGACACGAAGACCAGTGGCGTTGGGCAGCTTTTAAAAGCGGTAAAAAAACCATATACAAACCCGTACCAAGAGATCGAGATCAAGTGTTTTCTATCATGGCAGACGGTGCCTTGCTAAACTACATGACCAAAGCAGTACCTGCCCTACGATTAATGCAATCTTATGATGCAAACTTGTCAAACACAAAATGGTTCAATTTAGAGCCTTATCCTTTAGATATGGCCTTGATTAATCAGGCAGAAAACAAGCTATGGATTAAACAAGCAATACACATTCAACAATATTTAACAAAGGCGATTATTGAGGAAGCTTTTACTCATTTTCCGAAAGAAGTTCAAGGAAATACCACCAAAAATATCAAAAGAAAATTACAAGGAAGGCTAAAAAACCTTCAGAAAATAGCCCGTGAATATGCTCGACATATATCCAAGTTTGCAGTCATAAAAGGAACTGATAAAAAGGAGTGGTTTGATATTGAACGGTTGCCTAACGGCAAAACAAAGGTTATAGGGTACCGGATTGAAAAAGGCAAAAAAGGCAGTATCATTCATCAAAAAATGTATTCAAAAACCACCACCAAAGAAATTTGGATTTACGGACTGGATGACAAGGACATGTTTACTGTTTTTGGCAACGGTAAAAACCTGATAAAAATTCGATTGATTGGCGGTCAAAACAATGACACGTACAACATTAAAAATGGAAAAAAAGTAACGTTTTATGATTATAAAACGAAAAAAAACAATCTTCTTACAAACAAAGGCATTCAAAAATTAAGTGATAGGTACACCACCAATGTTTATGATTATAAAAAACTCAAATACAACGCATTTACCATACTTCCAATTATTGGTTTTAATCCAGATGACGGCATTAAAACGGGCTTAACAAACACCTACACTTCTTATGGATTTGAAAGAAACCCCTTTACAGCGCAACACATTGTAGCCGCTTCTTATTATTTTGCCACAAAAGGTTTCGAACTTGCTTACAGTGGAGAATTTTCGAATGTATGGAAACGGTGGAATCTACTGGTAGACACCCAATTTACAAGTCCGAATTACGCAATTAATTTCTTTGGATTTGGCAACAACTCCCAAAATTTAAATGCCACAGATGAAGACCACTATGAAGAAGATTATAACAGGGTTAAAATTAGATTTTTAAAAACCGCTGCCTCGTTTATTTGGAGAGGAGAATTGGGTGCTAATTTTAAAGTTGGCATCAATTATGAGGCAACTAAAGTTGATAAGACACCAGGACGATTTATTAGCAGTACGAATCAAATTTCAAGCGCTGTATTTACCACTCAAAAATTTATAGGAACAGAAGCTGCCTACAACTTTATTCATAACAACAATGATGCGTTCCCAACAATGGGAATGCAAACTAACATACAGGTTGGCTACAAAGCCAATTTGAACAATTCAAACCGATTTGGATACCTTATTTCATCGTTAGGATTTACACATAAATTAATGGCCAGTGGGCAATTGGTCTTGGCAACAAAATTAAAAAGTCAACTCAACTTTGGCAATGGTTATGAGTTTTATCAAGCAGCAAGTATTGGTGGAAAAAATGGATTAAGAGGGTATAGAAACCAACGTTTTACAGGCAAAAGTTCTTGGCATCAAAATACAGATCTTCGATTGAATTTACGCAAACTAAAAACAGGGTTACTACCATTACATATTGGGATTTATAGCGGCTTTGATTACGGAAAAGTTTGGAACAACAATAGTGTTTCTGACCACTGGAACACTTCTTTTGGTGGCGGAATTTTCTTAAACGCAGCAGACATGCTAAATGCAAACATTGCTGTATTTAAAGGAACTGAATCTGCACGAATTTCATTTTCATTAGGGTTTCATTTTTAAGAAATAAATGGTTTAGATTCTTACCTCTGCCACAGCAAACAAGTTCTGCAGATAAACACACAAAAATGACAAATTACTAACCGATCAAACAAAACCACAATTTTTACATTGAGCTTATCAATAGCAATCTTTTAATTCAACACAAACTCATACAATTTACCGCCTTCTCCCCACCTTCTTTCATCAGATATATAAAGGGTATTTGCATCTTTAAAGCAGACACTTTCTTTTTGAGAACGATGCCCAAACGGAAACTCTGTGGCTTGACCACTAAAAAAATCATCTCCTGTAAAGTCTGTAAACAACCACACCGATTTGTGATTGAGCAGTGCTACTTTTTTGCCATCAGAAGAAATGGCAGCAGAGGTGCTCCAACATTCCAATTCATTACAAGTAGTAAAACTTGAAATAAGCGTTGCTTTGTAGGTTCCTTCGGTAGCTGGAATTCGATACAGAGACGTTTTTCCATGGGCATTTTTTAAACGACTTTTTGTAAAAACATAGACATTTCCTTGAAACCAAAATAACGATTCTGCATCAAAGACACGCTGCGTTTTTTTAGCAGGAAATTCCTGTTGTTCTGGATATGAAAATTGTATTTTTTGGACAGAAACCTTCTTTTTTCCTGATAAATTTTGGTGCTTGATCTTTAAAATTACTAAATTTTCTCGATCGTTTTCATTGTTCCCAATATCAGCAATATACAGATTACCTTCGTCATCAGAAGTAAGATCTTCCCAATCATAATTTTTCGCTTTCACATCCACTTCTTTGAGTATCTTTCCTTGGGTAGAAACTTGATATAGCTTGGCAGAATTTCCGCTATCATTCAACATCCACAGAAAATCAGCGCCTGTTGCTTGTTGCATTCCGGAAACTTCTTTTAGTGATTTTGGCAAATCAGCAATCACCGTTAACTGTCCGTAATTGGTACAGCCAATGTATAAAAGAAAAACAAAAAAGTAACACCCTTTTTTCATGAAGTAATAATTACCAACTTCCTCCAGCGCCACCACCACTAAAGCCGCCGCCGCCAAAGCCGCCACCAAAGCCACCAGATGAGCCACCTCCAAAACTACCTCCGCTACCGTAATTTCCACGTCCCATATTACTCAAAATAATAGCATCAAAAACACTTCCAACTACAGAGCCTCTTCTTCCTCCACCACGCCTGCGAAGAATCAAGAAAACAATTATAAATACAATAAAGATAATCGGTGCAAGATTAAAATCGTTGTTAGACCCTTTTTTACGCGTTCCTGTATAGGCTCCAGTCAATACTTGAAAAATAGCGTCTGAACCTTTATCTAAACCTACATAATAATTTCCTTTTTTAAACTCAGGAATAATCACTTGTCTTGTTAATTCTCCTGTAACACCTGCTGTTAATAAGTGTTCTACTCCATATCCTGGAGAAATCCATATCTTTCGATCTTCTTTTGCCAACAACACAAAAACGCCATTATCTTTTTTTGCTTGACCAACACCCCATTTTTGCCCCCATCTTGGAGCCAACATCCCAATACTTTCTCCTTTGGTAGAATTTATAATCACAATCACAATCTGAGAAGATGTTGTATCAGAATACCGTATCAACTTGTTTTCTAAACGTGCTTTTTGTGTTGCTGTTAATCCCTCAACATAATCATAAACACTTGTTTGAAATGTTGGCTTCTCAGGAATTTTATATTGCGCAGAAATCGACTGAAAGAAAAATAGTCCTATAAAAAATAATAGTAATTTACTCCTTACCATAACCTGCTTACTCACTACTGACATCTGAATCATCCTTTAGAAATTTCGTTAGACAATTCATCTTCATCATTTTGTTGCCAAGGAAAATGAGCTTTCAACTCTTCTCCTGCTTTTAAAACACCTGCTACAATTCCTTCTTTAAAATTACCTTTCTTAAAATAGTGTTGCATGGTGTCTTTTGTTGTATTCCAAAAATTTTCAGAAACAACAGCGTCAATTCCTTTATCGCCGCAAATAACAAAAGACTTGTCATTTACAGCAATATAAATTAAGACTCCATTGCGCTGCTCAGTATTGTACATTTCTAATTGTTGAAAGACTTCTAAAGCACGCTCATATGCGTCTTTTTCAGATTCCGATTCTACATGAATTCTAATTTCACCTGAAGTGTTGTTTTCAGCAGTTTTTATTGCGGTAACAATTTCTTGTTCATCATTTTTAGAAAGAAACTTCTTTACTTCTTGCATCTTAATTTTCCTTATTGAAATCAAAATTAACCTCTACAGGTTTGTCTGCGCCTTCTACTGATTGAAAATAAGGCTTCCCTTCAAAATCAAGCCATCCAGCAAAAACTGAGTTTGGAAATGTTTTAATATGGTTGTTATACGGCTTTGTCGCTTCATTAAATCGAGTCCTCGCAGTTAATATTTGATTTTCTGTACTTGCCAACTCATCTTGTAGTTTTAAAAAATTTTGATTGGCTTTTAAATCAGGATATCGTTCTACAGTCACCAACAAGCTTTTTAACGCTCCACTCAATCCGCCTTGTACTTTGTTAAATTGTGCCAATTGCTCTGGAGTAACTTTAGACGGATCTATATTCATTGACGTTGCTTTAGCTCTTGCTTCTATTACCGCGGTTAACGTACTTTTTTCAAAATCTGCTGCACCTTGTACCGTTTTTACTAAATTCCCTATCAGGTCGTTTCTTCGTTGGTATGAAGTTTCTACATTTCCCCATGATTCTGAAACATTTTCAGTTAATACAACTGCTGTATTATTAAATCCAACAACTGTTCTATACCCTACAAATGCAATAATTACAATAATTATTAAAGGCAACCATTTTTTCATAATTTCTATTTTTAGAATTGATTTTTAATTTATTTTACAAAAATAACTAATATTTTTTTGATTTTTAAAGCGATGTTCCTCCGTCCAACACAATTGTTTGTCCTGTCATAAATGTGGTGGTATCTGAAGCCAACCATACAATTGCTTCTGCAATTTCATCTGCCTTTCCGTAGCGTTTCATCGGAATCACACTTTTTAACATGGCGTCCATATCTGGTCTTGCTGAGATCAATTGATCTAATAATGAAGATTCTGTATATCCTGGGCAAACCGCATTGATACGTATATTCTTAGAAGCGTATTCTAAGGCTGCCGATTTGGTCATTCCAACAACTGCAAACTTACTGGCGGTATATGATATGTTATTTAAAGACGCTTTTAAACCTGCTAAAGAAGCTACATTAATAATGTTTCCATGTCCTTGTGTTAGCATTTGTTGTAAGGCCAATTTCATTCCATAAAAAACCCCTGTTTGATTCACTGCAATTACAGCATCCCAATCTTCTATTGTAGCATCTGCTGTTTTAAGTAATCGTGGGCCAATTCCTGCATTGTTTACAAGCACATCTAAGCGCCCAAATTGAGCAACTGTTTGATTGAGTAATGTTTCCATTTCACTAAAATTGGCAACATTAGCCTGTTGTACAATTGCCTTTTCTCCTTTTGCTACAATTTCATCAACAACAGCTTGTGCAGCTTTTCTATTGAGATCTGAAACAACAACCTGCGCTTTGTGGGTTGCAAAGTGAATTGCGGTTGCTTTTCCTATTCCTGATCCAGCACCTGTTACAATAACTACTTTATTTTCTACTTGCATATCAATTCGTCTATTTTATTGGTTTGTATGGATTGTAATGCTAGGTTACAGCACAATTCTGACGCTTTGTTCAACTGAGCAAATCGAGGATCTGTGGTCAGCCCTTTTTTATATCTATAATAAATTTGCTGTGCAATTACAGCGATTTTAAACAATCCGAAAACATAGTAAAACACCAAATTATCTACATTTTTTCCAGATTTTACAGCATACATCTGAGCAAGCTCACTCCGCATTGGGTTTCCTTCAAAAATGGTTGGCGATGGAATTCCTTGCTGTATAAATGCATGATCTGTTGCTACGGTCCAATATCCAAGAGAGGTTCCCAAATCCATCAAAGGATCTCCTAAGGTGGCCATTTCCCAGTCTAAAACTGCGGTTACCTGTTGCCAACTATTGTCTTTAAAGACCACATTATCGTACTTATAATCATTATGAATCAAGCAATGCTCATAGCTTGTTGGTTGATTGCTTTGCATCCATTTTAATACAGATTCCGCAGCAGGAACCTTTTCTGTTGCTGCTTTCAAGTATTGCTTTCCCCAATTGGTTACTTGCCGTTCTACATAACCTTCTGGCCTTCCTAAATCAGACAAACCAGCGGCTTTATAATCTACTTGGTGCAATGCTACAAAGGTGTCTAACCAAGAATTGGCAATGAGTTGATAATTGGCTGGAGAAATGTTTCGTTTTTTCGCTTCTGCATAACTCAGAATAATGCCGTCTACTTTTTCCATAATGTAAAAAGGAGCGCCCAGTAAAGATGCATCTTCGGTATATCCATACATTTTAGGAACCTTAGAAAATTGTGTTTGCAAGGCTTTCTGAACTTTATACTCACGTCCCATATCATGGCCTCTCTTAGTGGCTCCGATGGGCGGTTTTCTCAACACATATTCTTTGTCCTCAATTTTTAAAAAATAGGTTAAATTAGAATATCCATGTGTAAATTGCTCTACAAGCAACTCACTTTCAACAGCGTGGATCAATCCTTTTTTTTGAAGAAATTTTTTCACATTTACTTCCTGCAATTCTTCTCCTTTTCTTACGTGTTGATGTGTACTCATATTATCCTTTTCCGTATTTTTTAATACAACTTTTTCCTAATTGATATCTGTGTACTTCATCAGGGCCGTCTGCTAGCCTTAACATTCTTGCAATGGCAAAATAATGTGCCAATGGTGTATCTGAACTTACACCTTTTCCTCCTAAAATTTGCATGGCTCTATCAAGTACGTTCAAGGCCATATTTGGAGCTACAATTTTAATCATCGCAATCAAGTCTTTCGCTTCTTTATTGCCCTTTTTATCCATTTTATCTGCCGCAGAAAGTGTTAATAATCGTGCTTGTTCTACATCACATTGAGAGTTTGCAATTTCATGACGAATGCTGCTAAAGTCATAAAACTTTTTACCAAAAGCTTCTCTTTCTAAGGTGCGTTGTGACATTATTTCTAAGGCAACTTGTGCCATTCCTACCAATCGCATACAATGGTGAATTCTTCCTGGCCCTAACCTTCCTTGGGCAATTTCAAAACCTCTACCTTCGCCAAGAATTAGGTTTTCTTTTGGCACCCTTACATCGTTCAAAATAATTTCTGCATGTCCTTCTGGAGAATCATAATAGCCAAAAACAGACAAGGGTCTTACAATTTCTACACCTTTGGTATTTAAAGGAACAAGAATCATACTTTGCTGCTGATGTCTGTGTGCTTCTGGGTTGGTTTTTCCCATCACAATGGCAACTTCACAATTTGGATCCATCGCGCCAGAAGACCACCATTTTCTTCCATTGATTACATAATCATCTCCCTCTAACACAATAGATGTTTCAATGTTTGTGGCATCTGAAGAAGCTACATCAGGCTCTGTCATTAAAAACGCAGAACGAATTTCTCCACTTAACAAAGGTTGTAACCATTTTTTTTGTTGATTTTTACTTCCGTATTTTGCCAATACTTCCATGTTTCCTGTATCAGGAGCATTGCAATTAAAAATCTCACAAACCCAGATGTTCCGACCCATAATTTCTGCCAATGGCGCATATTCTAAATTCGTCAAACCCGGACTGAACTCTTTATAGTCTTTTGGTAAAAACAAATTCCAAAGCCCTGCTTCTTTTGCCTTGGCTTTTAAGTCTTCTAATTTTGGAAACCGTTTCCATAAATTCTTAGGATTGCGCTGAAATGCAAGAAACTCCTCTTCTACGGGAAGAATATGTGTTGTGATAAATGCCGTTAATTTTTGTTGAAGTTGTATTGATTTCTCTGAGTATTCAAAGTTCATAAGCTTGCTTATTTTTATTAGTGAAACTTTATTTTGAAAAGTTGCATAGCAACGAATTAAAATAGTCCGTTGAACCTGTCTATGCCGGCAGGCAGGCTAATTCCGCTCCCGATAATTATCAGGATTGGCTGGGTGGTATGTATAATGTCTCAGATGCTTGAGTCGAGAGCGTTTATCCTGCAATCATATATCCACCATCTGCTGTATATACACCACCTGTCATATATAAACCAGCATCTGATGCCAATAAACAAGCCAATCCAAGCATTTCTTCTGGATTGCCCATGCGCCCACTTGGAATTGCTTTTTCTATTTTTTGCAGTATTTTTTCATTCTGCCAAAGTGCAGCACTAAATTTTGTTTTAATCAATCCGGGGCAAATAGCATTGACTCTAATGCCGTGTCTTCCCCATTCTTTTGCTTGGTTTTTTGTTAGCATTAAAATAGCCGCTTTGCTTGTACTGTATAATCCGAGTCCAAAACCTGGAGTCAATGCTTCTACAGAAGCAATATTGATGATGCTTCCGTTTTTATGTTCTTGTAAATATGGTAACACCAAATTTGACAATTGCCAAGGTGCTTTTACATTTACATCCATAATTTTATCAAAAATAGCAGGATCAACATCTTCAATCGGTCCAAAAACAGGGTTAATGGCTGCATTGTTTACCAAGATATCAATTCGTCCAAAGGCTTCAATGGTTTTAGCAACCAATTTCGCCCTCTGGTCTTCTTTACCAATATGGCATGAAATTCCAATGGCTTTTAAACCCAACGCTTTAAACGCTACAGCTACTTCGTCACAAGCTTCTTGATTTCTGCTACTTATAACAACTTGAGCGCCATTTTCTGCTAGGCCTTTTGCAATGGCTTTTCCGATTCCTTTACTAGATCCTGTAACAATAGCTACTTTTCCTTCTAAATTAAATTGTGTTGATATCTGTGTCATTAAATAATGTGTTCTTTGGCTGTTTTTATTGTTACCTCTTCATTGCCCATTAAGCTCTCTGTCAAAGCATTTGTTTTAGGTATTTCGTAAGCAAAGAAATACCGCATCGTCTTCACTTTACTTTCGTAGAATACCTCTGGATATTTTCGTTGTTCATTTTTCAATTCTTTACGAGCATCTACCGCTATTTCTAGCCACAACCAACCTACAACAACAATACTCAAATGCTCCATAAAAAGGTTGGCATCTGCTAAATAACGTTCATAGTTTCCTTTTTTGGCAAAAGGCAATAGGTGTTGCAATACCTGTTGTGTCAATTGTAATTTCTCTCCTAAAGTAGTGGCATACTTTTTTAAGGTTTCATCTTTAGAGGCTTCCAAAATAACTTTCATTATTTCTCCAGACAATAGCTCTAGACCTTTTCCATTTTCCATGGTTACTTTTCTACCCAATAAGTCTTGTGATTGAATTCCTGTTGTTCCTTCATACAAGGCAAAAATTCTGATATCTCGATAATATTGTTGTAAGATAAAATCGGTACAAAAACCATAACCTCCTAGTACTTGTAGCCCATTATTTACAGAAGCTGTACCTGCTTCTGACGGATATGTTTTTACCATTGGAATAATCATTTCTAACAGCAAATGGTATTTTTCTTTTTCTTTCGGATCTTTTGTTGATGCAATAATATCGTAATATTTTGCCGCCAAAAACACCAAACTCATTGAGCCTTCTGCTACTGCTTTTTGCAATAATAGCATTCTTCTAACATCTGGGTGTTCAATAATTAGTGCCTGTTTTTCTTCAGGGTTTTTCTTTCCAGAACCGGTCAGTTTTCTTCCTTGAGGTCTTTCATTTGCATATTGCAAAGAGGCTCTGTATGCCGCCATTGCAATGGCCGATGCTCCTCTACCAACACCAATTCTTGCAGCATTCATCATCAAAAACATGTACTTTAACCCTTTGTTAGGCTCTCCAACTAGCCAACCTCTACAATCTTGGGTATCTCCAAAACCTAAATGTGTTGTACAATAGCCTCTTTGTCCCATTTTTTGAAAATCAGCCACAGTCATCACATCATTATATTCTAGTGTTCCATCAGCAGTAGGTCTGTTTTTCGGCACCACAAAAAGAGAAATCCCTTTGGTTCCTTTTGGAGCTCCTTCAATTCTTGCCAATACCAGGTGTACAATATTTTCTGCATGCTGATAATCTCCCCCAGAAATAAAAATTTTCTGACCATTTATTTTATAATGTCCTTCATCTGTTGGGGTTGCTTTGGTAACAATATCAGACAATGAGCTTCCTGCCTGTGGCTCTGTCAAACACATAGATCCGCCCCATTGTCCTGAAGCCATCTTTTCTACATATGTATCTTTTAATTCTTGATTGGCAAATTCTATAATTAACTCTGCTGCTCCTTGTGTCAATCCTGCGTAGCCTGGCAAATGATTGTTGGCGGCGTCCATAATATATGTGGCCGCTGTATGTGCCAAAAAAGGAATTTGTAGCCCGCCATCTTCATAATCAAAAGACGCCGAAATAAGTCCCATTTCGCCTCCTTTTTGCATCAAGGTTTTTACTTGATCGTGCACAATAACCGCTCCGTCTTTATAATAGGCCGGTTGCTCATCCATTTCTTTAAAATATGGAAATAACTCACGATCTGAAAACTCCTTTACAGAATCTAAAAACAAATCCAACGATTCTATATCATGATCTTCATACCTTGTATTGACAAGTACATCTTCTAAATTGTGAATATCATAAAGCACATACTTTAAACTATCTATATCTATGTATTTTTTAGGCATCTTCTTTTTTTTACAATTGATTTATCTTCATCTATTGCATCAAAGATATAAAAAAATACTATGCGTGCATAATAATATACTGTCTTCTTCTTTTTACAATTGGTTTTTTATAGCTGTTAATGCAGCTTTTACAGATTCTAGTCGTGTAATTATTTCATGAGAAGTCATAATGGTTTCAGAATGCTGCCTTAACTTTTGTTTGGCGCCTTCTAACGTAAACCCTCGTTCTTTTACCAAGTTAAAAATTAGCTTAAAATTTACGATATCATTTGGTGTAAACAAGCGGTTTCCTTTGGCATTTTTTTTGGGTTTGATTACATCAAACTCCTTTTCCCAAAAGCGAATAAGAGATGTGTTTACATCAAAAGCTTTGGCTACTTCTCCTATTTTATAGTACCTCTTTTCTGGTAAGTTGATGTGCATTAATCTAATGATTGGTTTTCTACAGAGGCTAATTCTAACATTTTTTCGTATTCTTCAGGAGTCAAGTCACTAAAGTAAAAATATACGGGGTTTAGTTTTCTGTTTCCTTTTACAACTTCATAGTGTAAATGTGGGGCTGTTGAAATACCCGAGGTACCTACATAGCCTATTAAATCGCCTCTTTTTACTTTCTGATTTTTTCGAACTACATAGCTATCCAAATGGGCATAAAACGTTTTATATCCAAAACCATGGTTGATTTTTACTTGATTTCCATACCCTCTTCTCGATCTTCTTACTCTTTCTACTTTTCCGTTTCCAGTAGCATACACAGGCGTTCCTTTTGGGGCCGAAAAATCCATTCCCCAATGAAATTTTCTGGTTTTATAAATTGGATGAATTCGATAGCCATAACCAGAAGCCATTCGTTTTAAATCTTTATTTGCAACAGGCTGAATTGCTGGAATAGATGACAACATCTCTTCTTTATTTTTTGCCAAGACAACAATTTCGTCTAACGATTTTGATTGTACCACAAGTTGTTTCGATAAAATATCTAAATCTCTTGTTGCATTTTCTATCATAGCAGAATTGTCAAACCCTTCTAAATACTGATATCTATTTACTCCTCCAAAACCTGCTTTACGTTGTTCTTCTGGAATTGGATTGGCTTCAAAAAAAACCCTGTACACATTATTATCTCTTTCTTGTAACTCTGTAAGGATGTTAGAACTCTCTGCAATTCTTTTGTTTAACAGCTCAAAATGTAATTTTAAATTGTCTAATTCTCTTTTTTGTGCTCTTTCATTTGGCGACATTAAAAATTGGCTAAAAACAATAAACCCAAAAAAAGCAGTCAATACAAATGATAAAAACACGAAAGTAGTCTTTCGATACACATCCTTTTTCTTGAGTTCAATCTTTCTGTATGATAATGTATCTGCATCATAATAATATTTTACCTTTGCCATAAATGTATTATTTTTGAATTCTTTAATTGAGCTCTTTTTCACAAAAGCTCTTCTTAAGAAACACACAAATTTACAAAATGTTTTAAAACTATTTTTATAGATGGTTTTTTAATGATCAACAAATACAATTAGCACCCAAAATAAAGACATAGATCTGTATGAAATCTCAAGATATTAGAGCTACTTTTTTAGACTTTTTCAAATCCAAACAACACGACATCGTTTCTTCAGCACCCATGGTTTTAAAGAACGACCCTACATTGATGTTTACCAATTCTGGAATGGCACCTTTCAAAGAATTTTTCTTAGGAAATGCAACGCCTAAAAACAGCAGAATTGCAGATTCACAAAAATGTTTGCGTGTTTCTGGAAAACACAACGATTTGGATGAAGTAGGATATGACACCTACCATCATACCATGTTTGAAATGTTAGGCAACTGGTCTTTTGGCAATTACTTTAAGAAAGAAGCCATTGCTTGGGCTTGGGAACTATTGACCGAAGTATACAAAATTGACAAAAACACCTTATATGTAACCGTTTTTGAAGGTAGTGACGACAAAGACAATTTATCTTTAGATACAGAAGCATACAATTACTGGAAAAAATTGGTTCCTGAAGATCGTATTCTGATGGGAAATAAAAAAGATAATTTCTGGGAAATGGGAGAGCAAGGTCCATGCGGACCTTGCTCTGAAATTCATGTAGACATTCGTTCTGCAGAAGAAAAAGCTGCCGTAGACGGAAAAACGTTGGTCAATATCGACCATCCGCAGGTCGTTGAAATCTGGAATTTGGTATTTATGCAATACAATCGAAAAGCCAGTGGAATACTAGAAGATTTACCAGCAAAGCACATTGATACAGGCTTAGGATTTGAACGTTTATGTATGGTTTTACAAGGTGTAACATCAAATTATGACAC
>JAQWOR010000075.1 GCA_029245785.1 Polaribacter sp.
CCCATTGCATGAAGGTTGGGCGCAAAAATATGTGCATCTTCATAAATGGTTCTGTCTTGGATAATTTTATTACCTGATTTTCTCAATTCAAGTATTTGTCTAAATCGACTATTTAAGAAAAAGACTTGTAAATTAAATGACCAACGCTCCATTTCAGCGTAAAAATCATCTAAATACGGATTTTCATCAACAGATTCGTAGTGTGGTTTCCATTTATAATGTTTGGCTAATAGTTTGGTAAGAGTTGTTTTTCCTGCACCAATATTTCCTGCAATAGCTACATGCATAATTTATATTTTCTAAAATTTAATAAGGTCGATAAAGTTAATCAAATTTTAGAAACCTCTGCAGTTTTAACAAATCAATTTATAGCCATAGCCGCGAATGTTTACAATTTGAACTGTTGGGTCGTCTTTTAATTTTTTACGAAGCTTGGTAATAAACACGTCCATACTCCTGGCATTGAAGAAGTCATCATCGCCCCATATTTTTTTTAAGATGAATGAACGATCCGAAACTTCATTTCTTTGTTGGCTAAGAATGTATAGCAATTCAGATTCTTTATGGGTTAGTTGTTTGGAGTCTTCTTTTAAAAACAAGGTTTGTTTGGTGTAGTTAAAGAGATATGCTCCAATTTTAATTTTAGAAGTGTCTGTTTTCAACGCATTTCTATCTAGTAGAGAATGGATTCTTACCACAAGCTCTTCCATAGAAAAAGGTTTTTTTAAGTAGTCATTACCTCCATAACTAAAGCCTTCTATAACGTCTTTAGTTTGTGATTTTGCAGTTAAAAAAATAATAGGAATTTGTTTGTTTTCTTCTCTAATTTCTTTTGCTAATGTAAAGCCATCTTTTTTAGGCATCATTACATCTAGTACCAGTATTTCTGGACTTTCTGACTGGTATAATTGGTAAGCTTCTTCACCGTTTTTTGCTAAGAACACCTCAAAATTTCTAGTTTCTAAACTTTCTTTGATGATGTGCCCTAAACTCGGTTCGTCTTCTGCTAAAATAATAGATATTTTTGAGCTCATAGCGGCATAGAAATTTTAAAAATGGTATACGTTGTATTTGGAACAATTGTAATTTGCCCGCCATGCTTTTCGATGATTTTTTTGGTGTAATATAAGCCAATTCCAAACCCTTTTACATCGTGTGTGTTTCCTTTTGGGATTCGATAAAATTGCTCAAATATTTTTTCTTGTTGGTTTTTCTCTATCGGTTTTCCATCATCTGCCACAGAAATTTCTATAGTATTTAAGACGCTACTAATATGTACTTCAATGTTGTCTCCACCATATTTTATGGCATTATCAATTAAGTTAGAAATGGCATTTTCGAAATGAAAAGAATCAATATGTACAGCTATTTCTTCTTTGGAAGAATGGAAAACAATGTTCTTTTTTGTAGTTATGAATTCTTCTTTAAGAGCTACCTTTTGTACCAATTCAACAATATTAATATGCTCTTTTTTTAAGAGTAACTTTTCACTGTCTAGGGTAGCCGTTTCCAATAATTTTTCGACCATTACATTCAGTTTTTTTAGCTGAGATGTTGAGATGGAAAGGTATTTTTTGGTTTTCTCTTGATCGCTGATTACGTTGAAAGATCGAATGGCTTCTAAGGCTGCAGAAACCGTTGTAATAGGTGTTTTAAATTCATGGGTAATGTTACTGATCAAATCATTTTTAATTTCTGCCAGCTCTTTTTGCTTGTTGATAATGTGCAATAAATAAAAGAGGCAAGAAATGATTGCTAATGACAGCAAAAGTGATAGAAAAATTCCTGTTAGACTTCTTTTTAAAGCTTCTTTAGAAGGGTTGTTGATGAGGAGTTCTAATTTTTCATTCGACTTTAAATAGGTTGATTTGGAAAACATTTTAATATCTCCTTTCCATGTTGTGTTTTTAGGAGAATGCTTTCCTTTGATTGTATTTCCTTTATAATGAATAAAACCAAATGGAAGTGATATGTGTTTGCGATTTAATTGCTTTTCAAAGTAGGGGTTTAGTTTGTTAAACTCAATAGAATCTCGACTAATAGAGATCACAATTTTATTTGTAAGACTTTTTAAAGAACCTATGCTGTCTGCCTCTTTCCCTTTAAAGATTGAGATGCTTGAGATGCTATTAGGCTTGATGTTTTTAAAGTATTCAAACTCGATTTTAGGTTTTTTTATTTTTTTATTAGATGTTGGCTTAAAAAGAGTATCAAAATTTATTTTTTTTAAAAAAGCATTTGCTTTTTCTTTAGACATCACAGAATCATCTGATATATCTACAAAGGCAATGGTTGAATTTTTGGTGATGTCAGCAAAGTATTCTTCTATTGCAGTGTCTAAACTAATTTGGATTTCATTTAAAACCCGTTGTTTGTTTTGCTGATAGTTTTTATAATTCCAAAATACTTGTACGGCTATAGTGGCAAGTATTGTAAAGGAGATTAGATAAAGAATCCAATGATATCTTTTGCTGTTCATACGTCAAAGGTAAGTACTTCTCTGAAATAAAAACCATCGCTTAACACTCGTTAACACTTGTTAACGCAAACTATGTGTATTTGTATTCATATTTGTAGTATATTAATCATTAAAAACAAAATTCTATGAAAGAACTACTATTAATTGTCTGCATTTTTAGCATGACAACAGGTTTTACGCAAACAGAAACAAAACCTATTATAAGCTATACTTCTAAAGCTGCGGTTACTTCGTTGAAACTCTCTATTGATGGCTCCAACGATTTGAAGACAATTAATTGGAATGATATAAAAGAGATTTTTAAAGATAATAATGATGATCAATTGATACAGCTCGAATTAGAGATTGATTTACCAAAATCTAAAAATAAAATACAAGGATCGTTTAAAATGCAAGGGGAAAGAAAAAACATTGACAGGCTTCTTTTAAGAGCTAAAAAAGGAATAAAAGGCTTGCTAAAAGTAATTAACAATAATAAAAATTAATACAATGAAAAACACAGTTATTTTAGTAGGTATGCTATTTGTAAGTTCAGTATTTGGACAAAACTTTCAAGGAAAAGCAATTTACAAAACACACCGTAAAATGGACCTTAAAATTGACGCAAGTGGAAATTCAGGAATGTCTGATGCAATGAAGGAACAGATGACCGAACGAATGAAAAAAATGTTTCAAAAAACATTTACGCTCTCCTTTAATAAATCAGAATCGGTCTACAAAGAAAATAAAAAATTAGCAGGCCCTTCTTCTGGGCCAAAAAAAGTAATGGTGTCAATGGTTGTGGTGGGCTCTGGAGGAGGTTCAGATGTGTACTATAAAGATGTTAAAGAAAATCGTTTTATCAATAAAACAGAAATTATGGGGAAACGTTTTTTAATCAAAGACAAACTCCCAACATACGACTGGAAATTAACAGGAGAAACCAAAAACATTGGGGTGTATACCTGTTATAAAGCCACTTATACACGGCAAGAAGAGAGAACGAAAATTGATGTTGTTGATGGCGAAGTAAAGGAGGAAAAAGAAAAAGTAGACGTTGTAACCACTGCTTGGTATGCGCCAGCAATTGCAGTGAGCAATGGCCCTAGTAATTATGGAGGTTTACCAGGATTGATTTTAGAAATTAATGAAGGGAAACTCACCATTGTGTGTACAGAGATTATCATGAATCCAACAGAAAAAATGGAGATTAAAAAACCGAAGAAAGGAAAGGTTGTAACGCAGGTAGCTTACAAAAAGATTATGGATAAAAAAGCAAAAGAGATGATGGAAAAGTTTAGAACAAGAAAAGGAAAAAAAGGAGATGGAATCAGTATAGAAATTGGAGGCTAGTATTGAGTGAAACAATCTTTGTGCAATGATGGTTTAAACCTTTGGGTTTTTTTGAAGTCAAATCTTTTGATAAAAGATTTATTGTTAAAAACTAAAACTCATTCGTATGAAAACATTCATCATTTCTTTATTTGCATTATTTACCATCACAGTATATTCACAACAAAATTTTCAAGGTAAAGCCATTTACAAATCGAAAACAACCATGAATATGGATTTTGGAGGAAGGCAACTGTCTGCAGATCAAAAGAAACGTATTGCAGAAAGAATGAAAGGTTTTTTGGAGAAGACATATGTTTTAAACTTTAACAAAACAACTTCTACTTACAAAGAAGAAGAAAGCCTAGAAACACCTGGGCAAGGGCAAGGAGGAAGATTCGGTGGGTTTATGAGTAGCTTTTCAGGCGGATTGAAATACAAAAACACAAAAGACGAAGAAGTTTTAGAAGAAACAGAATTTTTTGGAAAAAAATTTTTAATCTCAGAAGAAAGCGCAAAGCCAGTATGGGTACTAGGAAGTGAAACAAAAAAAATAGGAAATTATACCTGCTTTAAAGCAACACTGACAAAGAAGATAAACCCAAGTAGTTTTTCAAGTTTTAGACGAGGAAGATCAAACAATAATAATGAAAGCAAGAAAGATTCTGTAAAAGTGGAGCTTCCAAAAGAGATGGTTGTTACTGCTTGGTACACACCGCAAATTCCGGTGAGTCAAGGACCAGCAGAATATTGGGGATTACCAGGATTGATTTTAGAAATAAATGCAGGGAAAACAATCATTTTGTGTTCAGAAATCGTGATGAACCCATCAGAAAAAGAACTTATTAAAAAACCTAACAAAGGTAAAAGAGTAACCAGAGAGCAATACGATAAGATTGTGAAAAAGAAAATCTCTGAAATGAGAACACAATTTAGAGGAAGAGGTAATAGAAATAGAGGCTCAAGGCATTAAGAAAAAAAGAAACATTTATTTTTTATGAAAACACACATATTAGTAGCCATGTTGTTGCTGGTTACAGGAATGACAAATGCACAAATTAAACTTACAGGTGTTGTAAAAGACAGCATTGGTAATCCTTTAGAAATGGCAAATGTAATTGCGTTGAATACACAAACAAAATTGTTAGACTCATACGGGTTTACAGATGCTAAAGGGCGTTATAAACTAACACTTAAGAAGAACACAAGCTATACCGTTAAAGCAAGCTATATTGGAAATAAAACAGCAGATGTCTTAATTGAAACCAAAGAAACCAGCATTGCCAAAGATATTGTGCTGTTGCCAGATACAACCTTAGACGAAGTTAATATTAGTTATAAAATGCCGGTTACTATTAAAGGAGATACCATTGTCTATGATGCAGATTCTTTTAAGGTGGGAACAGAGAAAAAACTAGGAGATGTTTTAAAAAGACTACCTGGAGTTGAAGTTAATGCAGATGGAGAAATAGAAGTAGAAGGTAAAAAAGTGAACAAGGTAATGGTAGAAGGAAAAGATTTTTTTGATGGAGATACGAAAGTTGCTACTCAAAACATTCCTGCCAATGCCATTGATAAAGTAGAGGTTTTAAAAAATTTTAGTGAAATCAATCAGCTAAGAAGTGTGTCAGACAATCAAGATAATGTAGCCATTAATATCAAATTAAAAGAAGGAAAAAAGAATTTTTGGTTTGGAGAAATTACTGCAGGGCTAGGACCTGATAATCGATTTATTGCGCATCCAAAATTGTTTTACTACAGTCCAAAATACAGTTTGAATTTTATAACAGACATGAATAATATTGGTAAAATCCCATTTACAAGAAGAGATTATTTTCGATTTTCTGGTGGTTTTAGAGGAGGAGGAAGTAGCGGTACAAGTTTTAACGTAGTGTCTTCAGATATTGGTTTTTTATCGATGCAAAATAACAAAGCAAAAGAAGTAGATGCTAAATTTGCTGCTGCCAACTTTAGCTATTCTCCTAAAAAAACATGGGACATAAGTGGTTTTGCTATATACTCTGGAACCGAAACAACGCTAGAGCAAAGTAGCACACGAAGCTATATTGAGCCCGATGCAGGCACGCCATCAACTCAGTTGGTAGAAACCACAAATAACAATACAAATCAAAACAGTACATTGGGATTGTTTAAATTAAGCTCAAGCTACAAGCCCAATGTAAATAATCATTTGGATTATGACCTTTTTGCAAAGGTGTCAAAACAGACAGAAAATCAACGTTTTCTTTCGTCACAAATTAGAGGAGATATTTTAGAGCTAAATGAGCAGAAGCCGTTTTCATTCAATCAGAATTTGAATTACTATTACACGTTAAGTGATCAACATATATTTTCTTTTGGAGCACAGCATTTATGGCAAGATGAAAACCCTTTTTACAATGCTGCATTAGAAGAGCTCTCCTTTGCTAATTTGCTGTCACTAACAACTCCTGATCTAGGAAATGGTTATAATGTTTCTCAGAATAAACGAATTAAAACCAATAAGTTTGATTCGAAGTTAAACTACTATTATGTCATCAATTCAAAGAGTAACTTAAATATAACACTAGGAACTACATGGAGCAGTCAACAATTTAATTCAAGTATTTTTGAAATATTAAATGGTAATGAAACGCCTATTACAGCAACAAACACTATCAATGATGTTTCGTATTCATTTAGCGATTTGTATGCAGGATTGCACTATAAATTTATTACAGGTATTTTTACTTTTACGCAAGGTGTAACCTGGCATTCTTATTCGGCAAAAAACACCCAATTGGGTTCTGTTGTCGATGATAATTTTACAGAGCTATTGCCAGATTTCTCTGTAAAGCTACAGTTAAAAAAATCAGAAACATTGCGATTGTCTTATAGTAAGAATGTCAGTTTTACAGATATTTATAAAGTGTCTGCAGGCTTTGTATTGAATAATTACAGTAGTTTGTATGCTGGAAACAGAGACTTAGAAAGCACCTTGTCACACAATGTACGGTTAAATTATTTTAGCTTTAACATGTTTAATTATACTAATGTTTTTGCGTTTGTCAATTACAATAAAAGAATTAATGGTATAACAAGAGATACACGAGTAGGGGGAATCAGTCAAATATCAACCTCTGTCAATTCTATTTTTCCGAATGAGTCTTTGTCAGGGTCATTAAATATGCAAAAAACAATCGGAAAAATTAAAGGAAGTATTGGAGGGAATCTTTCATTTTCAAAATCAACAAACACCATAATGTCGCTTCAAGATACGGATAATGACCCGGCAACTCCAAAAATTTTAGTTTCTGAAGACAGAGCGTCTAAGTCGTTTTCACAATCGTATAAAACTAAGATAAGTTCAAATTTTATAACGGCTCCAAATTTCGAATTGGGGTATAATGTTTCTATAAATGATTATGACCAAGGAGGTAATGTAAATACATATATTACCCACAGTCCATTTTTAAATTTAGATGTGTTGTTTTTAGAAGACTTTATGTTTACTTCTAAATATACATATAACAACTATAAAGATGAAGAGAGAATCATCAATAAATATAGCTTTTTAGATGTAGATTTGACCTATCAAAAAGGAGATAGTAAATGGGAGTTTGGTATAGAAATGACCAATGTTTTAAATACATTGTCAATTAACAGAGATAGTAGCAATGCCATTTTTAACAGCACTTCTAGTTATGTAATTCAGCCAAGATATACGGTATTTAGCGTCAAGTATAATTTGTAATATATTTGAATTTTTACAAATGAGAGCGGATAGAAATATCCGCTTTTTTTTTTGCATAAACTCCAAAAACGATTAACGTTTCGTTGCTCAAATATTCAGCGTATTTTTTCTTTTTTGGTGTGATACTACTTGTCAATGGTATGTAAGGCAATAAAATAAGCTTCTTTTAAATATAGTCTTCCAATTTCCTGTATCTTCGTTTAATTAAAATTCAAACCAAAAAAATGAGTAGAAGCCTTAAAGATTTTATTATTATCGGATTAAAAGGGATAGCTATGGGAGCTGCAGATGTGGTGCCCGGAGTTTCTGGAGGAACGATAGCTTTTATTTCAGGAATTTATGAAGAGTTGCTAAGTGCTATTAGTAATGTGAATTTAAGCTTGTTGAAAACCTTAAAATCTGACGGATTTAAATCGGCTTGGAAACAGTTGAATGGTAATTTTTTAGTATCACTTTTTATTGGAATTCTCATCAGCATATTTTCTTTGGCAAAAGCCATTAAATGGTTGTTAGAAAATGAACCGATCTTACTATGGTCGTTTTTCTTTGGATTGGTCTTAGCAAGTGTTCTTTATATTGGAAAACAAATAAGTAAATGGAACTGGATTGCTATTGTTGTAATGCTTCTTGGCACTATGTTGGCCTATTATATTACAACGTTAAATCCACTAGTAACCGAAAACTCATCACTATTATTTATGTTTTTAGCAGGTTCTCTGGCCATTTGTGCAATGATTTTACCCGGAATTTCAGGAGCATTTATTTTGGTTTTATTAGGGGCTTATCAGCCTGTTTTAGCTGCAGTAGATAACCGAGATTTCAAAGTGGTGGCCACTGTTGCTGCAGGTGCAGTTGTTGGACTACTGTTGTTTTCAAGAATTTTGAAGTGGTTGTTCTTACATTATAAAAACTATACATTGGCCGTTTTAACAGGCTTTATTATCGGTTCGTTAAATAAAATTTGGCCATGGAAAGAAACACTCACTTGGCGAGTGAATTCTCATGGAGTTAAAGTGCCATTTAATCAACAAAGTGTTTCGCCAATTTCGTTCCCAGAAGAACCTCAATTAGCCATGGCAATTGCATTAGCACTTGTTGGTTTTGGGCTGATTTTGTTATTAGAAAAATTGGCGCTAAAAGACAAGTAGATGAAATAAAAGCATGAAACAAGAACGTACATTTATTCAAAAACTCACCCTTTTTTTTAAAGGCTTGGCAATGGGAGCCGCAAATAAAGTTCCTGGAGTTTCTGGCGGTACAGTGTCTTTTGTGTTGGGTTTTTATGAAGAGTTGATTTATTCTTTTCAGAAGATAAACCTAAAAGCATTGAAATTGTTGTTAAACGGTAGGTTTAGAAGCTTTTTTAGATATGTGAACATTCAATTTTTAGCATTGGTAATGTTTGGAAGTGTGTTTAGTTATTTCAGTATTTCTATTGTTTTAGACTATTTTATCCAGCATTATGAACTCTATGTGTGGAGTTGGTTTTTTGGGATGATTATCGGCTCTATTTATTATATCTCTAAAGATTTTGGTGATTGGAATTTGAAAAATAGCATTTCATTACTTTTTGGAATTTTAATTGGAGTTGCCATAAGTTTGATGACTCCTGCAAGAGAAAATGACAACTTGTGGTTTGTTTTTGTTTGTGGTATTATTGGAGTTTCAGGGATGACTTTACCAGGGCTTTCGGGCTCTTTTATCTTAATTTTGTTAGGAAATTACGTCTTGTTATTGGTAGATTCGGTAAACAGTTTGTTTGCCGTGATAACCAGTTTATTGACGGGCGATTTTGAAGTCTTAAACGATCCTGAAAAAATTAGATATTTAAAAATTGTGGCTGTTTTTACAGCAGGTTCAGTTTTTGGATTGGTTTCCATTTCTCACATACTGGCGTATGTTTTAAAACGTTGGCATCAAATTGTAACAGCCACTATTATTGGTTTTATTGTGGGCTCTTTAGGAATTGTTTGGCCGTGGAAAAAAGAAGTTTTTGCTCAGGAAAACGGCGTGTTTTTATTGGATAAAAAATCAGATAAAATAGTAGAAAACTTTGAAAGATATTTTCCTGATTTTTCAAACTCAGAAACGTGGATGGCGTTGCTTTTTATTTTTTTAGGAATTGCACTTATTTTAGGAATTGATTATTATGAAAACACAAGAAAGCGTCATTAAGAAACACATATTTGGTTTGCTAGGAAAAAATATTTCCTACTCTTTTTCGAGCGGCTACTTTAGAGAGAAATTTTTGGCTTTAGAACTCGTAAATTATGAATATCATAATTTTGACATTCAAAAAATCGAAGACTTTAGATCTTTATTACTCGCTAATGAGCAGAGTTTAAAAGGGCTCAATGTAACCATTCCGTATAAACAAGCCATTCTTCCGTATTTAGATGAAATTGATAAAAATGCATTACAAATTGGCGCAGTAAACACCATTAAAATTACTAAAGACGGAAGCTTAAAAGGCTACAATACGGATGCTTATGGGTTTCAAAAATCATTAGAGCCTCTGTTAAAATCTCAACACACCAACGCCCTAATTTTTGGGACAGGAGGAGCTGCCAAAGCAATTGCCTTTGTATTACAGACGCTCAATATTGATTTTCTGTATGTTTCTAGAAATCCGAAGAATGAAAAAGAAATTTCCTATAAAGAACTAAATGAAACGGTTTTGAAGCGTCATCAGTTATTGGTCAATTGTACGCCTTTGGGAACATTTCCAGAAACTGAAAAATCTCCAAATATTCCATATCAATTTATAGGGAAAGAACATGTATTATATGACTTGATTTACAACCCGAGTGTAACCACCTTTTTAGCAAACGGTAAAAAGCAAGGCGCTCGTATAAAAAACGGTTTGGAGATGTTGCAATTGCAAGCAGAAAAATCTTGGCAAATCTGGAACCTTTAATTTTTACAGAGAAAGCACTCATATTTTTTGCTGTTTTGTAAGACATCCCTATCTTTAGAGACTTAAAATACAGGAACCTTAAACATTATAAGATGTTAGATACAAATCAAGAAAATTCAGAAGATCAAGTTAACGAAACGGAAAAAGCACTTAAAGTAGAAGAAGCAATTGTAGATACTCAACAGGAGGCTGAGAATGAAGAGGAGAAAATTGTTGATGAAGTAATTGAAAAAAAGGTTGCTAAAACTCCAGTAAAAAATAAAACAGCTAAAGTTGAAGATGTTGCTGCAGGTGATGCTGTAAAAGAAACAGCAAGTGAAGAGCCAGAAGAAGTTGTTACTGATGCTGTAAAAGAAATAGAAAATAAAGTGGCAGAAGCTGCTGAAAAAGATGCAGAAAAAAATTCGATTCCGATGTTGGCTTATGATAGCATGGAGTTGGAATTGTTAACAGAAGAGCTGCAAAAATTATTAAAAGAACATCCCGTACAGCAATTAAAAGCAAATATAGAAGCCATTAAAAATGCTTTTAACCTAAAATTTGGAACTTTATTAGCTGAGAAAAAGGCGGCGTTTTTAGAAGAAGGAGGAAATTCTATAGATTTTCAATATTCAAATCCAGTAAAAAAGGCCTATAATGAATTGCTTTCAGAATATAAAACAAAGAGAACGGCATATTATTCTGCATTAGATGAGCAGCTAAAAGGGAATTTAGAAAAGCGCCATAATGTAATCAATGAATTAAAAGAATTGATCAATGATGCAAATCCAAAAACAATGTATAAGGTGTTTAAAGGCTTGCAAACTCGTTGGAGAGAGATAGGGCCTGTTCCTAGAAATAAATACAACGATACCTGGAGAAATTACCACCATCATGTAGAGCGTTTTTACGATTTATTGCATTTGAGTAATGATTTTAGAGATTTAGATTTTAAACATAATTTAGAGGAAAAGCTAAAATTAATTACTAGGGTTGAAGCATTGGCAGAAAGAGAAGATGTCAATGACGCTTTTAAAGAATTGCAAGAGCTACATAAGCTTTGGAAAGAAGATATTGGGCCGGTTTCTAAAGAATATCGCGAAGATATTTGGAAAAAATTTAGTACGGCAAGTAAAAAAATTCACGATAGGAGACATGAGCATTTTAGAAATTTAAGATCACAATATCAAGGAATAATTGATAAGAAAATTGCGGTTTCGGTTGCTATTGAAGCGTATGATACATCGTCAAATAAAAAGCACAGCGATTGGCAAAAAAGTATCAAAGATATTGAAGCCTTACGACAAGAGTATTTCAATGCAGGAAAACTTCCATATTCAAAAAGTGAAGCAGTTTGGCAGCAATTTAAATTGGCAACAAAGAAGTTTAACCAAGCTAAAAACCTTTTCTATAAAGGAGAGAAAAATGTGCAACAAGAAAATTTAGACAAGAAAAATAAACTAATTGCACTTGCAGAGTCTTTAAAAGATAGCGAAGATTGGGATACTGCAACCAATACGATGAAAAAAATTCAAGCTGATTGGAAAAAAATTGGACATGTTCCGAGAAAATTTTCTGACGCTATTTGGAAAAAATTCAAAGCCGCTTGTAATCATTATTTTGAAAGATTACACAATAAACAAGGTGCCGTTAATGAAGAGCAGCAAGCTTTTGTTGATGAAAAGAAAGCCTTTTTAGAAGTGGTAAAAGCAATGGAAAACGCATCAATAGAAAGCATTAATGAAGCCATTGCAACATGGAGAAATTTGGGATCGCTTCCTGAAAATGTAAGACATCTAGAATCTAAATTTAATAAACAAATAGACACTATGCTTGAAAGTTTGTCTTTGAGTAAAAGTGAAATTGCCATGCTGAAGTTTAAAAACATGGTAAATAGTTATAAGGACCAAGAGGATGTTTATAAGCTAGACTCTGAGCTGTTGTTTATTAGAAAAAAGCTAGAGGAAACCAACAAAGAAATTCAGCAACTTGAAAATAACTTAAGTTTCTTTTCCAATGCTACAGAAGACAATCCACTTGTTAAAAATGTGTTTGTGAAAATTAACAAATACAAAGAAAATTTAATTGTTTGGGAACAAAAACGAGCATATCTTCGAAAATTAAATTATTAAGAAACGTAGTTCTAATGCATAAAAAAACTCGGAAGAAATTCCGAGTTTTTTTTATATGATGAACGTAAAGTTTTAAGAAAACAATTTGTCAATTTTCTTTTTCTCTTCTGCTGCTAATACAGCATCTACTAAAATTCTACCACTATATTCGTCAATTGTAATTTTTTTACGAGTTCCTATTTCAACTTGAACTTGTGGTGGAATTGTAAAAAAAGATCCTCCAGAAGCACCTCTTTCAATAGATACAACTGCCAAACCGTTTTTTACTTTGTTTCTAATTCTTCTGTAAGCACTTAATAAATGATCGTCAATAGATTTAGAAAATTCGATAGACTTTTTGTCTAGCATTTTCTGATCTTTTTCAGTTTCTTTTAAAATATCGTTTAATTCAGCTTTTTTGTGCTTTAAGTGATTTTCTTGCTTTTCTAATTTTTCTTTAGTAGCAGAAATGATTTCATTTTTTTGCTCAATTTTTGCCAAATACTCATTGATGCGCTTTTCGGCCAATTGAATTTCTAAATCTTGATATTCAATTTCTTTTGATAACGAATCAAACTCTCTGTTGTTTCTTACTTTCTTTTGTTGCTCGTCGTATTTTTTAGCCAATACTTTAGATTCTTCAATCAACAATTTTTTATTGCTAATTTCAGTTTCTAAATTTACAATGTCTTCAGTGAAATTTGAAAGCCTTGTGTTTAAACCTGCAATTTCATCTTCTAAGTCTTCAACTTCCAAAGGTAATTCACCACTAACGTTTTTAATTTCGTCAATTCTAGAATCAATTAATTGTAAATCATACAATGCTCTTAATTTGTCTTCTACAGTAACCTCTTTCTTCTTTGCCATGTTTAAATGTAATAAATTGGATTTGTACTTTTTTCTGATAAAATGATCCTGCCTGCCGGCAAGGCAGGTGCAAAATTAGTAAATTTTTTTGTAAGATACTCAACTAAAAGGTTTTTTGTGAATTGTTCACTTTCATAATGACCAATATCTGCTAAAAGCAATTGTTTTTCTGCTTTAAAAAAATCATGATATTTAAAATCTGAGCTAATATAAGCATCTGCATTTAAGGCAATTGCGCTTTCAATGGCAAAACTTCCAGAACCTCCTAAAACAGCCACTTTTTTTATGGGTTTTCCGAGCGTTTCTGAATGTCGAATACAGGCTGTTTTCATGGTTTTTTTTACGAAGGTTAAAAAATCAGTTTCACTCATTTCTGCCTCAAATTCTCCAATCATTCCCATGCCTATATTTTGAATAGCAGCCTCGTCAGAAAAAGAATTTATTGTTTTCTTTGGGATTAAAATAGCCGTGTTTTTTAAGCCTAAAACTTCACATATTTTAGCGCTTACACCTTTGTTACTATTGTCTAAAGCGGTATGTGTTGCATAGATTGCAATGTTGTTTTTAATAGCTTTCAAAACAACACGCTCTACATAGTTATTGCCATTTAATTTTTTGAGTCCTTCAAAAATTATTGGATGAAAACTAACAATTAAATTACACTGTTTAGCAATTGCTTCCTCAACCGTTTCTTCTAAAGTGTCAAGTGTTACTAAAACTCCTGTAAGGGTGGTGGTGTTATTTCCAACAAGCAATCCTACGTTGTCAAAGTCTTCTGCATTTGATAGCGGTGCAAGCTGTTCAATAGATGTTGTTATTTCTTTTATAGTCATAATTCAGGATAAAACTCAAAGTTAAGAGTTTCTGCTTATCAATCAATAAAAATGACTTATTTTTGTATGGATGAGACTTGTCAGATTTTTATTATTTCCATTTGCGCTTGTATATGATATCATTACGTCTGTTCGTAATACATTGTTTGATATTGGTTGGATACGATCTACGTCATTTAAAATTCCTACAATTGTAGTTGGTAATTTAAGCGTCGGCGGCACAGGAAAAACACCTCAGATAGAATACCTAATTAACTTACTGAAAAGCAACTATAAAGTGGCTGTTTTAAGTAGAGGTTATGGTAGAAAAACAACAGGTTATTTGAAGGTAGATGCAGGGCACTCTGCTGAGGAGGTTGGAGATGAACCCTTGCAGTTTTTCAAGAAATTTAAAGCCATTTCTGTTGCTGTTGACGAAGCACGAGTACATGGAATTACAAGCCTTCTAAAATCAGAAGAACCGCCAGAAATTGTCTTGTTAGACGATGCTTACCAGCATAGAAAAGTAACGCCAGGTTTTTCTATTTTATTGACCAAATACGACGACCTGTTTGTAGACGATTTTTTATTGCCCACAGGAAATTTAAGAGAAAGTAGTAGAGGTGCCAATAGAGCAGATGTATTGGTGGTTACCAAATGCCCAGAAAAATTAAGTAAACAAGAGCAATTAACTATCGAAAAAAAGTTGTGTAGAGAAGCTAAAAAACCTGTTTTTTTTACAACGATTAGGTATTCAGAAGAGTTAAAAGGCAGTCGAAAAGGAAAGATTGCTTCTAGTGTAATAGAAAGTTGCCAAGTATTGTTGGTAACAGGAATTGCAAACCCAAATCCGTTATTAGCGTATTTGGAAACTAAAAATAGCGCTTTTAAGCACTTAAAATTCCCGGATCATTACCAATTCAAAGAAAAAGATGTTCAAAAAATTAAAAAAACATTTGAAGCGATTTCATCTGATAAAAAAATGATCTTAACCACCGAAAAAGACTTTGTGCGACTTTCAGAAAAGATAGAGAATCTTTATTTTATAGAAATTGAAACAGCTTTTATAAACCAGAAAGATGCTTTTGATAATTTGATAAAAAGTTATGTTAAATCTGCGTTATAGCTTGTTAAAATAAAGGCTTTTAATGATCCCGTCAGCCAAGCCTACTTTTGGAACATAAATGGCTCGAGCTCCACTCCATTTCATTGCCGATAAATAAATTTTGGTTGCCGGCACAATAACATCTGCTCTATCTGGATTTAAGCTCAATTCAGAAATACGCTCTTTGAAGCTCATTTTTTTTAAAAACTGATATTGCGCATTTAAATAGATATAAGAAATGGGTTTTCCAACACTTCTTCCAGACATTTTAAATACTCTGTTGATATTTCCTCCAGAACCAATTAAAGAAATTTTCTTGATATTTTTAGTGTTCTTTTGAATCCATTTTTGAACCTCTTTAAAAATAATTTTGTTTTCCGATTTTTTGTTGTTTAGCAACCGTACGGTTCCCATTTTAAAAGACTTAGAGGTAATGATTTCTCCCTTAGAAAAAAGAGTAAACTCTGTGCTTCCTCCACCAACATCAACATACATGTAAGAATTGTCATTTTCTGTGAGTTCGTTTAAATCTGTAGAAAAAATAATAGCAGCTTCTTTTTTACCATCAATAATGTCTATTTCAATACCTGTTTCAGTATAGACATTATCGGCAATTTTTTTGCCATTTATTGCTTCACGCATTGCAGAAGTTGCACACGCCTTGTATTTTTCAACCCCATTAATTTTCATCAACAATTTAAAAGCCTTCATGGCGTCAATCATTCGATCTTTGTTTTCTGCACTGATGCTTCCAGAAACAAAAGTATCTGCGCCTAAGCGAATAGGAACACGTACCAAAGAAGATTTTTTAAACTGAGGTTCTTTGTCTTTTTCAATAATAATATTAGCAATCAATAGCCGAATGGCATTCGAACCAATATCTATTGCGGCATATTTTTTTATTTCTAACAAGGTAATTTTTATTTGTGATTTTTTGGAAATTCTACTAAAATGGTTGTCCCTTTTTTGATGCTTTTCCAATGTTTGTTGTCAAATTGAATTCCAATAACACCACAAGTAGAAACATGTGCAATGGGTTTGTTGCCAAATTTATTTACAAAGGTGTTAATTCCGTGATCGTGCGTAAAAATAATGGCACTATCAAAACTGTCGTCTAAGGCCTTAATGGTTTTTACCAAATAGCCGTCACTAAAACTGTATAGTTGTTTTTTGATCTTTAAATTGGCAAGAGGGTACCCGAAGTTTTCGCAAAAAATAACCGCCGTATGTAGCGCTCTATTTGCACTGCTTGATATAAAGACATCAGGCCTGTCAATTTCTTTTGCTAA
>JAQWOR010000077.1 GCA_029245785.1 Polaribacter sp.
GTTGCCGGGTGCTGTCCTGTTTGAATTGCATATTGTTCTGCTGGCAAACCAAAAGAATCATACCCTTGTGGATGCAATACATTAAACCCTTTATGGCGTTTGTAGCGTGCATAAATATCTGAAGCAATATATCCTAAGGGATGCCCTACATGCAAACCCGCTCCTGATGGATACGGAAACATATCTAATACATAATATTTTGGTTTGTTGGAGGTATTACTCGCCTTAAAAGTTTGGTGTTCTTCCCAATACTTTTGCCATTTCTCTTCTATTGCTATATGATTGTACTGCATGCGGATAGTTCAGTTTTAGAAGTGGCAAAGTTACAGTTAATCTGCAAAAGAATAAAGTAAAATTATTGTTGCTTATTGGATGTTCTTTTCAATATTTAAATTCCATAAAACGCCTCTATTGATTGTATTTCTTTTTTTCAAATTAGTTCCTTAAAAAAAAGACCGTTATTTGTAGTCTCAAACAGGCCTCTATTTTGAAAAATACTTTTTTAAAAGCACATCTTGCTCTCTTTGGAGCCAACTTAATTTACGGCGTAAATTACCTGATTGCTAAAGGTATCATGCCAAATAAAATTGGCCCTTCTGCATTTGTTTTCTTGCGAATAGCAGGAGCAGGAATTCTCTTTTGGGTACTGAAATATTTTATAAAAGAACCTATCGAAAAAAAAGATTTCCTAAGGTTAATGGTCTGTGGGTTATTAGGTGTGGCAGCAAACCAATTGTTGTTCTTTCACGGACTAAGTCTAACATCGCCTATTGATGCTTCTATCATCATTACTTTCATCCCTGTCTTTACTGTGGTGTTTAGCGCCCTTGTATTGAAGGAAAAAATTACCAAAAACAAATTGCTTGGCATAACAATTGGTGGTGTTGGCGCTGTGTTACTAATTGCCTATGGAAATCAATCTGAAGGAACAGGTTCTTTGCTTGGAAATCTTTTTGTTTTTATCAATGCGGCTTCTTATGGATTGTATTTGGTGTTGGCAAAACCTTTGATGAAAAAATACAACGCGCTTACAGTGATTAGCTGGGTGTTTTTCTTTGGATTTTTCTTTATGTTCCCCTTTGGGATTAACGATATCATAACCACTGATTTTTCAGCATTTACGCCCCAAACTTATGGAGCCGTGGCTTTTGTAATTATAGGAACCACCTTTTTAGCCTACCTCTTTAATATTTATGCATTGAACTATGTTTCGCCTGCTGTAACCGGAAGTTACACCTATTTACAACCGGCAGTTAGTTTTATCATGGTAAGCATCTATGCTTATGTGGGGGGTTTTACAGAATATGCTCAAGATATTAATCCTGTAAAGGTTCTGAGTTGTTTTTTGGTAGTTACAGGTGTGTATCTTATCAGTAAACATCAAAAAGAGAAAGCTCTTTAATTTTTAAATAGATAAAAACAGCAAACTGAGTTTGCTGTTTTTATTATTATTTTTGATTGGGTTTTTATTTCACTGAAACACTAACAATTGTGTTTCCCCAAGCCATATGTAAATTCATGGCCTTATCAAAGGCTATAGAAAATGCCTCTACCGGTTCTTTGTTTACCGATACCTTTCCTGATACTCTTACAATGTCTTCGCTTTCTTTGTAAAAATAAGAACCCCAAACATTGCTAGCAGAACTTAAAATTACTGTCCACTCTTTCTCTCCAGGAATTGTAAATAACGTGTAGGTTCCTGCTTGTACCGCTTTTCCTCCAAAAGTTACATCTTTGTAAAAAGTAATTTCTACTGCTTCATTGGCTCCTGTTCTCCAAACTTTTCCTGCTGGTGCCAAACTTGCAACAGTTCTTCCTTTTAATTGTGGGCGACTGTATACAACTTTAACAACTTTGTTTGATTCTTTATAGCTCAACGGAAAAGATGCTGCATCCATTGGGCTTTTGTCTAATTTTGAAAATTTTTGCGCGATTGTATTTGTTGAAAACAAGACTGCTGCTACAAAAATTGCAAGAAGTAAATTGTTTTTTTTCATACTGTGAGGTTTTAAAAGTTATTTGTTTGAGTTTTGTCTTCAAAAATACAATTCCTTACAAAGTAATTCTAAGAATAGTATGAAAGTTAAACTGTTTTTGTTTTTAAAAAACATATTTGTTTATTCCGCTTTTAACTCATCCATATCTGCAATAATCTCGTCTAGCTTTTTTAGCACTCTGCCATACACTATTTTTAAATCTAATTTGTATAGCGCTCCTCCAAAATAGGCTAAAACACCTGTTATCAATAAGATTCCAAGTACCCAAAATACAGGAATCCCCTTTAGAAAATAAATTTGGTGACTTCCTAAAACCTCATCCAATGTTTCTTGAAAACTGCTTGAAAACCAAAAGCCAGCAAGCATTGCAAGAAAAATATAAGGATAAATAAATCGAGACATTTTTACATTTGTCAAAATTTGTTCCTTCATCCAATTGTCAAAATCTTTAAGATATTGATAACTGCTTACGTTTTTATCAATCTCTTTCAATCCTTTCAATAATTTTCTATTTACTATAACAATGGTATTGAATAGTATAAACATCAGCACTCCCAACACGGGAATTTTCGCAAAAAAAGAAGCCACTAAAACAACAAACGAAAATACAACAATCGCTTTTAAATTGATCTTGAACATTCTTGTGAACTTATCGATGATGTGTATCGATTTTCGAGTGTACAAATTATTTAATTTTGGAGCAACTAGTGCGTCGGACTCCAAAAACCCTTCTTTCCAAATTCTTTCAATTGACCTTTCCATCTAATCGTTTTTTTAATCGTTCTTTAATTCTTGTAATTCGTACTGCAATATTGTTAGGACTTGTCCCAATAATATCTGCTATAATTTCGTAGGGTTTTTCTTCTAAATACAGTAAAATTACCGCTCGATCTATTTCAGATAATTGCCTAATGGCATCGTATAATAAGTTTAGAGATTCATCTGTAAATGAATGATTTTCATCGACAGCTTCAATTGGCAAGTGGTTAGAATTTGTATGTTGACGGTTGTTTTTCTTTTTCTTAATCAACGTCAAACAAATGTTCAAAGATAATCGATAGATCCATGTAGACCATTTAGATTCTCCTCTAAATTGTTCTCTACTTCTCCAAATTTGCAAACAGACTTCCTGATAATAATCTTCAAAATCTTCTTGTGTATCTGTATACGCTCGACAAATTTTAATAATCATTCCAGCATGTGGAAAAATGGAAGTTGTATAAAAATCGTTACTCAATTCTTTATTTTTCTTGGTTAGTGGCTCAGATTAAAAAACATTACACTTTCTTTAAAAAAAATAAATCTTCCTGAAAAAAATTCCTTTTCAATTCTAAGAATGCTTGCTAACGTAAAGGAGTACTCAAAATCGTATAAAATGTTTGTAGCCCATAAGTAATGTTCTTGATTTTTAAATTTTCATTCGGGCTATGTTGATTATTATCTGGGTTTACCATTGGAATGATAATGGCAGGAATGTTCAACTCATTGATAAATGGGGATATGGGTACTGTTCCTCCCATAATTCTTATTTTTACTACAGAAGCATCATTATTAGAAGCCATTAGTTGTTCTAACCAAACTGCAAAAGGCAAATTCATGTCGGTTCTAAACGGGTTTGTAATTGAACCGCTATCAAATTTCAAAATTTTATCATAGTACATTCTTTCTCTTAGTGTAGGAACATTGTCTGTAATATAAAACCCTTGTTTTTTAATATGTTGCTTGATCAGTTTTTTTAAACGATTGCCATCACTTTCTGGAACCAGCCGAATATCTATGGCAGCTGTGGCAGTTGCCGGAACAATAGTTCTTGCTTTTTTTCCAACCCATCCAGAAGACAATCCTCTGATATTTAGAGATGGATATTGCAATGCTTCTTGATAAAAACTCCCAACTTTTTCTGGTGTTTTTATTGCCAAGTTTTCTAAAATTTGAATTGTATTGTCGGGTACATTTTTTAAAACTTCTGTGGTTTTTGCATCCATAACAATCCCGTCATAATAGCCTTCAATAGCAACTCTTCCGCTATCATCTTTAAAGGTTGACACTAATTTTGAAAGAATAAATCCTGGATTTGGAGCGTAGTTTCCATAGTGTCCGCTATGCTGTGGTTTCAGTGGGCCATATGTTGTTAAATTTATGGTGGTAATTCCTCTACAACCAAAAATCAAGGTTGGATTTCCAGATACATGTAAAGGTCCGTCATTGATAATTAAATAATCTGCCAACAAAAGTTCTCTATATTTTTTTACGGCTTTTGGTAATGGCTTACTACTTTTTTCTTCTTCGGTATCTAAAATAATCTTTACATTAAACGGTATGGTTTTATTGTTTTCTTTAAGAAGATCAATGGCGTTTAAAAACATCACTATTGGGCCTTTGTCATCTGAGGCTGATCTTCCAAAAATTCGCCAATTTTCATCTATTTTAGAGTCTAACAAAGACCAATCTAGCGTTTTCCAACCCTCTTTGTCTTTCGCTTTTAAAACACTTTTGTAAGGGTCTTCTTGATTCCATTTAGAAGGGTCTACCGCTTGTCCGTCTATATGCATATAAAATAAAATAGTCTTCGCATGTTTTACCTTGGGTAGTTCCGCAAAAAAAAGTGGCTGTCCTTCTGTTTGTAAAATGGTTGTTTTAAAGCCTCTTGCTTTAAATTTTTGATCCAACCATTCAATGTTTTTTAGAATATCTTCTCCATTAATGGCATCATTAGGAAGAGAAATAAAATCTCTTAATTCTTCAATTGTGGGTGCTAACTTTTTGTCAAAATTTTGAGAAAACATCATTGCGTTGCAAAACGCAAAGAAAAGAAAGACTATTTTTTTCATGTTAAACTTGGTTTTATTCAATCCAAATTTAACGTATTTTAGTGAACTAAGAACAACCGCAATCTGTATCGCAGCCTTTTTTGTTTTTCTTCGATTTAAAAAAGAATTTTTTAATCAAAAATACCAACGCAACAACGAGTAATATATAGGCGGCTATTTCTTGCATTAGCTAAAAATTGTAAAGGTTACAAATGCAGCAGCGTAGGCTAAAATTCCCATTCCAAATAGCTGTGCCAAAGGCCATTTCCAACTCTTGGTTTCTCGCTTAACAACCGCTAATGTTCCTACACATTGCATGGCAAAAGCATAAAAAATAAGCAAAGACATCCCAACGGGCAACGTAAATGTTTTCTGTCCTGTTTCTGGATTTACTTCTACACGCATTTTTTCTTTTATAGTACTTGTATTATCTGTACCGCTTTCTACACTGTAAATCGTTGCCAAGGTTCCTACAAATACTTCTCTTGCTGCAAAGGAACTAATCAGGGCAATTCCAATTTTCCAATCATAACCCAACGGTTTTATGACAGGTTCAATGGCTTTTCCCATAATTCCGATATAGGACTTTTCTAATTTTAAACCCGCTATTTTTTGCTGAAGTTCTTCTGCTAATAAATTAGCATTTGCTGTATTTTCTATATTGTCTTTTTCTACATTTTTATAGGATGCTGGCCCATTAGACGCTAAAAACCAAAGCACAATAGAAATGGCTAAAATTATTTTTCCTGCTCCGAGCACAAATGCTTTTGTTTTTTCTATCACATTAAACACAACATTTTTAAGAGATGGAATTTTATAATTTGGCATTTCTGCTACAAAAAACGAGGCGCTCTTTACTTTGATTATTTTATGTAATAAAAATGCTGAGACAATTGCTGTTGCAAACCCCAATGCATATAAACTCAATAAGGTAAACCCTTGTAAGCTAAAATAGCCGAACAATTTTTTATCTGGAATTACCAAGGAAATTAAAATTGCATACACAGGCAACCTTGCAGAACAAGTTGTAAATGGGGTTACTAAAATGGTAATCAATCGTTCTTTCCAACCCGAAATTGTACGCGTTGCCATCACAGCCGGAATTGCACAAGCGGTTCCTGAAATTAACGGAATAACGCTTTTTCCACTCATTCCATAACGGCGCATAATTTTATCCATTAAAAAAACAACACGACTCATATAGCCTGTTTCTTCTAAAATGGCAACAAATAAAAATAGAATCGCTATTTGCGGAATAAATATAACTACGCCTCCAATTCCTGGAATAATTCCATCTGCAATCAAATTGGTCAAAATACCTGGCGTTAATTCTCCTTTAATCAAAGTGCTTAAATTTGCAAATGCACTATCAATAAGATCCATTGGTGTAGAGGCCCAATCAAAAATAGATTGAAAAATTAACAATAGAATTCCAAAAAAGATGACATACCCGAATATTTTATGTGTAAAAACACGGTCTAATTTAGCGCGTAAATCTTTGGCTTTAGATCGATCTACAATATAGGTTCTCTTTAATATTTCGTTAATCTGTTGATATCTGTGTATGGTTTCTTTATGCTGATACCTTTTTAATTTAGAAACGTCTTGTCTAAATTCTATCAACTTCTGTTTTTCAATTTCAGAAAGACTATCTGGTATGTTGTTTTGGGTTACCATTAACCACAATTCATACAAGGTATGGTTTGTGCTTACTGCCTTTAACCTTTCAAAATAGTCTTCATCAATTTTATGATTGATGGAACACAAAGGGTGTGCTTTTGAAATTTCAGCACAATTTTCAATGGCCATTTTTACCTTGTCAATCCCCTCATTTTTTCGAGCGCTAATCAGTATCGTTTCTGTTTTGAGCTCTTTTTTTAAGGTTTCAACATCAATAGAAATTCCTTTTCTATCTAATTGATCTGACATGTTAATGGCTAAAATAATAGGAATCTCTAAATCTTTTACTTGAGAAAAAAGAAATAAATTTCGTTTTAGGTTTTCAATATCTGCAACCACAACAATAACATCTGGATAGTTTTTATCTTCTGTTGTTAATAGTGATTTTAAAACAATACTTTCATCTACAGAGGTTGGGTTAATACTGTACGTTCCTGGTAAGTCTGTAATGATTGCTGTTTGATTGTTGAGTAATTTACAGGCTCCTTGTTTTTTATCTACTGTAATCCCCGGGTAGTTACCCACCTTTTGGTTTAACCCTGTTAATTGATTAAATAACGATGTTTTCCCTGTATTGGGATTGCCTATTAAAGCTACCTGAATAGGCTTGGATTTTTCCATGTAGCAACTAGTTTTTGATAATTTTAATTTGTGTGGCCATTTCTTTTCGAATTGCTAAATGGCTTCCGTTTACACAAATATACAAAGGGTCTTTTAATGGTGCTATTTGCAACAACTCTACCTCTGTGCCTGGAAGACATCCCATTTCCAATAATTTCAACGGAATGACATCCAATGATTCTTCAGAAATGATTCCGGTTTCTCCGACATGTAGTGTTGCAATCGTATTCAAAATAGCTGTACATTTAAGATGCAAAGATATGAATTTAGAATCATTCTAAACAAGTTATTTCCGTTTATATTCTTCTTTTAACAAGGCAATGTCTGCAATGATTTTTTGCATGTCTTCCTTTTCAGTACCATCATAATAGCCTCGAATTCTACGCTCTTTATCAACCAATACAAATTGCTCTGTATGGATAAAGTCGTTTTCATCTCCCGTACCTTCGTCCAGTACTGCAAAGTAACTTTTACGAGCCAATTCATAAATATGTTTTTTAGCACCTGTGGTAACATGCCACTTTCCGTCTATAATACCTTTGTTTTCTGCATAGGCTTTTAAGACCGAAACACTATCTATAACAGGAGTTACAGAATGTGACAAGAACATGATGTCTGCATCATTTTTATAATACGATTGCAATTCGCTCATATTATACGCCATGGCAATACAAATGGTTTTACAGCGCGTAAAAAAGAAATCTGCAATGTAAATTTTGTCTTTGTAGGTTGCATTGGTAATGGTGTCTCCATGTTGATTGATCAAACTAAAATTAGCAATGGTATGGTTGTTTTGAATGTGCTTTACCGAAGCATCTACCAATCTTGGGTTTACATCAGAAGGGCTGTATACTTTCAGGCGTTTATCAACAGATAACAACTGATAAAAAACTGTCAAGGTGATGGCAGAAAAAACCACAAAGAAAACAAGTAATGGAAGCGATTGTTTGAAGCGATTGTTGTTCATAAAAAAGTTATATAGACTACAAAACTACCTTAAAATAAGGTAGCATCAAACAAATAGAAATAAATGATTTTAAGAAACAACCCTGCTTGAAGCAGTAACGTTTAAATCCCTCTGAAAAAGCAAGATTAACTCAACTTCCAATTTTTGAGCCTGCCTGCCGGAATAGGTAGATTCGCTTTACAAACTCCTCAAAATTGAGTTTCGCTAATAAAACTTTGTTAAAAAAATGATTTGCATAAGATTCTTATTTTAGAACTCTTATTAAAAACGTACATTTGTCCGATTTTAAAAATGAACATACGGAATGGAAATATTGATAAAAGCCTCACAATTTATATTGAGTCTTTCGCTATTAATTGTACTGCACGAGCTAGGACATTTTATACCTGCGAAACTATTTAAAACAAGAGTCGAAAAATTTTACTTATTTTTTGATTATAAATTTTCGATTTTTAAAAAGAAAATAGGTGAAACGGTTTATGGTATTGGCTGGATTCCTTTAGGTGGCTATGTAAAAATAGCAGGAATGATTGATGAAAGTATGGACACCGAACATTTAGAAGAAGAACCTCAACCTTGGGAGTTTCGTTCAAAACCAGCGTGGCAACGTTTGATTATTATGTTGGGAGGGGTTATTGTAAATTTTGTGCTTGGAATCTTTATTTATATCATGTTGATGTATTCGTATGGCGAAAACTTTTTGCCAAATGACAGTGTGAAAGATGGTGTTTGGGTTCGTGATTCTCTAGGTGTTGATCTAGGTTTACAAACAGGAGATAAGATTTTGAGCATCGACGGAAATAGCATTCGTAAATTTAACAATTTACCTATCGAATTCATTAATGGAAATTCATATACCATTGAAAGAAATGGAGAAGTGCTTACAAAAGAAATTCCGATTGATTTTATTTCTAAACTGATTGAAAGAGGTAAAAACGAAGGGTCTTTTATTACGCCTAGACACCCTTTTATGATTGGTAAAGTTTCTAAAGGCTCGCCAAACATAGCCAGTGATTTAAAAGCAAAAGATATGGTAACGGCAATAGACGGGACTACTATTTCTTATTTTGATGAAGCACAAGCTCTCTTAGATGAATTAAAAGGACAAGCCACTACAATTACCGTAAAAAGAGGTGATGAATTGAAAGAAGTTGCTGTTCAAGTAACCGAAAACGGGAAATTAGGTGTTGCAATTGGTCAATTAAGTTTGAGCGATTTAGAAAAACTAGGCTATCTAAAATTAGAAACAAATTCATACTCGTTTTTAGAGGCAATCCCTGCAGGTACACATAAAGCCTACGAAACACTTACTGGATACATCAAACAATTAAAGAAAATTTTCAACCCAAGTACTGGTGCTTATAAGGGGCTCGGTGGATTTATTTCTATCGGTAGTATTTTTCCTTCAGAATGGAGCGCACAGTCTTTTTGGAACATTACCGCATTCTTGTCTATCATGCTAGGATTCATGAATTTATTACCAATTCCAGCGTTAGATGGAGGGCATGTAGTTTTTACCTTATGGGAAATGATTACAGGTAAAAAACCCGGAGATAAATTTTTAGAATATGCGCAAATAACTGGTTTTATCTTATTGATAACACTCTTGATCTTTGCAAACGGAAACGATATTTATAGGTGGTTGTTTTAAGTAGATGATTTGTCATTCCTGCGCATTTATCTGCCGTAGGTAGAGGCAGGAATGACAGAAGCAAAAGAATTATCTATTAAAGTTCGTAAATAGAATCGTTCTGATAAAAAAACACATTAAAAAAGCTTCCTGATTAATTCAGGAAGCTTTTTTAATTCATGGTATTCTGAAAGAACACGCCTTATACTTTTAAGGATTTCCCTTTTTGTTTCGCTTGTTCGTTACGGTCAATCGTATGTTTTGGACGGGTCCATTTTGGTTTTTCTCCCAAAGATTCAAACTGAGAGTTTGTTGCTTCTACTGTTTGTGGCTGTACCTTTTTTGTAAATGGCTTTTGGGGTTTCATGCCCAAGAGCTCAAACATTTTCATGTCTTCATTTACATCTGGATTTGGAGTCGTCAATAATTTGTCTCCTGCAAAAATAGAGTTGGCGCCTGCAAAGAAACACATCGCTTGTCCTTCTCTACTCATTTGTGTTCTTCCTGCTGATAATCGCACTTGTGTTTCTGGCAAAACAATACGTGTTGTGGCAACCATTCGAATCATGTCCCAAATTTCTACGGGTTTTTCATCTTCAAGCGGGGTTCCTTCTACCGCAACCAATGCATTGATTGGTGTAGATTCTGGTTGAGGATCTAAGGTTGACAACGCAACTAACATTCCTGCTCTATCTGCAATATCTTCTCCCATACCAATAATTCCTCCTGAACAAACCGTTACATTCGTTTTACGAACATTATCTATGGTATCTAAACGATCTTGATAGCCTCTTGTAGAAATCACTTCTTTATAATACTCTTCCGATGAATCTAAATTATGATTGTACGCATACAGCCCTGCTTCTGCTAAACGTTGTGCTTGGTTTTCTGTAATCATTCCCAACGTACAACAAACTTCCATATCTAGTTTGTTAATGGTACGCACCATATCCAACACTTGATTAAACTCAGGCCCGTCTTTTACATTTCTCCATGCTGCACCCATACAAACTCTAGAGCTTCCTCCTTCTTTTGCGCGCAATGCTTGTGCTTTTACTTGAGGAACAGACATTAAATCGTTGCCTTCTACACCTGTATGATACCGTGCTGCTTGCGGACAATAGCCACAATCTTCAGAACAACCTCCTGTTTTTATAGATAACAAGGTAGAAACTTGTACCACATTCGGGTCGTGTTGTTCTCTATGAATCGTAGCTGCTTCATAAAGCAACTCCATCATAGGTTTGTTATATATTTCTAGAATTTCTTCTTTGGTCCAATTGTGTCTTACTTCGCTCATAAATTCGAGTTCATTTTCGTTGACAAAAATACGAATTATAAATTGATAGTTCTCTTATTTTTTTATCAAAACAGAAACGGCATTTCCTCCAAAACCAACAGCATTTACAAGGATTCTTTTCAGTTGTTTGGGTTGTTTTTGTTCTTTCGCAAACGGAACAGAAATTGCCTGCTGATGTTGCAACATAAAGATAGCCAATTCTACACTTAACATTCCTGAAGCACCAAGTGTATGACCAATTTTCCATTTATTGGTGGTTAAAAAAGGAAGCGCTTCTCCAAATACTTTTTGAATCGCTTTGTGCTCTGACACATCTCCTTTTACGGTACCTGGCGCGTGCATTACAATCGCATCAATTGCTGCTGGATTGAGATCTCCCAAGGCCATTTTCATTGATTTTTGAAAGCAATCTGCATCCGTAGAAATAGAAATATTGTGCTCTAAAATTTCTGTGGCATAGCCGATTCCTTCAATGGTAGCAATCGCGTTTTCTGAGTGTCCTTTTTCCAAACAAAGTACCGAAGCACCTTCTCCAAGAACCATTGTATTCTGCTTTTTTTCTAAATCGAAAGCACGACACGGGTATTGTTGTGCTTTTTTAGCATAGATTTTTAAAGCCTGCATTTGTGCGATTGTAAAATCGGTCAATGCGGCTTCGCTTCCGCCAACTAAAAACTTTTTTGACATCCCTGAATTGATCCAGGCAACTCCATTTAACAAGGCATGTAAAGCTGTAGAACAAGTAATAGAATGTGATATTTGAGGCCCATTGGTTTGCAAATCATGTGCAACCCAAGAAGAAATATTTCCTAGCGTTGTTGTTGGAGAACTCAATGTTTCTGCAATATTTTTTTCTAAAAAAGAACGGTAGTGTTTTTCAAATAATGACGTGGCTCCACGAGAAGATCCAATGTTAATTCCGAAGTTATCTGAAGATTTCCAATTGGCGTTTTGGATGGCTTTTCTGGAAACATACATCGCAAATAAAACCGAATCGTCTAAGTTTTTATATTTCGCGTCCGAATTTTTTAATTGGAAGATTTCCTTTTTAGTTGTTGCCGATACTTCCGCTACCAAAACAGTTCCTTTTTCAACCTTTTTTTGGGTGATACAATGCGCCTCTTTCAGGTAGTTTTCCCAAGTTGCATGTGAATTACTTCCTGCCGCAGAAATAGAAGAGATGGCTGTTATTGAAATGGGTTCTTGCAAGCGGTTTTATTTTGGTGCAAAGATAAGTGGTATCACTTAAATAATTGCTAAAGATTCTTCAATAACTTGATATACTTTTTGCAATTGAGCGTCTGTAATTACATAAGGTGCTAAGATATAAACCGTATTTCCAAGTGGTCGCAAACAAACGCCATTTTCCATGAAAAAATCAAACAACTTATACCGTAAATCTCCATACCGATCTGTTTCTATCGCAAGATCCAAAGCATAAATAATTCCGAGTTGTCGGCTTGCTTTTACCTTTGGATGCTTTTTGATTTTTACATCAAATTCTTGATGCGACCTTGTAATTCGTTCAATATTCTGCTGCATCTCTTCAGATTGCAACAACTCAATTCCTGCCAACGCCGCCGTACACGAAATGGGATTTGCAGAATAGGTATGTCCATGAAAAAAACCTTTACTGATGTCATCACTTAAAAAAGCATCGTACACTTTTTGAGAACAACTAGTAATGGCCATAGGCACCAAGCCTGCGGTTAATGATTTTGACAAGCACATGATATCTGGTTGATGTGTCAAATACTCAGATGCAAAGTTTTTACCTGTTTTTCCGAAGCCTGTCATCACCTCATCGGCAATAGTTAACACATCGTGCTTTTTTGCAATGGCTAACAATATATCCAACAAGTCTCCATCAAACATATTCATGGCTGATGCTCCTTGCACCAACGGCTCGTACACAAATGCCGCAACCTTATTCTCTGTAATTAGTTTGGTAAACTGAGCTGTTACCGCTTCAAAATTTTCTGTTGTTGGCACCGGAATTCTAGAAACATCAATAAAAAAATCTTCAAAAGGACCGTTGTAAACCGACAATCCAGAAACAGACATCGCCCCAAAAGTATCTCCGTGAAATCCGCCTTCTAAGGCAATAATTTTATTCCGTTTTTCACCGTGATTGAAATGGTATTGCAAGGCCATTTTTAATGCAATATCTACAGATGTAGAGCCATTGTCTGAAAAGAATATTTTTTGTTGATTCTGGGGTAAAATCTGCATCAATTTCTCTGATAATTTAATAGCAGGTTCGTGTGTGAATCCTGCAAAGACCACATGATCTAATTGTTGCATTTGGGCGTGTACTTTACTTGTAATATACGCATTACAATGCCCATACATACAGGTATACCAAGAAGCAATTCCGTCTATGTACTCATTTCCGTTATCATCAAATAACAAGGCGCCCTTCGCTTTTACAATTGCCAAATGATTGGGGTGTAATTGATGCTGTGTTAAAGGATGCCACAGGTGTTTTTTATCTCTTTCTTGTAAGGTCATTTTCGTTTTGTGTTTCCTGCGTTTATCTGCCAAACTTGTCTGCCGTGGCAGAGGTAAAGGCAGGAATGTATTTTATTTGTTTTATTCATTTTTTGCTTGTCCAAAAAACGAATCCAAAAAGGACTCTTTTTTAGATGAATTTTTCTTTTAGAAAATAAAATCTGAATTTTTTTCAAGGTTTCAAAAATTCTATTTATTCTTTTTCTAAGTTTTCTCTAAACGATTCCGCATATTTCAAAATCACTTGTTGATCAAAATATGGTTCTTCATCAATGCGTCCAATTACAGGAACGTTTGTTTTCTTTTTAATAATGTCTTCTGTAGATTTATGTGCTGCTCCGCTAAAAATAAGTGACACCTCAAATCCTTTTTCTTGTAATAACTGTACCGTTAATAAGGTATGGTTAATGCTTCCTAAATAGTGACGAGAAACCACAATTACCGTATACTCGGGTTTGATAATGTCTAAAATCGTATCTGTATTATTGAGCGGAACCAACAATCCTCCAGCACCTTCAATCACCAAATGGTTTGTGGCAACTGGTGGTGTAATTTCTTTTAAACTGATCGTAACTCCTTCTATTTCTGCCGCTGCATGCGGACTCATCGGCGTTTTCAACGCATAACTATTGGCGTGAAATTTCGAAGTAGAGTTTGAAATCAGTCCTTTTACTTTTTTAGTGTCGCAATGGTCTAATTCTCCTGCCTGAATAGGTTTCCAATAATCAGCTTGTAGGGCTTCTACGACAATTGCAGCAGCAATCGTTTTGCCTACATCTGTAGAAATGCCTGTGATGAATATTTTTTGTTGTTTCATGTCATTACGAGAAGCATCGCTACGAAGTACTCTTTTATTTGAAGCAGATTGCTTCACTTCGTTTGCAATAACGTTTATGTTACAAAAGTACTAAGTAACTCTAAAACATCTGTAATTTCTTTTCTAGAATTATAGGCATGCAAACAAAAACGCAAGCGCTCTTCTCCTTGTTGAACCGTTGGCGATAAAATTGGCTTTACATCAAATCCGTTTTCTTGTAATTTCTGAGCAATTTCTTTTACATTTTGATTTCCTGAAATCACACAGCAATGAATCGCAGAATCGCTTTCAATAAATAAACGTTGGAGTCCTAAGCTCAATAACTCTGACTTAAAAAAAGAAATGTTTTCTGCTAATTTTTCTTGCTGAGATTCTTCGTTATCACTCAGAATGATTAGTTGATTGTACCCTATTTTAATTGTTGCCAACGCGTGTGGCGATAATCCTGTTGTATAGATAAAACTACGGGCAAAATTCACTAAATAATTCTTCAATGCCAAGCTTCCTAAAATGGCGGCTCCATGGCAACCCAATGCTTTTCCAAACGTAACAATTCTAGCAAACACTTCTCTTTCTAAACCCAAACGCTGTACTTCGCCACAGCCGTACTGACCAAAAACGCCAACCGCATGTGCTTCGTCTACAATGAGGTGTGCTCTGTGTTTTTTGCAAATTTCTGAAATAGCCTGAAGGTCTGGCGAATCGCCATCCATTGAAAAAACAGATTCAGTGACTACATAGATTTCTAATTCTTGAGTTCTCGACTGCGCTCGAACCGACAAAATTCGGTGTTGTAAATCTTCTATATTATTGTGCTTAAACTTATAGGCCTTTGCATTCGATAATTGAATGCCATCTCTTATAGAAGCGTGAATAGCTTCATCATACAAAATCACATCTCCGCGTTGTGGTACTGAAGAAAAGAAACCTATATTGGCATCATAGCCTGAATTAAAAACAAGTGCCGCTTCTGATTGATGAAAGTCACACAACAACGCTTCAACGTCTCCATACAACGCATGGTTTCCTGATAACAATCGAGAGCCTGTGACGCCGTTCAATTTGATATTGTTAGCAACTAAAAACTGATGAGTTTCATCAAAAATAGTAGCCGATTTTGCAAACCCCAAATAATCGTTTGAAGAAAAGTCAACCAAATTAGAGGGCTTGCCAAGCGTTCTTAATGCCTGGTTTTCAAGTCTAGTGCTCAACTTCGATTTTAATTTCTTTGGGAATTTCATCCTTGCAAAAATAGGTAAAATTCAGAGTAAATATCTTAAAACACAATGTGATTTTCATCTTCAAAAAAATCATTTATTAATCTTTTTTCGATAATTTATTATTGTTATTCGATAATTTATTTATATGTTTGCAGTAATAAAAACCATACACTATGAAAAAAATCAAGATTTTAAAATATCTAGTAGATTTTATTTGGATAATTACTGCTCCAATAGGAGTCCCGTTAATACTCTTATGTATCCCCGCAATATTTTTTTATGATTTCACTGATTTAAATATTGAAATTCATGGGATAGAGCTCGTTGTACAAGACCTATATTCTAAAATACTTATCGTCGTATTTTTATTTAATTTTTTATTAGTTATCTACAGTCTACATCTTTTTAGAAAATCGTTGACCTATTTTTTAAAAGCTAAAATATTCGATACTGTTGTAATACACTCCTTTGGTAAAACAGGAAACTTACTCCTTTTGTCTGGGGTCATTTCTGTTATACTATCAATTATTAGCTCCCTTTATTTCGAATCAAAAATGACGCTAGAGTTTGGTTTAAACTCTCATCTGACAACTATTGGTCTCGGCCTTTTCTTTATGGTTTTAAGTGAAGTATTCCAAATTGCAAAAACAGCAAAAACAGAAAACGATTTAACAATTTAGCTATGGCCATTATTGTACACTTAGACGTGATGCTTGCCAAGCGAAAAATGAAAAGCAAAGACTTGGCAGAAAAAATAGGCATTACCACCGCAAACCTTTCTATCTTAAAATCAGGAAAGGCAAAAGCAGTACGGTTTTCTACCTTAGCAGCTATTTGCAAAGCATTAGCATGTCAGCCATCAGATATTTTAGAATATGTAAATGACTGACAAACCTTATGAGCTTTGAAAGCGCTCTATTTCTTGGGTTGGGCTCTGTTCATTTCTGTAATATCTACACTCGTGGCCTCAACACCCAAAAAGTGTTTGCTAAAATGATCTGCACGCAGCCAGAAAGAGTATTCTGTCATATTTCCAAAACCATGGCGCTGTCCTGGCATGGTCATAAATTTAAAACGCTTGTTGGCTTTAATCAAGGCATTTGCCATTCTAATGGTTCCTGCCGGATGTACATTATTATCAACATCTCCATGAATCAATAGTAAATGGCCTTTTAAGTTTTTTGCAATGGAGTGGTTGGTGTCAATTTTATACTTGTAGGTGGTTTTCCCTTTTTCGTTAATTTCTTCTTTTACACCGTGGTGTGTTTCACTCCACCAACTATTATACACATTATTGTCATGGTTTCCTGCAGATGAAACCGCTGCTTTAAAGAAATCTGGATATACCAACATGGCTGCTGTAGACATAAATCCTCCACCTGAATGCCCGTAAATTCCGACGTTAGAAATATCTATAAAACGATGTTTGTTTGCCAATTGTTCTGCAACATATTTTTTATCTGCCAAGCCATAATCTCTTAAGTTTCCATAACTATAATTGTGATACCATTTAGAGCGGTCTGGATGTCCTCCTCTATTTCCTAATGTAATCACAACAAAACCAACTTGCGCCATTCTATCTAACCGATCCATTCTATAGGAAAAAGACTTGTTTACAGCTTCCGTTTGCGGTCCAGGATACACATATTCTAATAATGGGTACACTTTTGTTGTATCCATATCATAAGGGGTGTACATGACTCCGTAAATGTCTGTAATTCCGTCATCTGCTTTTACTTTAAAAGGTTCTGGAAATTGATAACCCGTAGCAAAAAGCTGAGATAAATCTGCTTCTTCTAGTTTCATTACCAATCTTCCATCTGTTGAACGTAATTCAGATTTTGGAATTGTATTTACTCTTGAATAATTAGAAATAAAATACTTGTTAGAATCTGCCATGCTAGTTCTTGAGGTGTAATCACCAGCATTTAACGCACGCATTCCCGTTCCTTTTAAATTGATTTTATACATATGAGCAAAATACGGATCTTGATTTTTGTTAACCCCATTTGCTGTAAAATACAAGGTTCTTGTTTTTTCGTCCAAACCAGAAAAATTGTCTACATGGTAATCTCCGTTGGTAATTTGATTTTTTAAATTTCCTTTAACGTCATATAAATAAAAATGTGCCCAACCATCACGTTCTGCCCAATGTAGCATTTCGGTTTCATTGTTAAATAAAATCAACGGCCTAGATTCAATGTAGGTATTAAATCGTTCTTCGATTAAAACCGTTACTTTTCCAGTTTCGATGTCTGCCACGCAGATGTCTAATTTTTTCCGATCTCTGCTAATCACACTAAAATAAACCTTCCCTTTTTTTGACAACAATAGAGATGGTTTAAAGTCATTATCTCTATTCGATTGTTTTCTGGGTGCTCTATACACCGAAATACTCTGTTGCTTAACCGTATCTAGTGCTACTTTTGTAACGCCTTTAGATAAGATATCAAAAATCAACAATTCTGATTTATAATATTCTTGTTCTCCAGCCATGTGGTATTTATAGGTTTCCAAGACTGGTCTTTTGCTTTTAACAGAATTGATAACCCACAAGTCTTTGATATGTCTAGAATCTGATTTTTGAAATACAAACTTTTTAGAATCATGAGACCAAGTGCCCCAAATTCCTTTTCGTTTGTCTTTATTTTTAATTTTAGTTTCGTTGTTTTCACCCCAAGAACCTCCACCATAACCATAGTGTTCTACACCATCTTTGGTCCATTGATTTTCTACAATGGTTGAGTCTTTTTCATCTTTTACAGCTTTTAAAAAGTTTACTTTATCCATCCAATATATATTGAAGTTTTTAGCGTATAAAACAATCGAGCTGTCTGGGGCAATGTTTGCCCATTTCTTCCATTTTTCTTTTCCTTTTTTCTTGGTGTCTATAATTGTCAACCCATTGCTTCCCAATCTATATTCTAAGTGATACACCTTCTTTTCCTTTTTTGGTTTTTCTGCTTTCGTTTTCTTCTCTTTAATAGAGTCTTTTTTTGTTACGGCTTTTTCAGCAGCAATAACGTCAACTTCTTCTGTTGAAGTAACTCGAAAACGAATGGCTGTTTCACGTTTGTTAAACTTAAAGTTAAACCGAGGTAAGTGTTGCCCATCATAAGGGTCTTTGGTGATTTCTGTCAACCACTTTGCCATCTTAGCATTGTCAAACAACGCTGTTCTCGTTCTTTTATCAGCATCTACTAGATAGTAATTAGAACCCTCAGAGGTTTTATATTGATACCAAAAACGGTTTCCTTTTTTTAGCCAATGTGGGCTCACCTTTGTTGAATGAACTAGTTTTGCGATGTTTTTTGGCGAATACTTTGCCGCTTGTCTGTAGTTTGGTGTTGGACGCTCTTGAGCAGATACCGTGTTCGCTATAAAAATAAATACGAACAACCATGTAAAATTTTTCATACGGTGTGTAATTGGTTTGTTGCTATAAAAAGTTAAAGTTCCTTAAAACAAACAACATGGCAAATTTTACGTTAGATTTTAAGAGTATTTTAACAAAAGAGCAAAAAAAATCCTCGTTGATTAACGAGGATTTTTTACTTTTTATATCAAATGAAATTTACTCAACCAATAAAATTACTTTATTGTTTTTCATCTCAATGGTTCCAGAATTAATCTGTAATGTTAAAATTTTAGCATCATCGGCGTGAGGTACTAACTGTGCATTCAATTCATTTAATTCTAAATGTTGTTGCGTGTGTACATGAATACCAACAGTTCCTTTTTTTAATACCGAAACAATTGCCGCGTGATTATTTAACATTTGAAAGTCTCCGTTTATACCTGGCACTGAAATAGAATCAATGTCTGATGAAAACAAAATAGCTTCTGGTGTTACAATTTCTAAAAACATATTTTTTATTGTTTTTCGTCTTTCGCTTTTCGTTTTTCGTTAACTCTTAACTCAAAACTTATCACTCAAAACTAGTTTTACGCTTCAGTCAACATTTTCTCACCAGCATCAATTGCGTCTTGAATTGATCCTCTTAAGTTAAATGCTGCTTCTGGGTATTTATCTAACTCACCATCCATAATCATAGTAAACCCTTTAATGGTGTCTTTAATATCTACCAAACAACCTGGTATTCCGGTAAACTGTTCTGCTACGTGGAAAGGTTGAGATAAGAAACGTTGTACACGTCTTGCTCTATGTACTGCCAATTTATCTTCTTCAGATAGTTCTTCCATTCCTAGAATTGCAATAATATCTTGTAATTCTTTGTAACGTTGTAACAATTCTTTTACTCTTGTTGCACAGTTATAATGTTCATCGCCTAAAATTTCAGCCGTTAAAATTCTTGAAGTAGAATCTAAAGGATCTACCGCAGGATAAATTCCTAACTCTGCAATTTTACGAGACAATACTGTTGTTGCATCTAAATGGGCAAACGTTGTTGCTGGCGCTGGATCTGTTAAATCATCTGCAGGTACATAAACTGCTTGTACAGAGGTAATAGATCCTTTTTTAGTTGAAGTAATACGTTCTTGCATTGCTCCCATTTCTGTTGCTAAGGTTGGTTGGTATCCTACCGCAGAAGGCATACGCCCTAATAATGCTGATACTTCAGAACCTGCTTGTGTAAAACGGAAAATGTTATCTACAAAAAACAACACGTCTTTTCCTTGAGATTCTCCTGCTCCATCACGAAAATATTCTGCAATTGTTAAGCCAGATAATGCAACACGTGCACGCGCTCCAGGAGGCTCATTCATTTGTCCGAATACAAAGGTTGCCTTAGAGGTTTTCATCCCTTCTTTATCAACTTTAGCTAAATCCCATCCTCCTGCTTCCATAGAATGCATAAAATCATCACCATATTGGATAATTCCAGATTCTAACATCTCTCTTAGCAAATCGTTTCCTTCACGTGTTCTTTCTCCAACTCCTGCAAATACAGATAGTCCTCCGTGTCCTTTTGCAATGTTGTTAATTAATTCTTGAATTAATACTGTTTTTCCTACTCCTGCTCCACCAAATAATCCAATTTTACCTCCTTTTGAATAAGGCTCAATCAAATCAATAACTTTAATACCTGTAAATAAAACTTCTGTAGAGGTAGATAAGTCTTCAAACTTAGGTGCTGCTCTGTGAATTGACAAACCGTCTTTTCCTTCTTTTGGCAAATCGCCTAATCCATCAATTGCATCTCCAGTTACGTTAAATAACCGTCCGTAGATATCATCTCCTATTGGCATTTGAATTGGGTTTCCAGTCGCTGTTACTTCTGCTCCTCTACTTAATCCATCTGTTGCATCCATAGAGATGGTACGTACCGTATCTTCTCCAATGTGTTGCTGAACTTCTAAAACCAGTGTAGAACCATCGGTTCTTTTGATCTCTAATGAATCGTAAATTTTTGGAAGTGCACCGTTTTCTGTATTAAACTCTACATCGATTACTGGGCCAATAATCTGTGAAACTTTACCTGTTATTGTAGACATTATAGTATCTAATTAATGTTAGTTATTTTATTTAGTGGGTTTTACCCCTCTTTTTCAGGGGGCAAAGGTAAATTATTTAATGGAACTTTAAAAGTGTTTTACACTATTTTTTAGCTGTTTTTCAGGCAGCAATACTTCTCTTAATTCTACTCATATTGTAACAGGCTTTACACTCTTATAATAGCTTAAAATTATTTATCGTTTTTACAGCGCCTCAACGGATTCACCATCCTTTTTAAAGACCTAAGCTAGCGGATTCAAATGCATTGTTTTGCAATAGCAGTTGAAAAGATTTTATGAAGTGTTTTTGAACTGATTGTAAGAAGCCAAAAAATTACTTATAAAAAAAGCCTCATAGTAAACTATGAGGCTTTCAAATATTGTATTAAGTAGAGATATATCTTAGTTGTTAGAAACTTTGATTTCAACTCTTCTGTTCTTCGCTCTACCTGCTCTTGTCTTGTTAGAATCTGCAGGATTGCTTGCTCCATACCCTTTAGCTGCTAATCTAGAAGCATCAACTCCTTTAGAAACTAAATACTTCATCACAACATTAGCTCTTTTGGTAGATATTTTTGCATTTATTTTATCTCCTCCTGTACTATCAGCATATCCTTCTATTACAAAGTTTGCTTTAGAAAATTCATTCATAAGCGCTGCAATTGCATCTAATTGCTTCGTCATTCCTGATTTAAAAGAAGATCTTCCTGTATTAAACAATATAGAGCTAGCAAAATCTCCAATTGATTTAGCAGCTTCTTCGCTAATTACTGGCTCTGGACATCCATTGTTAGATGCAGGACCCGCAACGCTTACACAGTTGTCATCTTTATCTAAAACTCCATCTCCGTCAGTATCTGGCCATGGACATCCTCTGTTTGCAGCTGGTCCAGCTACATTAGGACATTTGTCATCTTTGTCAACAATACTATCTCCATCAGCATCTGGACAGCCATTGTTAGCTTTAGATCCTTTTGCATTTGGACACATGTCATTTTTATCAGCAATTCCATCAGCATCAGCATCTGGACAACCGTTTAATGCTGCTAAACCTGCAACATTTGGACAAGAATCTTCAGAGTCTTGAATCCCGTCGCCATCAACGTCTGGACATCCATTAAATGCTGCTAAACCTGCAACATCTGGACAAGAATCAAATTTGTCATAGATTCCGTCTCCATCAGTATCTTTTCCTCCAAATTTAATTACTAAACCTAGAGAGTGCTGAAAATGATCCTTTACTTTGTCTGTAAATTGACGTTTTGCTCCTGATTGGAAGTTTAATCCAACAGTTTCTGTGAACCAAGTGTTAAAACCAACACCCACGTTCAACATCGCTTCACCTGTATTATCAATACTTGTGTAACCTCCACCTAAATATACATAAGGGTCAAACCATTGTGTTGTTGATCCAAAAGCAAAATCTACCAATTTGTTTACATCGTATTTTACATTGGCATCAATTGCATAGTAAAAGTCAGACTCAATTTCATTCAATGATCCTGCTACTTGTAAAGTAAAACCGTCTTTAAGGTATTTTTCTACAGAAACTCTTGAAACAGAAGATAAAACGTCCCAATCTGATGTTCTTAAATAATCTTTAGCAATATCTCCTAGTTCTGTCCCTGCTCTATAGTCTAAAGCATTCACCCCAAAACTTACTGCCCAAGGGTTGTTTGAATCCTGTGCGCTTACGTTACTTACTGCTGCAAACGCAAACAAAGCTATCATAGCTATTTTTAAATGTCTCATTATCAAATTTTTAAATTAAAAGTTCTTTATTAAATACAAATGTAAGCTGATAAAACTTATCTACCAAAGGTTTTTGTGAGAAAGTTAAAGAAAACCCGCGCTCCACATAACCAATTATGTGGCTTAAAACAATAATCCCAACCTAAATATAAAATTATCTGGGTTGGGATATTTATTTAATCTATGTGGCTAAAAGCTACGTTTTAAATTTTTAGTTTTGAAACAACCTTAAAAAGGAACCCTTTTCAGTATTAGCTTCAATATTAATTATTTAGTTGGTCTCTTTCTCTTTTCCTCCAAATTTAATTACTAAACCAAGAGCGTGTTGAAAATGGTCTCCAACTTTATCTGAAAATTGACGTTTTGCTCCTGATTGGAAGTTTAATCCAACGGTTTCTGTAAACCAAGAAGTAAAGCCTACACCTACATTTAACATCGCTTCACCTGTATTATCAACACTTGTGTAGCCTAGTCCTAAATATACATAAGGGTCAAACCATTGTGTTGTTGATCCAAAAGCAAAGTCTACCAATTTGTTTACATCGTATTTTACATTGGCATCAATTGCAAAGTAAAAGTCAGATTCAAGTTCATTTAATGATCCTGCTACTTGTAAAGAAAAACCGTCTTTAAAGTATTTTTCTACAGAAACTCTTGAAACAGAGGACAAAACATCCCAATCTAATGTTCCTAAATAATCTTTAGTAATATCTCCTAGTCCTGTTCCTGCTTTATAATCTAAAGCATTTACCCCAAAACTTACTACCCAAGGGTTGTTTGAATCTTGTGCATTTACACTACTTATTATTGCAAACGCAAACAAAGCTACCATAGTTAATTTTAAATTTCTCATTGTCAAGTTTTAAGTTAAAAGTTTGTTTTCTTAAACACAAACATAAGATGATATACGCATTTATCAAAGATTTTTTGAGAAAATCGCAAAAAACAAACGATTTTTTTTGCTTATTTATATGATGTTTACTGTTTTTCCAACCTTACAAAAAGCCCTAATTGCTGTGTCCAAATGTTCTTTAGTATGTGCCGCAGAAAGCTGCACTCTAATTCTTGCTTTTTCTTTAGGAACTACTGGGAAAAAGAAACCAATCACATAGATTCCTTCTTCAAGTAATAAATTGGCCATTGTTTGCGCCAATTTTGCGTCATATAACATCACCGGAACAATTGCTGCATCTGCACCAACCAAATCAAAACCTGCTTTTTCCATCTCGCTTCTAAAATAGCTTGTGTTCCATTCCAGCTTATCTCTTAAAGAGGTGTTGTTAGACAACAGGTCAAACACCTTTAAAGAAGCTCCTACAATTGCTGGCGCCAATGAATTTGAAAATAAGTACGGCCTTGATCGTTGGCGTAAAATTTCAATAATTTCTTTTTTCCCTGTTGTATAGCCTCCCATGGCACCACCTAAAGCTTTCCCTAGTGTTCCTGTAACAATATCAACTCTTCCCATTACGTTTTTAAGCTCTACGGTGCCTCTTCCTTTTTTTCCTATAAAGCCTGCCGCATGACATTCATCTACCATTACCAACGCATCGTACTTATCTGCTAAATCACATATTTTATCTAGTTTCGCTACAATTCCATCCATAGAAAAAACACCATCCGTTACAATGATTTTAAATCGGTGGTTTTGAGTATTCGCCTCAATCAATTGCGCCTCTAAAGAAGCCATGTCATTATTATCGTATCGATAGCGAGCCGCTTTACACAAACGAACACCATCAATAATAGAAGCGTGGTTTAAACTGTCAGAAATAATGGCATCTTCTTTGCTTAGTAGCGGTTCAAAAACACCACCATTTGCATCAAAAGCTGCTGCATATAATATGGTGTCTTCTGTTTGGTAAAATCTCGCAATGGTTGCTTCTAGTTCTTTATGAATATCTTGTGTTCCGCAAATAAAACGAACAGAAGACATTCCGAAGCCATGGGTATCCATTGCGTCTTTTGCCGCCTGAATTACCTCTGGATGATTTGACAAGCCTAAATAATTGTTTGCACAAAAATTAATCACTTCTTCGCCTGTAGAAATTTTAATTACTGCGTCTTGAGATGACGTTATAATCCGTTCCGATTTATACAACCCTGCTTCTCTAATCTCTTGAAGTTCTTTTTGTAAATGTTCTTGTATCTTTCCGTACATAATACTATAAATGTGTAATTGTTGTCTTGTTTATTTGTGTTGCAAAAGTAACTTAAATTTCTTCTACCAAAATGATTTCACCTATATATATCAACAGTTTCTTAAGTACTTTAAAATTCATCGATTTTAAAACTTGTTCATATTTTAATAACTGTTGATGGTGCTTTTTTAATGAAATCCCTGTTTTGTAATCTATAATTGTGACTTCATTGTTTTTGTTAAAAACCAATCTGTCTGGGATAACCGTTTGATGATCTACAGTGCTAATTTCTCTTTCGTTAAAAACCGTAACTCCTTCTGAGTAATACGCTTCTAACTTTGGATGATTGACAATTTTACGAATGCTTTGCATGATAGATTTGGCCTTTTCTTGATCAACAACCCCTTGTTGCACATATTGATTCACTACTTTTTCTACAACAGCTTCAGTAGTGATTTTCGACATCATTTCATGAATCAAATTACCAAACTCAACAGCCTTTCCTTGTTCCGTGTCCCACAATTTTGAAGAACTTGCTAGCATGTGTATGTTGTGGTCTTTCCAAGAAGTGCTTATAAATTGACGTTGAATTTCTGTCTGTATTATTGAAGGTTTTAAAACACTTGTTTTTTTACTGTTTCCGAAGGAATAATGCAACACCTCTTCACTCCATTGCTCGGTGTTTTGCAAATACTCAATCAAAACACCAGAGCTATAATTGGTATTTACAACGCCGTTTTTATTTATTTTTTTATCCGTAACAACGTACAGTTGCTCAACAGTTCTGGTAAAGGCAACATATAAGAGATTAAAGTTGTCTAGCTCTAATTCTTCTCGTTGTTTTTGATAAATTTTTGCGCCATTACTATTTACATATTGAATGTCTTTTGTCGATGGAATCAACAATTCATCAAACCCATTAAAGTGATTAGAAGGCAAATTAGACAACCATGCTTTTGGGTTTTTCTGAAAATAAATATCGATATCATATGGAAAAATAACTACTGGAAATTCCAGGCCCTTCGATTTATGAATGGTCATAATTTGAACTGCATTAGGGGCTTCTGGAGCAACAATACTTAACGTATTCTTTTTTAATTCCCAAAAATCTAAAAACTCTTGAACACTCGTTGCTTTTCTTTGGTGATCAAAAACAAGGTCTAAAAAGAATTGCAAATACGCATCTGAAGTTGTTGCTAATTGAAAGCTTCTAATAATTTCTTCTATCTTTTCATAAAATGGCAGCTGATGAAAATTGTGCATATCAAAAGAGATTCCCAATGTAGGTAATTGCGCAAATAAAACGGCACTCTGTTGCTGAGTTAATTCCTCAAAAAACAACTGCTTCTCTTTTTGAATCGCTAAATGATTGTATAAAAAATACAGTACCTCCACAAAGGTTTCTTTATCATTTGGGTGTTGTATAATCTGTAATAAATGAATGATAAAATTTACTTTTTTACTATTTTGAAGCAGCAAAGTTTCTGAAGAAACAATCTCAACATTGTGTTCTGATAAGTAGTTTGCAATTGTAATAGCGTGCTCCTTTTTTCGCACCAATACACACACTTCATTTCTTAAGAAATCAGCATCTAAATTTTCAATAATTTCCAAGACTTTCTTGGCATATTTTAACTCGTTTTCCTCTTTGTCAATTTCCTTTTCTAAAAAGTCAATAGAGATATATCCGCCTTTTTTAGCCGTTTCCTTTTGAGAATTTCCATTGGCAAACAACTGCTGATAGGTCTGGTTTTGAAAATAGCCCGCAACATGCTGAAAAAAGCGATTGTTGAACTGAATTATTTCACTGTAACTTCTGTAATTGGTTGCTAATTCTTTTACCTCTTTCTGCACTTGAAAAGGCATTGTTTTAACAGAGGTTTTATCTAAAGATCCTAGATTTATAAACTGCGCTGCCTTACCACCTCGCCACCTATAAATAGCTTGTTTTCCATCACCAACCAACAATAAGTTACTGTGCTCTTGCGCCAAGGCATTGTCTATTAACGGAATTAAATTTTGCCATTGCAATACTGAAGTATCTTGCATTTCATCAATAAAATAATGCATAAATTTTTGTCCAATTCTTTCATAAATAAATGGCTCTGGTTGGTCTTTTATGTGGTCTGAAATTAACTGATTAAACTCTGTAATTAAACGAATATTACCCTCTTCTTTTATTGCTATTAACTCTGCATGTATCTTTGTTAAAACAGCTAATGGAATCACACTTTTTAGCGCCAACTTATGCAGTAAATATTCTTGATAACAGGTCTCTGACTCTAAATACAAGGTTAATAATTCTGGTAAAACTCCTTCAATGGCTGTTTTGATGTCGTCTGATTTTGATTTTGCGTAAAACAGGTTTTCTTCGATTTTTTCTCTCAATTTTGACGCTTCAAAAAACTTTGCCTTCGCAACAGAGTCAGACAACGCCAAAAAATGCTTTGGCAACATTGACCGATAAAAATCATTGTGATTCAATTGCATCGATTCAATAATTTCCAGTCCTTGATTACCAATTTCATGAAACCTCTTTTCCAACACCTTTTGCTGCGTTGTCAAATTATTTTTTAGCTCGATAAAGTCTCCAACTGTTTTTTTGGACAACTGTTTAAAATGGTCTGCATCATTTTCATTTAACAGAATTTTTGCAAACTCATTCAAGTCTCTTGAAATGTCCCAAGAAGTATCTTCATTGGCTTTTTCTAATGAAAAATCGATCAATATTTTTGTAACATCATTTTCTATTCCAATTTTAGAGATCAACACATCTACTGCTTGGCTTAACAATGTAGCCGCATCTAGCTCTACTTCAAAAGTAAGGTTCAACCCTAAATCATATGCAAAATTCTTAATAATTTTATAAGTAAAACTATCAATCGTAGTAATTCCGAAGGCACTATAATTTTGTAAAATTGCTTCTAAAATTTGACCACTTCTTTGCTGAATCACCTCTTTATCAAGCGTTGTTTCTTCTACAATTTTCAATAAAATATCTGTTGCTGTTCCTTTAGAAAAAGCGTGTAAATTTTCCAAAACTCGCTCTTTCATTTCGGCAGCGGCTTTGTTGGTAAAAGTAATTGCTAAGATTCGCTGAAACACAAACCGGTCTTCTGATTGCAAGACCACTTTTAAATACTCTTTTACAAGCGTAAACGTTTTTCCGCTTCCGGCAGAGGCATTATAAACTTGAAAAGTTGATGGTTGTAGCACAAGGTTATTTTAGTGCAAAATACAAAAAGCCACACAAATCTGTATGGCTTTTAATAAATTATCTTGTGTTCTAAAACTCGATGTGTTATCCCAGAATTCTCCAGATTTGCGCTACTAAAAATGTAATTACAAATCCAGCAACAACAGGTAAAACAGAGGCTACAATGGTCCATTTTGCACTATTTGTTTCTTTATAAATCGTATAAATTGTTGTGCTACATGGGTTGTGCAACAAACTAAACAACATCACATTAACCGCTGTTAACAAGGTCCAGCCTCCTGCTTTTAAGATGTCGGCCGTTGCCGTAACAGAATCCAATTCAAACATCACCCCAACGCCTTCTCCACCAGGAATTCCGGTGGCCATTACGGTAAGCATCAATATGGTGGGTATTACAATTTCATTTGCAGGAATTGCAACAATGTATGCCAGTAAAACAACCCCATTTAGCCCCAATAAAAACCCAAATCCATCTAAAGAGTGGATTGCCCAAAGCGCAATGCTTTCATCTCCGATATAAATGTTAGAAATCAACCAAATTACGGCTCCTGCAGGTGCTGCAAAAATAATTGCACGCCACAAAACAATCAAGGTTCTATCAATTAGTGATGTATAAATGGTTTTCCAAAATACCGGTGGTCGGTATGGAGGTAATTCTAAATTAAATGTAGAAACCTCTCCTTTTAAAACGGTTCTAGATAATGCCCATGAAAAGAAAAACATAAAAAAGATTCCCAAAACGGCAATTCCGATGACGGCAGACAAAGAGGCTAAACTTGAATATGTTGACGGAACTACTGCGCCAATAAAAATTGTTGCTAACAATATTTGTGTTGGCCAACGCCCATTACACAACGAAAAATTATTGGTAATAATCGCAATCAATCGTTCTCTTGGGCTATCAATAATACGAGTGGCAACAACTCCTGCGGCATTACAACCAAAGCCCATACTCATGGTTAATGCTTGCTTCCCATGAGCACCCGATTTTTTAAAGAGGTGATCCATATTAAAGGCAACTCTTGGCAAGTATCCAAAATCTTCTAACAAGGTAAAAAGGGGAAAAAATATGGCCATTGGCGGTAGCATTACGGCAATTACCCAAGCAACTGCTAAGTACACACCGTCTATCAAAAAACCATCCAACCACCAAGGAAGCCCAATTGCTGAAGCGCCCTCTTTTAACAAGGGATGGCAGGTGTCTAATAATAATTGCGCCAACATTCCTGACGGATAATTAGCGCCAATAATTGTCAACCAAAGAACAACACCTAAAATAAAAAGCATGAGTGGAAAACCCCAAATCTTGCTCGTAACTATTTTATCTATTTTAGAATCGATTCTAAAGCTGCTTTTTTGATCGCCTTTTGTCACAGATCCTTCTACAATTTTTGAAGCATCTGCATATATACTTTCTGCTAAGCTATCGTGAAAATCATCGCCAATTTGCCAGCGAAGCTCTTTTGATAAGGCAATGATATGTGCTACGTTTTTCTCTTGCATCTTCTTTTAAATAAAGGTTCCTGTTTTTAAGGCTTCTACAATCTGTGTATCTCCTTCTAACAATCGCAAAGCAATCCATCTGCTATTTGAAATCTCTGGATATTCTTTTTCTATGGATGCACTTAATTCTTGTACTGCTTTTGAAATATTTTGGGGGATGTTTTTTATTTTTCGTGGGGTGCATTGTATCTTATTATTGGCCAATTCGCTAATTGTTTGAATCAACTCCGGAATTCCTTCTTTATGCCGTGCACTTGTAGCCACAACAGGAATCCCTAAGTCTCTTGACAATGCTCTCGTGTCTATTTCTATCTGATTTCGATTGGCTTCATCCATCAAGTTCAAGCATAAAACTGCATTGTCTGTAATTTCCAAAATTTGTAAGGCTAGATTTAAATTGCGCTCTAACCTACTTGCGTCAACAACAATAACTGTTACTGTTGGTTTGCCGAAAAGAATAAAATTTCGAGCCACTTCTTCATCTTCAGAAGTAGAAAGCAGGGAATAGGTTCCTGGTAAATCAATCAATTTATACTTTTGCTTGTCGTACTCAAAAGCGCCTTCTGCCCTTGTTACTGTTTTTCCTGGCCAATTTCCAGTATGTTGTCTCAATCCTGTTAAGGCATTAAATACGGTACTCTTTCCTGTATTTGGATTCCCCGCGAGGGCAACGACAAAATCAAAATCAGCAATTTGAACACCCAATTTTTTCAATCCATCGGCATTAAAATGCGAACAGGTGTCGCAAGCGCTATGTGGTTGTTTTTCCATGTTCGATTTTTTTAATTAAAATTTTTGAAGCTTGATTATTTCTCAATGCAATGGCTGTTCCCTTTATCAAAAAAGCGGTAGGATCTCCTAACGGATTCATCAAATCAACACCAACTGTTGCGCCCTTCACAAAACCTAAATCCAACAATCTTCGTCTATTTTCGCCTCTACATTCCTTAGATAATCCAATAATTTTTGCCGTCTCATGAGTTTTTAAACTAGAAAGACGTGTGGTGCTTTCTTGAATAAGAACCTTGTTTTCTAAAATAGAAACAGTAATATTTCCTGCAACAATGGGTGCCAATACAAATTTTTCTCCTTCAGAATGAAACACAATCCGTGAGTCGTCTTTTTCAACAATCCGTATTTGAGAATCTAAATAGATTTTTTCGGCTAAAATCTGCTTGTAAATAATCTCTGGCTCATCTTCTATATGAATAATTCTACCGACGGTATCTACCGCTAGTTCAGAAAGAGGATGTCCTTTTTTAAAGGCGACTCTACCTGTACTTGTAGGTATTGGATCTCCATGAGGGTCAAATTTTGGATTTCCCAAAAGAGCTGCCAATTGATTGGTTTCATCAACACTTAACTCGTGCTCTTTTTTCTCTGCGCGTCCATGCCACTCTTCTTTTTGAAAGCCTGTTTTTTCGGATAGAAATTTTTCCCACAATCGGTGGGCTCTAATTATTTGCAATGCATATTCATTTCCTAATTCAGAAAGTTTCAATGCATCTCCCTCCATAAAAAGGAGCTTGTTCTCTATCATTTTGCTGACATTTTCTATCAGCAATCGGTTGCTGTACTTTAAATGGTTTGTCAAGTCATTTACATTTAAAGCATTGTTAGAAGCTTGGTTGTGATAGAGCAGTTTTAAAATATCTTCAATGATGGTTTTTGCATTTGATTTCTTCGTTTTTCGTAACAGGTAATAAAGCCCCTTGTTAGGTCTAAACAAAAAATACAGCACTATTATTAGCGCCAAAAACAGCAAAAGCGCAAATGTAGGATTATAGGTGGTCATCTGTTTTTAAATATAAATTAGTGGCTATTTTTTTTGATATTGCCATTTCTCTGTCGTCTATTTTAATGGTTATTGAATCGTCAAAAGGTTCTTTTTCAATTACCGTAATTTGTTTTCCTAGTGCAATGCCTTGTTTGTCTAAAAACTGTAAAAAGGCTGATGAAGAATCATCTACACCTGTGCAAATACCGCTTTCATTTTTTTCTAAAGACGATAGCAAGCGGTTTTTTGTGGGATGCAAATTACCTTCTTTGTCTGGAATTAAATCGCCATGTGGATCTACTGTTGGAAAACCCAATAAGGCATCCATCTCATCAATAAGTTTTTGTGATTTAATGTGTTCTAATTGCTCAGCAACATCATGTACCTCGTCCCAATTAAAATTTAATTTTTCAACTAAAAAAACTTCCCATAAACGATGTTTTCTAACAATCATCGCAGCTGTTTTTTTTCCTTTTTTTGTTAAAGTAACTCCCTGATATTTTTTATAAACCAACACCTCTTTTTCGGCAAGTTTTTTTATCATGTCTGTAACAGAAGATGCCTTTGTCTCTATTTTTTTTGCAATCGCATTGGTGCTAACCCCTTTTTCAGAATGCTCGCTTAAATGATAGATTGTTTTTAAATAATTTTCTTCAGAAAATGTAAACATATTCACTTTTTTATAATGACAAAGATACATTTTTTTCAAGTTCTTTGAAAATATTTTTAGGGTTGTCTAAAAATTATTTTACATTTGCATAAATTTTTATATTTCAACACAATGAAAACAGTTCGTTTTTCTTTTTCTATCGTTGCAACATTTATTCTATTAATAATGATTTCATGCGATAAAACCATGCCTTTCGCTCCAGAAGAAAACACACTTTTAGATGGCCCAATAGAAGGTCTTTCTACCGAACAACAGATTCAATTTCTAAAAGGTGATGAAGCTTTTGGTGATGATATTTTTACAGTAGAAAAAGGGCTCGGCCCTCTTTTTAATGCCAATAGTTGTGCAAGTTGTCACGCAGGAGATGGTAAAGGACATCCTTTTATTGGCTTTACTCGTTTTGGGCAAACAGACGCCACAGGAAATCAATTTTTAAATCAAGGAGGCCCACAGCTACAAAACAAAGCGATTCCTGGTTATCAGCCTGAACAGCTTCCGGTAGGAGCTACATTTTCAAAACTACTTGCTCCAGCAGTAACAGGACTTGGTCTTTTAGATGCCGTAAGCGACGCTTATCTTATTTCTTTATCCGATCCGAACGATACTAATAATGACGGAATAAGTGGTGTGCCTCATTGGAATAACATCCCTGATTATGCAAAAGCACAATTAAGACCTAATACTATTTCTAATAATGGAAAGTACATCACTCGGTTTGGAAAAAAAGGAAACGCATACAGCCTGTTACAACAAACAGCTGAAGCCTACAATCAAGACATGGGGGTTGCCTCGATATTCGAAGCTATAGACACGTATAGCGGATTAGAGATTGATCCAGAAATAGCTACTCAACAAATAAATGACGTAGTCTTTTACTTAAAAACACTGAAAGCACCTATCCGTAGAAATGAATCAGATCTTGAAGTTTTAAAAGGAGAACAGCTCTTTACACAAATTAACTGTGCAAGCTGCCATACGCCAACACTACAAACTGGGTTTTCTGCAATTGACGTGTTGTCTAACAAAAAATTTCACCCCTATACAGATTTACTATTGCACGATATGGGTGCAGAATTAGATGACGGATACACAGAGGGCTTTGCACTCACAAGTGAGTGGAAAACACCCGCTCTTTGGGGGCTTGGCTTATCTAAAGACTCGCAAGGAGGACGTTACTTTTTAATGCATGACGGCCGTGCAACAAGTATTGAAAAAGCAATACTGCTTCATGGAGGAGAAGCTTTGCAATCTAAAAACAATTACAAACAACTCTCTGAAGCGAAACAACAACAACTTCTTAAATTTTTAGAATCCCTATAATATGGAGCGTAGAAAATTTTTAAAAACGTGTTGCTATACCGCTATTGGTCTCCCACTATTAGCAGGAACACTACACTCATGTGCGGCGGCTATTTATTACGCCCCTGTTACAAAAAAAAGCAATCGGTTGGTGGTCAGAAAAGCCGCATTTTGGCAACTAAAAAAAGACAAAAAAACACCTCGAAACTTTGTGCTGGTAAAAACCACAGAGATGGATTTTCCTATTTGCCTCTATAAAACGGGCCCTGACACCTATGTCGCATCCTTATTACGGTGCACTCACAGAGGCTGCGAACTGAATGTTGGTGGTGGCATGTATACATGTCCTTGTCACGGGAGTGAATTTTCAATAAAAGGCATCGTTTTAGAAGGCCCGGCAGAAACCAATTTAAAAACATTTGAAATAGTATCAGACAATGAAAACATTTACATATTACAATCCTAAAACATACATCCTTGGGGCATTGTTAATCACTAACCTCCTATTGCATAGTCAAAAGAAAAGTGTTGATATCACACGTGTCAAAATAGACACTTCTGCAACACAATTAAATATGGATGCCACTTACAACCGTCCGTTTTTAAAATCAGGAAAGGTTGCTGTAGCGTTGGGAGGGTATCTAGAGGCCAATTCTATGTACAGTTCAGAAGATGGTGTTTCAGAAGGGCTCTCGTTTCAAGCGCGGCGACTAACATTATTTATGTCTGCCACAATTTCAAAACGGATCAAATTTCTTTCAGAAATCGAATTTGAAGACGGGACAAAAGAAATAGGGATTGAATTTGCAGCTATAGATGTTGCACTACATCCTGCCTTAAATTTAAGAGGCGGAATTATTATGAATCCTATTGGAGCTTTCAATCAAAATCATGATGGCCCTAAATGGGAGTTTGTTGAACGCCCTAACATGGCAAGTGAAATGTTACCTGCTACTTGGTCTAATGCTGGTTTTGGTGTGTATGGAAAAACCTATAAAGGAAAATGGACCTTAGGATATGAAGCTTATTTATCAAATGGGTTTGACAATACGATTATTAATAATACAGAAAACAAAACATTTTTACCTGCAGCAAAAGAAAACGAAGAGCGCTTTGAAGAAAGCAATAGCGGAAAAGCACTTTTATCTGGAAAAATAGCTCTTAAAAACAGAAAATTTGGAGAACTAGGATTCTCATATATGGGAGGTGTTTACAACAAATTTGAGGCAGGTGGCGCTGTGTTGGATAAGCAACGAAAACTACATGTATTTGCCATTGATTTTAATACAACCCTTAAAAAAACAGGGACCTATATTGTTGGTGAATATGCATTTGTTTCAGTTGATGTGCCAGAAACATATACACAGCAATATGGTAACAAACAACAAGGGTTTTTCCTTGATATTGTACAGCCTATTCTCAAACAAAAAGTACTTGATTGGGAAAAAGCAACCTTAAATATAGCCCTTCGACTAGATTATGTAGATTGGAATCTTGGAACATTTAACGAAACTCAGACAAACATTGGAGAAGAATTATGGGCAATTACTCCGGCAATTAGCTTTAGACCAACATCTCAATCTGTTTTTCGACTCAATTATCGATATCAATGGCAAACAGATGTGCTAGGAAATCCTCCTGGAATGAAGGCGGCTTGGCTCTTTGGGTTTAGTACTTATTTTTAAAGGATAGGGAGCGCTTCAAGTCTTATAGCTTAATTTCTTGTCTATTCATAAATCTCTATAATCATTATTACTATAGATATAGTCCGATTACGTGAAGATTGGAAGAACGAATTTTGCATAAAAATTATTTTTACCGTTGTTATTTTCAAATAGATAGTACCTTTGCCCAAAATTAGTACCCTTGAGTAAACAGATTCTTGTAAATCATTACAAAAAATCCGCAAAAGTAACGCAGGTTTTAGAGGAATTACAACACGAACAGCACCATTTTCAAGTAACGAATTTGGCGGGATCGTCGTTGTCTTTTGTTATTTCAGAAAGTTTTAAAGAAGCCGAAAAACCTTTTTTACTCATTTTTAATGATAAGGAAGAAGCCGCTTATTATTTAAACGACTTTGAGCAATTATTAGGAGAAAAAAATGTATTATTCTATCCTGGCTCTTATCGAAGACCTTATCAAATAGAAGAAATAGACAATGCCAATGTACTGCTACGCTCTGAGGTTTTAAACAGAATCAATTCCCGAAAAAAACCTGCTCTAATTGTTACCTATCCTGATGCGCTTTTTGAAAAAGTGGTCACCAAAAAAGAGCTCGAAAAAAACACCTTAAAAATTGCGTTAGGCGAACAGATCTCGCTCGATTTTGTCAACGAAATGTTATTCGCGTACCATTTTAATCGGGTAGATTTTGTAACAGAACCTGGGGAGTTTTCTGTACGCGGTGGAATTATAGATGTCTTTTCTTTTTCAAATGACGAACCCTATCGTATCGAATTTTTTGGCGATGAAATTGACAGTATCAGAGTCTTTGATGTTGCCACACAGCTTTCTAAAGAAAAACTGAAAAAAGCCAGTATTCTTCCAAATGTTGAACATAAAACACTTCAAGAAAATCGGGTAAGTTTTCTCAAATACATTGCTGCAAAAACGGTTGTTTTTACTCGTAATACCGACTTGCTTGCAGAACGGCTAGATCTTTTTTATGACAAATCTTTGAATGCTTTTGAAGAGTTATCTAGCACAATTAAGCGTGCAACACCATCAGAATTGTTTTGCAACGGAGCTTTCATTACAAATCAATTGCAAGATTTTACATGGGTGCATATTGGATCTTCTACTAAGAACACCTTAAAACAGGTTGCGTTTAAAACCAAGCCACAACCTTCTTTTAACAAGCAATTTAACTTGTTGATTGACGACTTAAATGCGCAGCACTCCAATGGGTTTACCAATTATATTTTCTGTGCAAACGACAAACAAGCACAACGGTTTCATGATATTTTTGACGATGCAGCACAAGAGGTACATTACACAACCATTGTATTTTCATTACACCAAGGTTTTATAGACGAAGATGAAAAAATAGTTTGTTATACAGATCATCAAATTTTTGAACGGTATCATAAGTTTCGATTGAAGAATGGCTACGCAAAAAAGCAATCCATCACCTTAAAAGAATTGAATAATTTAGAAGTTGGTGACTTTGTAACACATATGGATCATGGAATTGGTCGCTTTGGCGGGTTGCAAAAAATTGAAGTAGCCGGAAATAAACAATAAGCCATCAAATTGATTTATGGAGATCGAGATATTCTATACATCAGCATCCACTCGCTTCATAAAATTTCTAAATTCAATGGAAAAGATGGAAAAGCTCCAAAAATATATAAATTAGGTTCTGGTGCCTGGAAAAAAATCAAACAAAAAACAAAATCCAGAATTAAGCAGATTGCTTTTAATCTGATACAATTATATGCCAAGAGAAGACTTAAAAAAGGATTTCAATTTGGACCAGACACGCATATTCAACATGAGCTAGAAGCAAGTTTTATGTATGAAGATACACCCGATCAATTTACAGCAACACAAGATGTAAAAACAGATATGGAAAACGAGCAACCTATGGATCGGTTGGTGTGTGGAGATGTTGGTTTCGGAAAAACAGAAATTGCCATTAGAGCTGCTTTTAAAGCTGTTGATAATGGTAAACAGGTTGCTGTTTTAGTTCCTACAACAATTCTTGCCTTTCAGCATTTTAAGACCTTTACAGAACGCTTAAAAAACTTTCCTGTAACCATAGAGTATCTAAACAGGTTTAGAACTGCCAAACAGAAAAGTGCCGTTATTGATGGATTGGCAAACGGAAGTGTAGATATTGTTATTGGCACGCACCAATTGACCAATAAACGCATCGCTTTTAAAGAGTTGGGATTGTTAATTATTGATGAAGAGCAAAAATTTGGTGTCGCCGTAAAAGACCAATTAAAAACCATCAAAGAAAATGTGGATACCTTAACATTAACGGCAACTCCAATTCCAAGAACCTTGCAATTTAGTTTGATGGCGGCAAGAGATTTGTCGGTCATTAATACGCCTCCTCCAAATCGACATCCTATAGAAACCAATGTTATCCGCTTTAGCGAAGAAATTATTAGAGATGCCATTTCGTATGAAATATCAAGAGGCGGACAAGTGTTTTTTATCCACAACAGAATCGAAAATATTAAGGAAGTTGCTGGCATGTTACAACGCTTATTACCCAATGCAAAAATTGGAATCGGTCATGGGCAAATGGAGGGTAAAAAACTAGAAGAATTGATGCTTGGTTTTATGAACAATGACTTTGATGTGTTGGTTTCTACTACCATTGTAGAAAGTGGATTGGACGTGCCAAATGCCAATACAATATTTGTCAATAACGCCAATAATTTTGGACTTTCTGATCTGCATCAAATGCGTGGTAGAGTAGGTAGATCTAATAAAAAGGCCTTCTGTTATTTTATTACTCCTTCTTATCATATGATGACCGATGATGCTCGAAAACGGATCGAAGCATTGGAGTTGTTTTCTGACTTAGGAAGTGGATTGAACATTGCGATGAAAGATTTAGAAATTCGTGGGGCTGGAGATTTATTGGGTGGCGAACAAAGCGGATTTATTAATGATATTGGCTTTGATGCGTATCAAAAAATACTACAAGAAGCTGTAGAAGAACTCAAAGAAAAGGAATTCAAAGAACTCTATCCTGCAGATACTTCTGTTTCAAAAGAATTTGTAAAAGAAGTACAGATTGATACGGATTTCGAAATCCTTTTCCCAGATGACTATATCAATGTAATCTCTGAGCGATTGAATTTATACAACGAGCTAGGAACGCTAAAAACCGAAAATGAACTCATAGAATTTGAAGCAAGATTGGTAGATCGATTTGGCGAAATTCCAACCCAAGTTGTAGATCTATTAGATAGTGTTCGTATGAAGTGGTTGGCAAAAAAACTCGGCTTAGAAAAAGTAATTTTAAAACAACAACGAATGTTGGGTTATTTTATAGCCGATCAGCAAAGTCCTTTTTATCAAACAAATCAGTTTACCAACATGCTAAAATACATCCAGCAAAACAGCAAAAGTTGTGTGATGAAAGAAAAGAAAACCAAAAATGGCTTGCGTTTATTGGTTACTTTTATCAAGGTTGACTCCGTGGCAAAAGCCTTAACAATTTTAAAGAAAATTTAAATGCAAAAAACACATCTACAACATCTTATTGAGCTGCTCATCGCAACACTTTTAATAAGCACTTCTGGGGTTTTAGGGAGGTTTATCGCCATGCCTCCGCCTGTAATTATTTGGTGGCGTTGTAGTATTGCCGTTGTAGTATTGTATCTTTATTGTCGATATAAAAAGGTCAATTTTCGCATAAAATCAACAAAAGATAAACGTTCTTTTCTGTTAGCTGCTCTCCTGTTAGGAACGCATTGGATTAGCTATTTTTACGCTTTGAAACTTTCTAACGTGGCATTGGCAATGCTCTCTTTATTCGCATTTCCTGTAATAACAGCACTGCTTGAGCCGCTGTTTTTTAAGCAAAAATTAAAACCGACACACCTGTTTTTAGGTTTCTTAATATTGCTAGGAATTTACATCCTTGCTCCTGAGTTTAATTTAGAAAACTCAAACGTAAAAGGCATTTTATTAGGGCTGTTTTCTGCTGTCTGTTATTCAATTCGTGTACTGCTTTTAAAACGACACGTAACTGTATATAACGGAACTACATTGATGTTTTGGCAACTATTTGTGCTGACAATTATCTTGGCGCCTATTTTATATTTTATGGACACCTCAGGAATTCAAACACAGTTTCCTTTTGTGCTTCTGTTAGCGCTCTTAACTACGGCAATTGGACATACCTTGTTTATAAAAAGTTTGAAGTATTTTGCGGCAAGCACAGCAAGTATTATCAATAGTGTTCAGCCAATTTTTGGAATTATACTTGCCTTTATATTCTTATCTGAAGTACCTACTTCCTCTACGTTTTGGGGTGGATTGCTAATTCTTTCTACCGTAATTATTGAAAGTGTACGGTCGAAAAAGAGCCGATAGATAGTGCTTTTATGAACGCTTTAACCCCGAAAGGGTTTAAAACCCTTTCGGGGTTCTATCAGTTTTCTATTGAAAAATAGTGTCACACCGCACTCACATTTTCATAATTTCGTTTTACAAATTGCAGTGCTGCTTCTAAAATTTCGCCCATATTTTTACTCTTTTTAAAATGAACATCACGTGTAAAATTATGAATTTCGTTTTTTAGCAATACTATTTTTTCGGGTGTAGAAATGGCATCTTCTTTCATGCAAGCAAGCAAATCATTCACTCTGTTTTCAGAACTTAGCATTCGTTTTGCAACAATTGATCGTTCTTCTAATTTATATTGTTCTATAGATGTTTTTTGCAACTTATCTCCAACCAAATCCACCATTAAAAAATTTTCTTTAAAAAACTGAGGGGAATAGACTTTAAACTTTCCTTCAAAAGATTGTTGATCAAAATCAATCGCTCTAATTCGATACACCACATGGTCAAAATCGTGTACAGGAACAATCACATAATTGTAGGATCGCATATCTCCCAACAAACGGATCATACAACGTTCATTAAACTTTACAAACTCTTTCGAAATCTGTGCTTTTTCTGAAGCGGTGCAACCGGGCAACATCTCTTTGATAAAAACATCTCCAGGAATGCCTGCAATATGTTCTTCTATCAAGGTGTCTTTATATACTAAAAAATTTAAATTATACGGAGACAAAATATGCTCTAATTCTAATCCATACACCCGAGAAGCATCTGTTTTCTTAACATAAAAATAGGTATAATTATCATTCAAAATATTCCGAATTTTTACTCGAAATGGTTTCGAATTTCCGAAGGTACAATAATCAATGGCATCTACATTTAAATACTGAATGGTGTCTTCATTACCATTAGAGTGTAGAATAGTATATACTTTTTTTAAGCTTAGATCAATTTCTTTCCGGTCAAATTCAGAATAATACGTACGTACCCAAAGTGTGTCTTCATCGTTTTTATCATATACAACTACTGAGCCTTGAAAACGTAATAGATCGTCATAAAAAATTGGAATTTTTATTGTTCTACTGTGTTCTATCAAATACGTATTCAACTTTTCTTGTACTGGAAAAGCTGGTTTTTTTTGCGACATTAATTTTTCTTCAGAAGCCATCGTCTCTGTTTTTTTCAAAAATAAGAATTATTTATTTGAACAAGCATCGGTCTTGAATAGATTCCCAATTACTCGAGAATGACAGTAAGAACACCTTTTAAACCGCCTCAAACAATTTTCCTGGCAGCGGATTTACAACACCTTTTAATTCCATTTGTAACAAAACAGGCGCTAATTTATACACAGGAATCCTACATTCTAACGCAATGCCATCTAATGTTCTTTTTCCTGTTTTAAAAAGATAATCGTAAATTTTTTGTTCAGTATCATTTAGCTCAATAAATAATTTATGTTGCTTTGGTGCAGAAATTTTGGGTTCCAAGTCCCAATTCAACATTTTGGCAATGTCTTCTGCAGAGGTTAGCAGTGCTGCTTGATTGTTTTTTATCAACTGATTGCATCCTTTACTAAACCTATCTGTATTTCTGCCCGCAACAGCAAACACATCTCTGTTGTACGAATTGGCAATATCTGCCGTTACCAAAGAGCCTCCTTTTTCTGCCGATTCTATAATAATCGACGCTTGAGAAATTCCTGCTACAATTCGATTTCGTTTTAAGAAATGCTCTCTCAGCGGATGTTCATCATGCCAAAATTCTGTTATAAAACCTCCGTTTTCACATACTTGATGCATGTATTTTTTATGAATTTTTGGGTAAATTTCATCAAACCCATGCGCTAGAACCGCAAGGGTTTGTAAATTGTTTTTAATGGCTGCTTTGTGCGCACAAATATCTATTCCGTAAGCAAAACCACTTACAATAATTGGATTGTATTTCGCTAAATCAGCAAGTAAGTTTTCACAAAAATCTTTTCCATAAGACGTCATGTTTCGTGTGCCTACAACACTAATAATTCGTTCATTTTTGAAATTGATTGCGCCATCTTTAAAAAAGAGAATAGGACCATCAATACATTGTTGTAAGTTTTTAGGGTACTCTTCTTCTAAAAAATAGGAAGTAGAAATGTTATTTTCTAGAATATATTCCAATTCCATTTCGGCAATTTCTAGGCTTTTCTTATTTAGTAATTGTTTGAGAACATGAGTTCCTATCCCGTTTATTTTTTGAAGTGCTTTTGGTGTTTCTTGGAATATCTGTTCTACATTTCCCGTAGCAATAATTAACTTTTTAGCCAATATATCGCCCACAGATTTTGTCTTTTGCAACCGCAAAACAGCAAGGAGTTTTTCTTTTTTCAACACATAACAATTTGGAACTCAATATACAACAATATTTGTTGATAAGTTTTAAGGATAACCTAAAAAATTTCTGAAAAATATTTATCTTTGTTATCATGACTTTAGCCAACTACATCAACGATTTATTATACAGGTACGATTGTGTCGTTATTCCTGATTTTGGAGGATTTGTAACCAATGTTGTTTCAGCAAAAGTGAATCAATTTTCACATACTTTTTATCCGCCTACAAAACAAATCACGTTCAATTCACTTCTAAAAAACAATGATGGATTACTGGCAAACTATATTGCTTCTTCAGAAAACGTTTCTTTTGAAAAAGCAGTCGAAATTATTTCATCAACCGTAAAAACTTGGCAACAACAATTACAAAACGAATCGTTGCTTGTTGGAAAAATTGGTAGCTTGTCTTTAAATAAAGAGCAGCAACTGGTTTTTGAACCAAACCAAACAACCAATTACTTAACTGCTTCTTTTGGATTGAGCTCTTTTAGTTCTCCTACCGTAAAACGATTGGAATACAACAAGCAAGGGCAACAAGTGGCTCCTATTGCTTCTACTAGTAAAAAAGCAGCAACCATTTTTAAATATGCAGCCACTGTAGCTGTGGTTTTAACTCTTGGAACTATCGGCTGGAATGCCAACAACCAACAGCAGCAAAAAGAAAGTTACGCGCAACAGCAAAAAGCAGTTGAACAAAAAATACAATCAGCAACTTTTGTTATTAGTAATCCATTGCCTACAATTAAATTGAATGTAACAAAAACAGCGGCTAAGGGCTTTCATATTGTTGCTGGCGCTTTTCAATTTCCTGAAAATGCAGAAAAAAAATTACATCAATTAAAAGCGAAAGGATTTGATGCTAAGGTCTTGGGAAAGAATAAATGGAATTTAACTCAGGTGGCTTATACAAGTTTTTCTACAAGAGCAGAAGCGTTTAAAAATTTAAACACCATCAGAAAAGAGCACTCTAAAGATGCTTGGCTATTGGTTAAAAAATTTGACTAAGCCCCCTTTTATAAACACGCTTTTTGATAACCTTTTCGTTGCTATTGCATATCTTTGCCAAAATTCTAACTAGAAATTTTGATGAAAGCAAAAACCCCAAAAGAATCTTTAACGGTATTGACCGATATGGTGTTGCCTGGAGAAACAAACCCTTTAAACAATTTATTTGGAGGAGAAATCCTTGCTAGAATGGACAGAGCTTGTAGTATTGCAGCAAGGCGTCATTCTCGAAGAATTGTAGTTACTGCTTCTGTAAATCATGTTTCTTTTGCAAAAGCGGTTCCTGTTGGAAGTGTAGTTACTGTTGAAGCCAAAGTTTCTCGTGCTTTTAAATCTTCTATGGAAGTGTATGTTGATGTGTGGATTGAAGACAGAGAGTCTGGCGAAAAAACACGTGTAAACGAAGGGATTTATACATTTGTTGCTGTTGATGAAACTGGAAGCACTGTTCTTGTTCCAAAAATCACTCCAGAAACAGCCTTAGAGGTACAGCGTTTTGAAGGCGCTTTACGTAGAAAGCAGTTGAGTTTAATTTTATCTGGGAAAATGAATCCTGAAGACGCCACTGAATTAAAAGCGCTTTTTAAATAGCCTTCTTCTTGTTACGCTTTTTAAAGTTCCAATATTAAGATTGTATATTAGCCTTTCTTAATTTTCACTTTATGATTCAGTCTTACAAAAAGAAGCCAACTTTGGCAGAAAACTACACAACTATTATTATTGGGTCTGGAATGGGAAGTCTTGCAACTGCTGCAATTCTTGCAAAAGAGGGTCAAAAAGTATTGGTCTTAGAACGGCATTATACTGCTGGTGGCTTTACACATGTTTTTAAACGAAAAGGCTATGAGTGGGATGTGGGAATTCATTATATAGGCGATGTACAAACGCCTAATTCTGTTATTAAAAAAACATTCGATTATATTACCGATGCGCAACTAAAGTGGGCAGATATGGGAAAGGTGTATGATAAAATTATCATCGGAGAAAAATCTTACGACTTTGTTAAAGGGACACGAAACTTTAAAACAACACTTATTGAATACTTTCCAGAAGAAAAAGAAGCGATAGAGGCCTATATAAATCTCGTTTTTTCCGCTACAAAAGCAAGTCGGAATTTTTATATGGAAAAAGCATTATCTCCAATATTAAGTAAAATTCTGGGGAACAAAATGCGAAAGCCTTTTTATCAATTTTCAAATAAAACAACCTACGAGATCTTAAAATCCATCACCCATAATGAAGAATTGATAAAAGTAATTACTGCTCAATATGGAGATTACGGTTTACCTCCTAAAAAAAGTAGCTTTATAATGCATGCGGCTGTAGCGCGGCATTATTTCAATGGGGGAAGTTTTCCTGTTGGGGGATCCTCTCAAATTGCAAAAACAACCGATGAAGTTATTGCAAAATCTGGAGGCACCATTTTAATTAACGCAGAAGTTGATGAAGTAATTATAGAAAACAACAAAGCAACCGGTGTTAGAATGGTTGATGGGAAAATTTTTTCTGCAAAAAACATTATTAGTGGCGCAGGAATTATGACAACATATAATAAACTTCTTCCGTCTCAAACAGTAAAAAAACACAAGCTAAAAGAACAACTACAAAAGGTAAGGCGTTCTGTGGCACATGCTTGCTTGTATATTGGTTTAAAAGGATCTCCTGATAAATTAAACCTCCCTAAAACTAATTATTGGGTATATCCAGAAAAGGTAGATCATGACAGCGCTGTAGAAAACTACTTAAAAAACATCAATAACCCGTTTCCTTTGGTCTATATTTCGTTCCCTTCGGCCAAAGATCCAGATTGGTCAAATCGATATCCAGGAAAAAGCACCATAGATATTCTGACCTTATTGCCTTACGAGATTTTTGATAAATGGGAAGGTAGTAAGTGGATGAAAAGAGGTGAAGAGTATAATGCCTTAAAAGAAAACATTTCGCAACGACTACTCGAAGAACTCTTTAAACAAATGCCGCAACTTAAAGAAAAAATTGCGTATTATGAGCTTTCTACTCCTCTCACTACACAACATTTTGTTAATTATGACAAAGGAGAAATTTATGGTTTAGATCATGCTCCTGATCGGTTTCATCAAAAATTTTTAAGACCTAGAACTTCTATTAAGAATTTTTATTTAACCGGGCAAGATATTGTAACCGCCGGAGTGGCAGCAGCATTGCTTTCTGGTATAATTACAACATCGGCTATGACCGGAAAAAACATGATGAAAAAAATACTGAAGCGTTAAAACTACCTTCTTAAAATCCAGCTTGATGGATTTTGCCGTTGTGTTTCTTTGTGCAACACAAAGATAAGGGTTGTTTTTCCTGTAACTCTATTGGTAAATATTTTTCCTATTTCTTGTCCCGTTTTTACAGCGTCTCCTATTTTTACATACACTATCTCTAAATTATTGTACGTGGTAATATAGTTTCCATGCTGAACTAAAACCGCTTTTTTTCCTCCCGTTAACACCTGTATTGCGAGCACTTTGCCATTAAAAACACTGTGCGCACTCTCTCCTTTATTTGTAGCAATATGCAACCCTGAGCTAGTAATGGTAATTCCTTTAAGTGTTGGGTGTGCTTGTGTACCGTAGCGTCTTACAACCAAGCCATTTTCAACAGGCCAAGGCAACCTCCCTTTGTTCTGTTGAAATTGAACAGCCAATGCCTTGGCCTCTGGTGTTAACGCAAATCCTTTGGTGGTTTTGTTTCCTTTTTTTCGATTCGATCTTGCAATCGCCTCTCTAATTATTTTATCAATTTGAGCCGTTATTCGCGCCTCTTCTTTTAATTTTTTTCTAATTTCTCTGACATATCTTTTCTCTTTCTTTTTTATTGTAGCAACTAATTTTTCTTGATTTTTTTTGTCAGACTCTATCGTTGCTTTCTGCTCTTGTTCAGCAAGTATCAATGCGTCTTTTGCCTGCTTTTTAAACACTAATGAATCGTTTAATGTTTTTATAATTGCCGTTTGCTCTATAATTTTTTCTCCTTGTTTTTTTCGAAACAAGGTATATTGTTTCATATACTGCAGCCGTTTATAGGCTTGTTGAAAATTTTCAGAAGAGAGCAAAAATAATAGTTGGCGTTGTTTTGATTTGCTTTTGTATGATTTAAAAATCATCTCGGCATATGCTTTCTTTAAGGATTTTAGTTTCTTAGAAAGTTGCTGTATTTCTTGTTGATTTTGAAGAATTTCAGCGGATAAATAATCAACCTCCTTATTGATAGATTCGATAAACTCTGTTTGTATCGAAATTTTTTGATTTAAATCTCGTAAGTCTTCCAACGCGTTTTTTTCACTCTTCTGCGTTGCAAAAAGCAGCCGATTTACTTTTGTTATTTCTGCTTTAATTCGTTTGCGTTTTGCTTCTAATTGCCGTTGTGTTTGACCATTTATAACAAAAACATTTAATACTAGCAATGACAAGATTAATAGTATTCTATAGCGTTTGTGTAATCTCATTTTAAAACGATTCTTTTATAGCCTCGTGGAACCCTATAAGGTGTGCTAAATTTTTTATTAAAAATAATGTTCCGATACTCAATAATTACACGAGTACTGTTTCTATTTTCTTTGGCTTGTATCTCTATTCTCTTTGGAAACCGTTCTTCATCAATTAGTGCATAGTTTTTATATTGAACTTGTAATAGTTGGTTCTTTTTTCTACTGATAAGCTCTTGCTTGTCCAATTTAAAATGAGTGGGGTTTATCCAAAAGAAAACATTGAACAACTCATCTTGTTTTTTAGGTAATAATAAATAGGCGTTTTCGTTTATAATGAACTCATATTTTTGCTGTTTTAAATCAAAAATTGCCTGGCCTAATAACAAATTTTGCAATTGAGAAAAACTCACCTCTGCTCCTAAAAATTTACGCATTATAGTAAAATCTCCTTCAAAATGGGTTTTGCTCACTTTTTCATAGTAACTCATTTTTGTCGGGGTAATTTTCGCTCTTGCTACTAAAAGTCCAGCATAAGTGGCGTTTAGCCAGATAATAGTGTCTTTTTCAATTCGCAGCTTTACAGATATCTTTTTTTTGTGTTTGCTGGTTGTATAAGCAACTTTTAATTTCGCTTCAAGCGTTTGCTTGTCTAACAAAGTAGCAATGTGTTTTTTAGACACTTTTGCTGGTGACATTTTTTTACCAAACATCGCCGCAGACCTAGAAACTGTTTTACTAGATTTACAGGAAGAAAACACTAACAGCAACACCAAAACAATCCGACAACACCTCATATTTCTTTTATTCTTTTACCTAATTCTAACCCTTGCAATATACTACTATTTATGAACGAAAACCCATTGTATAAAATCCTCCCGAAGAAGCTTTCTGTTTCATTCGTTTTTAAGTACTTTGCGCTAAATTTATGTAGTGAATTACTTATCTGTAGAAAACATTTCTAAGTCATACGGAGAACGTGTTTTATTTGAAGACATCTCTTTCGGAATTAATAAAGGGCAAAAAATTGCTTTTGTTGCTAAAAACGGGAGTGGAAAAACGTCCATTCTAAACATTCTTGCAGGAAACGATGTTTCTGATTCTGGGCAAGTGGTTAGCCGAAAAGGAATCCAAATTTCTTATTTGGCACAAGTAGATGCGCTAGATGCAAATTTAACCATTGAAGAAACTATTTTTTCTTCAGACAACCCTATTCTACAAGTAATCTCTAACTACAATACCGCATTAAACCATCCCGAAGACACAACCGCATATCAAAAAGCTTTTGATTTAATGGAGCGGTACAATGCGTGGGATTTTGAAACACAGTATAAGCAAATTCTGTCAAAATTAAAATTTGACAAGCTCGATAAAAAAGTCTCTGAGCTTTCTGGTGGTCAACGAAAACGACTTGCTTTGGCAACTGTATTAATCAACAAACCCGATTTATTAATTCTCGATGAGCCAACAAATCATTTGGATTTAGAAATGATTGAATGGTTGGAAAATTTCTTTGCCAAAGAAAAAATCACCTTGTTTATGGTAACCCACGACAGGTATTTTTTAGAGCGTGTTTGCAATGAAATTGTAGAGCTAGATCATGGAAAATTATATCATTATAAAGGAAATTATTCTTACTATTTAGAAAAAAAAGAAGAGCGAATTGCTGTTGAACAAATCACAACAGAAAAAGCAAAAAACCTTTACAATAAAGAACTAGACTGGATGCGCCGTCAGCCAAAAGCGCGAACCACAAAATCGAAATCTAGAATTGATGATTTCTATGAAATCAAAGAAAAAGCCCACAAACGAAGACAGGACCATCAAGTACAGCTAGAGATCAATATGGAGCGTTTGGGGAGTAAAATTTTAGAACTTCACAAGGTCCATAAATCATACGATGATTTAAAAATCCTTGCCGGTTTTGACTATGTTTTTAAACGAGGTGAGCGTATTGGAATTATTGGTAAAAACGGAACGGGAAAATCTTCTTTTTTAAATGTGATTACCCAGAAAACATCTGCTGATGGCGGTAAAGTTATTGTTGGAGAAACTGTAAAATTTGGATATTATACACAACACGGAATCCAAATTAAAAAAGGGCAAAAAGTAATAGAGGTTATTCGTGAATTTGGAGATTATATCCCCTTAACCAAAGGACGAAAAATTACGGCTGGTCAACTATTAGAGCGCTTTTTGTTTGATCGAAAAAAACAACACGATTTTGTAGAAAAACTAAGCGGAGGAGAACAAAAACGATTGTATCTATGTGCGGTTTTAATCCAGAATCCAAACTTTTTAATTCTAGATGAACCTACAAACGACTTAGATGTAATTACACTAAATGTATTGGAAAATTTCTTGTTAGATTTTCCTGGAAACTTATTGGTTGTTTCGCATGATCGTTATTTTATGGACAAAATAATGGATTCTCTTTTTGTGTTTCGAGGAGATGGTGTCGTTGAAAATTTTCCTGGTAATTATTCTGATTTTAGAGCGTATGAAGACTCCAAGCCTTCAGAAAAAATTAGTGCCAAAAAGAAAGAAATTCCTCGCATAAAAACAAGTCCAAAAGGAAAACTAAGCTTCAATGAAAACCGTGAATTTGGATTGTTAGAAAGCGACATTGCGCGTCTTGAAAAGAAAAAAACAGGCATTGAAACTCAATTTGCAAACAATGAAATCTCTGCAGAAGATATTAATCATAAATCTGTAGAATTACAACAAATAGTTACTGATTTAGAGCAAAAAGAAGAGCGTTGGCTTGAACTCTCTATGAAATTAGAAGGATAAAAAATTACGCATTTACAATTTCTTTTTCTTCTAAAAGTGGCTCATTGTTAAATCGCAAAACCAATTGAGCAACTGCAATGGTGTCTTTTTCACAATATCTAACAATTCTATCTAAATCCTTTTCTTTGTAATAAACCATTGCAACATCTCTTCCACTAATGTCATCTTTTGGTGAGGGAATTCCCAAAATAGAAGTCAATAGTTTTAACGATGTATAGTGCTTATAATCGCCAAATTTCCACAATTCCATGGTGTCTAAATGTGAAATTTCCCATGGTTTTTTACCAAATAAATTTAATTTTGAAGGCAATTCTATTTGATGAATAATCATACGTCTTGCGATATAAGGAAAATCAAACTCTTTTCCATTGTGCGCACATAAAACATGTTGCTTTTTATAAAAATGACTTGCTAACAATTCTTTAAAATCAAGTAATAACTGCTTTTCATCATCGCCATAAAATGATTTCACGCGCAGTTGTTTTGTCTTTTTAAGGGTTGTAAAATAGCCCACCGAAATACAGATTATTTTTCCAAATTCTGCCCAAATCCCAGCGCGTTCATAAAAATCTTCTACTAAAATTCCCTTTTTTCGTTGATACGCTGTTTTTTGTTCAAATAGTCCTCTGGTTATTTCAGACACATGTTCCCAATCTGTTTCTTGCGGAACGGTTTCTATGTCTAAAAACAAAATGTTTTGTAAATCTACATGTAAATTCATCGTTGCAATTTTTAGTGAAGATACTAAAAATAAAAAAGCTAAGTTTGTTACCCTTACAATTGTGTACTAATTTTAGCTTATGATAAAAGTCCTTGTTTTAAAACTTTCTTACTGTCTCTTTTTTGTTGTGTGTAGCTTTAATTCACTTGGACAGCAATTTTTCAAAGACAATGTACAAGAACGAAAATTAACAGAACAAGGAATTGTACTCTTAAAAAATGATCACAATAGCGTTCCTATTCAACATTTAGAAAACTCTAAAATTGCCCTATTAAGCAATCTTATTTCTAAAAACCATATTGAGGAAACACTAGAAAAGTATGCGAAAATAACACGTTTCAATTTTAACACCACCCTTTCTTACCCTTCTGAAAAAAAACAACTAAGTGCTTATACTATAATAATTGTTGCGCTTCATACGACAACTGATGTTCAAAATTTAAGCGCTTTGGAGCTTCCTCAAAATAAAATTATTGTTGCCTTTTCTCAAAAAATAGCGACTGAATTTTTATCGACCAAAGAAAAACACAGCGCGTTGATTTTTACAAAAAATTCGAATCAACTTTCACAAGAATATTCAGCACAACTGATCTTTGGAGGAATTGCCGCAAAAGGAAAACTTCAAAGTACTTTAGGCTCGTTTTTTCCTAAGGGGTTTGGAATGACAACTCAGAAAATCAGATTAAAATATACAATTCCTGAAGAGCTAGGAATGAATACTGAGTTTATAGATCAAAGAGTAGACTCTATCATGGCAGTTGCGATTAAAAATCACGCCTTTCCAGGAGCCCAGTTGCTTGTTGCCAAAAACAATGCGGTTATTTTTCATAAAACTTATGGGTTTCATACCTATGACAGTGTCCAAAAAGTACAGAAAAACGATCTCTATGACTTGGCTTCTGTAACCAAAATAACAGGACCTCTTCCTGCATTGATGAAATTATATGATGAAGGAACTATCAATTTAGACGAGCCTCTAAGTGCATATTGGCATTCTTGGAAATACAAAAAAGACAAAAAACATCTTACGTTTAGAGAAGTATTGGCACATCAGGCAGGCTTAAAACCTTATATCGTTTTTTTGAGTACCGTAATGAAAAAAGGAGAATTTAAACAGCGATTTATTCGAAATAAACCCAGCAATCTCTTTTCTTTAAAAGCGTATGACGCCCTTTTTGTTAACAAACGATTTAAAAACAAAATACATCGAATTATTAAAAGATCTAAGGTTCTAGAAAAGAAAAAATACACCTATTCTGGATTGAGTTTTTTGCTATTTCCTACAATCATTTCACAACTTACAGAGACGGAGTATCAGACATATCTCCAAAAAGAGTTTTACAAGCCTTTAGGCGCATACACCTTGGGGTTTACGCCAAAAACAAAGCGTTTTAAAAACAACATCATTCCAACCGAAATAGATTCTTTCTTTAGAAAATCAACAACAAAAGGATGGGTTCATGATGAAAACGCAGCATTATTAGGAGGTGTTTCAGGCAATGCAGGACTTTTTGCTACGGCAACAGATATGTCTAAAATTATGCAGCTATATGTGCAGAAAGGAACTTACGGAGGCAAGCGGTTTTTTAAAGAAAGTACGGTGTTAGAATTTACAAAAGTTCAGTTTCCAGAAAATAAAAACCGAAGAGGATTAGGGTTTGATAAGCCATTACTAAACAACGCAACACGTGCGCTAAAAGACGCATATCCAGCGCCAGAAGTAAATGCAAATAGTTTTGGCCATGCAGGGTTTACAGGTACTTTTGTTTGGGCAGACCCCACCAATCAATTGGTGTTTATTTTTCTCTCCAATCGAGTGTACCCAACACGAAAAAATCGAAATTTATACCTCTTAAATATCAGACCTGCTTTACAACAAGTGTTTTATCAAGCGAGTAAAAAATAACCCTCTTGATTTTGCACTTTAAAAAAAGCTCTGAAAATTCAGAGCTTTGTAAACCTATATCTAACTTTATTTATTCTTATTATTTGATAACGAGTTTTTTCGTTTCAATTTTATCGCCTTCTATAACTTTCATTATGTAAATTCCCGAACGAATATTTGAAATATCAAAGCGCTTGGTATTTCCTTTAAATTTTCGAGTAAAAACTTGTTTCCCCAACACATTATAAATCAAAATTTCTTTATCTGCGTCTTGCGAGGTTTTAATTGTTAAAGAACCTTTACTTACCGGATTTGGATAAACAAAAAACCCATCTATACTCTTCTCTCTAGGAGCATTTTGCCCTAAAGAAATGGCGCTAACACAGAGGGCCAGAAATAGTATAAAAATGTGTGTGTTTTTCATAAACAAGCTCTAAAAAGTAAAAAAAGAGTCCTAAAGATATAAAATAATATTTACTTTATTACGTTACCGATTTCTTTTAACATAAAAAAAACAGGTTTACAGGTGCTAAAAAAATAATTATTACCGGCAAATGAAGTTCTAATTAACAGAAGGTTAAGTTACTGTTAAGTCTTTTTCATCCCTCCGTTTTATTACAATTATTATCCATACTTTTGACACAAAGCAAGACACAATCAATCATGAAAAAAAGTGATATCAAAATTTTATTAGTTGATGACGAGCCCGATATTTTAGAAATTGTACGATACAATTTAAAAACGGAGGGGTATCAAGTATTTACAGCTTCTAATGGAGCAGAAGGAGTAAGCACTGCAAAAAAAATCAATCCACATTTAATTTTACTCGACATTATGATGCCAGAAATGGATGGAATTGAAGCTTGTGAAAAGATTAGAAAGATTAAAACACTTGAGCATGTTATTATTGCTTTCTTGACTGCTAGGTCAGAAGACTACTCTCAAGTAGCCGGTTTTGATGCTGGAGCAGATGATTATATTACCAAGCCTATAAAACCAAAAGTACTGGTTAGTAAGGTAAAATCTTTATTGCGTAGGCTAAAAAATAATGAAAATCAAGAAGCAATAACAACCATTGGAACCATTGTAATAAACAGAGAAAAATACCTTGTTTATAAAGAAGGTCAAAAAATTATATTACCCAAAAAAGAGTTTGAATTGTTTTCTTTATTAACCTCTAACCCTGGAAAAGTTTTTAAACGCGAAACCATTTTAGATGCTGTTTGGGGAAATGACGTTGTTGTTGGAGGAAGAACTATTGATGTTCATATTCGAAAGTTAAGAGAAAAAATTGGTGATCATTACTTTAAAACAATCAAAGGAGTTGGATATAAATTTACCTTAGATGATGACCACTAAAAATATTGATTCGTGAAGTTTAAAAAAACATATTCGTTTGCTTTCTTATCTGCTCTATACCTAACACTATTGGCAGTATTTATTTCGGTTGTCGCCTATTTTTTATACGACACCATTGGATTTTTAGCGGCTATTATTGGAGTAGTTGTTCTTTTTATACTTTCGTTTTTTATTGTTCAATACCGGGTTGAATATTTTATTTATCAAAGAGTACGGAAAATTTATAATGATGTTTCTTTATTAGACAATGATGATTTACACAGGCAGTCTGTAACTACAGATATGGAAACCCTTTCTAAAAGTCTACAAAAATTTGCTGAAGGAAAACGTATTGAAATTCAAAATTTAATTGAAAAAGATTCTTTTCGAAGAGAGTTTTTAGGCAATGTTGCTCACGAATTAAAAACGCCTTTATTTACTGTACAAGGCTATGTCTTAACCTTAATTGAAGGTGCTGCAAATGATAAAGAAATTCGAGAAAAATATCTAGAAAGAACCAATAAAGGTGTTGAAAGATTGGTGGCCATTGTTAAAGACTTAGACATGATTTCAAAGTTAGAGTCTGACGGTTTAAAAATGTCTTTTGCTCCTTTTAATATTTTAGAACTCGTACAAAATGTCTTTGATTTGTTTGAAATGAAGGCAAAAAAAAAGAATATTGCCTTAACTTTTGATGCCATTTATGAATTTCCAATTTTTGTTTTAGGAGATATCGATCGTATAGAGCAGGTATTGATTAACCTTGTGGTAAACTCTATTAAATATGGTAAAATTGGAGGGGTTACATCGATTGGAATTGAATCGTACAGTGAAAATAAATTCATTATTAAAGTTTCCGACAACGGAGAAGGTGTTAAACAAGAACATCTTTCTCGCTTGTTTGAACGCTTTTATAGAGTTGACCAAAGCAGATCAAGAGAACAAGGTGGCTCTGGACTTGGCTTGGCAATTGTAAAGCATTTGATAGAAGCTCACAATGAAACTATTTTATTAAAAAGCACCTATGGAGAAGGGTCTGAATTTTCCTTTACATTAAAAAAAGCTACTTAAAACTCAAGGTTTATTTTACCAAATCAAACCCAATGTCTTTTCTGTAATTCATCTTTTCAAAATGAATTTCACCAATACTTTTATATGATTTTTTCAACGCCTCTTCAATAGTGTCTCCAAAAGAAGTAATTGCCATTACTCTTCCTCCGTTTGTGAGTGTTGTCTGATTTTTTAGGCTTGTTCCTGCATGATAAATGATTGATTCTTTTACCTTTTCTAAACCTGTAATTTCTTTATTCTTTTCATAAGCCTCTGGATAACCTCCAGAAACCAGCATCACTGTAGTTGCTATTTTTGAATTGATCTCAGCTGATTTTTCATGTAATGTTTGCTTTGCAACACCATCAAACAAATCAAACAAATCAGAGGTTATTCTTGGAATGACAACTTCTGTTTCTGGATCTCCCATTCTCACATTGTACTCAATAACTTGTGGATCTCCGTTTACATTCATTAATCCTATAAATACAAATCCTCTGTAATCAATTCCGTCTTTTTGCAAGCCATTAATGGTAGGTATAACCACACGTTCTTCTACTTTCTGTAAAAACGCTTCGGTTGCAAAATGAACTGGCGAAATGGCGCCCATTCCTCCTGTATTTAATCCTTTATCTCCTTCTCCAATACGTTTGTAATCTTTTGCAGAAGGCAATATTTTATAACTTTTCCCGTCTGTTAATACAAAAACAGATAGCTCTATTCCGTCTAAGAACTCTTCAATAACAACTGTTGATGACGCTGCTCCAAACTTTTGATTGGACAACATTTCTTCTAGTTCTGCTTTTGCTTCTGCTAAAGAATCTAAAATTAATACGCCTTTCCCAGCTGCCAATCCATCAGCTTTTAAAACATATGGAGGGTTTAGTTTTTCTAAAAACAATTTTCCTTCTTCTACTGTTTCTTTAGTAAATGATTGATATTTTGCTGTTGGAATGTTGTGTTTTTCCATAAACTGTTTGGAAAAATCTTTACTTCCTTCTAACAAGGCGCCATCTTTTTTAGGACCAATGACAGGAATGTTTTTTAGAGCGCTATCCGCCAAGAAAAAATCATGAATTCCTGCTACCAAAGGAGCCTCTGGCCCAACAACAACCATCTTAATTCCTTTTGACAAAACGATTTGTTTTACCGCTAAAAAATCTGTTGGGTTGACATTGATGTTTGTTGCAATTTGAGAAGTTCCTGCATTTCCTGGAGCTACAAAAAGATGGTTTACTTTTTTACTTTGAGATAATTTCAATGCAAACGCGTGTTCTCTTCCTCCAGAGCCTAAAATTAGAATATTCATGTGGTGTTGTATTTGAGTGCAAATATACTACCTGAAAACGGTATCTCTGTTTAAAATCCCCATTTCTTGAAATATTTTATAGAAGAAAATAAATGCCTAAAAAATAAATTTACCTTTTTGGAAGATCCCTGTTTTAAAATATGAGTAATCTCTTGATTTGGATAGTACATTTTCTTTTTCCCACTAACATCAATTTTTTTACAGATATCTACATCTTCCATATATAAGAAATAGCGTTCGTCAAAACCTTTTAAAGAAACAAAATCTAATGTTTTATATAATTGAAAACATCCTGTCAAGTACTCTGCAAAAAAAGGAGTGTCCAGGTCTTTGTCTTTGTAAATTCCTCTATCTATAACCTCTTTAAACCATGGTCTTAAAATTGGAATTCTTCTTATTAATAATTCAATCAATGTTGGGTATCTTCTACATGAGTATTGGTGTTCACCGTTTGGAAACAATACTTTTGGAGCAATCATAGACGTTTTTCCATCCCTTTTTAATTGTTCAATTAAATTAGGTATTGTTTCGGGTGAAAAAATAACATCTGGGTTTAAAATTAGATGAAACTTCGACCCTTTTTCTAATTGACAAAGAACTTTGTTATGTGCAGCCCCAAAGCCAATATTTTCCCCTATTCCAAAATACTCTATTTCTGGTTGATTAAAACTATTTTTAAAAATTTTTGAAGGCGTATTGTCAATAAGATACAATTTTTTAGACATTTTTGTATTTAAAAAACATTCAACAGTCTTTTTCAATTCTGTGGCATCTTCTTTATATAAAACAATTGAAGCGGTTATGTCTAATTTGTTTTCCATACCCTTATTAATACGCTTTTTCTTCACCTTTAAACATGTTAAAAACCGTTTGAGTAATAATTTTAAGATCTAATAAAAAAGACCAGTTTTCAATATAAAAAAGATCCCAGCGGACTCTATTTTCTATATCTGATTTCTTCTTGATTTCCCCTCTATATCCGCTTACTTGTGCCAATCCTGTAATGCCTGGTTTTACAGCGTGTCTTTTTATATAATTATGCACTTCCTTTTCAAATTGTTGTGATTGCAAATTCATGTGCGGTCTTGGACCAACGACACTCATATCTCCTTCTAAGACATTTAAAAACTGGGGCAATTCATCCATACTTGTTTTGCGAAGAAATGCGCCCAATTTAGTGATTCTTTTATCGTTTTTTGTCGTGTGCTTACCCTCTAAGGTAGCATGATTTTTCATTGATCTAAACTTGTAACAGGTAAATTGTATCCCATTAATCCCTTCTCTTTCTTGCTTAAAAAAAGCAGGGCCTTTGGACTCTAATTTGATGAGCAACCAAAGTGTTGGTATCAACCAAGAAAGCAATAAAAAGAGTACTAATACAGAAAAAACAATATCAAAGCTTCTTTTGACAAAATGAGTTTCAATACGTTCAAATGGCAATGGTATTGGCTTTAAGACAGGTATCGTTCCATAATATTCTAATACAAACCCTTTACTATACACCCCTTTTGTTTCAGGTATCAATCGAAGCACTGCAGCATTTTTATTTACAAATTTTCTGATTTCTTTTAGTTGCTGCTGGGTCAAAGAAGATACCTCACAATAGATTTCATCAATATTATTTTCTAAGACATACTCAAAACCTTTTTTTATAGTTCCTAAATAGCCCTTAGAGTTACTTTTTTTATCTGAAAAAAAACCAAAAACGCGGTAGCCAAAATCTTGTCTTTTGTCAAATAATTTAGCAATATTATTCGCTGAAGTTCTTTCTCCAAAAACAACTACATTTCTATAGTTTCTTCCTCTTGATCGGTATTTCTTAAGAGTAATAAAGGAAATAACTTTAAAAAAAGAAATCGTAATCACTACAGAAACTAAAATTAAAAATTGGCTGTCTATTATAATTCCCTCTCTAAAAATTCCAAAATAGGTGAAATACCCTAAAGAAAATAGGGAAAGCTGAGAAAGAAGTAACGTTATTAATTTTCTAATTGGAGTCGCTCTATGTACTTTATAAAACCTTGTGAAAAAAGAGGACACTGTCCAAAAAACAGATATATATATATATAAAATAGCGTTTAAAGATTCTTTGTCAGATGCATAGTACACCACTGTATTGATAATAACTATGTCAATCAACAGTAGTATTGGACGGATTAAATATGAATTTTTTTTCTTCAAAGTTCTAAATTATTTTTTAACAATCCTTCTTGTGGCTTTTGGGGAGCCTCATAAAATAGTAATACTATTGTAATAAAAAACACCATTCCTTTTTGTTTCCATAAAAATGTGTCTGTCATGCAAATTGTTGCAATAACAAAAATAAATGAAAAAAACAGAAAATCTTTATTTAAAACCGCTTGTTTAAACACAAGGTAAAAAATACTTAATAAAAGGAGTAAGCCCAGCAATCCTAGCTCCGAAAAAATTTGAATGTACTGATTGTGAAAATGATAATTCTGAAAACCCTTATATAAATTATACTCTACATACTTGCTATTAAGCTTTTCTTGAGAGTTGTTTAAGCCCAAACCTTTTATACTTCCTTTTTCTTCAGATACTATTTCAAAAAATGCTTTTATTTGAAAAACCCTTAGCCCAGCTCCTGTCCACAAATACTCATCGCCGAAATCCTTTTTTACGAGCACTTCGTTAATATTTGTTTTCGCAAACTCATTGAGAATTCTTTCTCTTACATTTTTTGATGCAATCACAGCTATTAAGCTTACACAAACCACTATTGCAAGGTGTTTTGTTTTTAACAGATATTGTTTCTTATATCCGTTCTTTATCATATAAACTAAACTTAATAGTACTGTAATTATAATAATCATTTTTGAAGAAAGCAGCATTAAAAATAACAATAAAACAATTAGGCAAGTAACTTCAATAGCTGTTTTGTTTTTCTTGGTCAAGAAATAAATGAACCCAAAAGCGACAAAAACAGAAAGGAAAATTGCGTTCATCATATTTAAGTTGCTGCTTAACGTATGGTAAAAAATTTGACTTATCTCTTTCGTTTTAAATAAATATATACTCCCTATAATCATACAATACATTGCATAACATGAAAGAGAAAATGAAAAATAACGAACAATTCTTTCTTTTGTCTTTCGATTAAAGAGCTTTTCTTTTGTACTGCTGTTAAGTATATAAAAAGATATTGGAAGAATTAAATAGGATAAAAAGGAAGAAAGGCTTTTTAATGATCTAGAAATGTTATCGGACCAAAATAATGTGACCAATGCTACCATATATACACTAATCAATAAAACAGATATCGTGTTCGGTTTTCTGTATACATTTCTTTTTTTTAAAACCAAAACAAACACACTAAAAAGAAACAATATAATGATGCTTATACTATTATATGCATAATTTAACGGAAGTGTTATTAACACTATTAAAACCAGTAAAAAAGCTATTTTATTATACGTTAATTTTGTCTTTATTTGCTTCCAAACATTCATAAAAAAAAGAAAGATAACTGCTGTTGATATTGTTGATATTGTATTGTTGATTTATTTTAATTCTATTGGTATTTAATTTTTCTTTTTCAAAAAGTTTATTTTTTTATAATAGGTGGTTTTTTATGTCTATCATATTTGAAAAATAATAGCCCTCTTCTTCTAAAACAGCTTTATTAAAAATATTATCATGTGCAATAATTAGAGCATTGCATCCCATGGCTTCTAATAAAGAAGGATTTGTTCCTCCAACAGAGTGTCCATGAAAATATAAATTTGAAAAATATCGTAAACTATTTAGCTCTTCAGAATTATAAATACTCCCTAAAAACAAAATGTGTTCATGGTTTTTAAATTTTTCTTTTAATCGATGTCCAAATTTGTTAGCATAGCTCCCTATAACTAAAAAGAGGGTTTTCTTTTTACTTAAAACCACACCATCTAAAATAGATTCAATATTATTCTCTGGCTCAAGTCTTGCTATTAATAGATTGTATGTGTATTCTAAAAGGTGATATTTATTCAATACCAACTTACTTGGTTCCTCAATGTTTTTAGCCCCGTAAGGAATATACTCCGAAGTCGCATTGTATTTCTCTTCTAAATAGTTCTGAATCCCTAAAGAGTCAGAAATCAAAAAATCACTGTATTTTACTGCTAACTTTTCAGCATATTTTAAAAATGTTTTAATCGGTAATGCATACTTTGCTCGTTTCCATTCCAAACCATCCATATTGGTTATTAATATCGGTTTTTTGGGAAAAAGAAAAGACCAAATGGAGCTACTCGTATATCCCAATTGAAGAATAATATCAAAATTTCTTTTCCTAGAATCTAGAATGCAATTTAAATCATATAAAAATTGACCTATCGTACCAATTTTTTTTTCAGGATCACTACAATGTATTATTCGTACGTTTTTAAACGTTTTTCCTTGATACGGATGCGTCGATGAATTGTATACAAATACCTCGTGTGAGTTTTTGACTAGGTAAACAGAGAGTAATTCTGCAAATTGTTCAAATCCTCCATAATGATTTGGGATCCCTCTAGTTCCTATAATTCCGACTCTAATCATTTACCCAATTTTCATTATTTCTCTTTTCAGCATGTACCAAATATAAAAACAGCCCTAAACAAAAAAAAGAAATTTCTCCAAAATTATAAATTCCTGTAATTATCAAGCTTGTAAAAAAATAATAACTTCCAAAACCAGAAACTATTCTACGCAGCAGCTTCTCTTTTTTAGTTTTCGTATTTAAATAGGTTTGTTTATATAAATTAAACAACATCACTATATAAAAAAATAATCCAATAATTCCTGTTTTAAAAAAAACATACACATAGCCATTATGTATGTGTGGAACATACCTCAATCCATCTTCACCTCCTATTGGTGCTTTAAATCCTAAATCTACTAAAGATCCAAACCCTCTTCCTACAACATAATTTATAGGGTTTCCCTGCATTTGTGTAACTGCTTTAGACGCCTCATATGCTCTCCAATATTTGAAAATTTCTTTTTGATTTGACGGGTTGTAATTTGAAGGAGGAGAAAAAACTTCTGCAGGAGCATTTCTTATTTTAAAAAAAAACTGTTGAACTCCTGGTTTATCAGCATCTAGGTTTAATGTGAATAAATAGGCGTAAAAAACACCAAAAAGTACTGAAGCTATCGCAATATATTTTATGGCCTTTCGTGTCATTTTCGTATACCCATAAAAAGAAAACAAAAAGATTCCCGCTCCTAAGAGCATCGTTCGTGAAAAATACAAACAAAATGAAATAACAAGAATAATTAAAATTACATTTCTTTTTATTTTGGAAGGAATGACATCAAAATTTGAAAACCGCTTTTTTGCTATTAAAAAAACAAGTGCTAATAACTCAATAAAATTTCCTATTCCTCCTTTTGCTCGAATTTCCTCTATAGTTCCCTTCTTTAAATCTGCAAAACCAAGCTTCCCTAAATGGTATATTGAAAAAGCAACACCTACATAGATAATTGCTTTTATAACAAATTGATGATCCTTTATTTTTCTACAAAGTAAATACCCTAAAAGAAGTACCAAAATAGGTTTTATAAAATGCACAAAGTCACGGATCTTATCAAACCATGAATAGGAATGAAAAAACGAAACCACCAATCCAATAACAAGGATGATTCCTAAATAACTAAGAATATTAAACATATTTTCAGACAGTTTCACCTTTGTTTCTGAAACTAAAAAAAACACACAAATCCCTGAAAAAACGACCAAAAACTCAACCGAAGGAATCCATATTTGAAGAACAAGTATGAGTACTAAGAGCGTCTTATATATCTGTTGGCTAATCTTCATGTTTGTTGATTATCATTGATAATACCTGAGCTGCTTTACCCCAAGTATACGTTTCTTTTATCGCTTGATGAATTGCATTTAATCGTTCTTCATTTGTTGATTCTAACAATGAAGATAGGCTTTTTTTAATCTCTGTATCATTGCTCTGCATACTTATATGATAAGGCTTAAAGAACTTAAACTCTGACATGGCTGTTGCATTTGAACACAATACAGGAATTTTTAATGCGCCTGCTTCAATAGGCGGAATGCCAAATCCTTCAGACAGTGAAGGATACACAAATGCTCTAGCCGCTCTATAAAACTCAATCAATTCATCCCTTTCAATATCTTCTAAAAAAACAACTTTCTTTTTTTGTTTCCAAGACAATAGATCGAAAGCAAGGTTTAATTCTTTATTTTCAATCGTTCTTTTTCCAATAAAAACCAATGTGAGTTCTTTATGGTCAATCTCAAAAAAGAGGTTTAACAACAACTGTTGATTTTTCCTTGGCTCAATTCTACTTACATATAAAATATAGTTTTGTACACCGTAGTTTTTTTGAATAAAATTGATCGCTTGTTGTTTGTCATATCTTTCTAAAAACACAGAATTCACCCCGTTAGGGGTGATGTAAATCTTTTTGTTTTTTAATTTATAGTTTGCTTGAATTCTTTCTTTTGAATAGTCAGAAACGGTAATTAAATAATCTGCTTTTTTAGCGCTATTTTTAAACAAAAAATTTCTTTTCAGTCGGTATAGAAAAGAAAAGTGTTCTTTATAGTCATTGAACAAAACATCGTGAATAGTAACAATATATTTGCAGTTTTTAAATCGAAAAAAGGGAATTACATATTGAAAGTGCGCATACTGAAACTGATGTTTTTTAATGATTCTTGGAACCTCAAAAAACATTCTCTTTATCCTACTTTTTTGTTTAAAATAAAGAAAATGAATGTTTTCATAACTCTCAAATTCTTTTTCTAAATCAGCATCTCTAAAACAGCCCAAATAAATTTGAATATGCTTATTCTTCTTCGCAAATTCTTTATAGAGTTCTTTAATATATGTTTTTGTTCCTTGGGGCTCTTTGTTTAACAAATACGCATCAACGAATACTTTTTGTGATTTTTTTATATGCATAATTTATTGTCAGGCATAGTTTAGCAATCAACGAATTTATAAAATTAAAATGCTTACTAGCATAAATCCGATACCCTTTAATTAATCTTTCTTCTCTCCTTTTATTGAACCCAATATAATGAATGTATGAAACGGTAGGAATAAACACACTTTTTTTGTTGCATTTTTTTATTTTTTTACAAAAATCTACATCTTCTACATACATAAAATAATCCTCATCTAGCCCTCCTACTTTGTCCCAATAGTTCCTTTTTGTCACTAAAAAAGATCCCGTTACCCAATCTACAACAATGTTCTTTTTGTCGTTAAATTTACCCGTCATAAACGGCCCTTCTTTCTTTTGAAAGAACGAGAATTTAATTAAGGAGAAAGGAGAAGGAAAATTACCTACAGAAAGCACATACTTTTTATGCGCATCCAACATTTTAATTCCAACCACGCCAACGGTATCATCTTTTACGATACAATTCAATGCCGGTGAAATATCGTCTATTAAAATTGTATCGTTATTTAATAACAACAGGTATTCTCCTACACTTTGTGCTACGGCTTTATTATTTCCTTTCGCAAAACCCAAATTTTCTTCACTTTCAATAAGGGTTATTTCTGGGTAATTTTTCTTTATAAAAAGGATACTGTCATCAGAAGATTTATTGTCTATAATAACAACTTCAAAATCGATTGAAGAGCAGTTTTTATAAACAGACTCTAAGCAATCTTTTAAATATTTTTCTCCATTATAATTGACTATAATAATGGACAATTCTTTTTCAAATTTTTTCATAGAATTACCATTTCTGTTTTATTTTTCTTGGAAAAATAGACAAGAAGAATAGAAAATTTTTATACCCATTTGCCAACAATGTCATTAATTTTGATGGCGTTTTAAATTTAAACTTTTCATCTTTAACGTACAAAACTGGTAAATGTTTTATATTAAATGTATTATGAGTAAAATACAATTGCATTAACCTTTCTGCCATAAATCCAAAGACTCTTTGATCGTATTTATATGGAGAAATTTTTACCTTTTTTTCCACTTCAAACAAAATTGAAAACAGCCAAGAACAATATTTATTTACCAACTCTTTTGGTCCAATAAACATATTGTAATGCATTAGTTTGTTAGAAAAGCATGAAATTTTATTCCAACTTTTAGCATACTCTGGTTGTATTTCTTCTATGGTTTGAGTTAAAATTCGAAAATCGATTATCGAGTGGCAATAACCATACTCTTTTTCTAAGGTTGTTTCGTAAACTTTAGCTTTTGGTAAAATTACATCATACTTTTTTAAATACTCGACAATTTTATCTTTTGAAAAAGAATAGGCTTCTAATTCATTCTCATCAATAAATCGTATATCATTTACTGAATCTTTTTTATTTTCTAAATCAAAATAACGTCTATAATGACATAAGCCTAATACATCATACTCTAAGTTTTTCCATGCCCAATACAATGCTGTCAATTCGCAAAAATTTGCGTTTTTATCAGAAATGTGATCGCCTGTGTCATCTCCCTGATACCCATATTCCTCTTCCTTTCCTGATTTTCCAACATGAACTGGAAGAAAAAAATTTCCTTCTGGTTTCGAAAAGGGTTTATGGGTGGCTATTAGTATTTTAAGCTGTTTTTCTTTCAAATTATTTGTGTTTTTCTACTTTTGCTAATGCTGAAGCAATTACTTGATGCATATCATAATACTTGTATTCTGCCAATCTACCACCAAAAATAACATTAGCTTCTTGTGCTGCCAACTTTTTATACTTTAAATAAATCTCAGAATTTTCAACATCATTTACAGGATAATAAGGCTCTTTTCCTTCTTGCCATTCTTTAGGGTATTCTTTCGTAACAACTGTTTTTTGCTGCTTCCCAAATTCAAAATGCTTATGTTCAATACTTCGAGTATAGGGTATTTCTTTTTCTGTATAATTTACTACGGCATTTCCTTGGTAATTCTCACAATCTAAAATTTCATGTTCAAATTCCAACGTTCTATAGGATAGCTTTCCGAATTGATACTTGAAAAATTCATCTATTTTACCTGTAAAAACAATTGTTTTTGCGAGCGCATCTAATCCTTTTTTGTCTTTAAAGTAATCTATATTTGTTTTCGTTTCAATTCCTTCAAGTAAAGCATCTACCAGTTTTGTATAACCTCCTATTGGAATTCCTTGATATTTGTCATCGAAATAATTATTATCAAAAGTAAAACGAATAGGCAATCGTTTGATGATAAATGCAGGAAGTTCTGTTGCTTTTCTTCCCCACTGTTTTTCTGTATACCCTTTGATTAGTTTTTCATAAATATCTGTTCCCACTAAAGATAGCGCCTGTTCTTCTAAATTTTTTGGGTTTTTAATGTTTAATTTTTCTACTTGTTCTTTAATTTTTTCTTTGGCCTCTTTAGGGGTTTTGACTTTCCAAAGCTGGTGAAAAGTATTCATATTGAACGGTAAATTATACAACTTTCCTTTGTAATTTGCTACTGGAGAATTTGTATATCTGTTAAACTCTACAAAAGAATTTACATAGTCCCATATTTTTTTATCATTGGTATGAAAAATGTGTGCTCCGTATTTATGAACGTTAATTCCTTCAATATTTTCGCAATACACATTTCCTCCCAAGTGGTTTCGTTTATCTATGACCAAACATTTTTTATGCTTTTTCGTCATTTCGTGTGCAAAAACAGCACCAAATAAACCAGCTCCTACAATTAAGTAATCGTATTTCATTTTTTATTTTTTATAAAGAATCTCCAAATTGTATTCATAAAAAACGCATCCTTTATCAAGTACAACCCAATAATATAAAGTATAAAGCTACAAATTGATACGACACTTATGTATAGAAACGCATCAAAAAATTTATGAAGCAGCATACTTATTGGAATAAATAATGCACTTAAAGCCATATAAGTGAGTCCTTTTTTATAAGGATACTTAAAAGAAAATGCTTTTTTGGCATAATAATACGTCCAAATCATAATTATTAATTCTGTTATTACGATTGTATAAACTGCGCCTTCGGATTGGTATTTAGGAATGAGCACACTGTTTAAAATTACACTAACAACAGCACCTATACTAACCGCAAATAGTAGTTGTTTTTCTTTCTGAAATGGAACTAATATCTGTAATCCAAAAACAGTACTCATTCCAATAAAGAAAATTAAAGGTGTTAACAATTGAATTAAACCGACAGAAAAAAGAAATTGATCTCCTGCAAATATTTGAATAATTTCTGGTGCCAAGACCACCAGTAGAATCATTATTGGACATCCAATAAACAATACAAATTGTAAGGACTTCTCTATTGTTTTTTTAATTTCATTGAATTGATTTTTTTCAATCAATTGAGAAATTTTCGGAATCAACACCGTTCCTAATGAAGTAACTATTAGTAGTGATATTTTTATAACTTTACTTGCCGCTGTATATAAACCGACTTGTTCATCCGTAGAAAAATACTTCAAAAATAAAATGTCTAAATTTACATAAATCCCTATTGCGATTTGAGTACTAAAAAGAATTCCTATTGGTTTTATATGCTTTTGTAAATTAAGGTTTTTTGTTCGAAAACGAACAAATTGTAATCCATAACTAAGACTAATAATACTTCCTATAATTGTTGATCCAACTAAAATCCAATAGTAAATCCAATAATCTTCTCTATTTTTTACCAAAACAAATAGTAAAACAATCGTTAATCCTTTAACGATTATATTAACCATTGTAATAAATTTATACTTTTCTATTCCTTGAAAAAACCAATTGATCATTCCAATTAATCCAACAATATGAAAAAAGGAGGCCAATTTAATTTCAGACTCATCTTGAAAAGTATTGGTGAAAAATATCCAGAAAAAATAAATAAGAAGTGTAAAAACTAACCAAATAACCTGAATGCTAACGATTTCTGAAAACGTCTTAGACAATTCTTGATCACTCTTTTTTGCCTTCGCAATTTCTCGAATTCCATAAATAGGAATCCCTAAAGAACCTAAAATTACAAACGTCGACGCTAAAGAAACGGCAAAACTAGTAATCCCAACTCCATCAGGTTCCAGTATTTCAGAAATGTATGGAAATACAATAAGAGGAACTATGATATTTGTAACCCCTAGTAGTATATTAAAAATAACATTTTTGCGTAGTAACTTCAATTTTAAATAACCTCTTTTAGCATTTTTAATCTCCTGTCTTTTTCAGACACTACCATTTCACTTTCTGGTAACATCCAATCAATATCTAATTGTGGATCATTGTATATGATTCCAGATTCGGAAGCGAGATTGTAGTAATTATCACATTTATACGAGAAAATGGTGTCATTTTCCAACACCGAAAAACCATGTGCAAAGCCTCTTGGGACAAATAATTGGGTATTCTTTTCTTCAGATAATATACAGGAAAAATGCTGTCCAAATGTTGTTGAGTTTTTCCGTAAGTCCACGGCAACATCTAAAACACTTCCTTTAATGACTCTCACTAATTTTGCTTGCGAAAACGCTCCTTTTTGAAAATGTAATCCCCTTACAACTCCTCTTTGAGAAATAGATTGATTGTCTTGTACAAAACTCGCCTCAATTCCTGTTTTTTCTAAAAAAGCTTGTTGGTTAAAACTTTCAAAAAAAGAACCTCTTTCATCAGAAAAAACGGTGGGTGTTAGTACAAAACAACCTGCTAATTTTGTAGGCGCTATCTTCATTCTATTTCCGTTAAATGTTTACCATAGCCGCTTTTTAACAGCGGTTGCGCCAAGGCATGTAATTGTTTTTTATTGATAAATCCGCTGCGATACGCCGCTTCTTCTATGGACCCTACTTTTAAGGCTTGCCGCTCCTCAATTACTTGTACAAATTGCGCTGCTTGCATGAGTGAATGAAAGGTGCCTGTGTCTAACCAAGCGGTACCTCTACTCAAGATGCTTACCTGTAGTTTTTGTTGTTTTAAGTACGCCTTATTAATGTCTGTTATTTCTAATTCTCCTCGATTGCTGGGACGTATTTCTTTTGCGATTTGCACCACACTATTGTCGTAAAAATAAATTCCTGGAACAGCATAGCTAGACTTTGGATTGGCGGGTTTTTCTTCAATAGAAATCGCGGTTCCATTTGCATCAAATTCTACCACTCCGTAACGTTCTGGGTCGTGTACATGGTATGCGTATATGATGCCTCCGTCTGGGTTGGTGTTTGCTTTTAACAAGTCTGGAAAACCAGCGCCATAAAAAATATTATCTCCTAAAATTAACGCTACTTTGTCCTTTCCAATAAAATGTTCTCCAATTAAAAAGGCCTCTGCTAAACCATTTGGATTTTCTTGAACAGCATATTGAAAGTCACAACCTAATTGATCTCCATTTCCTAATAAATCTTGAAATAACGGCAGGTCTTTTGGTGTAGAAATAATCAATATTTCTCTAATTCCTGCCAACATCAACGTAGATATCGGGTAGTAAATCATCGGTTTGTCATAGACAGGCATTAATTGTTTACTTACCGATAAGGTAAGTGGGTATAAACGTGTTCCTGATCCTCCTGCTAATACAATTCCTTTCATGTGTTTTTATATTTATTCAGGTACCATTCGATGGTTTTCTTTATTCCTGATTCAAAATTTTCCGCGGCCTTCCATGCTAATTCTTTTTCTATCTTAGTGGCGTCAATTGCATATCTTAAGTCGTGCCCTGGTCTGTCTGAAACAAACGTAATTTGCTCTTTATACGATGCTTTTTGAGGTCGAATTTCATCTAATATACTGCATATTTTATTAGCAATGTACATATTATTCCGTTCATTTTTACCACCAATATTATAGGTTTCGCCAAAAATTCCTTTCTCATAAACCAAGTCAATGCCTTTACAATGATCTAACACATACAGCCAATCTCTGATGTTTTTTCCATCTCCGTAAATCGGAATGTTTTCTCCAGATAACGCCTTTCTGATAATGGTTGGAATTAATTTTTCGTCATGTTGTTTTGGACCATAATTATTAGAACAGTTTGTGGTAACCACATGCATCCCGTAGGTATGAAAATAACTTCTTACAATAAAATCTGACGACGCCTTAGATGCGCTATACGGACTATTTGGAGCGTATGGCGTGTCTTCTTTAAACAGGCCTGTTTCTCCTAATGTTCCATAAACCTCATCTGTTGAGATGTGGTGAAACCGTGCTTTTTCAAATCCTTTTTTATAGGTATTTGGAGCTTCCATCCAATATTGTTTTGCAACATCCAATACATTAAAAGTTCCAACAATATTTGTTTGAATAAATGCGCCTGGGTTTTTAATCGAATTGTCAACATGTGATTCCGCAGCAAAATGAATTACCCCTTTAATTGCATGTTTTTCAAACGTTTCTTCTATCAAATTCCTGTCACAAATATCTCCTTTTATAAATGTATAACGAGGGTGCTTTTCTAAGGATTTTAAATTTGTTACATTTCCTGCATAGGTTAACTTATCAAGGTTAATTACATGATACTTTTTGTGTTGTTCCAAAAAATATGGAATAAAATTTGACCCTATAAATCCAGCGCCTCCCGTAATTAAAACTGCCTCCATTCAACTATTTTTTATAGTTGTCTAAATACCTGTTTAATTGCCCAATCAATAAAAATAAGATTGTTGAAACAACTCCTAGTAAAGCTCCTATAAATCCGTAATTTTCTTGAACCCCTTTTATTTCGTATCCTACATGTTGAAAATTTGAAACCACATTTATAACTTCTGAACTCTCTACTTTGTCTTCGCTTATTTCCTTCAAGTCTTTATTGATTTTTCGACCTGTTTCAAATAGCTCGAGCTCTTTGGTTGCTTTCCTTTCTCCGCCTAAATCAATGGTAGTTCCTGTAGATAGTTTTTTAGCCTCTTCTAACATTACTTTCATGTACACCTTCCTTAAAGTGTCTATTTGAGATATGTTTTCGCGCAACAAAGAATCTGTTCTGTTTAAATTTTCATTGGTCAATGTTTTTACTTTATTAAAGTGTTTGTTTTCTACAATTGAAGAAATAATAATAGCACCCAACTTTGAAAAAACATCATTTTGGGCGGCTATAACATGTATGTTATGCTCTTTATAGTCATATTTTGTAAACGTATTTTTAAACAATGAAAAAGAATAACTCTTTGCTGTCAATGTGTCTACAGATAAAATTAACTCATCATAAGCGGTTAAGAAATCATTTCCATTTTTAATCGGAAAAACCTCAAATTTCTTTAATGAAGAAGCTTCTTCAGAAGAAATATCAAATACTTTTTGTAATAAACTGATATTCTTCTGTTTTACCAAATCGTTATAATAATTAATGTTATTATACAATTGTCTTGCGCTTTTAAAATTGGGCTGCACTTGCAAGTCGGCTCCAAAAGTGACGTCTTTTTTAAACTCTATCACAGCCCCTATCACCATTCCTATAATTGCAGAAATTAATAGTTTTTTAGCGTGTGTTTTTATAAATAATAAAAGGAGAATTAAAAAGTGATAAATTCCCTTAAAGATGTTTCCAATAAAATTAAAAAGGTTTGAAAACCCTTTCCCAATAATAATAAACAACGATCCTAATTCTATTTCGTCATCTTTTGTCTTCCTTTCTTTTGACATTTTTCTTTGATTGATTAAAACCCTTTTTTAATTGTTAAAATATTTGTTCTAATATTTTTTGAGTAATTGCATACGTTGGTGTAACACCACTCATTCCTAAACCTCCAGAAGCCAATGTTGCTCCTGTTTCTAAGGGGTTGTCTGAAGCGTAATACGCATAACGTACTTTTACATTTTCTGAAATATTTCCTCTTATTTTTGATGCCGCTTGAATGGCTTTTTGGTAATGCGCTCCTTCCATTTCCAATCCAATTACATTCCAGGTTGAATCGTGAAAAAACTTTAAAATATCTTTGTTCTGTAACGATGTTCCAAGCACAGAAACCATGGTTCCGTCAAAAACTTCTACACCAAAACCTTCTAAATCTTCTTTTGATAACTCATTTTTAAATGGATAATTGTCTGCCGTACCTTCAAAAACATGTGCATCCGGAATCATAATGTCTCCTTTTCCTCCTTCTAAAATTCCTGCTTTTCCCATAATTGAGACAGAATCAATCATTAAGTGCGTCAGCTCTGTAGCTGTTTTATAAGGCTTTAATAATTCATCCATTGTTTCATATGCCTGTTCTCCAAAAGCATAATCCATCACAATTATTACAGGCTCCTTTCCTTTCGAATTTACTTTTGAAAAAGGAGTGGTTTCAAAATCAATTTTCCCTGTATCAATCACCTGAACATTGATGTTGGTTCCTGAGAAATCTTTTAAATAAATCAATCCGTTTTTTGAAGCGTAATTTTTTACTTGTACTTGCAATTTTTTACTGTTTTCATCGCTCAGTAGTTCAAAAAGTTTAAACCCTTTATGCGATGCCGCTTCTTTTGGCAAAGCTCCTTTAGCATAAATAAAGTTTAATACACTGTGCATATTTGCACTGATAATATGAACAGGTCTTTCTAATAACCCATTCTCTTTTAGCGTCTTTTTAATATTATTTGCCCAAATCTCACCATAAATATGATGCCCTATTTGCTCGTTTAAAACAGAGCTAAATGTAACAATTCTCTTTTTATTTTCTAGTGTTTCATTAATTGCCAATTGTCCTAGCCAATAGATCAATTGAAAAAACCGATCTGGGTTCTTTTCTGTAGAAAACGTCGTATAAATATCTGAAACCTCTTGGTAGGTTCTCCCTAAAATAGTTCCTAAGTGTGCAATTGTAACCTCTCTTTCGTCTTTAGTGATTTTTTTATCAAATAAAACAATTTCTTTTAGCGTGCTCCACTCTCTAGTGCAATCTGTTCCTTTATTGATAAGAACCTTGTCTTTAATTTTATGAGATTCAATAAACAAAAACGTTAGGTGCGTTAAAATATCATAGATTTCAGACCTTCCTCGAGTAATCTCAATATTCATCTGATCTTTGTCTATCCGATAACAATTTCGCCTCCTTTTAGGAGGAATAATTGACTCAAAATGAGACTCTTTATATCCTTCGTCTGCCGTCAAATTGATAAACTGACATTCTTCAATTCCTTCTGGTAAGCGCTCAATAATATAGATTAACCCATTTAATTCTACCTTGTCTTCAGCTATTGAGCCATAAATTTCTGGTCGCAATGACAACAATGATTTTCGCAATGTTTCTCCAGAAACCCCCATCGGCTTGTAAAACCCTCGACTAAATAAATGCCGCATCGAAATATATAGTCGTTCTATGGCTCCGGTAGACTCTTGTGCTCTTGTTCTTTCTTTCATCTATTGTTTTGTGTTTATTCTCTTTTTTCCGTCTCGTCCCGATAGTTATCAGAAAAATGTTTGAGGCTTTCTATTTTGGTCAAAGATACTAATTTTAAATATTTTGTTTTTTTGAGGTCAATAGTTGGTCTTATTCTTTTACTGTAAGTTTTTTTATCTCTTGTAAAAATAAAACTAGTAGTTTGTCCATTTTATCTTCAATAACATCATGCTTTTGTGCTGTTTTCCCAAGGTAAGAAATCATAAAAATATATGGAATATCAAGTTCGTTATACACCGTATGTTTTTGTTTTCTATATGCTTCTCGCATCAAACGTTTTATTCGGTTTCTATCAACCGCGTTCTTAAAATTTCGTTTAGAGACCGATACACCTACTTGTGCAGGAAATTCTGAAGTGTGTTCCGTTTGTAAAAATACCATACGTAATGGAAAAACTTTTATCGAAGTTCCTTCTTCATAAAGTCGATCTATGAGTTTCTTGCTTTTTAAACGTTCTGCTTTTCCTAATGTAAACTTCATCATTACAAACTTAATGCAAAAGTTATATTTTTAAACCCAATTTAATTATTATTTTTGACCTAATAAAAACAAACAATTATGAAAGCCGATTTATTTCAAGCTCCAGATTATTATCAATTGGATGATTTATTAACTGAAGAGCATAAATTAGTGCGAGATGCTTCTCGTGAATGGGTAAAACGTGACGTTTCTCCTATTATTGAAGACTACGCACAACGTGCAGAATTTCCTAAACAAATTATTGGCGGATTGGCAGAAATTGGTGCTTTTGGCCCTTATATTCCTGAACAATATGGCGGTGCTGGTTTGGATCAAATTTCTTATGGATTGATCATGCAAGAAATTGAGCGTGGTGATTCTGGCGTTCGCTCAACAGCCTCTGTACAGTCTTCTCTAGTCATGTATCCTATATGGAAATATGGAAACGAAGCACAACGAAATAAATACTTGCCAAAATTAGCTGCTGGCGAATGGATTGGCTGCTTTGGTTTAACAGAACCTAATCATGGATCTAATCCTGGAGTAATGGAAACCAAGTTTAAAGACATGGGAGATCATTATTTACTGAATGGAGCAAAAATGTGGATTTCCAATGCGCCATTTGCAGATGTTGCGGTTGTTTGGGCAAAAAATGAAGAAGGAAGAATTCATGGATTGATTGTTGAACGTGGAATGGAAGGTTTTTCAACTCCAGAAACACACAACAAGTGGTCGCTTCGAGCTTCATCAACAGGAGAATTGATTTTTGACAATGTAAAGGTTCCTAAAGAGAATCTCTTGCCTAACAAATCAGGCTTAGGAGCTCCTTTAGGATGTCTAGACTCTGCTCGATACGGAATTGCTTGGGGCGCAATTGGTGCGGCGATGGATTGTTATGATACCGCTTTGAGATATGCTAAAGAACGTATCCAATTTGGAAAACCAATTGGCGCTTTTCAATTACAACAGAAAAAATTAGCAGAAATGATTACTGAAATTACCAAAGCTCAATTATTAACTTGGCGTTTGGGGGTTTTGCTTAATGAAGACAAAGCAACTACTGCTCAAATATCAATGGCAAAACGGAATAATGTAGACATGGCAATTACCATTGCTCGTGAAGCAAGACAAATGCTAGGCGGAATGGGAATTACTGGCGAATACTCTATCATGCGTCATTCTATGAATTTAGAAAGCGTTATTACCTATGAAGGAACTCATGATATTCATTTATTGATCACAGGAATGGATGTTACTGGATTGAATGCTTTTAAATAAGATTTTAAAACAAGTATAAAAAGGGCTTCGAAAATTCGGGGCCCTTTTTTTATGGATATACTTTTAATCGTTTTAAATGTATTTTTCTATAGGCACAACTACCGCTTTAATTGGGTTCTGAGATTCAAGGTCTTTATTAAACGTTTTAATGATCTCAAACAAAACAGCTATTTTTTCTACGGTTGTAAAAGAAAAAAACATACTAGATTTAACGCCGTTTTTTCCTGCTGAAAACCAATTAGAAGCTAAGTGCAATGATTCTCCTTGCTTATATCCTTCAATATTAGACTCACTAAAATTTTTGATTTTCGCTTTTTTAAATAGTTGTAAAACATCATTTTCATACTGCTCTACTACTGTAACTAAAACTAGTTTCATAATTTGTGGTTTTTACGTTCAATTAAATAATATACTAATGGCACAACTAAAAGGGTTAACACTGTTGATACAATAGTTCCTCCCATTAAAGAAATTGCCAACCCTTGAAATATTGGATCAAACAAAATTACAAATGCTCCTATGACAACGGTTCCTGCGGTTAATAAAATAGGCATTGTTCTTACCGCTCCTGCTTCGATTACAGCTTGTTTTAAAGGAACTTTTTCTTCCAAACGGAGGTTCACAAAATCAATTAGTAATACCGAGTTTCTTACCATAATACCAGCTAAAGCTATCATTCCAATAAATGATGTTGCTGTAAAAAATGCCCCCATAAACCAGTGGCCTAAAATAATTCCAATCATAGATAAAGGAATAGCAACCATCATAACAATGGGCGCTTTAAAATTTTGAAACCATCCAACAATAAGAATATAAATAAAGATTATCGCTCCTAAAAAAGCAATCCCTAAATCTCTAAATACTTCTAATGTTATTTGCCATTCTCCATCCCATTTTACCGTATAATCATCTTCAAAATCTGGTTGATTTAAATAGCGCTCTCTTAATTTATACCCTTCAGGTAATTTAATTTGGTTTAGTTTTGATTCCATGCCTAAAATGGCATACGCTGGACTTTCTAATTTGCCTGCCATATCTGCCATTACGTACACAACTCTTTTTTGATTTTTTCTATAAATGCTTTTTGGGATTGATTTTTCTTCAATTTTAACAAGATCTCCAATACTTACCATATGGCCTTGGTTAGACTTTATTTTTAATTGAATTATGTCTTTTATCGTAGATTTTTCACTCTCCTCTAACGTTAAAACAACTCCAACTTGCTCTAGAGCATTTTCATTGTACAAATTAAGAATTGAACTATTAGACAGCGCTAAATAAAGCGTATGTGTTATTTGCTTGGGGGTAATGCCATACAGCATTGCTTTTTCTTTATCAATAATAAAACCAAATTCTGTTTGATCAGATTCAACCATCCAATCAATATCTACAACATCATCTGTTGTTTTTAAAATGCTTTTTATCTGATTCGCAATATCTATTTGTGTTTCATACTCTGGTCCATAAACTTCTGCAACAATTGTAGAAAGAACAGGGGGCCCTGGAGGAACCTCAACTATTTTAACATTCGCATTGTGTTTTTTGGCGATTTTCTGTATTTCTGGACGCAACAAGCTAGCTATTTCATGACTTTGAGCTGAGCGTTCTTTCTTGTCTATTAAGTTTACCTGAATATCTGCCATATTGCTTCCGCCTCTTAAATCATAATGACGCACCAACCCGTTAAAGGTAATTGGAGCAGAGGTTCCTACGTAGCTTTGATAATGTACTACTTCTGACCTTGTAGATAAGTATTGAGCGATTTCTTTTGTAACAACTGCTGTGCGCTCTAAAGTGGTTCCTTCTGGCATGTCAATCACAACTTGAAACTCGTTTTTATTATCAAAAGGAAGCATTTTTACCGCTACACTATTTGTAAAAAACAAACTCATAGACGCTATTAAAATTACAAATGTGCCTCCTAAAAACATCCAACGTTTTTTTGGGTTTTCAATCAATGGGCGTTCAAGCTTATTGTAAATTCTATAAATAAGTGTTTGTTCTAACGTTTTTGCTTCTTTAATTTCTTTTTGTGCCTCTTTTCTACTCTTCTCTTTTAAAAAGATATACCCCAAATAAGGTGTAATTGTCAAGGCAACAAATAACGATAGTATCATTGCAATTGATGCTCCAATAGGCATTGGGGCCATATAAGGACCCATTAAACCTGAAACAAACGCCATTGGCAATACAGATGCTATTACTGTAAATGTTGCTAAAATGGTTGGGTTTCCTACTTCGTTAATTGCATACAAAGCCGCTTGTTTAAACGGCAGTCTTTTCATCTTAAAATGACGGTGCATATTTTCAGCAATAATAATAGAATCATCTACCACAATTCCTGTAACAAATACCAATGCAAAAAGGGTAATTCTATTTAACGTATAATCCATTAAATAGTAACTTAACAAGGTAAGCGCAAAGGTAATTGGTACTGAAAGAAACACAACCAATCCTCCTCTCCAGCCCATCGCTAACATTACTACAAGCGTTACCGCTATGATTGACCCTAATAAATGTATCAGCAATTCCGAAACCTTTTCAGAGGCTGTTTCTCCATAATTTCTAGTAACTTCAACATGTACCTCATCAGGAATCAAAGTCTTTTTTAAGTGCTTTATTTTTTCTAGAATTTTTGTTGAAATTGTCATCGCATCAGCGCCTTTTCTTTTCGCTACAGAAATAGTAACAGCCTGATATTCCGATTTATATTTAGCAACCTTATCGCTTGCTTTTCCAAATCCTAAAGAAACATATTCTCGAGGTAATTCTGGTCCATTAATGATTGTTGCAACTTGTTTTAAATAAACCGGTTGATTTTGATATACCCCAACAACCAAGCTTTCTAGGTCTTCAACTGTTTCTAAAAATTTTCCTGCTGATATTACAAATTCTTGATCCTTTTTAATAAACCTGCCTGAGTTTAGCTGAGCGTTATTAACGGAAATCATATTAGAAACTGTTAAAAAATCTAACCCACTATTGGCAAGTTTATCTTTGTCTAATACAACTCTTAGTTGTCTATTTCTTCCTCCTATTTCATGAGTAATCGCAACTTCTTTTATTTTTTCTATTTCGTTGGTAACCTCTTGGGCAATCTGTTTTAATTGAAAATCATCATATGTTTCGCTCCATAAAGTTAATCCTAGTATTGGCACATCGTCAATAGCTCTTGTTTTAACTAAAGGCATGGTTACGCCTTTCGGCATTTTATCCATATGCTTGTTTATCTCATTGTATAGTTTTACAAACGAACGCTCAATATCTTCACCTACATAAAACTGAACAACCGCCATTCCTTGTTCTTTCATAGAGGTTGAATACACATATTCAACACCTTTGATATTAGAAAGAATTTTTTCTAATGGTTTAACGACTCTATTTTCTATTTCAACTGGACTCGCTCCAGGGTAGCCAATAAAAATATCTGCCATCGGAACATCAATCTGAGGCTCTTCTTCTCTTGGTATTAAAAAAGAACTATACACACCAATAACCATAAATACGATCATCAACAATATGGTTAATTTAGAACCTATAAAGTTTTTGGCAATTTTTCCTGCTAAACCTTCTTTCATCTCTTTATTTTTTTATTGAATTGACACTTTCGCTCCATTATATAGTTTCCCTTCTGCAGAAACAATATAAGGCTCGTTTATACTTAACCCTGATAAAACTTCTATATTTTCTCCATAGGTTTTTCCTAATCGCAACCAGCGTAAAATAGCCGTATTGTGTTGACTTACCGTGTAAACTCCTGACAATTGCCCTTTATGGATTAGTGATTTTAAGGGTACTAAAACCATTTCTTGTTGCACAGAGGTATTGTTAATTGGTATTTTAACAGAGACAAACATTCCTGATAATATTTTTTTATCTGTTTTATTTAATTGGATTTTAATCACATATTGTCCTCCAGTGTTTTTTGATGAATTGCTGATTTCTGTTATCTTTCCAGAAACTGTTGCTCCTATCGATTTTATTGAAACCTGCACCTCTTCTCCCTTCTTTATATGAGAAATTTCGCTTTCTGGAACCAAGGCGCTAACTTCAAATTCTTGTTGAGTTTCAATTCCTATTAATGGAGTTCCTGGGCTTGCCATGTCTCCTTCTTTAATGTATTTATTTGTAATAACTCCGCTAAAGGGAGCTGTTAGATTTGAATATGTAAACTGAGCGTCTATTTCCTTTTGTTGTTGCTTAGCACTTTCTAACCTAGCTTTGGCTATTTCAAAACCAACAATCATGTCGTCCATTTCTTTCTCTGATGCACTGTTTGATTCAAATAAATTTTTAAATCGATTGTAGTTTATTTCGGCATTTTTAAAAACAGCTTTAGCCTCTAGTATCCTTGCTTCTATTTGTGCTTTTTTTGCTTTCAAATCTGAATTATTAATTGCAATTAACAGCTGGCCTTTTTTAACTACATCTCCAACGTTTACATGTATATTAGAAACAAACCCCATTATTCTGGTACTAATGTTCGCGCTATTTACAGCGTCTATTTTACCGCTAACAGAAACAAAGTGAATGTTTGTGTTTCTTGGCTTCAAGCTCATTTTTACCCCTAAAGGGTTGCTTGTTGAAGTGGTCTCTTGTTTTTCATCATTTCCACAACTTACTGCTAAAAAAACGAAAATGATCAGTGCTATTTTTTGTATATTTTTCATCGGTATCATTATTCTTTTGTTAAATATTTAAGATATGCTTGTGCGTAATTATAATTGTAAATTGCTTGACTATAGGCCATTTTTTTTTGAGCATATTGTGTTTCTGCGCTCAAAAGGTCTGTTGTTTTCTCTAGTCCTTGTTTAAAACGGTTGGTTCTAATTCTTAATGATTCTTTTGATTGCTTTAGTGCTAAAAGAGAAAGCCTCAAATTATTTTTTGCGTCTAAAAGCGCTCGGTTTGATTTTTTAAACTCTAAGGTGCTTTTTGAAACGTATTGTTGGTATTCTATTTTTGCCTTTTCATATGTTGCTTTACTTTTTTGGGCTTTTCCAAAACGTTTTGTTCCATCTAAAATGGTCCAACTTAATTGAACTCCAAACAAATATCCGTTGGCATCGCCACGAAACAAATTATCGTCATATAGTTCGTAGCTTCCAAATGCATTCAGGGTTGGTAAAAAGGACATTTTTTCAGACATAAAAACCGTTTGATATGCCTCTGTAGACAACTGCATTGCCTTGATGTCTGATCGTTCTTTTGAGATTGTTTTTCTAGGCTCATTCAACATAAGTAACAACAGCTCGTCTGAAGGTTTTAAAATAACGTCTTCTGATGAATTCATTAAAAAAGAAACGTAATTTGACGCGTTTTTTAGATGGCTCTTTGAGTATTGAATTTGATTTTCAATCTCTAAAACTCTAATTTCGGTAGATAAAACATCCGTTCTTTGCAAGTGCCCTTGTTTAAAACTGTTTACCACCAAACGATTGTTTTCTAAGGCTCCTTTTTTAATTGTTTTTAAAATTTCAACCGTTTTGTATGACAACTGAAGTTGCATATAGGCTTTTTCTGCCTCTAAAGAGATATATTCTTTTGTGCGTTGTGACTTCAATGTGATGGCGTTAAGTTTTGTTTTAACCGCTTTACGTTGATACATTCCTTTCAAATTAATTAAAGGTTGTTGGATTGCAATTGTTGTTGCAGCGTTTTGAACTTGACTCGGATTGTTTAATAAAGAAGGGTTGAAATCGTTTTGAGTTAAAACTTCTTGATTTAATTTTGAACCAAAGGCCATCAAAGGGTTGGTGGTTGCAATTCCTGTATGTGATACAGAAATATTGGGAACCATTACAGCATTTGTTTGTTTGTAGTCTCCTTTTGCTGCAAAAATATCCTGCTGTGAAATTTTAATATTGTTGTTGTTTTCTAAAACACTTTGTAAAAACTCCTTTTTTGTAATCGGAATAATTTCTTGAGCTTCAAGAAAGGAAAAAGAAAAAAATACGATGATTAATAATCTATATCTCATTGTTCGAATAATTTCGTACAAAAATAGACTGATTAATTGCTCTTATATGTATCATTAGTTACAGATCTCTGTAACAAATGTTATATAAAAACCCTGATTTATTGCTATAGAAAAGGCGCTTTTATAAATGGCACACAACAAAAAGAGCCCCGAATATTCGGGGCTCTTTTAAGTGTTAAAAATATTCTTAATGAGGTAGTTTGTCTCTTAATAAGCCGTATAAAAAAGTTCCGAATACAGCAAAAACAGCTACAATAAGAATTGGCAAATAGCCTGCGCCAGCTAACGTAAACATAGGTCCTGGACAAGCGCCTGCAAGTGCCCAGCCCAAACCAAAGATAATTCCACCGTACATATATCTGCTAAAGCTTTTGTTCTTTGGTGTAAAAGAAATCTCTTCTCCGTAAAAAGATTTGATTTTAAAATATTTTATTGACTGTACAAAAATTAGCCCTACAACAACTGATGAACCTATAATTCCATACATTTTAAATGATTGAAATTGAAACATTTCATAAATTCGAAACCAAGAGGCAGCTTCAGATTTAAACAGGGTAATTCCAAAAAGAATTCCGATTACTAAATAGATAAGTGTTCTCATTTTTTAAAAAATTAAAGGGAATAAAAAGTGAATCATGGTCAAACCGCCAATAAAAAAACCAATCACTGCAATTAACGAAGGCAATTGCAATTCGCTAAGTCCAGAAATTGCATGCCCTGAAGTACATCCTCCGGCATATCTTGCTCCAAAACCAACCAACGCTCCGCCAAGTGCTAAAATAAAGATGTTTTTAGGATCTGAAAACACGTTGTTTCCATACAGTTCAATTGGTAAATATTGAGCTCCTGCACTTTCAAAGCCAAGCGTTTTTAACGTTGCTATCGTTTCTGGATTAATGGCAACCGCTAGGTCTGTTGTCATATATTGTGATGCGATAAAGCCTCCAATAATGGTACCCAATACAACCACAAGGTTCCAGCGTTGAGCTTTCCAATCGAAGTTGAAAAAAGCAGTGTTTTTTCCTGCTCCACAAACCGTACATAAGGTTCGTAGATTTGCAGACATTCCAAAGTTTTTACCCACTAAAAGAAGTAAAAGCATTATAAAAGCAATTACAGGGCCTGAAACATACCAAGGCCAAGGTTCGTATATCCAATTCATTTTTTCTACATTTAACTACAAAGTTCTTAAAATTATAGCATATTCTCGGTAACATTTGCTACAAACATTTTTTTAACCGTTTGTTCTTTTAAGTCTCATTTTTTTATTTAGCTTTTTAATTCCAATAATTGCTGTAGCTCCTCCTAAAAAAGAGACAATACTATTTATCAAAAATAATAGCAAATCAAGGTTTCCAGACTGCATTATAGAAATAGGATCAAAGCCTAATCGCCCAAAAAATTTAATCAACAATACACTTCCAAAAACACCCGCAATTGTGTTTCCAATAATTCCAAAAGAGTATTTTTTAAAAATTAAACCTGTTAGGTTTGCACCAATGATTCCTATAAGTATGCTAATTAATGAAATTAAAGTATCTGTCATTTTAAGGGGTGTCTAATGGCCATAATCCATCTTGTCTATTTTGCCTCCAAGTAATCTTTTTTGAATAATAAGATAGCAAAACAGTAACAAAAAACCAATAACTCCCCAAGATAACGCAACAGAGAGTCCGTATTGAGATGCAGAGGTGTTGTATATAGTTAGTGATTCATTTATCAAATTTCTTGAGGGTAAAATAACCGGAAACATGGATGCAAGAGAAGAGGTTATGCCTCCAAAAATTAACAATGATGACAAGGCAAATCGATGAAAATCTTTTTTGATTCTTTTGACAAAAAACAAGCCAAATAAACCGAACAAATAAAGAGCCGGAAATAGCATTAAAAAAGGGTTTTCGATAAAATTATTTAATGCCTTTGGGTTGATGGTTTTCCAAACTATTAAAGAAAAAATAGTCAATCCTAAAAGCACAAGATTTAGTCTAAATATAATTGTCTTAAGTTGGTTGTTTATTGATGAGTTGGTTTTTAATATAATCCAATTTGCTCCATGAATTGCAAATGTTATTACCGCTATGATCCCTATAATAATTGTAAACCAATCTATAACTCCTGGATTTTCTGTAATTGGGCTAAAATCACTATTCCAAAGGGGTAAGAAAAAATAGTGCCCTTCATAAGCAGCTACTCCATTTTGAATTCCTCCTAGATTAACACCTCTAAGTATATTTCCTATTGTAATTCCAAAAAATAATGCCAATAATAAACTAGACACCCCAAAAGCTTTGTCCCAAATGTCTTTCCACATTTGATAATTAAACTGCCCCCTAAACTCAAGCCCAATTGCTCTGAAAATCATCAACCATAAAACAATAATTAAAGGAAGGTAAAACCCACTAAAAAAAACTGCGTAAAAAGTTGGAAAGGCCATAAATAACATTCCTCCTGCTACAACTAGCCATACTTCATTAGAGTCCCAAAACAGCCCTGCTGATTTTGCAATTACCACTTTGTCTTCTTCTTTTTTCGCAACAAATAAATGAATAATTCCTGCTCCAAAATCATATCCGTCCAAAATAAAAAACACCACTAAAACAATCGTAATTATTAAATACCAAAATATTTCCATAGCTTAATGTTTAAGGGGTTTAGGGCCTTCGTGAATGGTTTTTCCAACCAACACTAAAAAGAGCAATCCTAACAACATATACAGAGCTACAAACCCTAATAAAGTAAATAAGGTATTCCCAGATGATACCGTTGGCGAGATCCCTTCGCTTGTTTTTAATAAACCATAGACTAAATAAGGCTGTCTTCCTAGCTCTGCTACATACCAACCTGTAATATTTGCTATGTATGGAAATGGAACCAAAAACATAATTATCCAAAGTAATGGTTTCATGGAGAACAGTTTTTTTCGCCATAAAAAGAACTGTGCTAACAGCATTATTCCAATAAAGATAGTTCCTAACCCAACCATAATATGATACGAATAATAAAGCGCAGGAATATTATCTGGTAATTCTTCTTTGTCAAACTGATCCATTCCTAGAATTTGTTTGTCCCAGTCTTGATATGTTAAAAAGCTAAGAACGTTTGGAACTGCAATTTTATTATCCAATTTTTTTTCTAGCATATTTGGCTGTCCAATTAGCACAATTTCTGCACCTGCATTTTCAGTTTCAAAAATTCCTTCCATCGCTGCAAAAGAAGCAGGTTGATACTTCGCTACGTTTTTCGCATTCCAATCTCCTGTTGGAAAAGCGAGTAATATGGTTGAAAAAACTCCAAAAACAACTCCTGTTTTTAAAAATAATTTTCCGTAATCTTCTTGTTTTTTTCTTAAAATATAAAATGCTCCAATACTAGAAACTACAAAAGAAGAAGTTACTAAAGACGCTAATTGATTATGTAAAAATGCTGGCAACAACCAAGGATTGCTAAAAAGTGCTGAGAAATTTTCTAAAACATACTTTCCGTTGTCTAAAATTTCATATCCTACAGGGTGTTGCATCCAGGCGTTTGTGGCAAGGATAAAATATCCGCTCGCCCAAGATCCCAAGAAAACGAAAAAGCCAGTCAAAAAATGCAGTTTTTGTCCCATTAGCTTCTCTCCAAAAATAAATAAGGCCAAGAAAGACGATTCTAAGAAAAAAGAAAACATTCCTTCCATCGCTAACGTTTGTCCGATAATCCCTCCTGTAAGTTCAGAAAATTTCGCCCAATTTGTACCAAACTGAAACTCCATAGGTATTCCTGTAATCACACCCATGGTAAAATTAACAGCAAAAATTTTCATAAAAAACTTTGCCGCATTATTATACTTTTCAATTGTTGTTCTTAAATACTTCCATTTAAAATAAACTATCATTAAAGATAGTCCCATTGTCAATTGAGGGAATATATAATGAAATGTAATGGTAAACGCAAATTGCAACCTGTCATAAAAAAGCATGTCTTCCATATCTGGAATTTTTTAAATTAGGCAAAGATAATGCTTCTTTTTTTCTTGCTTTGCAATACAAGTTACAGAATAATTAATCCTGTTTATTTGGGCTTTTTAATGAATGTTATACTCCAAATTCCTCTTACTTCATTCGCTGCATATCCAACCGCTTTGTCTTCTGGGTACAATTTTTTTATCTCCGAAAAAACTGTTGGTTGAAGTTCTTTTTCTAACGTTCCGTGGCACTGTAAACACATCCCGTTGGTGATAATGGGTGCATAAAATGTTACTTTATCTCCATTGTCTTTTACAAAAGGGTTTATTTTTTGCTTGTTTAAAACCTTCGTTTTAAATGATGTAATGTGTTTTAGCTCTTCTGCATTTGCGGTGTTTTTTTTATTTCTCGGCTTATCAGAAACTCTTTTTATGCTAGCATTGTATAGTACCGACATGCTGTCTACCAAAGAATACGCATTGTTATTACAAAATTTTAAAGCAGCAATTGTCCCTTCTTTTTGGATTGCGGTCATTAAGTTTTTTCCTAATACCTTTTTTGTAGACAGCGCATATTGCTTTCCAATTAAGGCATACTCTTTTGTGGTTGGCTTTTTTGATTCTTTTTTGTCTCCTTTTTTTGAGGATATATTACAAGAAATCAATAAAGAAACAACAATAAATAAAGCTACGTTTTTTATCATTTTTGGGTTTTTTGCTTCTTTTCTTAAAAAAATTACACGTTTTCTCCTTTCATCATTTTATTCCAATACAAATACGGCAGCATGTATTTTTTAAGAATCCAAAGCCTCCAGTGTTCTTTAGAGGAGTCTTTGATTAGCAGTTGCTTTAACTTTGGGTCTGGAGTAAAATTGTTTTGATAATCAAACTCTGCTAAAAGCATTTTTCCATATCCTGTAACCAACGGACAAGAAGAATAGCCGTTGTACGAGTTATTAGAAGCTTCTTCTTTTTTCATTAGATGGAAAATATTTTCCATAACTATAGGCGCTTGTTTTCTGACAGCTGCTCCTGTTTTTGCGGTTGGTAAAGCGGCAACATCTCCCAAGCTAAAAATGTTAGAATATGTATTGTGCTGTAACGAATTAATATTCACATCTACCCAGCCTTCCTTATTTAACAACCCTGATCCTTGTAAGAATTTTGGAGCAATAGAAGGGGGTGCTGTATGAAGCATATCAAAATGAATCCCTACCAAATCTCCCTCTTTTGAAACCTCAATATCTTTGTGGTTTACCTCAGACACATTGTCTCCAATAGCATACCAAGCAATTTGTTTTTCTCCGTCAACTTTAACCAATTGATGTCCAAAACGCAAATTAATGTCTTTTTTGGCGTTTACTTTCATCAATGTATCAGCAATTGGTTCAACACCAAAAATAACACCTCCGTTGGTTGCAAAAACAACGTTGGTTTTGTTTCTTACTCCAGATTTTTGAAAATAATCTTCAGACATATACAACGCTTTTTGAGGCGCTCCTCCACATTTTATTGGTGTTGTTGGCTGTGTAAATAAAGCGGTTCCTCCTTTAAAGTTTTTAACCACATCCCAGGTATGTTTTGAGTTTGTATAATTACTACAAACAACCCCTTTGTCCCACGCTTCTTCCAAACCAGGCACCAAAGACAAGTCATACGCTATTCCAGGTGCTACAACCAAATAATCATACGTAATATCTCCGCTAGTCTTGGTAGAAACTGTGTTCGTTTCTGGAGCAACTCCAGACACAAAATCTTTTATCCAATTAACTCCTTGAGGAATAACACTTGCCATTGACCTGACTGTTTTGTCATAATTAAAAGTGCCCGCTCCAGCTAAAGTCCATGCAGGTTGATAATAGTGTGTGTCTGAAGGTTCAACAATACCAATATCTATGGTTCTATCTTTCTTAAGCATTTGTGCTGCAACCATAATTCCTGCAGTACCTCCTCCTATAATTAATACTTGATGATGTGTGTTCATAATTCAATTGCTTTTTAGTCTGCTATAATAAAACTTGATAAAAATACCTTAATCCCTTTTAATATTTGGTAACATTTGTTACAGCGAGCGGTTTTTATTCTGAATGCTTGACAAGTATTATTAGCATTCCTTAGAGTTTCTCTTACATAAAACAACCTGTTGTGTTTTGAAAACACTATAACATTTGTTACATTTAACAATGTTAAAAAACCCAGACTGTAAACGCTCTGCTTTATTAGATAGCTGTTTTAAAAAATTGTCTTTTGAGGGTCTTTGTAACAATTGTCACAAAAGAACTCGGTATATAGTTCTATTTTTAACCAAATCTAAACCCTAGGCATGAGTATGGATAGAAGGAAATTTATAACAAAAACAGCCTTAAGTTCTTTGGCAACTCTTATAGGAGTAGAAATTGTTTTTGGCAAAAATATGCTACGAGATTATCAGCCTTTAGCATTACAAGGTCCTGATCCTTTTAAATTATTTAAAAAGGACTCGGAAATGATTGTTTTGAATGACAAACCATGGAATATAGAAGCCAAGGCACATTTATTAGACGATAAAATTACTCCTAATAAATATATGTTTGTCCGAAACAATGGCTTGATTCCAGAGGAGATTGATGTAAAAAACTGGACACTTGTTATTGACGGAGAATCTGTTGTGCGTCAAAAAAAATATACTTTATCTGACTTAAAATCAAAATTTAAACAGCATACCTATCAGCTTACACTCGAGTGTGGCGGAAACGGAAGAAGTGAATTTAACCCGCCTGCAAAAGGAAATCAATGGACCATTGGAGCGATATCTTGTGCAACTTGGACAGGCGTTAGACTAAGAGATGTTTTAGAAGATGCCGGAATTAAAAACAGCGCAGTATATATTGGTTACCATTCTGCAGACACCCATTTAAGTAGAGATCCTAAAAAAGAACCTATTTCTAGAGGCGCCCCAATGATAAAAGCATTGCAAGATGAAACCTTATTGGCCTTTAAAATGAACGGAAAAGACATTCCTTTGGCGCATGGGTATCCTTTGCGGTTAGTTGCTGGCGGTTGGCCTGCATCGGTTTCTGGAAAATGGATAGAACGAATTAGCATACGAAACAAGGTGCACGATGGTGCAAAAATGACTGGCACCGCTTATAGAGTTCCTTGCAATTCTGTTGCTCCAGGAACAAAAGTAGGTGATAAAGAAATGTGTATTATTGAATCTATGCCTGTAAAATCTCTCATTACATTTCCAAAATCAGGAGCGGTTATTCATAAAAAAGACACCCTAAAAATTAGAGGACATGCTTGGGCAGGAGAATTAGAAGTTTCTAATATGGAAACATCTATTGATTTTGGTGCCACCTGGCAGAAATGCCTGTTAGAAAAGCCTGTAAATCGTTTAGCTTGGCAACATTTTTCTACAAGTATTCATTTTCCTAAAAAGGGGTATTATGAAATTTGGGCAAGGGCTACAGACAGCAACAACGAAGCGCAGCCGATGGTGCTTCCAGGATGGAATCCAAAAGGATATTTAAACAATGCCTGCCATAGAATCGCTATAAAAGTAACGTAAAATGGCTGCCAATAAAGAATTTCAAAAGAAATTGAGAAAAGCTGAAAGGCTTGCTTATTTTGCTGGGTTTTTATTTGTAATTGCCGGTATTGGAGGGCTTTTTTTACTCTACGACCCTGATTTTTCCATTTTTCAAAAAAAACAAAACACCCTACTTTCTAATAATATTGAAATTGATGAAGATCGAATCGAAAACGGAATCCACGTTCGCACCGGATTAATCGATGCTAAAGGCTTAATGACAGTGGTTACAAATTGTACCAATTGTCATTCTGCAAAATTAGTTACTCAAAACAGAATGAGTGCTGAGCGCTGGAACGCTACGATTAAGTGGATGCAGGAAACACAAAACCTCTGGGAATTAGGTAGCAATCAAAAAGTAATTGTTGAATATCTCGTTGCTAATTATCCGCAAAAAGAAAAAGGAAGACGTGAACACTTAATGAACATAAACTGGTATGAATTGGAAAACTAACCTTCTGATTATGTTACTTGTTTTTTCTGCTTGTAAGCAAGAAAAAAAAGCAAAAAATAATCCGTCGAAAAACGATACAAAAAAAATAACGAGCACTTACTTGATTGAAGTAGATGAACTTCAGGATATCATTGCTAGTGATGCTATTAAAATAGTTGATTTTAGAAAACCTGCCGTGTATGCAAAAGAACACATACCAGGTGCCCTAAACATCTGGAGAACAGACATTGAAAGCCCTTCATATCCGTATAAAGGAATGATGGCCAGTAAACAACAGCTAGAAAATTTATTTAGCAGCTTAGGAATTAAATCCGGACAAACACTCATTGTTTATGATGATATTGGATTGTGCGATGCTGCTCGTCTTTGGTGGGTTTTACAAAATTATGGCTATACAAATGTTCGTCTACTACATGGTGGAATTGCTGCTTGGAAAACCGCTAAAGGTACGGTTACAAATACAGAGACACCCATAAAAACATCTCATTTTAAACTTCCTAAAAACCCGCCTTTCAACTATTATGCTTCAAAAGAAGAGGTCTTAAAAGCAATAGAAAAGAAGCGCTTGCTAATCGATACCAGAACTCTGGATGAGTTTACGGGTAAAATGCATAAAAAAGATGCCTTTAAAGGAGGTCGAATACCAACTAGTAAACGGGTAGATTGGGCAGAAGCAATAGCATATGCTACTACAAAAAAAATGAAATCAAAAAAAGACTTAGAACAGATTTACAGCAGATTGACCTCGTCTAAAAATGATTCTATAATTGTTTATTGCCATAGCGGTGTACGCTCTGCACACACAACCTTTGTACTTACTCAATTACTAGGATATAAACATGTAAAAAATTACGACGGCTCTTGGGTAGAATGGAGTCATTTTAAAGAACTGCCCTTCAAACAAGATAGTTTAACAACAAAATTTTAACCCGTATGGAACACTATGTAGACGCATTTATAAACGCTTTTAATGGAACGGTGGATTGGACTTGGAAGTCCATCCTTTTTGAAGTGCCTTGGACAACCAATTATTTTTGGGGACTAACTGTAATCTCATTTGCCGTTTGGTTATTAGAAATAGCTTTTCCTTGGCGAAAAAATCAAGCCCTGTTTAGAAAAGACTTTTGGTTGGATTTCTTTTACATGTTTTTCAACTTTTTTATCTTCTCAATTGTAATCAGTGGTTTTTACAAAGTGCTTGAAATTCTTTTTAACAACGTTGGAGTTGGTGAAAAAAGCATTGCGTTGCTAGATATTTCACATTGGTCTATGTGGGCACAATTACTAGTGTTTTTTATTATTTTAGATTTTGTACAATGGTGTACGCATGTACTATTACATCGGTTTGATTTTTTATGGCAATTTCATAAAGTACACCATTCTGTAAAAGAAATGGGCTTTGCTGCTCACCTACGCTACCACTGGATGGAGAATGTTTTATACAAACCGCTCAAAACAGTTGGGGTAATGATCTTAGGAGGTTTTGAGCAAGAACAAGCTTTTATTGTTCATTTCTTCGCCATTACAATAGGGCATTTAAACCATGCAAATATTCGCATTACATGGGGTCCATTAAAATACCTTTTCAACAATCCCGTAATGCACCTATATCATCATGTTAAAACGTTACCTGAAGGAAGGTCAAAAGGAATTAATTTTGGAATTAGCTTAAGTCTTTGGGATTATCTATTTCAAACCAATTACGTACCTGAAAAAAGCGGAACAATAGAGTTAGGGTTTCCTGATGAAGAGAAGTTCCCAAAAGGTTTTTTAGGACAACTCATTACTGGTTTTCGAAAAAAATAAGGTGTTTTGAATTACTTTTTAACCAAATTGATAAACAATTCTCGATCCTTTCTACTAGCGATAGAGTTGTAACAGTTCTCAAAAACGGTTAAAGAAAACAAGGTCTTAAAGTATGTTATATACTCTTTTTTAGAGCCGCCAAAAGGAGGGTGGTTATCATGTAAAGCGTCATTAAAAAGCAACCCTACTAGTTTCCCGTTATTTTGTAATAACTGACTCATTTTTTCTGCATAAAGTGCCCTTAAATTTGGATGTAGCGCACAAAAAAAGGTCTGCTCAATGATAAGGTCAAAGGTATCGTTGAGCTCAAAAAAATCTTGAAGAATCAATTGATTTGTTGGAAATGTAGGTACTCTTTTTTTTACGTTTGACAACGCTACTTCTGAAATATCAACAACATAAACATTTTGAAACCCTTTATTATGCAGGTATTCTGCTTCATATGAATTTCCTCCCCCCGGAATAAGAATTTTTATGTTCTTGTTTGTAAGTTGGTCAAAATAATGTTGTAGTGGTGTAGATATTTCTCCTATATCCCAGCGGATGTTCTTCGTTTTATATCGGTTGTCCCAAAATTCTTTTGATAAATTCATTCGTTTCGCTAGCTACTTATTTTTATAAGCCACATAGCCTCCTTTCAAATCATATATTTCTTGAAACCCTAATTTTTTAAGTAATTTCGAAGCTTTTCTACTTCTTACTCCGCTTCTACAATATAAATATACCGGTATTGTTTTGTCTAATTGTTGGAGCTCTTCTTTGAAGTTTTTTGAGTAAAAATTAATAAGTTTTGCGCCTTTTATATGCCCTTGCTCAAATTCTTCTTGCGTTCTAACATCTACTAATTGGGTGTTTTTTAATGCAATTCCTTTTGTAAAAGTAACAACATTTACTCTTTTTACAATCTCTTTTTCTTGAGACCTACAGCTTGAAAAAACACTTAGCGAAAAAAATAAAATCAGCATTTTTTTCATCTTGATGGAATCACTATTTTTTCTTCCCACGCTAAGATTCCTCCTAATAAATTATAGGTAGTTTTTACCCCAAAGCTTTCTAAAACATCTCAAGCTCGTATGCTTCTTACTCCGCTTCTACAATACACGTAGTAGTTTTTAGACAGGTCTAAATGCTTTGACTTTTGCTGAAAATCTTCAAAATCCATGATATCCATCATCTCTGCACCTTCTATAATTCCTTGTTCCCATTCATCTGGTCGCCTTGAGTCTATGATAATAGCATGTTTGTCTTCTGAAATCAAAGACTTCCATTCTTTTTCTGTAATATTTTTCATCTTATTATTATAATGTTGATGGGCAGACGAAGTCTGTTAGAGGGGTTCCTACTTCTTTAATTGCTTCAAACCCTCCTGCTACATCAATAAAGTTATGAATTCCTCTGCTCTTCAATATCGATGAGGTAATCATAGAACGATAACCTCCTTGACAATGAATATAGAATTTCTTATCTAATGGAAACTGTGAAATATTGTTTGTAACGGTACTCAAACAAGTGTGTTCTGCTCCAACAATATGTTCAGAAAGGTATTCTCCTTCTTTTCTAACATCAAAAACAGGGGCATTGTCTTCTACAACTGCTTTTTTTAGATCCATCGCATAAACTGCTTCTACGGTATCTACTTCTCTTTTGTCTTTTTTCCAAGCTTCAAAACCTCCTTTTAAATACCCTACAGCATTGTCAAACCCTATTCTAGATAACCTTGTTAACGCCTCTTCTTCTCTTCCTTGAGGAGTAATTAACAAAATTGGTTGTTGAACATCTGCAACTAAAGCGCCAACCCAGGGAGCAAACTCGCCATCTAATCCAATAAAAATTGACCTAGGGATGTGTCCTTTTGCAAAATCATCTTGGTGACGAACATCTAGTATAATTGCCTCTGTTTCGTTTGCCATAAGTTCAAACTCCGCTGGAGACAATGGTTTTTGTGCTTTTTCCATCACAGTGTCTAAACTTTCATATCCATTGATGTTTAACAATACATTTGCAGGAAAATAAGCAGGTGGCGCTCCCAGTCCGGTTAAGAGTTCTTTTTTAAACTCTTCTTTAGTCATGTCTGGGCGCAACGCGTAGTTGGTTTTTTTCTGATTTCCTAACGTGTCTGTCGTTTCACTACTCATGTTTTTACCACAAGCAGAGCCTGCACCATGATTTGGATACACAATTAGGTCATCAGGTAAAGGCATGATTTTATTGCGTAATGAATCAAACAAATAACCCGCTAGCTTATCTTCTGTTAAATCCGAAACCACATGTTGTGCCAGGTCTGGTCGTCCAACATCGCCAATAAATAAGGTGTCTCCTGTTACAATTCCATGTTCTTTTCCGTTTTCATCTATCAATAAATAGGTGGTGCTTTCCATAGTGTGTCCAGGTGTGTGAATCACTTTAATTTTATAGGCACCTATATTAAAAATTTGATTGTCTTCAGCAATCGTTACATCATATTTTGGGTTTGCTGTTGGGCCAAACACTATTTTTCCTCCTGTTTTTCTTGCTAAATCTATATGTCCACTCACAAAATCTGCATGAAAATGTGTTTCAAAAATATATTTAATTTTTGCACCATCTAACTTAGCGCGATCTAAATAGGGTTGTACTTCGCGCAGTGGGTCTATAATTGCTGCCTCTCCATTACTCTCAATATAATACGCTGCGTGCGCTAAACATCCTGTATAAATTTGTTCAATTTTCATCATCTTGTTTGTTTTAAATTTTTTTCAAAAATATTGCCTGCTTAAAAACTACACAGTAACATTGGTTACAGTTCTTGTTTTACAAAAAATTCCATATAAAAAATAAAGATAGCCATCACAAAGATAAAATATCCAAATCCTTTTTTTAGTTTTTCTCCCGCTATAAAATTACTCAAATAACTACCAATAAAAATTCCAAGAAATGAAAGGCTTGTAAATTTAGCTAAAAATGACCAATCAATTTCCATGGTTAATGCGTCTCCTAGAAAGAATCCCATCAACGATTTAAATGCGATAATAATTAATGATGTTCCTATAGCAACTTTCATCTCTACATTTGCAAGCAATACTAAGGCGGGGATAATTAAAAACCCTCCTCCGGCGCCAATCATTCCTGTAATGGCTCCAACAACAAGTCCTTCTATAAGAATAAGTGAATATTTATAGCTTACTTTTTTTGGCGCGTCTTGCAAGGGTTCTTTTTGTTTTTTTAACATAGAAAAGGCTGCTGGTATCATCAATACTGCAAACAGGCCAAACATTGCCATTCTTCGTGTAAATTCAAAACCGGCTGTTGTAAAAAGAATGTCTGGCATTGCAGGAACCACATAATGTCTTATTACTGTAACACCAACAATTGCAGGAAGCCCAAAAACAATTGCTGTTCGCCAATCTACATAGCCTTTTAGGTGTTGTTTTATACCGCCCACCAAAGAGCTTGTTCCAACAATAAACAACGAATAAGCTGTGGCCACTTTTTCATTAACAGAAAACAAATATGCCAAAACCGGAACTGCTAAAATAGAACCTCCTCCGCCAATTAATCCTAAAGAAACACCTATTGCCAAAGCGCCTATATACCCAATTATTTCAATTAATTCCATTCAATAATTTTTTAGATCTCGCAAAAGTAAAGGTCTCTTTTTTTGTTTACAGTAACATTGGTTACAATTAGACATTCTTAACAAGAATGTGGTTTCTGTGCAATACGATCTCGTCCTTATTTTCTAATTTTTTTAGCAAACGAGAAATAACAACTCTAGATGTGTGTAAGTCGTTTGCTATTTCTTGGTGTGTGGTCTGAATCATATCGTTGTGGTGCACCATGGCTTTATTTTTTAGATGCTTTAGCAATCGTTCGTCCATATTATGAAAAGCAATAATATCTACAGCTTCCAACACTTCTTTTAGCCTTTCGTTATAACTTTGTAAAATAAAGTGTTGCCAGCTTCTATATTTTCCCATCCATGCTTCCATTTTTTGAATAGGAATCATTATAAATGTGGCATCTGTTTCTGCAATTGCTCTTATTTCGCTTTTGGTATGCCCTAAAGAGCAGGTCAGTGTCATAGCACACGTATCTCCTTTTTCTAAAAAATACAATAGCAATTCATCGCCGTCTTTGTCTTCTCTTAAAACTTTTATAGCGCCACCTATAATTAACGGCATAAATTTAACATAGTCTCCTATGTCAATAATCTCAAATCCTTTTGAAACTTCTTTCAGAATACCAAACTCATTCATTTCTTTTAATAACTCTTCTTCAAAAAGATATCCGAAGTTTAAACTAAGACCTGTTTCCATATATGTTTTTTTAATGTTCTAAAAGTACAACTAATTTGATAAAAATAAAAAGAGCGAACCCTCAAGGCAGAATCTTAGCCTTTTTTATAGAAATCGACTCGAAGGGTTGAGGAGCTAGTTCTGAGCCCGCTAAAATAGTAGAATTCATTGAATTTACAACTTTAGTCCTATCCAATAGCACAACTAAGTTTGTTTTACATATTTCTAAAGGTTGAGGTTCTCTAAGAAAACGGTACATTGCAAACTCTAAGAACCCTATTTTGAAAATTTGTAAAAATACCTCTACTGAGCTTTTTTTTTCTTCTGTTGCAGATATTTCTAGTACAACCTGGAACGAATTAGGGTGCACAGACAATTTATACTTTCACCCTAATTATCTATTGGCTTTAGAAAAAAACAACCCACAAATCGCCTTTTCTTATATTGTTTTAACAGACGCACAACAACAACCTACGGCCTTTGCGAGTATTCAAATTGTTGAACTTCCTACAGATGCGCTCGAAAACACCTTAGGAAATGTGCTTTATGAGGTAAAGTGTTTAGGTAGAAAGCTTGGGGTTTTTCCAAAACTAAAACCCATACAAATTCTTGTTTGTGGAAATGTTTTTGTGAGTGGAGAACATGGTGTGTTTATAAAACAAGGACAAGACAAACAAAAAACACTGAAAAATCTGACAAAAGCCATTACTCAAATGGTGAGCTCTAATAAAAACCTTGCAAAAAGCATCTCTGTTTTTTTGTTAAAAGATTTTATAAAAGAATCTCTCACTATTACCAATGGATTGCATGATTTGAATTATTATTCGTTCAATGTTGAGCCTAATATGGTCTTACAAATCTCTAAAAACTGGCAAACATTTGACGATTATTTAAACGCAATGAAAACCAAATACCGAGTAAAGGCAAAACGTGCTTTGGTCTTAAGCTCAAGTTTGGTAGTTAAAAACACAAGCTTACAAAATATACAAAGCCATTTGCCAGAAATGACAAGACTCTATAAAAAAGTTTCTGCAAAAGCTGATTTTAATTTAGGTGATTTCAACCTAGAAACCTACACTGCTTTAAAGGAGAAATTGGGAGATTCTTATTTTTTGCGCACCTATTGGTTGGGCGAAAAAATTGTAGGGTTTATGTCTGGAATGATTACTATGAATGCATTGGATGCTCACTTTGTAGGCATTGATTATACATTAAACAAAGAACAAGCAATATACCAACGTATCTTGTATGATTATGTAGCAATGGCAATTGAAAAAAAAATAAGCACCATTAATTTTGGAAGAACTGCCAGCGAGATTAAAAGTTCTATCGGTGCTGTTCCACAAGACTTAACCTGTTATATTCGACATAAAAAATCAATGACCAATCGGTTTTTAAAACCATTTTTAAAGTATATTGCTCCAACTCCGTTTCAACAAAAGAAGCCGTTTAAAATTAAAAATAAATAATATGAAAACAATACAAGACCTAATTACTGCACTGTCTTTAAAAGAAGGAGCTAAAAACGAGTTTATAGGCGTTAGTAAATCCATTGGGAGTCCCATTGTTTTTGGGGGTCAGGTATTAGCTCAAGCAGTAAACGCTGCTTATAAAAGCATTACCAACCATCGTGTTTTGCATTCGTTACACGCCTATTTTTTGGAGCCTGGAGATTTAAGCATCCCTATTAGCTATCACGTAGCTTCTATGAGAGATGGTGGAAGTTTTTCGACACGAAGGGTCACTGCAAAACAAGGGGAAAAAACCATTTTTATTTTGGCAGCTTCTTTTCACAAAACTGAAGAAGGGCACGAACATCAAATACATTTTCAAAAAGACATTAAACAACCTGAAGAGTTGATAAATTGGCCAGAAATGGTAGATAAGTTTGGTGCTATTTTACCTGCTCAACTGAAAGCATTTTTAAGCATTGATCGACCTATTGAGTTCAAGCCTGTACGGATTGTTAATCCTTTAGAGAAAAAAGATCTATCTCCTGTTTCTGACGTTTGGTTTAGAATAAAAGGTACTGCAACCAACATTGATTTACCTTTAAAACAACAAATTTTAACCTATGTTTCTGATTACACGGTCTTAGCTCCCACCTTATATCCAAATGCTAGCAAAGCAAATTACGGAAACACACAAATAGCAAGTTTAGACCACTCAATGTGGTTTTTTAGAGATTTTGACCTCAATGATTGGATGTTGTATACAGTAGAATCTCCGAGCGCTTCTGGAGCTAAAGGTTTTGCTAGAGGAAATATCTACACACGAAACGGTGTTTTAATTGCTTCGGTTGCCCAAGAGGGCTTGATTCGACCAAGGAAAAAGTAAAGTTGTTATTGGTTGTCGGTCTTATTTCTTGTTTCTTTTTTTATTTTTAACACTCTTTTTCTCTTTAAAAACGAACATAAAGTGCCGCCGAAATAGTGCGTCCTGGTGCAGAAACTCCAGAAGCAAACTCTTTGTAATGTTCGTCAAAAATATTATTTAACAACCCTCGTATGGTAAAGTTTTGGTTCAACTTATAGCTTCCGTTTATGCCAAAAGTCATCCAGCTTGGCGTTCCGTAATACATCTCTAAATCATTTGTGGCGGTAGGGTTTACAATCGGTGTTTGTGTGTGGTTGTCAATCCCTTCAGAAAGGTTATACGCTGTAATTTTTTTTGTTGCGTTGAATCTAAAATTTGCCGAAAGCTCCAACTTGTTTTGTTGATAGCTTACTTCAAACTTTCCAAAAAGAGGCGGTATTGAAGACAGGGGCTCATCAGTATCATAAGCACGTCCTTTTGTGTAGGTAATTGACCCTGAGGTTTTCCAAGTATTGTTTAGCTTACCATAATAACTTGCCGTAAAACCAGTAATATAAGCAAATCCTTTATTTACATTTGAGACAATCGTTCCTTCTTCTCCGTCATATGCAATTGAAGTGCTTCCATTTAGTGTAAAAGCTTCTCTAGCGATGTAATTATCTAATAAAGTATAGTACGTATTAAAACCAACTCCAAAAGTTCGGTTGTTAAAATATTTTTTAATTCCAACCTCCACATTATATGCAAATTCAGGTTTTAAATGAATATTTGGCACTGTTATATTACTGTTTTTTTCTCTAACTTTCCCAACATCATCAATGTTTGGCGACCGAAATCCAGAAGAAACAATACTGTTAATTTGCCAATTAATAGTTGGTTTATATACATAACCAATGGTTGCTGTTAACGCCGTATTTTTTAAAGAAATAGCTGTTTTTGGTAACACAATAAATGTTTGATCTATCCATGTTGCAGACAACCGCGTGTTGGTTAATCTAATTCCTGTATTTAGCGTGGCTTTTTTACTCAAATCTTGTCTGTAATCTGTATAAACCGCGGCGCTTGTATATGTACTTCCTCCGTCTGGAAAACGAGATTGTACCTTAAAACTGTTTGAAAAACCTGTTTCTTTATTGTTAGAGATTGTGATTGTTTTTCCTTCAGAAACAGAAGTAACGTCATTATAAGCAACTTCAAAACCGTAGGATAAATTTCTGTTTTTTTCTGCGGTAAGCGGCACTGTAAAATCTCCATTAATACTAAAAACATCTACTTGTTCCTTTCGATACGAGCGGTCTAAACTTCCAAATTTACGTTGAATTCTAGATTCGTTAATATTTTGATAGGCGAGTGTAATGGTTCCTTTGTCTAGCCATTTTTTAACGGGGTTTATGGTTAGTTGTGTGGATGCTAAAAACCGTTCTTGGGGTCCGTAATACCACTCTGCAAATTTAAGAGAGCCTGATTTTAATTCCATCAACTTATCAAACCTCGGAATGTTTGAAGAGGTAGAATATTGTAGGTTTATAGCGATGTCTGTTTTTTCAGACAGAGGCACATGTATTTTTTGTAAAATATCTGTCTGATTAAACCCTGTGTTTCTTTGAATGTTTGGGTCTGAATTTACACTTGGTAAAGCCCTATAATTAGAATTGCTGTTTTCTGAATAAAAAGGAACTTTTCCCCAATCAGAAAAACCATGTGAGCGTTTTTTTCCCATAGTCAAATCGCTAAATTCGCTGTACGAAACACTTGTAAAAGAGGCCCATTTTTTAAATTGAAGCTCTGTAGAAACATGCGTTGTTATTTCTTGATTTACGGTTCCAAACCTTGAAAAGAACTCGCTTTTAACTTGATTTTCTTCAGCTGTTTTTGGTGTTTTTGTATAGTAATGGATTACCCCACCTAATGCGTCTGAACCATAAATAACGGACGAGGGGCCAAAAACAATTTCTGTTCGTTCTAACAGTGATGGTGAAACGGTGATTGAGTTTTGTAAATGCCCTTTTCTATAGATGGCATTATTTAGCCGAACACCATCAACCACTAATAACACCCGGTTGGATTCCATCCCTCGAAGCACCGGGCTTCCTCCTCCAAATTGCGATTTTTGAACTTTAATTCCCGGAACAGAAGCTAATAGATCGGCAGTAGTTTGTGGAGATTCTTTTTGAATGTCTTTTTTAGTCAAAGCGATAAACTGTTCTGCAATTCTGGTCGACTTTTCTTTCTTTTTAAACATCGATAAAACAACCTCGTCTAAATGCTCTGTTTCTTTGATCAACAAAATTGTATACGATTGCTGTTGCAACTGGTGTTTTTCAATTGTATAGTTCACATACGAAACATGAGAAACAAATAAAAAGCTTCCTTTTTTAAATTCAGACACATCTGCTTGACCGTTATCGTCTGTAATAGCCGTAACTGTGCGCGCTTTGTTATAAATGGCCACGCTTTTTACCGGAAACCTTGTCTCCTTGTCTAACACTGTCACTTTTTGAGCAAAACTTGCAATGCTACACCACACACAAAAAAGTAATAGTTTGTTCTTCATCAGCTAAAAACTGTTTCTAAAACCCCTAATGATTTTGGGTTTTTAAATCCGTCCAAATGTAATTCAAAATAACGGATTATGATTCTTAATACTTGCTGTCTTTCTTTTTTATTAAAAAGCACTTTGTTTATCGTATCAAAATTTATGCCTAGAAGCTTTTTAAACTGAACTAAATCATCTCCATAAATCACTTCTTTTTCTGATACTAACCCCATAAAATTTCCCTCTAGCAAGTTAAAACACTTTTTATCAGACTCTGAAAGGTCTGGGTAAAACCCTAAAAACCGCGTTAAATTTAATAAAAATAACAAATGAAAGTTTGAGGTTTCATCATTAGAATCTAGCCAATTGATTGCGTTTTCTAAATAATAATACAACAAACTGTTTTCTTCTTCTTCTTGTATCGAATTGCTTAGCATTTCAGACAAAAATAATACAATTGTTTGTTTGAATATGTTTGAATACATGTTTGTATACGGATGTAAGACATGTACCTCTTTGATGCTGTTAAGGTTTCCTTTATTGTTGTGATTCGCAATAATTTGAAGCTGAGTTAAAGGCTGAAAATAGGCTGGTTTTATTTTTCTTCTTTTAGTGTTTAGAATTCCTTTTATCAAATACGTTTTTAAACCTTCCTTTAACGTAAAACATCGAACAATTAAACTTGTGTCACCATATTTAATGCTGCTAAAAACAATTGCTTTGGTGTTTACAACTGCCATCAGTTTACAATTGCTATTTTAGTACTCGTTGTTTCTGAAGCATCTTCGGTTGATAGCAACACAATGTAAATTCCAGAAGCCACTTTATTTCCTGCTAAATTTTTTTTATTCCAAACAACTTTTCCTCCTTGAACTTCTTGTCCCTCAAGAACATTTGTTTCATAAACTAAATTTCCGGAAACATCTAGTATTTTTACATTGGTTCCTTTCGGAAGGTGTGTGCCATTTCTTCCGTCAATGGTAACTGTTGGGTGGTTTTTTAATGCTGGGTTTGGATATGCATACACGTCGCCCAACGAGTCTCCAAATGGTACCACTTTACTATTGTATGCCACAACTCCTTTGTCTGTAGCAAAAAAAACTTTTCCCGTAGAGGTGTCTACGCTAATCTTTAAAATTGTATTTGAGGGCAGCGGCGAATTGTCTTTGTTGAAACTTGCTAGCGTTTTTTGTCCGCTTGGATTTGTGTACACAACGCCTCCGTTGTTTGTTCCAAACCATTTATTGTCAGCGCCATCAACAGCAATGGTATTGATGGTTTGATCTCCCAATAATTTTTTAGGAATTCCATCGTCTAAAATAATAACAGGTGTGGCATCATAAATTGCGGCATCGAAAACACCGCTTGCGTTTGCATAAAGCACCATGCCTGATTGTGTTCCTATCCAAATGCTGTTGTTTTTATCAACTGCAACCGCTCTAACATTTGCGTGTGGCAAGCCTCCTTTTGTGGGTACCGTTGTCAAAGCTATTTTCCGATCTCCAGTTTCATTATACACGTACACCCCGTTTCTTCTTGTGCCCATCCATAGGCTATTTGTTTTATCAATAATAATTTGATTAATATCTTCTGCTTTGTTGGTTTGTAAGCTCTTCAAGTCAAAACTTTTCCAGGTTCCGTTTGGAGAAAGCTTTTTTAATTTTTTTAGTCCTAAACTTTCGGTTATCCATAAATTGCCCTGTGCATCAAAAACGGTTCCGTTAACTCTAGTAGTAATCCGATTAGGATTTGCTGGAAATAGGTCTTCTAACGGACTGTTTTGAGAGGAATAAAACGATGTTATTTCGTCCTCTACAATTTCTAACAATCCTCCTCCAGAGAATATGTTTCCAGTATTCGTGTCGGCAAAAGAGCTAATAAAAACCTTGTTATCATGGTTAGGGTCTATTGTTATATATACCATATCAAGTACAGGGACCATTGGATTAAATGCTGTATTTATCCACCCTTCTCCGTTGTAATGAGTAAACCCTTGACGAATCCCTAATGGTGTATATGCATCATTGTATCCTCCATACACAAACCATGCATTGTTCTTTTGTGTGGCAATAGAAAAAACATTATTAGAAAGAGGTCCTTTTGGGTGAATTTCTAAAAAATTTTGAACATCAGAAAAAGAAGCTTTTAAAATTCCAAATTCTTTAGTTCCTAAAAAAAGGGTGTTGTTAACCGAAAATGCCATATGTAAAGTGTACTCATGTGCCAATGTTGCTTCGCTTTGCACCACTTCTTCTAACCTTGTATTTAATACGATCGCAGATTTTTGAAATGCCACAGATAAAAATTGTGCCGAGTTTTTTATCCTAAGAATTGGGCTTGAAAATGTTTTCTTTAACAAGCTACTTGTTCCTTTGATTTCAAACAATTTATTTCCTTTGCTAACATAAACAGCCGTGTTAAAAGCAACAACATCTGTGTGGTTTCCTGTAAATAAGAGGCTCCAATTGGTAGCGTCTATCAAATTAGGGTTTGTGAGATCTGCAACAAAAAAACCGACTTCTGTTGCGGCATATATCTGATCATTAAAAATGGCGGTGGCATTTATTTTTATAGAAGACGATGCGGGGCCGATAAAATACGTGTCTCCAAACTCTAATTTTTCAATATCATACACAACAATTGCAAAAGGTGTAGCAATGTATAGTTTGTTGTTGTATTCGCTAATATGCTGTATTGCTTTTTCTCCGGATTGGTTAAAACTAACAATGTCTGCAGAAATGGTAATGGTTCCATCTTCGTCTAGTACTTCTATCAAACCGTTTTCGTACCCAATCAGTAATCTTTTTGTGGCAGAATGATAATGAATTGCCGATGTTATTTCGCCTGAAAACCCTTGGATAGAAGATTGTTTTTGAGTTTCTTGTGTGTTTGTATTATACCTAAAAACAGCGTTGTCTGAAATGGCATAAATATGCTCGTTGACCTTGATAAAATCTTTGACATTGTTATAGGAATAAAAATCTTCCCATTGAGCGCTAAAATCTGTTTGAGCAATCAAAATAAAGGGGAATACCAATAAAAACAATAGGGCGCTTTTTCGCATCATATAAAAGTGTCAACCAATCAAAGGTATTTAATAATTATAACAAGATACTCAATACATATAGCTTTCCAAATTTTTACTGTTTTCTTTTTCCTTTTTTTTCGTTAAAATTTACACCCATAGCTAAGGCTATACTTGAAAACTTATGCCTCGATAAAAGAAAAAATAAATTCGTTAACTTCTCCGAAAAACGATATGTATCGAGTATAACGATAAAAAACAATACATTAGTGCAAAATTCCAAACAGAAGTGATGAGTGTTGAAATTGAACGAAAATTTTTAGTTAAGAATACCGATTTTAAAACCGAAATGTTTCAAAAAAGTCATATAAAACAAGGCTTTCTAAATACCAACAAAGAACGCACTGTTCGGGTTCGAATAGTAGATGATAAAGGTTTTTTAACTGTAAAAGGAAAATCAAACAAACAAGGAACCGCTCGATTTGAATGGGAAAAAGAAATTACGCTTGATGATGCACAATCTCTACTGCTTTTGGCAGAAAAAGGAATTATAGAAAAACACCGGTATTTTGTCAAAGTCAAAAATCACACTTATGAAGTGGATGTGTTTTTAGAAGATAATAAAGGCTTGGTAATTGCAGAAATAGAACTAGAGTCTGAAAACGAACCTTTTGAAAAGCCGCATTGGCTAGGTAAAGAGGTTACGGGAAATAAAGCCTACTATAATTCTTCCCTGAGCAAAAACCCTTTCAAAAGCTGGACGCGCCCTTAACTATTCCGCATAAAAAAACCTCGAACAGAAGCTCGAGGAGTTTTAATAAATCTACCCCTAAATAAGATTTATTTACCTTCATTATTATTAGATAACAATAATGAAGAGACCAAATATAATTTCTTTTTTACTGATTTGCAAGTAATTACTTTTTATTTAAATTTTTAGCGGTGATTCTTAAAGGTTTTTAAACAAGATTATATATAATAATACACTGATATAAAGTGAGATACACTTCCTAAAAGAACAAAAACATGAAAAATCACATGGTTGTAAGGAATCTTTTTAATGGAATATAAAATAGCGCCAACGGTATAAAAAACACCTCCTGCAAAAAGTAATTGCAACCCTTCTCTTGCTAAGTTTTCTAGTAAAGGGTGTATTGCAAATACAACTTGCCAGCCCATTAACACATACATAATGGTCGAAAGTTTATCAAATCTTCCGGTAAAAAACAACTTTAAAACAACACCAATCAGCGCAAAAGCCCATGTCAATCCAAAAATAATCCAACCAGTAGTTCCTTCTAAGGTAATAATCGTAAAAGGTGTATAGGTTCCTGCAATCAGAATATAAATAGCGGCATGATCAAAAATATTTAACCGTCTTCTTGCTTTTGGGTTTTTCGCCGCATGATAAAAGGTAGATGCCGAGTATAAAATTAATAAACTTAGCCCATAAATAATAAAGCTTGCTGGTTTCCAAAAACCGTTAAAACGCATCGCTTTAAAAATCAAAAAAGGAAAAGATAGCCCGCTCAATACAAGACCAAATGCATGTGTTATTATATTTAGTCGTTCTTCTTTTTCGCTATATATGTGGTTTAGCTTGCTCATTTTGTTGCTTTCATGGTGTCCTCCATATAAGCTGTGTCGTTCGTCAATTCTTTGTAAAGAATATTAAAAGTTTGTTGCTTTAACGTTTCTACATCGTCTTTTGTTAAGTTTTTTGTTTCTAAAAATTCATGCTGCCTCACTCTAAACTTCCCTGGACTTCCTTTAAAAAAATCCCATGAAAACAAGCGCTTGCAATCGTAATATGTTGCTGGTACAATGGGTATTTGAAATTCGATTGCCAAACTAAATGCGCCATTTTTAAACGGGCTTAAAATAACATCTTCTGTAGGAACCAATCCTTCAGGGAAAATCCCCATACTTGTTCCGTTTTGTAATCGTTTTTTTGCCATCTCGTAGACCCGTTTTCTGCTTTTGGGGTTACTTCTGTCTACCATAATGACAACTTTTTTATAAAAAAATCCAAAAACTGGAATTTTGACCAACTCTTTTTTTCCAACAAAAACAATCGGGTTTTTAGACATTGCTATTAATATAAAAGGATCTAACATAGAGGCATGATTGGCACAAAATAAATAACTTTTATCTCGGTCTATTTGTTGCTCAATCGTTTTTTCTACATAAAAACCCATTCCGTAGATTAATACTTTAGACCAAGTTCTAATTAGTTTCCAAAAAGTAGGATAGTATTTTTCTTTGTAGGTAAGCACTAATAAGAAAGGAATCATTACCAATATAGAAACCGTAAATAATATGTAAAACCACGCGCGCCAAAGAAGGCGAAATATATTTTTAAATAACGTCATAGATGCCAAATGTAGTAATTTCTATTCTTTTTAGGTTTTCTTCTTTAAAACTGTATTTTTGTGTGCACACAAGATTTTATAATCTCGTCGTGTTTGAGAGATTCATTTTTAAAGAAGAAAGCAATACATGTCAAGAATTTTAACCGGCGTACAAAGTACAGGAACACCACATTTGGGTAATTTATTAGGCGCTATTTTACCCGCAATAGCAATGGCAAATGATTCAAAAAACGATGCTTTTTTATTTATTGCCGATATGCATTCTTTGACCCAAATTAAAGACGGAAAACAATTACGAGAAAACACCTATAGCACGGCTGCAACTTGGCTTGCTTGCGGATTAGATATCAATAAAGCTGTTTTTTACAGACAAAGCGATGTGCCTGAAGTTACGGAACTTTCGTGGTATTTAAGTTGTTTTTTTCCGTATCAACGGTTGACATTGGCACATAGTTTTAAAGACAAAGCTGATCGACTGTCTGATGTAAATAGTGGGTTGTTTTCGTATCCAATGTTAATGGCTGCTGACATACTATTGTATGATGCAGAAATTGTGCCTGTGGGAAAAGATCAATTACAGCATTTAGAAATGAGTCGTGATGTAGCAAACCGCTTCAATCATATTGTTGGTGACACCTTGGTTCCGCCTCTTGCAAAAATACAAGAAGACGCCAAATTGGTTCCAGGAACTGATGGTGAAAAGATGAGTAAATCTCGCGATAATATCATCAATATTTTTCTGCCAGATAAAAAGTTACGCAAACAAATTATGGGAATTCAAACGGACAGTATTCCGCTTGAGGAGCCTAAAAATCCCGATACAGACAATGTCTTTGCACTTTATAAACTCTTAGCGTCAACAGCACAAATAGCTGAAATGCGAGCAAATTACGAAGAGGGAAATTATGGTTACGGACACGCAAAGCAAGCCTTGTACGAATTAATTATTACGAAATTTGCTACAGAAAGAGAGCGATACAACCATTATATGAACAACCTTCAAGAGATTGATGCTGCCTTAGTAATAGGTGCCAAAAAAGCTAGAAAAGTAGCCCAAGAGGTGTTGCAAAGAGTCCGTTCAAAAATAGGGTATTAAGCTGTTTTAAGGTGCTGGATTCGGAATGAGATTATGAATCGCGTCTATTTCTTTCAAGACTTCTTCTGAAAGCGCTACATGAATACTTTCAATATTTTCTTTTAGCTGCGTTAAGTTTGTAGCGCCAATAATGTTGCTCGTAACCCAAGGTTGTTGGTTTACCCAAGCCAACGACATCTGTGTTAAACTCAAGTTATTTTTTTCTGCTAAGGCCAAATACAATTTTGTGGCTTTTACCGCTTGTTCACTGCTATATCTTGAAAACCGCGGAAACAATGTTATCCGTGCTTTTTCAACATTTTCTTTCCGAATATATTTTCCTGATAAAACACCAAAACCAAGTGGTGAATAGGCTAACAAGCCTACGTTTTCTCTCATAGAAAGCTCTGCTAAAGAGCTGTCAAAAGTTCTACACAATAACGAATAGGGGTTTTGAATAGTACTCAATCTTGGCAAGTTATTCTTTTCTGATTCTTCTAAAAACCGCTTTGTTCCCCAGGTTGTTTCATTAGAAACACCAATGTGCCTGATCTTTCCTTCTTGTTTGATCTGGTCTAATGTTTCTAAAACCTCTTTAAAATTATCTTGCCAAACATCTTCTGAGTTGTGCGTATAATCTCTAACTCCAAAATAGTTTGTTTGACGTTCTGGCCAATGCAATTGATACACATCTAAATAGTCTGTTTGAAGACGCTGTAAACTATTTTCTATGGCTTCTTTGAGGGCTCTTTTGCAATACCCGTCTTTTCTAATATGTGCAGTATACTCTCCTGGACCTGCAATTTTACTTGCCAGTACAATCTTATTTCTATTGCCTGTTTTTTTAAGCCAAGAGCCTATAATCTTTTCTGTTGCTCCATAGGTTTCTGGTCTTGCTGGTACCGAGTACATCTCTGCAGTATCAATAAAATTAACACCCTCTTCTAAGGCGTAATCCAATTGTTCGTGTCCATCTGCTTCTGTGTTTTGTTCACCAAAAGTCATGGTACCCAAACAAATTTTACTCACTTTTAGATTCGTATTTGGAAGTGTGGTGTATTTCATTGTTCTTGTGTGTTTGTTAGATTCGTGTACTTATTTTGATATCGCCTCAATACCTGGCAATGTTTTTCCTTCCAGCATTTCTAGCATGGCGCCACCGCCTGTAGAAACATAGCTTACTTTATCAGCAAAGCCAAATTGTTTTACTGCGGCCACAGAATCTCCTCCGCCAACTAAAGAAAATGTCCCTTTTTTAGTCGCTCTTGCAATAGAGTTTCCTAGTGCAATAGTTCCTTTTGAAAAAGATTCTAATTCAAAAACACCTAAAGGGCCGTTCCATAAAATGGTTTTACATTGTTGTACGATTGCATTAAAGTTTTCGGTTGACTTAGGTCCTGCGTCTAACCCTTGCCATCCTTTTGGTATTTTATCTACGTCCATTATTTGGGTCATTGCGTCATTAGAAAATTGATCTGCAGCAAGAACATCTACCGGTAAATGTATGGCTACATTTTTCGCTTTTGCTTGTTTTAAAATTTCTAAGGCCAAGGGCATTTTATCATCTTCACAAATAGAGTCTCCAACCATTCCTCCTTGTGCTTTGATAAAAGTAAAGGTCATTCCTCCGCCAATAATTAAGTGATCTACTTTGTCTAAAATATTTTCAATTACGGTGATTTTTGACGATACTTTTGCGCCTCCTAAAATTGCTAAAACAGGCTGTTCGCTATTGTTTAAAACCTTGTCTATGCTTTGTATTTCTCTTGCTAACAGGTTTCCAAAACATTTGTTTTCTGGAAAAAATTGTGCAATAATTGTGGTAGAAGCATGTGCTCTATGAGCGGTTCCAAAAGCATCATTTATGTAAATGTCGCCCAGCTTAGAAAGCTGTTCAGCAAACTGTTGATCTCCTTTTTTTTCTTCAGTATAGAAGCGTAAATTTTCTAATAATAAAATTTCTCCTGCTTCCAACTCGGCAACTGCTTTTTCGGCTTTTTCTCCAATACAGTCTTCTACAAATTGAGTCTGAACTCCCATGATTTCGGTTACGCTATCAACAATATGACGCAATGAAAACTGATCTTCAACACCGTTTGGACGTCCTAAATGCGACATCAACACACAGCTTCCTCCATCCTCTAATACTTTAATAATGGTAGATTTTGCCGCTTCAATTCTTGTAGTATCTGCAACGGTAAAATTGTCTTGTAACGGAACATTAAAATCTACACGAATAAGGGCTTTTTTATTTTTGAAATTATACTTGTTGAGTGTTTGCATTTACATCTAGGTTTTCACAAATGTACTTATTTATCAACAGTACAAAAAATAGAAATATCAAAATTTGAGGAAACGATTTCGAAAATATAAATGCATATATTTGTAACATGCTTTTCGATGAAATTATTGGTCAAGATTCTATTAAAAACCACCTAACAACTTCTGCTGACAACGGAAGGGTTCCACATGCTCAACTATTTGTTGGCAAAGAAGGAAGTGGTACCTTGCCAATGGCAATTGCCTATGCGCAATATTTATTGTGCAGCACTTCTAATGATGCTGCTGCCTGCGAATTAAAATGCGCCAATTTTGCACACCCTGATTTACATGTTGCTTTTCCTGTAACCACAAACGACTCCGTAAAAAAGCATCCTGTTAGTAATTTATTTATGACAGATTGGAGGGCTTTTTTAAAAGAACAGCCCTATGGAAGTTTGTATAATTGGCTACAATTTATTGGTGTAGAGAACAAACAAGGGCTGATTGGTGTTGATGAAGCAGAAAATATTGTCAAGTCCTTACAATTAAAATCATATGAAGGGGGTTTTAAAATATTAATTATTTGGATGGCAGAAAAAATGAATACCTCTGCGGCAAATAAATTATTAAAACTTATTGAAGAGCCGCCAGAAAAAACAGTGTTTTTATTGGTCGCCGAGAACGAAGAGCAACTTCTTAAAACGATAACCTCTCGTTGTCAGGCTGTTTATTTTCCTGTACTGACTGAAAAAGAAATTGTTACATCTCTTATTAATAACTTGAGTATTTCTAAAAACGAAGCAACCAAAGCGGCCTACCAATCTGAAGGAAATTACAACAAAGCCTTGCATGTTTTACAAAACAATTCTAGCGACCTTGTTTTTGAAGAATGGTTTATTACTTGGATCAGAGCCGCATTTAAAGCTAAAGGAAACGCAACAGTAATTCAACAATTAGTTACTTGGAGTGACGTTATCTCAAAAAGCGGAAGAGAAACCCAAAAACGATTTTTAGCCTATTGTTTGCACTTTTTTAGACAGAGCATGTTATTGAACTATCAATCTGAAGCGCTCGTTTTTTTAGAAACACAAACACCTGGTTTTGACTTAAAAAAGTTTGCTCCTTTTATTCATAGTGGTAATATTTTAACTATCGAAAAAGAAGTAAATGAAGCCCTGTATCATATTGAAAGAAATGGAAATGCAAAGATTATTTTGTTAGACCTTTCTATCAAACTCACACGATTATTACACACCAAAGAAGCGGTTGTTTAAAACAGAAAAATAAATTCAAAAACTAAAAATGACACTATTACAAAACTATCCAACAGAACTGTTAATCTTACTTTTTTTAATTGTTACTTTTTTACAATCCGGAATTGATAAAATTATCGATTGGAGCGGAAACCTTTCTTTTATAAAAAGTCATTTCCAAAACTCGCCATTAAAAAATAGCGTTCCATTTTTGTTAGGAACTATTTTGGTGTTAGAACTGGTAGCAAGCATTCTGATGATTTACGGAATCTATCAATTGGCAACTGAGGGAATCAAAGAAGCGGCTCTTTTAGGAACAGAATTGGCGGCAATTACATTGATTTTTTTATTAATTGGACAACGATTGGCAAAAGACTATGCAGGCGCAATGACCTTGGCTGTTTATTTTATAACTACCGTTTTTGGTGTTTATATATTAAGTCATTAAACACAAACTTTTAATTATAAATAAAATTTATTTTAGTTTTATTTGTTAATAGTTTTTAACTATTAAAACCCCTCTTAAAATAGTCGTTTTAAGAGGGGTTTTGGTTTTTTCTAGCGCTTCCATTGTTCTTTTAAAAACTCTTCTTAAAATCAGCGCTTAAATTCGTTTTACTTGTTTTTTATCACATAAATTAAAGAGGAATACTCTGAAGTTCTTCTTGCTTTCAAATTTGAGCGAAACCCGATGTAAAAAGCTTTGAACGGATTCATAAATCCTGATTTGTGTTTTTCGCTTAACAAAGAAACATAATACGAATCAAATTTCATAGGTTTGGTTTTTACAACCTTCATCTCAACTTCATTAAAAAGTTTTTGAATTGAAAATTGAGAAAAATGCCACAAGTGTCTTGGTACATCAAAAGCTGCCCAGTGTTCTTTATAATAAGCGGCGTCAAAACTTTTATAATTTGGAACCGCAATGAACAATACGCCGTCTGGTTTTAATACTTTTTTTAATTGCTCAATGTACTCATCTAAACGAGCAACATGTTCTAGTACATGCCAAAGTGTAATCACATCAAAACTGTTTGGCTGTAAAGAAAAGAGATCTACTTCTAATCTTATTCCTTTTTTTAATGCGTTCTTTCTAGCGTCTTTGTTTGGCTCTATTCCAGAAACATTCCAGCCATTTGTTTTGCAGGTATTTAAAAAATCTCCTGTACCCGCACCAACATCTAAAAGGTTTTTTTCTGTGGTTTGAAAAGAGTCTATAAGCTGTCGCTTTTTTCTTACAGTGTATTTTCTGACGTTTTGGTAAATGTTATCTAGAAGACCTTTTTTTGAGTTCGTGTGCGAAATATAATCTTCGCTTTTGTAATACTTTTCTAGCTCTAAAGGAACTGGTGAAGTAACTAATAATTGATATGCTTCGTTTTTTAAAATCTCGAAAGTTTCTTGAGAAACTGTATGATCTTTACAATGCATTACGGGTGACAATCCTTTATAAAGTCGCTCTTTTTTATTCATGTATTCTCACCTATTTTGTTGATGTTCCATGTGGAACCTTTTTTATTTGTACACCTCTACCTTCCCATATACACCAATAAAACAGAAACGTCACTTGGAGAAACCCCGCTTATTCTACTCGCTTGAGAAATAGAAATCGGTTTAATTTTGTGTAGTTTTTCTCTTGCTTCATAAGACAGTGACTTTACCTTGTTATAATCAAAGTTAGAAGGAATAGGCACATTTTCTAAACGATTTAACTTGTCGGCATTGTTTCTTTCTTTCGCGATATACCCTGAGTATTTTAAATGAATTTCTACCTGCTCAATAATTTCTTGATCAATTGCGTGCTCAGATAAAAAACCTTTTAATTCTTCTAAGTGAACAAGGTCAGAAAACGATAATTGAGGTCTTGCAGCAATCTTAATTAGCTTCATTGATTGAGAAACCAATGCAAGGTTTTTTGCTTCTAAAATTGGATTTATCCGTTCTTTTTGAACGCTTAAATTTGTTAAAAAGTGAATTAATTTTGCTGTGCTATCTCTCTTTTCTAGCACACGGTCCATTCGTTCTTGCGACGCTAAACCTATTTCAAAAGACCTTGGTGTTAACCGTAAATCGGCATTATCCTGACGCAATAACGTTCTGTACTCTGCTCTCGATGTAAACATTCTATACGGCTCTTCAGTTCCTTTTGTGATCAAATCATCAATCAGAACACCAATATATGCCTCGTCTCTTTTGAGTATAAAAGGGTCCTTATTCTGAACTTTTAACGCCGCATTAATACCCGCCATTAAACCTTGAGAAGCCGCTTCTTCATACCCTGTAGTTCCGTTAATTTGGCCTGCAAAAAATAAATTTTTAATTTGTTTTGTCTCTAAAGAATGTGTCAATTGTGTTGGTGGAAAATAATCATATTCAATCGCATATCCGTAGCGGAAAAACTTTACGTTTTCAAAACCCGGAATCATCCGAATCGCTTTATCTTGAACATCTTCTGGCAACGAGGTGGAAAATCCATTTACATAAATTTCTACCGTATCCCATCCTTCTGGCTCTACAAATATTTGATGACTTTCTTTTGTTGCAAAGCGATCAATTTTATCTTCAATTGACGGACAATATCTTGGTCCTGTGCTTTTAATTCTACCGTTAAACATTGGGGATCGATCAAAGCCGTCTCGCAACAAATTATGCACCTCTTTATTGGTGTGCGCCAAATAACATGAGCGTTGTTTTTGCAATGGTTGTGTGCTCGACAAATAAGAAAACTTTTCTGGATGTTCATCTCCTGGTTGTTCTGTCATTTTAGAATAGTCTAAGGACCTTCCGTCAACTCTTGGTGGTGTTCCTGTTTTCATTCTTCCAGATTCAAAACCAAGCGCCACTAAATCTTCTGTAATTCCTGTTGAAGCGCTTTCTCCTGCTCTTCCTCCGCCAAATGTTTTTTCTCCAACATGAATCAATCCATTTAAGAAGGTTCCTGCTGTTAAAACAACGGTTTTTGATTTTATCTCTAAGCCTAAGGCTGTCTTAACACCAACAATTGTATCTCCATCAAACAACAAGCCGCTTACAGAATCTTGAAAAAAATCTAAATTTTCGGTTTGCTCTAGCCTGTTTCTCCATTCTTCTGCAAAACGCATTCGATCACTTTGAGCTCTTGGACTCCACATTGCCGGCCCTTTAGATTTGTTGAGCATCTTAAACTGAATGGCTGTTGTGTCAGTTACAATTCCGCTATAACCACCAAGCGCATCAATTTCTCGAACAATTTGTCCTTTCGCAATTCCACCCATCGCCGGGTTACAGCTCATTTGCGCAATATTTTGTAAGCTCATTGTAATTAGCAAGGTGTGTGCGCCTAAGTTTGCGCTTGCCGCTGCAGCTTCACTCCCTGCGTGACCACCACCGACCACGATAACATCATATGTTGTTGAAAAAAGACTCATTGTGTGTGTTTCACGTGAAACCTTGTATTTATTTAACTGATTATCAAAATGTTAACCTGCTTAAGTGTTCGTTTTCTTTATTTCTCATCACCTCTTTTTCTTCTTTTGATTTATCTTTATACCCCATATAGTGCAACACTCCGTGAATTAACACTCTATGCAGCTCATCATTAAACAAAACTGCAAAGGTTTCTGCGTTTTCCTTTACCCTTTCAATAGAAATAAAAATATCTCCACCAACAATCTTTCCAACTGTATTGTCAAAACTGATAATATCTGTTAGTGTGTCGTGATTTAAAAACTCAACATTTAACCGATGAAGATACGTGTCATCACAAAAAATATAATTGATCTCACCGATTTTAAAACCTTCTTTTTCAATACATGAAAGAATCCAGTTTCTAACACTGCTCTCTGTATCTAATTGAAAATTCGTTTCGTAATTAAACTCAATCATTCTCTTTCTTTTGTGTTGCTTTACTAAAATACGCCCGCACTTTCTTCTTGTAATTTTTTTGCAAAGGTAACGATTGTCTGTTTAATATTTCTGTTTGATTGTAAAACATCTTTTGAATAAAAATAGTCGCATTTTTATTTAACTGTTTTTGTTGATTTTCGGTTGATTTCCGTTGAATGCCTTCTTCTTGCTCAAAAGCAGCTTTCTCTAATTTGAGCAGGTTGTATTGTAATTGTTTCATTCTTTGAAGGGTCTCTAAATGAAACCCTTTCTCTAAGAGTTCGTTTTCTAATTCCTCCATTGATTTTAAGATGTTAGCAGCGGCTCCATTTCCGTTCTCTCCTTTTTGAGCGGCAGCTTGTAAAGCTTGTCTTAACTGCGCTTGTTCTTGATATATTTGATACTGCTCTCCGTCTAGTTCTTCTCCGTTTCCTTTGGCTTTTTTTCCCTTCTCCCCTCCTTTTTTATTGCCTTTTTTAAGCCCTTCTTGTAACTGTTTTAAAAGGTCTCCTTGCTTTTTTATAATGTCTGGCAAGCTAAACGACTTTCCTCCTTTTTTCCCTTTGCCTGACTTTGATTGCTTTGATTGTTGCATCTTCTCTAAAACAAGGCTCAAAAAATGAGCAAGGTTATTAACGGAAGTCAGGACAGATTGCTGATTAGAGCGAGCAATACGAAATCTATTTTCTGTGAAATTTTCTAACGACTGATCCATGTTGTAATGCGCTGAAGCGAGGTCGTTTTGACTTTTTACAGCTATTTCTGGCAAACGCATCGATAAAACATACAAACTATCGTCTATGTGCTCAAAATAGGTTTTTAAAGCGTGTTGGTTTTTTAATTCTTTTCCAAAGGATGGATGAGAAATGTCAATCTTAGAAAAAGCTGTCATTAAATCTTCTTGTTTGAACGAAAAATGAAGCAAGTTATCAAGAAGAATTCGCAATGATTTTTTATTTTCTTCTTGCATCTCGCCTTCCGTTTGTAGCATTGCTTGTTGCAATTTCTGACTCATCTCTTGCATTTTTTGAGCTGCTTTTTGTTGACTTAATTTTGCTTGTTGCTGCCTCGTGCTTATCGCTGCTCTATCTAGGTGTTTTAAGGTTTCTTTTTGGGCCAATTGTAAATTCGGAATCGACATCGGTTCTCTCAAGGCACTGTTGTCATTTTTTACATGGTTCAGTTCTTTCTCAATAGTTTTGAACTCTTTTTTAACCTCTTCTTGTTTTGTTAAATCGGTTGTTGGCTGCTGTTGAATTGCATTTTGCTTTTTAGACAGCGCTTCTAATTTCGTTGCAATCTGCATGGTTTTTTGTGTTACATAAAACCGTTTTGTTAACTCTAAAACACGTTCTAAACTTCTGTTTTGTTGCTTGTTTTTCGCTGCTAACTCTTTTACTTTTTGAAGTAGATCTTCTTTGTTTAGCTTTTCTGACAACTTCTTCAACTCTTCTAAAAGACGCTGCTCTTTTTCGAGTTTTTGCAGCTCTTTAATTCTTTTTTTAAGTGCTTTTTTTTTCTGCTGAATCGTTTTCAAGTCTTTCGGTTGCTCTTCTAAATTTTGTTGCAACTTTGCTGTTTGTCGCTGCATCATTTTTTGATAATCCTCTTGTTGTTTTATAACGTTTTGAAGCTGCTTTTTATCACTCCAACTCACCTGCCTCTTGCTTTGAAGATTCTTCTTAATTTCTTCTAAACTTTGTTGCTGTTGTTGGTTTTTTAATGATTTTTCGATGGCGCTAATTTGGTGTTTTTGCTGTTCTAGAACTTCTTGCTCAACCTCTTCTTCTGTTTTGCGTCGATGTGTAAACACCTTGCTTTTACTTTTTTTACTTCCATGAATAGCATCGGTATCAAAAACTTGAAAAAAAAGTGCGTAATTTACCCCTTCTTTCACTTTTAAATCTCCTGGAAATTGAAAATAAAACAGCTGATTCTCTTTTGTTTTAAGAGGTAGTTCTTTAGTTTGTTTAATCGCTGGATACGCTTCGTTATAATACACAACTTCTAGTTTTTTCAACCCATAATCATCCGAAATTTTACCCGCAAACTGTACTGTTTTTTTAAAAATACTATCACTATCAGACAACACTTCTATAACAGGATATTCGTCTTTAATAACCGCAATCTTAAAAGATAATTTTTCAAAGTCTTTTAACGCTGCATTAGAGGTTGAAATTTGATAGTTAAGTGTGTTTAAAATTCGTTTTTTAAACCTAAAAACATCTCTTGAAATGGGTTTGAAATTCGTTTTTTGATTCTTGTACATAAAAGAGACGGAGTTGGTTTGGTTTGCGTGCACCTGCCAAATTACCTGTGTTCCTTCTGGAATTAAGATGTTTCCTGTGTTCTGAATGTGCTCATTTTTTTTTCCAACATACCTTGGGTACTTTACATCGATAGAGATGTTTTGAATTGTTGGGGTTTTTATCACGTTAATAGCATATGTTTTTGAAACAATTCCATTAGCTTCTACATAAAAAGAAATGGGCTCAACAATAGATTGAAATGTGTGTGTGAAAAACCCTGAGTCATTCTTTTGAAGGTAGTAACTTTGTGTGTTGTAGAAAATTTTAGCGTCTGAAGGCGCCACGCTTCCTTTGGTTTGAATTTGAATTGTTATCGGTTTTCCTTGAACAACCTCTAAACTACTGTTCTGCAATTCAAAATAAAAAGGCGCTGGAGGAACATAGGCTGTTCGGTAGTTTACAACTCGATCTAAAGAACTACCAAAAACATCCAAATTGCCTGTAATAAATACAAGCAACCAAATACAAATAGGAAGCATCGCATATTTTAAAAACCGTGTGTTTTTCTTAAAATTGATTGCTTTTGTAAATGGAACAAAGCGTAGTTCTTTGGATTTTTGCGCAATACTTGCCAACAATAAATCCGATTGAATTCCGCTTTCTTTCAACTGCAGTACATTTAATAATTTGTCTTTTACCTCTGGAAAATGCTTTCCAATCAATTTAGATGATTCTGCTAAAGAAATTCCTTTTTTAAAGCCTATTAGTTTAAAAATTGGTGTGAATATCAACTTAAAAAGCAATCCGAGTTCTACACTGATAAAAACCCAAAACAATAGCGTTCTTGCTGTTGGTTGTAGCCATAAAAAATACTCAACAAACAAGGTGAAAAAGAAATACAACACCCCAAAAGAAAAAAACAGAATCCCTCCTTTTATCAACTCATTTGTATACAGCTTCTTTGCAAACTGTTGTAATTTCTCTTCTATGTTTTGATATCCATCCATTTTCAATGAATAAAAATACTGCTTTTTGAAACATTGCTATAAAATAATCTGTTAAATCCCTTCGAAAACCTATTTTCTAGATTGCTTTTTTATCTTCATAAACTAGAGTATCTTTGCGCTTTAACTTTATGAAAATTATGGAAAACGTACGTGTTCGATTTGCACCTAGCCCAACAGGAGCTTTACATATTGGTGGTGTAAGAACTGCTTTATTTAATTATTTGTTTGCGAAAAAAAACCAAGGAACCTTTATTCTACGAATAGAAGACACAGACCAAACACGGTACGTTGCCAATGCAGAACAGTATATTGTTGACGCATTAGAGTGGTGTAATATTCCGTTTGACGAAGGCCCTGGAAAGAATGAAAAATTTGGTCCATACAGACAATCAGAACGAAAAGAAATATACAAACAATATGTTGATTTATTGGTTGACAAAGGCTGGGCATATCATGCATTTGACACTTCAGAAGAGTTAGATTTTCATAGAAAAGACCACGAAGAAAAAGGAAAAACATTTATCTATAATTGGCACAATCGTCTCAAACTAAAAAATGGGCTTTCACTTACTTCAGAAGAAATTTCGGACAAGATAAAAGCAGGAGAAAAATATGTCATTCGTTTTAAAACCCCACAAGATGAAACTCTGGTTCTACACGATGAAATTCGAGGAACCATTACAATAGACACCAACACTTTAGATGACAAAGTCTTATTTAAATCTGATGGAATGCCAACCTATCATTTGGCAAATATTGTAGACGACCATTTGATGAAAATTTCTCATGTAATTCGTGGTGAAGAATGGTTGCCGTCAATGCCATTACACGTGCTATTATACAAAGCTTTTGATTGGGAAACACCGAAATTTGCACACTTACCGCTAATTTTAAAACCTGTTGGAAAAGGAAAATTAAGCAAGCGTGATGGTGATAAATTAGGATTTCCTGTATTTCCTTTAGCTTATACAAACACAGAAACCAAGGTGGTTTCTCGCGGATACAAAGAAGGTGGTTATTTTTCTGACGCCTTTATAAACATGTTGGCTTTGTTGGGATGGAATCCTGGAACAGAACAAGAAATTTTCTCTTTAGAACAATTAACTCAGGTTTTTGATTTGAGTAGGGTAAGCAAATCTGGCGCAAAGTTCAGCCCAGATAAAACCAATTGGTTCAATCAACACTATTTGCAAGCAAGATCTAATGAAGTGTTGACTGATCTATATCTGCCAATACTACAAGAAAAACTTTCTACCTCCTCAATCATTGTTGAGAAGCCTTATGTACAAAAAGTAGTTTCTTTAGTTAAAGAACGTGCTGTTTTTGTTACTGATTTTTGGGATTTAAGTAGCTTTTTCTTTGTAGCACCAACAACCTATGATGCAAAAGCGTCTAAAAAAAATTGGAAAGAAGGAACTCCTGAATTAATGACAGAATTAATTGCTATCATCTCTACTATTGACTCTTTTTCATCAGAAGTTACAGAAAACACAATTAAAGAATGGATCACATCCAAAGAAATTGGGTTCGGAAAAGTAATGCAACCGCTTCGTTTAAGCTTAGTTGGCGCTTTAAAAGGACCTCATTTGTTTGATATTATTGCGGAAATTGGAAAACAAGAAACAATCCAAAGAATTAAAAATGCAATCACCATTTTGTAACTTTTATTTTTTTTTGCGTCTTATTAATAGTTACCTCACTTTTTAAGCCTAAAAAAATGATTCTTTCTACCACAGAGACTGTTCCAAACAAAGAAATTACTAAAGTTGTTGGCATTGCTAAAGGAAGTGCTGTTAGGGCACGAAACATTGGTAGAGACCTCTTTGCTGGATTAAAGAGTATTGTTGGTGGAGAAATTGAAGAATACACAAATTTGCTTTCTCAGTCTCGTGATCAAGCGATCGAAAGAATGACTAAAGATGCTGAAAAAATGGGCGCTGACGCTGTTGTTAATGTTCGGCTAACAACCTCTATGGTAATGCAAACCACCTCAGAAGTTCTTGCTTATGGAACTGCTGTAACCCTTTCTTAAAATAACCTTTTTTATAAATTTTGTTAGGTTATTATTTTTTTACGACTCTTATTTAAGAGGAGTTGTTAATTTAGTATCTTTAATCATTAATTATTCATCTCTAAAAAAATTAAACTATGGAGTCCTTCTTAAGTAATTTGATTTACATTTTACCAATCTTATTTATTATTGTTCTTACTGTTTTTACGGTAAAGCAACAAACGGCTGTTATTATTGAAACCTTTGGAAAGTATAGCAGTATTCGCCACTCAGGTATTCAATTAAAAATACCCGGTATTCAGAGAATTGCCGGAAGAGTAAGTTTAAAAATTCAACAATTAGATGTTATTGTAGAGACAAAAACACTAGATGATGTGTTTACAAAAATAAAGGTATCGGTACAGTTTGTTATCATTAAAAGTAAAGTTTATGATGCTTTTTATAAATTAGAATACCCTCATGACCAAATTACAAGTTATGTTTTTGATGTTGTACGAGCAGAGGTTCCAAAAATGAAACTCGATGATGTTTTTGTGAAGAAGGATGATATTGCAATTGCTATAAAATCAGAACTACAAGAAGCAATGATTAATTATGGTTTTGATATCATAAAAACCTTAGTTACCGATATTGATCCTGACGCCCAAGTAAAAGAGGCTATGAATAGAATTAATGCTGCTGATAGAGAAAAAACGGCCGCACAATACGAAGGAGACGCACAGCGTATTTTAATTGTAGAGCGCGCAAAAGCAGAGGCAGAAAGCAAGCGCCTACAAGGAAAAGGTATTGCAGATCAACGTAGAGAGATTGCTCGTGGCCTAGAAGAATCTGTAGATGTTTTAAACAAAGCGGGGATTAACTCACAAGAAGCCTCTGCCTTGATTGTAATTACACAACACTATGACACCTTACAGTCTATTGGTTCAGATACGAAGAGTAATTTAATCTTATTACCAAACAACCCAAATGCCGCAAGCTCTATGTTAAATGACATGGTTACTAGCTTGGTTGCAGCAAACAAAATAAACGAACCCCCACAAAAACCCTAAAAGTCAAACCCTTAAAAACCCCTAAAATTTATGAATTTTTTCTTTTCTTGGCTTAAAAGACCTTATTTTTTTAATCACTCAATAAAATATAGGCTGATCGTTCCTTTTGCCTCTGGGCTCTTTGTTTTTCTTTTTTTGTGTGTGTTTAAACCCTTCCGCCTAGTTGAATTACATGGAAACAATTTTGTCTTCTATTCATTCGGTGTTGGTGTGATTGTTGTTGGTGTTTTTTTTATAACGCTATTTATTTTTCCTATTCTTTTTAAAGGGTATTTTAACCCTGATCGTTGGACGGTTGGGAAAAGCATAATGATCGTAGCAATCTCTTTAGCTCTTAATGGGTTTTTTGCTCGGCTGTATAGTTTGTCTAGCAAAACTGAAGGTGTTCCAACAGAAAGTTTAAGTGTTTTTCTTTTATACTCTATAGCTATAGGCACCTTGCCCGCAATATTGCTTTGTGTTGTTGATGAGAGGGTCACTAGAAAAAAGCGAGAAAAAATTGCTTTAAGAATTAACAAAGGATCGTCTGAAATAAAAGACCCTCCAAAACCTGGTACAACCATTTCATTAAAGTCAGAAAACAATAAAGAAGAGCTTATTGTTCTTATTAGTGACCTCGTGTATCTCACTTCTGAAGGAAATTACGTTTCTGTATTTCTTAAAAAAGAAGGGGGGTTAAAAGAGGCTGTTTTAAGAACCACATTAACAAAAACAACGATTGACTTAAACGCATATAAAAATATGGTTCGTTGTCATAAATCTTATGTTGTTAACACTAATTACATAAAAAAAATACACGGTAACGCAAGAGGGTATGTGTTAAAATCTCCAATAATTCCTTTTGAAATCCCTGTGTCTAGGGGTTTTCCTAAAGGTTCATTAAAAATTTTAGTGAACAATTCTTAAGGCCCATTCGTCCCAAATAAAAAAAATGTTATTTTTGTATCTTTACAAAAATTATGTACCTTCAATAATTCAAACGGTACGTCTTTTTTGGTAATTTAAGAGCTATTTCGCTAATTTTGTTTGTTGTATTATAACAACTTTTCAAGCGATTTTTGTGCTGAAAGACTTCAGAAGAGCTAATGATATAAAAAAATTAAAAAACAACCATGAATTTTGTACTTTCTTGGCTTAAAAGACCTTATTTTTTTAACCATTCAATAAAATATAGGCTACTTATGCCTGTTGGTTTTGGGCTTTTTGTCTATCTTTTTTTATATATTTTTAAGCCTTTTAATTTAGCGGAGCTACATGTAAACGACGAATTGTACTACATCTTTATTATTAGCGCGATTTCTTTTGCTGTTATTTTCACAATTCTATTTCTTTTGCCTATTTTTTTTAAAAATTTCTTTAATGCTAGGCGATGGACTATTGGAAAAAGTGTTTTGATAACCTCTGGAGGTTTTGTTCTTATTGGTTTTTTAACCTGGTGGTATAGCTTAGCCAGCAAGCCTAAAGAATTACCAACAGAAAGCTTGTTTCTTTTTATTTTATACATACTCGCTGTAGGTGGTTTTCCTGTATTGTTATTTTATATCGTTGATGAAAGTCTTTCTAGAGAAAAGCGAGAAAAAATTGCATTAAAAATTAATACAGAAAGCCCTCAAGCAAAAGACCCTTTAAAGGCTGGTACAACCATTTTATTAAAGTCAGAAAACAACAAAGAAGAGCTTATTGTACCTATAAACGACCTCGTGTACCTTTCTTCTGAAAGAAATTATGTTTCTGTGTTTGTTAAAAAAGAAGGAGTGCTTAAAGAACGTATTTTAAGAACCACATTAACAAAAGTAACGGACGACTTAAGTGTATACGAAAACATGATTCGTTGTCATAAATCTTATATTATTAACACTAATTACGTTAAAAAGATACAAGGAAATGCAAGGAGCTATGTATTAAAGTCTTCAATAATTCCTTTTAAAATTCCTGTATCTAGAAGCTTTCCTAAAGACTCTTTAAGTAAATTAGTGGGTAATTCTTAAGGACCGTTCGTCCCAAACCCTCCCTCTTGTACCAAAAATTAGTATTATAGCAAGATTGGTTATACATTTGTCTTGTAACATATCTAAGTTATATCATTGGGGGATAATATAAGTGTAATGAAATGTTATAAAAAAAAAGCTCTAGACTTGTCTAGAGCTTTTTCGTTTTTATAAGAATTACTTCTTTTTTTCTATTTTTTCAGAGTCTTCTTCTTTTTCCTCTTTAGAGGCTTTTTTGAATTCTTTTATTCCTCCTCCTAAACCTTTCATTAATTCAGGAATTTTCTTTCCTCCAAATAAAAGTAAGATTGCAACTGCAATAAGCGCAATTGATGCTCCTCCTGGAATCGCTAAAATTATATTTTGTATGTTCATTATTTCTAATTTTAAAGCAAAGATACAAAAACGTTTTTACACTTTAACTTCGTTTAAATAAGTTAGTTCTTTTGTTCAATAATTCCGCCAAGCACTTTTTTAGTTTTTAAAACCTCTGGGGTTCCTTTGTAAAAAACAGAACCACCAAAACTTACCTTTGCGTCTAGTGTTTCTCCAACAAAAATTTCTGCCTTTCCTCCTAATGAAGCCTTAACAATAGATGTGTTTTCCGCTTTTATGTTAAAGCCAAAATAAACACCCGAACTACCAACTTCTACCGTTTGGTTTTTGGAGGTTCCTGTTAATTTAATAACCCCGCCTGAAACTGACTTAACTGTTAAATGTTTTACAGCTACCACTAAATTAATAAATGCGCTTTCTTGGGTTTTAACCTCTAACGCTAATTGTTCAATCTTTTTAGAGGTAATACTTGATCCTTCATTTGCATCAATAATAGCAATTGGGTTTTTATAATACAATTTAATTTTAACTGTGTTTTTTGCGAGGAGTTCTGGAAATTTTAAGGCTATTTTTAACGTGTTTTTGCTGTTTTTTACAAATACTTTTTCTGCTTTTTTTCCTGTAATAACTAGTTTTTGAACATCTGACTTTATCAATTCAATATCAATCCCATTATACACTTTTAAGATTGTAAAGTCTCCTAGGTTTTTTGTAATTATGGTTTGTCCAGCAATGGAAATTGTAGAAAACAACACCAATGTAATAACTATTTTTTTCATGTTACTAAATTATACTACTATAAAGATTAAATTTTATTTTTATTGTAACAATACCTATGAATCTTCTATTAAATAAAAATCTAAATGCTTTCTTTCTAAATCTGTCTTCTTTACTTTTACAACAACTTCGTCACCTAGTTGAATCATGTTTTTTGTAGACTGTCCAACAATTGCGTACTGTCCTTCATCAAAAATATAATAATCGCTTTTTATATCTCTAATTCTTACCATTCCCTCACATTTATTTTCTTTAATTTCTACATAAATTCCCCATTCGGTAACTCCAGAAATAACTCCTTCAAACTCTTTTTCTTGATGATCTTGCATATACTTTACCTGCATGTATTTAATAGAATCTCTTTCTGCTTTTGCAGCAAGCTCTTCCATTTGTGAAGAATGTTTACATTTTTCTTCATATTTGTCTGCTTTAGGAGATGTTCCACCATCTAAATAGTGTTGAAGTAACCGATGCGTCATTACATCTGGATACCGCCTAATAGGCGATGTAAAATGGCTGTAATAATCAAATGCCAATCCGTAGTGGCCAATGTTTTGAGTTGTATATTCTGCCTTGCTCATTGTTCTAATTGCAAGGGTTTCTACCATATTTGCTTCTCCTTTACCATGTACTTCTTTTAATAGTTTATTCAACGATTGAGAAATTGTTTGTTTTGTTTCGGTATTAATTTTATAACCAAACTTACTAATGATGTTTTGTAGTGATGCTAGTTTATCAATATTTGGTTCGTCATGTACACGATAAATAAACGTTTTTTTACTAGGTTTTCCTTTTTCTCTGCCAATATATTCTGCTACTTTTTTATTGGCAAGCAACATAAATTCTTCAATAAGTTTATTCGCATCTTTAGATTCTTTAAAGAAAACTCCTGTCGGGTTTGATTTTTCATCTAAATGAAACTTCACTTCTACCCGATCAAAAGTAATTGCGCCTTGTTGTAAGCGTTTTTTACGAAGTTTCTTAGCTAATTCATCTAATTTTAAAGTAGCTTCTACAATTTCAGGAGAAACTTCATACTCTTTATCGGTAATCGAAACCTCTTTTGGTATTTTATACCCACTTTTATTTGGGTTCGTATTTGAGCAGTTTGCTATTATTTCTTGTGCCTCTTCATAAGCAAAACGCTGATCTGAATATGTAACTGTTCTCCCAAACCATTGGTTAATAATCTGTGCTTTTTCATTGATTTCAAAAACAGCAGAAAAGGTTAATTTTTCTTCATTTGGACGCAAAGAACAAACTCCATTTGATAACATTTCTGGCAACATTGGCACTACCCTATCAACCAAATAAACAGAGGTTGCTCTTTCATAAGCTTCATCATCTAAAATTGTTTTAGGTTGTAAATAATGAGAAACATCTGCAATATGTATTCCAATTTCATAATTCCCATTTTCTAATTTTGTAAACGACAAGGCATCATCAAAATCTTTGGCATCTTTTGGGTCTATTGTAAATGTTAAATCACCACGCATGTCTCTACGTTTTGCTATTTCTTGCGGTGTAATTTCTATCGATAAATGTTCTGCTTCGTTTTCAACTTCTTTTGGAAACTCATATGGCAAACCGTATTCTAATAAAATAGAATGAATTTCTGTGTCATGCTCTCCTGGTTTTCCTAAAACTTTTGTTATTTTTCCAAAAGGATTTTTAGATCTTTCTGGCCAATCTATAAGAGTAGTAACAACTTTATCGCCATCTTCTGCTCCGTTTATTTTGTTTTGAGAAATAAAAAGATCTGTATACATTTTTTGATCATCCGGAATAACAAATCCAAAATTTTTATTTATTTGTAAAACACCTACAAACTCTGTTTTTGCTCTTTCTAAAACCTCAACAACATCGGCTTCTAATTTTTTTCCTCCTCGTTTCCGATAAGTATATACTTTAACAGTATCTTTATGTAACCCTTTATTTAAATTAATGGATGGAATAAAAATATCCTCTTCAAAATCATCTGAAATAAAATAAGCATTTCCATTTGAAGTAACATCTAAGGTACCAATACTGTATTTTCTATCTTGATTTATGGTATATTTTCCTCGGTCTGTTTCTTTAATTTTTTTAAGCGTAGTTAGCTCTGCTAATTTTTTTAGAAGTTGTGTTTTACCATCGGTATCTGAAACCCCTATTTTAGCGGAAATTTGTTTATAATTATATGATTTGTTTGTATCTTTATTTAAGATTTTAAATATATTTTTGGTTAAATCTTTAAGTATTTTTCCTTTCTTTTTGTAAAATTTCTTTTTTTTCGACATTTGTCTTTATGTATTATAATAACTAGCAAATTACAAATAATTATAATCATTGTATATTAAATTATCGTTATAAAATAAGTTTTGTACTTTACCTTTTTGTTTATTAATTAATAATTTGTTTCTTTTATGAATAATCATTGGTTTTTAATTTTAAATCCAATTGCTGGAAATGGAAAATCTAAAAAAAATTGGAAGAAAATTTCAACTCTTTTAAAAAACCAAAACATTCAATTTTCTTATGCATTTACTGAATATTCTAAACACGAAACTGTGTTGGTTGTAAACGCTATTAAAAATGGGTTTACTAAAATAATTTCTGTTGGTGGAGATGGTACATTACATCATATTGTGAATGGAATAATGTCGCAAAATATAGTGGAGTCAAGTACTATAAAAATTGCTGTACTACCAATTGGTACTGGAAATGATTGGGTAAAAACCTATAATATTCCGACAAATATAGATAATTCTATTACTATTATTAAAAAAAACAATACTATTTTACAAGATATTAATAAAATTGAATTAGATTCTGGTGAAGTTTTTTATTCTAATAACCTTGCTGGTATAGGCTATGATGGTTATGTAACTTATAAATTAAAAAAGTTAAAAAAATTAGGTTCAATTGCTTATTTATTAAGTGGTTTTTCAGGTTTGTTTTTTTATAAAAAAACAAAATTTAAAATTAAAATAAACAACCAAAAAATAGAAAATACCTGTTTAATGGTATTGGTAGGTATTTGTAAATATTCTGCTGGAGGTATGAGATTAACAGATTATAGTTCTACATTAAACGGTTTATTTGATATTACTATTGTTAAAAATTTATCGTTGATAGACTTAATAAAAAATTTACCCAAACTCTACAACGGAAAAATTATACACCATAAAAAAGTTACCACTTATAAAAGTAAATCAATTTATATTACACCTATTTCTTCTTATAATAAACCATTTATTCAAGCAGATGGAGAACTGATAGGAAAAGGATCTTTAAAAGCTATAATTATTCCAAAAGCTATCCAGTTTGTAATTCCTTAAATTACAAACGTTAAGAAAATCTTAAAAAAATGTAACAAACTTTAAAAAACGTCGTCTTTATATTAGTAATAAAGAAGAATGAAACATTTTAAAAAAATAATTATTTTTTTTATTTTTATTTTTATAACAGGTATTTATATATCTGTTATAAAAATAAATACGGTGTTTCAAAAAAAGCAATCTATTGAAACTGTAAAAGTAGTAGATACTTTAAAAACGACTGTTTAGTTTTTTTTTTACACTTATCAACATTTTATATTATTATTATAAAAGATATTTTAAAATTTAAAAAAAAATGATGGTTATAATAGTATGTGAATAGCTACTATAAAAAGGATATCATTTATTTTTATATATCATTTATAAAATATAATTAACAATTTATTTTATTTTAAAATCTTAAAAATCAGTACTTTTTTAACCTTATTAACAGATAGTATAAATACTATTTCACAAATATTTATTTATTTTATTTTTATTTTTAATGTTGATAAAACTTCTTATTTATGTTGATAAGTAGTAATTAAATAATAATAATAAAACTTGCATAAATAAAACAACTTCTAGTATTGTAATTATTATTATTTCTACCAAAAAAACTTTTAAAAAAAGACAAATACTTTTAAACAATTTTAAAAAGTAAGTAAATCATTAAAAATAAGTTATTTATAAATAATATTTAAAAATTGACTATTAAAACCTGTTGATAACCATCAATATGTTTATTTTTGTAAGACATAAATCAATTAAAAACAACATCTTATGATAATTGCAATAGGAAATGATCATGCAGGAACGGAGTATAAATTTGAAATTCTAAAAAAATTAGAATCAAAAGGTTACCAGGTTTTAAATTTTGGGACAGATACTAATGATAGTATGGATTACCCTGATGCAATTCATCCAACAGCGAAAGCTGTAGAATCAGGGAAGGCAACGTTTGGTATTATTTTATGTGGAAGTGGAAATGGCGCTCAAATGACCGCTAATTCTCATAAAGGGATTAGAGCTGCTTTATGTTGGAATAATGAATTGGTTGCATTAACTCGCCAACACAATAATGCAAATATTTTAACCATTCCTGCTCGTTTTGTTTCTTTACAACAAGCTTTAGGGTTTGTAGATATTTTTCTTACTACAAACTTTGAAGGAGGTCGTCATGCAACAAGAGTAGATAAAATTTCTTGCTAATGGAATTTTTTGTAAAAACATTTACTCAATTAACAACTACTGAGTTGTATGAAATTTTACAATTACGTTCAGAAGTTTTTGTAGTAGAACAAGATTGTGTGTATCAAGATGTAGATGGAAAAGATCAAAAAGCGCTGCATGTTTTTGGGTTTAAAAACAGTAAAATTGTTGCGTATACACGAATTTTTAAACCAGGAGATTATTTTAAAAAAGCGAGTATTGGTAGGGTAGTGGTGGCAAAGAAAGAACGCGCAGATGGATATGGACATGAGTTGATAAAAGCATCTATACAAGCGGTTCAAGAAAAATTTACCACTTTAGAAATTATCATTTCTGCACAAACATATTTAAAAAAATTCTACGAAACACACGGGTTTATTAAAGTAGGAGAGGAGTATTTAGAGGATGGAATTCCACATATTGAGATGAAAAAAAGTTAAGTAACGCTATTTTTTAATTATTTTATAAATTAAAAAAGCAATACCAACAATAAAATGTAAAAGAATTATTGCGGCTATTATATAAATAAAGGTGTTTGAATTTTGTTCCATTATACCTCAAAATTATATAAATAATTATTATTTAAAAGTGATAAATGTTACATTAAATTAGCAACTTCTTTTACCTTTCCTAAAGTTAAATTTTCTAATAAAATAGCACCTATTCTTACTCTAATTAATCGTAATGTTGGATAATTTACAACTGCAGTCATTTTTCGAACCTGTCTAAATTTCCCTTCATTAATTGTTATAGAAATCCAACTAGTTGGGCCATGACGTTCATCTCTAATTTTTTGAGTTCTATTAGGAAAATTAGGAGCAGAAATTAACATTGCTTTACAAGGTTTTGTCATGTATTTTTCACCTTCAATACTAATTTCCACCCCTTTTTTAAGTATTTCAATTTCAGAGTTAGAGATAATACCATCTACCTGAACATAGTATTCTTTTTCTATTTTTTTACTTCTAATATGTTCGCTTACTTTTCCGTCTGTTGTTAATAATAACAAACCTTCTGAGTTTACATCTAATCGGCCAATAGCCATGGTTCCTTCAGGAAAATCATATAATTCTCCCAACATTTTTTTCTTTCTCTTTGTTTGATTATTTATAAATTGAGATAAATAACCATACGGTTTATGAAGTATAAAATGTTGGTGAGTTGCCATGTATTATTTTAAAATATATGACAAATTAACGAAAATATTTCGTCCCATTCTAGGTATATTTTTCCAATCAGAATATGTAGAATAGTAGTTGTTAAATATATTTTCTACTCCAGTTTTAACAGTTAATACATCGTTATTTATATAAAACGTATATCCTGTATTAAAATTAAAAATAGTGTATTTTTTAGTTTTATCTTCTCCGTACGATTTCGAATAATTTACCTGTGTTCCAGCCCCTACAATTTCTATTTTAGAAGTGAAAACATTTTTTTTATAAAGAAGATTTACTTTGTAAGAAAAAGGTGCAATTAAAGGCAAATATTCTCCGTGTATTTCTTTGCCGTAATTATATCCAATAGAAGCATTAGTAGTAAAATGAGTATTGATTTTATACGAAGTATTTAAAGCAGAGTTAAATTGCAACACATTATCTAAAGAACGATATACTTTTACTCCATCAGCACCAATAACCATCGGAGAATAATGCGTGTTTATTTCTCCAATTATATAGTCAGAAAGGTAAAAAAAAGAGTTTTCAAAAGAGATATTAAAGGCCTTCTTTTTAAAAGAGACTTTAGTGTTAAATTCAAACGACTTTTCATTTTTTAGATACGGGTTTCCGATATAATCAAAATTATCAAAACTATTGTATAAAAAATTACCATACCCTTCACTTACAGAGGGCGCTCTTTCTCCGTAACCTAAAGAAACGGTATAAGTAAACGATTTCTTTTTATGTGTTATTTGCGTAGAAACACTAGGTAAAAACCGATTTTTAGAAGCGGTTAAGTGAGGATAAAAAATTTGTAAACTTCCCAACCCAAAATCACTAGCAATTCTATTGTGTTGAAATCCAAATCTAGCGCTTAGCTGTGCAGATGTGGTTGCATTTATTTTTATTTTATCTTCTAAATACAACCCAGAATAAATTGTTATAACATCTGGCCAAGTAAGCATAAACATTAACCTTTCTGAGGTGTTTTTAGGATACATGGTCATTTCTGCTAATGACGTATTGTAATACCCATTAAAATTCATCAACAAGGCGTGTTGGTTTTTTTTTGCTTTACTTTTAATATAAAAACCATAAGTATTGCTCCACCCTGGCATATCCATATGAATAGGAACATTTGGCCTTTTTGTATCGTCCATTACGTGAGTAATGGAATTGGCATAAATTTTTGTTTCTAAAGTATTAATAAAAGTTTCTGCATTTGAATATTCATAATTAACAGAACCAATAAGAGCTTTTGCTAAAGAAACATCCATTGGTAATGCAGGGTAGCCAACATTTGTAGCTTCATCATAAATAAGCGTAGCTTCAATTTTTTCTTTTGATGAAATTTTATAACCAGAAATTGCAGAAAAATTGTACTTATTATATTGAGAAAAAAGCACTTCCTGATTGTTTCCATCAAAATAATTATCTGCAGATCTCTTAATAAAATCTGTATTTAAAAAGAATTTTTGATTGCTATAGTTTGTTTCTATACCAATAATTTTAGTATTAGAATTATTCTCATAACCTAAATCGAATCCTGTAATTAGTTTGCTATCATATTTGGTAAAACCACTTTTATCTAATTTTAAATCGATAGCACCGCCAATAGTTTGTCCGTTTTCACTACCATGCTGTCCAGAAGAAATAACCACATTTTCTAAGTTAGAAATGGCAACATAAGAAGTAACCGGGTCCATTTTATCTGTACAAGCTCCAAAAATTTGCATTCCATCAATAGTAACACTAATTCTATCTGAGAGCATATTGTTAATTGCTGGTTCCCAAGCATAATTACCTCTTTTTATCATGTTAATTTTAGAAGACTCTTCTAAAAACTGACCCAAAGAAGACAGTGGTTTTGTGTGTTTTTTATTATCAACTCCTTTTCTCTTTTTTCCAATGATAATGATTTCTTTTAATATTTGATTCCCTTCTAAAATAGCTGTTTCGTATATTTTTTGTTGAGGGCGAACGGTTTGAAAAACCATTAATAAACCAATTAGAAATATAATATTTTTCATGATTAAGTGTTTTAAGAAAAACGTAAAACCCCGAAGCAATGTGCCCGGGGCTTTAATTTGTGTTTAAAATTCAATTTCTAAAAATAAGCTACTAGCTTCATTACTTTCAGTAACCTCTTCACCCTTAACTAATTGATTAAGGTTGTTATACAACATTAAATTTAATTTCCAATAACCAGTCATTGTTAAAGACAGTTCTCCTTCATATATTTTAGAAGCAGTATTAAAAGTTAAATCAGTGTTGTTTGGAGAGCTGTGATTTCCCATACTTGGCATTCTAGGATCGTGTTTAATCATAAAATTTTCTACCACAGGAAAAGACATCATAGACTCCATTTTATATAGCCCTATTTTAAAATCATTTAATCCAACAGTTGGTTCTTTAGGATCAATCAACGCTAAGACATATTTTATATCGTTAGCACCCGTAAAAACAGTTACATTTTTCTTTACAGCAGCGGGTACACTAATAAACTCTTTTACGGTATAGTTTACATTATCAATAGTGTAGTCTATTGTTAGGTCCCATTTTTCTAAAGCATTTTCTGCCATTTGAAAGACGATATATCCATTATACAGCGTTTCTTTACCCTCTGTTTTTGTAATTGTAGACCTAGGGCTTGAATGCACCTTGTTTGTCATATGCATAACAGGTTTCCAGGTTAAAGAGGCATTTTTTATATAAGTGCTTGTTGATTTTTCTTCAATTCTTATATAAAGGTCATTATAGCCTTGTTCTAATGTTTTTTTTGTAGAAAAAACATCAACAGTATGCTCTGCATTAGAAAAGGTTTTTATAAAATTTAATTCTGTTGTTTCATCTAAGATTAACACATCATCATTGTTTGTACAAGAAGAGATGAATACTGCTATTAATAGAGGGAGTATGTATTTTAAAGTTTTCATTTTATTAAATATTAAGTATTGCGCGAAACATTGGTGTAAAATTTAACCAATACAACGCATAAACAATTAGTAATAAACAGTAGGCTTATTACTTAAGTAACCGATATAATTAACTGAAAAATTTAGGAGGAGGAGTTTCTTTATCAAAACATAAAGATTGTTTTAAAGCAAAATAATAAATGGTTTTTTCTGACTTTAAATCAGAAGCATATTTAAAATTAATCTTTGATGTTTTAGAAAAGTAAAAAAGTAAGCTACCCCTAAACTCTTTGTCGTTTTGCGACGGAGCAGTTGCGTTATTTTCAGAAACTTCACCGTCAAGATTCTTCATTAAATAACACTTCCCATTACAACCTTGTTGGTCGTCTTTTTGAACACACAATTCCTTTATAATATAATCTTGATAAGCAATAAAATAGATAGAAACATACACCTGGTAAAAACTGGAGCACATTATTATTAAGGCTAAAAAGGAGCTTAAAAAACGATATTGTATTTTTGGGTTCACGCCACAAAGTTACCACCAGTATATGAAAGTAAAACTGATAATAGTCACTTTTATAAAAAAAACAATCTTTTTAAATGTAAATATTAGATATAAAAAATGTAGCAAATCTTCTTTACTTTTTTGTACCTTGTCCCAACATTTTACACTTAAAAAATAACAGAATATATGTCAGCAGATAAAGAGCAACAAGCAAAATTAAAGGCACTACAACTTACTTTAGATAAATTAGATAAAGCCTACGGAAAAGGAACTGTTATGAAAATGGGTGACGTAGCGATAGATGACATAGACGCTATTTCTACAGGGTCTTTGGGTCTGGATTTAGCCTTGGGCGTTGGAGGATATCCTCGCGGAAGAGTGATTGAAATTTATGGACCAGAATCTTCAGGAAAAACAACACTAACAATACACGCCATTGCCGAAGCTCAAAAAGCCGGAGGAATCGCAGCATTTATTGATGCAGAACACGCTTTTGATCGGTTTTATGCAGAAAATTTAGGTGTTGATATTGACAACCTAATCATTTCTCAACCCGATTATGGAGAACAGGCGCTAGAAATTGCAGACAACTTAATTAGCTCTGGAGCTGTAGATATTGTGGTGGTAGACTCTGTTGCTGCATTAACCCCGAAATCTGAAATAGAAGGAGAAATGGGTGACTCTAAAATGGGGCTTCACGCACGGTTGATGTCACAAGCATTGCGTAAATTAACAAGCACCATTAGCAAGACAAAATGTACAGTAATTTTTATCAATCAATTACGTGAAAAAATTGGCGTGATGTTTGGAAACCCAGAAGTAACAACAGGAGGAAATGCGTTAAAATTTTACGCCTCTGTTCGTATTGATATTCGTAGAAGAACACAAATTAAAGACGGAGATCGTGTCATTGGAAATATGACCAAAGTAAAAGTGGTGAAAAACAAAGTTGCCCCACCTTTTCAAACTGCCGAATTTGATATTATGTATGGACAAGGAATCTCTAAAGTTGGAGAGGTTTTAGACATTGGTGTAGACTACGGAATTATCAAGAAAAGCGGTTCTTGGTTTAGCTATGGAGACACCAAACTAGGTCAAGGAAGAGACGCTGTAAAAACATTGATAAAAGACAACCCAGAGTTGATGGAAGAGCTTGAAGTAAAAATTAAAGATGCGATTGATAACCAAGAGTAAAAAAACTTAAAACAGTACTAAACACAAAAGCTGTTGTAATTTTTTACAACAGCTTTTTATATATGCACTAAATGATACCGGTTTCAAAAGACATACAATTAAAAGCGGTTACAATTCAAGATTGTACACAGCTTTACAAGCTAATGCAAATGATTTATCCGCCAGCATATCATCATTTTTGGACAGACAAAGGAGCTTGGTATGTAGACGGATTGTACAATAAAGAAAACATACACAACGAACTAAAAGAAACAAGTACAGGATACTACTTTGTATTGTTTAAAAAGGAGGTTGTTGGAATTCTTCGCGTTCTTTGGGACGCAATAAACGAACACTTGGCGTATAAAAAATCAGCAAAATTGCACCGTATTTATTTGCATCAAAAAGCACAAGGAAACAGCATTGGAAAAAATTTATTAACATGGGTTGAGCACACGGCTAGAGAAAAGGGGTGTGAAACACTTTGGTTAGAAGCAATGGACACACAAGAACAAGCGTTTGAATTTTATAAAAAAGCAGGCTATGTTCCGTTCAACCGGTTTGATTTAGACTTTCCGCTGCTGATTGACAAACACCGAGGGCTGACACAGGTATATAAAGAATTATAAACTACACCCCAGTACTTCCAAAACCACCAGCCCCACGTTCTGTTTCATTTAAAACAGTTACTTCTTGCCAGTGTACACGTTCGTGTTTTGCAATGATTAATTGCGCAATGCGCTCACCATCGTTGATTACAAAGTCTTCATTAGATAGGTTCACTAAAATAACCCCTATTTCACCTCGATAATCTGCATCAACCGTTCCTGGGGAATTTAACACCGTAATTCCTTTTTTAGCAGCCAAACCACTTCTTGGCCTAACCTGTGCTTCAAAACCAATAGGCAACGCAATAAACAAACCTGTTTTTACAATAGCTCTTTCCAAGGGTTTTAAAGTAATCATTTCTTCAATATTTGCACGTAAATCCATTCCTGCCGAACCCTCTGTTTCGTAATTAGGTGTTGCGTGTTTTGACTTGTTAATGATTTGTACATTCATAATTAAAAGGTGTAATTGTTGAATAGTTTAGTTGTTAAAAATGTTTTTTAATTCGTCTTTTTCTCGCCAATAAGCCCATCCTAAAAAAGTGATAATCGAAAGCGATGAAAACCAATAATTTTCTCTAAAAATCAAAAAAGAAACCCCAGAGAGCAATGAAGAAACCAATACATATAGTCCTACTTTTTTGATTTGATACGGAACCGGATAGTGCTTTTTTCCAATAAAATAAGAGATCAACATCATAAAGCTATAGGTGAGTAATGTTGCCCAAGCAGAGGCAATAAATCCTATTTTAGGAATCATTAATAGATTAAAACTAATAGTAATTGCCGCTCCGGCTACTGAAAAATACATGCCGTATTTGGTCTTGTCTGTTAGCTTGTACCAAACAGACAAGTTGTTGTAAATACCTAAAAACAAATTTGCCAAAAGGATAATAGGCACAATATATAAGGCTTCAAAATACTCAGGTTTTCCAAGAAGAACGGTAGCAAAAACATCGATAAAAACCACCACAATCAACATAAAAAACGCCCCAAAAATAGAGAACCACGTAAGGATCTTAGCATAGGTTTCTTTAGCGTTTTTTTGAGTTGCCTGATTGAAGAAAAAAGGCTCTGCGCCTAATCGAAAAGCCATGACGTATAAGGTCATAAAAACACCCAGCTTATAACAAGCAGCATAAACCCCCATTTGTTGCTTGTCGAGCATATTTCCCAACAGTAATTTATCTAAATTTTCATTGGTGACAAAAGCTAAACTACCAATCATAATAGGCAAGCTATAGCGCAACATTTTTTGTAACAATTGAAAATCAAACGTATAATTGAATTTAAAAATAGTAGGAAGTAGGCCTAAAAAAGTCACAGCACTCGCTACGGTTCCTGCTACAAAAATATGCATCACCTTTGGAGATGTATTGTAGTAATTTACAACGAATTTAGGCAGTGAAAGACCGTTCTTTATTGCATATGGAACAAACCATAAAAAAAACAGGTTTAACAATGCAAAAAGAAGAATGTTTACAGTTTTATAAAAGGTAAAACGAACAGACTTGTTGGCAACTCTCAAATACGCATACGGAACAACAACCAGTGTGTCTAGTGTAATTGTCCAAATTAGTAATTTAAAAAATAGCGGATTTTTAAAGCCAAAGAAATTAGAAATATCGTTGCTAAAAACAAGTGTAGCAACCAAAAACAAAAGAGAGCTAGCTAATAAGCTAACAAATACGGTTGAAATAATTTTTCCTTTGTCTTTTTCTTTTGAAAAAAATCGAAAAAACGCCGTTTCCATTCCGTAGGTTAACAACGCATTAAAATAAGCTGCATAGACGTAATAATCAGTATTTACAGCATATTTGTCTGCCGCTAAGGTAGAGGTGTGTAATTTGACTAGAAAAATATTGATTGCCCGTGGTAAAACAGCAGCAATTCCGTAAATAATAGTGTCTTTAAAAAATCGCTTTAAGGAACTCAATTCAACGTGTTTAGTTGAAGCAAATATAATAAATACCGTTAGTTCTGTGTGATAGAACTTTGTTTTCTTATTTTTGGTTTTCTAAACAAAACAAAACAATGAGTAAAAGTTCTAAAATAGCGGTTCTTGGCGGAGGAAGCTGGGCTACAGCAATTGTAAAAATGTTGTCAGAAAACTTAGATACGCTTGGCTGGTATATGCGCAGTACGTATGCAATAGAACACATCAAAAGAAACAAACACAACCCTAGTTATTTAAGCTCGGCAGAATTGCACCCAGAGCAATTAGATCTTTCAGATGATATGAACGCCATTGTTTCAAAATACGACACCTTGATTTTCGCAATTCCATCAGCTTTTTTAAAGTCGGAATTAGAAAAACTATCCGTTTCTTTAGAAGGTAAAACAATTTTTTCAGCAATTAAAGGAATTGTTCCTGAAACAGGGGTGATTATTGGCGAGTATTTTCACGAGTATTTTCAGGTACCTTATGAGAACATAGGGGTTCTTACTGGGCCTTGCCACGCTGAAGAAGTAGCAATGGAGCGCTTATCTTATTTAACATTGGCGTGCCAAGATGAAGCAAAGGCAGAAGAGCTGAGCACTTATATTTCGGGACGTTATATCAAAACCAAAATTTCTGATGATATCATCGGAACAGAATACGCAGCCATGTTAAAAAACATTTATGCAATTGCTGCAGGTATTGCACATGGCTTGGGTTATGGAGATAATTTTCAGTCAGTATTAATGAGTAATTCCATTCGAGAAATGAAGCGTTTTATTAAAAAAGTGCACCACATGAAAAGAAACATTAACAACTCGGCTTATTTAGGTGATTTATTAGTAACAGGGTATTCAACATTTAGTAGAAACAGAATGTTTGGAAACATGATTGGAAAAGGCTACACTGTAAAATCAGCTCAATTAGAGATGAGTATGGTTGCAGAGGGTTATTACGCCTCTAAAAGCGCCTATAAAATCAATAAAAAAAATGGTGCTAAAACACCAATTATCAATGCGGTTTATAATGTTTTATACAATGGAAAGGAAGCAAAAGATGAGTTTGAAAAACTGACACACAAATTAAATTAAGCCCGCAGTTAATCAAACAAACCCCTTACCTTCAGATTATCTTCAGAGACACAAGTTTTCTACAAATAACTCTTCATTTAAAGAGTTTAAAGCAGCAACTTTATCGATTGTTTTTACTAATAGAGACACATTATAATTACTTCCTCCATACGAAATCATTCGTATAGGAATTTCTTTTAAAGCATTAAAAACAGTAGCGCTTATACCTTCTTTGTTTTGAGAAAAATCTCCAGCAACACAAACAATACTTAACTGCGTGTCAATTTCTACCTTACCAAATTGTTGTAGTTCTTTTTCAATTTCTGACAAAAAAGAAGTGTTGTCAATAGTTAACGAAACAGCAACTTCTGAAGTGGTAATCATATCAATAGGAGTTTGATATTTTTCGAAAACCTCAAAGATATTTTTTAAAAATCCGTAGGCCAACAACATTCGGTACGACTTTATTTTGATGGCTGTAATTCCGTCTTTTGCCGCAATTGCGGTAACGCCATTTTGAACGGTTTTATTTTTAATAATTGTTCCTTTTTGCTGTGGATTGAATGTGTTTTTTAACAACACAGGAATGTTTCTTTCTTTTGCAGGAATCAAGCTCTGCGGATGTAAAATTTTCGCACCAAAATAAGCCAACTCTGCCGCTTCATCAAAGGAAATTTCTTAAATAGAAAAAGTATTCTCAACATACCGAGGGTCGTTGTTATGCATCCCGTCAATATCTGTCCAAATTTGAACCTCTTTTGCATTGATGGCAGCTGCAATTAAAGAAGCGGTATAATCACTCCCTCCACGGTGTAAATTGTCAATTTTTCCAAAGGTGTTTTTACAGATAAAACCTTGTGTAATCCATAGGTTTTCATTTGGGGCTTGAGTTAAAAGAGGGCGTATTTTTTCTGACAGCACTTCAATTTCAGGCTCTCCATTTTTATCAGTCTGCATAAAATCAAACGCAGAAATCAAATTTGAAGAAATGTCGCTTTCATTCAAATACAATTGCACCAAGTTTGTAGATAAAGTTTCGCCTTGTGCAACAATAATATTGTCTAAATTTAACTCTTCTAACCCCTTTATTAAAGAAGTAAGCTTGTTGAACAACGTACCAACAACACTTCGAGCTTTTTCTTTGTACAAAGGTGTTTTATACAGATTATTGACTAGGTCTAAATATTGATTGTGTAATTGGTGTACGTTTAAAATTGCAGCATCTTTCAAGTTGTTTTTTCGTTGAGAACAAATTTCAAGCAAGGTGTTGGTTGTTCCTGAAACAGCAGACAATACTACAATTTTTGGTTCGTGTATTGCCGCAATAATTTCAACAACTTTTTGTATGTTTTTTGCAGAACCTACAGAGGTTCCTCCAAATTTTAAGACTAGCATTTTTATAATTTTGATACAAAAAAACACCTAAAAAGACCAAAGTACAATTTTATTTAATATTTTTACAAATTATAACAGTGTGTTTAAAATTAAACAAAAATGAAAACCATCCAAGAAGTTGTTGAAAGCACCATACGTAAAACACCGTTTATAGAAGAGGCATTGAACGAAAAACTCATCAACGTTTCTTCTTTAGCAAGGGTTATTTTACCAGAAGTTTCAAGAACGTTAAAAAAAGACATTAAAATTGGAGCTGTAATGATGGCTATCAATCGCTTGTCTCCGGTAAGTGAATTGCGAATTCGAAAAAACATAAAAAAACTAGCACTAGATTTAGGAGATGTAATTGTGCGGTCTGACTTATGTGATTTTACGTTTAAAAACACCGCTTCTTTACTAAAAGAAATTTCAAAAATACTAAGTAAATCTGCAGATAGCAACGATTATTTTTTAACAGTATCACAAGGAATTTTTGAAACAAATATTGTGGTCAGTAAAAACCTACAATCGTATGTAGAGGCTATTTTTGAAAAAGAAACACTCATTCATAGTGTTGTCAACCTAGCATCAATTACCATAAAGCTCCCAAAAGAAAACTTAGAACAATCTGGGGTTTATTATTTTATTTTAAAACAATTTGCTTGGGCCAACATTGCTGTTCAAGAGGTCATTTCTACTACGCACGAAATGACAATTGTTGTAAAAGAAGAAGATGTAAACGAAACCTTCGCCATTTTAATGGACCTGAAATTGAATTGAAAACACTGAGCTATCACTAAAAATCAAACACGCGATTAAGATATAAATACATGGGAAAAAAAGACCCTTATGCAGCACTTCGAATTAAAGAGTTTAATCTTTTTTTATTAGTTCGTTTTACCCTTGTATTTGGCTGGTCTATGCAGTTTATAATCATTGAATGGCAAGTATATAGCATTACTAAAGACCCTTTATCATTAGGAATTATTGGTTTGATGGAGGTTATTCCGGCGGTTTCTATGGCTTTGTTTGCAGGGCATATTGTTGACCAAAAAGAAAAACGAAATTTATTAGCTATTTGCACAGCCGCCTTTTCATTGATTAGTTTGGGGCTGTTTTTGCTTACTTGGCCAACAGTTGTAAAAGACTGGTCTACAAACACGGTTTTGTATGCAATTTATGCACTTGTTTTTTTTGGCGGTTTTTTACGCGCTTTCTTTGGCCCCACAATTTTTTCATTGATTGCATTAATTGTTCCTAAAAAACTGTATCCAAATGCGGCAACCTGGAGTAGTTCTACTTGGCAAATGGCCTCTGTTTTAGGACCTGCTTTTGCGGGTATTTCAATCCGTTGGATTGGGGTTCATTGGTCTTTATGCATAGTTTTTTCTCTGGTTCTTTTATCATTTATGCTTCTTTTCGGAATTTCTAAAAAACCGATTTTAAATCCAAAAATCGGAGAACCTGTTATGCAAAGTTTAAAAGAAGGTGTAAAATTTGTATATAAAACCAAAGCAATTTTAGGGGCAATCACCTTAGACATGGTTTCTGTACTTTTTGGAGGCGCCGTGGCTTTATTACCAATATACGCACAAGATATTTTAAAGGTAGGTCCAGAAGGTTTTGGTGCTTTACGAGCGGCTCCAGCAATTGGAGCTTTTTTAACAATGCTTATTACTGCCTATATTCCGATAAGTAAAAATGCAGGAATTAAATTACTGACGGCTATTTTTGGGTTTGGTCTGTGTATTATTGTTTTTGGACTTTCATCGGTGTTTTGGATCTCTATTGTTGCCTTGTTTTTTAGTGGGGTAACAGACGGAGTTTCTATGGTTATCAGGCAAACCATTTTACAATTAAAAACTCCAGATCATATGCGAGGACGCGTTGCCTCTGTGAATTCAATCTTTGTAGGATCATCTAATGAATAGGCGCTTTTGAAAGTGGTGTTACCGCAAAATTAATGGGCACTGTAACCGCGGTTGTTTTTGGAGGCACCATGACCTTAATCACAGTAATCACTACAGGTATTATTTCGCCTTCATTTAGAGCTCTAGATTTGACAAAAGATTTAGAAGCTCATGAAAACGACTCTGAAGAGTGAGTTAATGAAAAGTTATAGCGTTTGCCATTTTTTCTTCTAATTCTTTCTGATGTTTTTGAGTAGTCTCTTCGTTCCAATTAAAATGAGCGACACATTCCTTTAAGATTAAATTTTTATACAAATCTACACTTGGTTTGTCAAAAAATAAACGTCCTGTCCTGCGCATAAAAAAGTCGGTTGGTGTACATACCATTTCATACTGTATGGTAAACCACAACTCTGCCTTGATTAATTTTTCTTTAGGGTCTTTACCAGAAAGTTCATCAAATTTTTTAAGAATAAGCCCGGTTTGTCTTCCGTAGTTGTAAACCAAATAAGTTGCTTCTGTTTTTTGAAACCCAAGAGGGCTTAATTTTTTAAGAACCTCTTTAATGTATGTTTTTACGGCCTTAAAATTTTTAAAACTTCCTCCACAAAGAACAATTTGTTCTGTTTGGATGTCTTTAAACTCTTTGTCAAACCGGCGGCTGTATTTTTTAGCAACCAAATCAACTATTCGTTCTGCCATTTTTCGATAGCCTGTTAATTTCCCACCAGCAATGGAAATCAATTCGGTTTCTGACACAAAAAGCTCATCTTTTCTAGACAATTCTGATGCCGATTTTCCCTCTTCATGAATCAACGGGCGCAAACCAGCCCAAGAAGATTGAATATCATCCATGGTTAAATGAACAGCAGGAAACATATTGTTTACTGCAGAAATTAAATAAGTAGCGTCTACCAAATGGGCTTCTATATTGTCTTTATTGAGTTGAAAACCGGTGTCCGTTGTACCAAAATAGGTTGTTTTTCCTCGAGGAATTGCAAACATCATACGCCCATCAGGCACATCAAAATACACAGATTGCTTTACGGGTAATTTTTCATGTGCAACCACTAAATGAACCCCCTTGGTTAGGTGCAAGCGTTTGCCTGTTTTGGAGTGATTTATTTGCCGCAATTCATCTACCCAAGGCCCTGTTGCATTGACCACATATTTGGCTTTTATATCAAACTTCTCTTTTGAAAGGTTGTCTAAAACAGTTGCGCCAACAACCCGGTTGTCTTTGTATAAAAACTCCGTAGCTTGTACGTAGTTCATGGCTTTTGTGCTATAATTTAGTGCTGTTTTTAAAACTTCAATGGTCAACCTAGCATCATCAGTTCTGTATTCTGCGTAATATCCAGCGCCGTGTAAGATTTTTTTAGGAAGTAAAGGCTCCATTTCTAAGCTCTCTTTTTTATTGAGCATTTTTCGTTTGTCCTCTCCTTCTACACTTGCTAAAATATCGTAGACTTTTAATCCGATAGAAGTTAGCCAAGAACCGTAGGTTCCGCCTTCAATTAACGGTAAAATCATCTTTTCTGGAATTACCAAATGTGGTGCTAATTTATGCACAATAGCACGTTCGGTACCTACTTCTTTGACCAGCCAAAAATCGAATTGTTTTAGGTAGCGCAATCCGCCGTGAATAAGTTTGGTTGATTTGCTGCTTGTGCCAGAAGCAAAGTCGTTTTTTTCAATCAAAGCAACCTTCATTCCACGCGATGCTGCGTCTAAGGCAATTCCTACACCTGTGATTCCACCACCAATAATTAAGAGATCAAACTCGGTGGTTTGTAGTTCTTCGGAAATGGTTTTTCTATTGAAGAATGAAAAGCTGTTCATAGTCTGTCGTGAGTTTATATTAACGAAAAAGATTTATATATTTTTAAAAAATGTATAGTTTTCCTCTTTTTCCCCCTGTAACTTCTTCAAGGATTTTCAATCTTTCTAAATCGTCTAATAACTTATATATAGACGGGTTTGATAATTTTTTTATTTTTTATGCTTCAAACTTAAGCAAAGGTAGCTCATATTTAAAAAACCTTTATAAATAGAGTGCTTTTTGTTTCCACAACCTAAAAACACGTCCAAAAAAAAGAACTTCACTAGCGGTATATAATCCTATAAGGTTTTTAAAACCTGTGAGGCCTGGAATCAATTAACCGTTGTTTATTCTTTTTATAAAACCTGCTTTGTATTTCTGACCTATAGGAACCTTTAGAGAACTTAGTACCACTTGATTTCCGTCAACCAAAGTCACTCTAGAAAGGTTGATGGCAAAAGATTTATGAGTTTGAATAAATTTTTTGCTTGGCAGTGAATCTAACATTTTTGAAAAGGTACTATAAGTGAGTAGATAGCTATTCTGTAAATAAATTTTTACATAATCGCCAAAAGCTTCGATATAATAAATGTTATTTAGAGTAATTTTATGGAGTTTTTTATCTGCCTTAATAATGATAAACTCTTCTTGAAAAGTATTGTCGTTTTTAGTGTTGAATTTTTCTACTACTTTATTCACCGCAATAAAAAACCGATCAAAAGAAAAAGGTTTTAGCAAATAATCAATGGCGTTTACCTCAAAGCCTTCCAATGCATATTCTGGGTATGCGGTCGTAAAAATAACGAACGGCTGGTGTTGCAATGATTTGTAAAAAGAGAGACCAGATATTTTAGGCATGTTAATATCTAAAAAAAGCAAATCGATTGTTGGGTTTCTATTAAGTTCAGAAATTGCCTCAACAGCATTATTACAAACCCCAGAAAGCTGTAGGAAATCAATGCGATCTAGAAAGGTTTTGATAACCATTTGTGAAGACGGCTCGTCATCTATAATCAAGCAGTTAATATTCATCAATTTCTATTTTTAAAGAAACCGCAAAGGTTGTTGTTGTTTTTGTAATGGTAAAAGAATGTTTGTTTGGGTAAATTAAACCTAAATTCTGTTGAATGTTTTTTAGGCCTAAACCAGCATATTTTTCCTCTTGTTTTTCTACCTTATCAGAAAGGTTATTTTCAATATAAAAATGAAATTCCTTTGCTGTTTTTGTCATGTGAATAGTGACAAAAGTTTGTTCAGTATCACCTTTAATTCCGTGTTTAAAACTATTTTCTATTAAAGGCAATAATAACATAGGATAAATTTTAAACGCAGCATCATCAATATCATCATCAAATTGAATTTCTGCCGTTTCTTGGTGTCTAAATTTTTGAAAATCTAGATAATTAAGAATTAAAGCTCGTTCTTTTTTTAAGGTAATTTTTTCCGTGTTTGAATCATATAACACATATCTTAAGATATCAGACAGTTGTACAATAGCATTAGATGTTTCCTCTTTATTTTGTAGTGATAAGGAATACAAAACATTTAAAGAGTTGAATAAAAAATGGGGGTTTATTTGGGCTCTCAACGAAGACAATTGGAATTGAATTTGTTGGTTTTCTAATTTCAACGCACGGTTTTCTATTTGATTCAAATAGACCCAGTCTTCAGAAATTTTCATCAAAGTTGTAGCTGCTAAAAACACACTGAAGATGAAAAAAACCTTCATATTAGAATGGTAGGAAATAAAGTAGTAATCAGAAAACACATAGTCAATCAAAGAGCTAAAAAACCAAGTATTTAATTGTGTAAAAAGGAGTAAATTTATCAAAAAGAAGAATCCAAATAAGGCATATTTCTCCTTTTTTAAAAACCGAGGAATCAATACATATAGATTGAGAAAAACAGGAGGAATCACTGTAGCAATAAAGCTTCCTGTGTATACATAATCGATTTTGGCAGGGCTGTGATCTTGAGAAAAAAAATACAACAACACAGCAAAAGAAGCACACCACAATAGCGCGTTAAAAACAAACACGTTGTGACTTCCGGTTCTAACAAAATAAGACTTAAGGTGTTGCATTGATTTTTGTTAAGGTAAATTCAGTATCTGTTTTCCATTTTTCATTATCGTTAGAAGTCATGTATTTTTTAATAAATTTTTGCAATTCTTCAGGCTTAGCGGTTAGCAAATACTTATCATCAAGTAGCCCAACTTTTTCATGTTTGATCTTAATCTTTTTTTCTTTAAAAAGTGCCGCTACTTTGTTTTCACTCAGCCATTTAAAACTAATTTCTCCATTGGGCAGCACATCGTATTTGACTAAGGAATGTGTGGCAACTAAATGAATTTTTAGTAATATCGTTGTAAAACCTCCATCAATTTCAAAAGGAATAAAATCTAAAAATAATTGCCCATTAATTTTAAAAGGCGTTGCTAAAAAAGTTGTTTTTTCATTTCTTTTAGTTCGCTCAATGAAATAAGCATGTTGAAATTTATAATATTCTTTTGAATCCTTTTTTGAAAGGGAATCTATAGGCTTTCCTTCTAATATTAATTCAGAAAAAGCTGCCACTTCCCAAAGAGCTCCATCGTCATCTTCCCATTGTCCTAAAAATTGAGTATCTGACACAATGGTTTCTTTGGTGTAAAAAGGGTGTAAAGACTTTACAATACACGAGCTTAATAAGACAAAGCTTATTACTAAAACAATATTTCTAGTTTTCATATGTTTCAAATTTAATTATTTGAGAACAAAAGAAGTACAGAAAGCATTAAAAAAGAAAAATATTCGTTGAACACAGTTATTTTCTCGTTGAAAATGAAGAGGTGTTGTCAATCTTCCCAATCCATTGTTCTTTTTACGGCTTTTTGCCATTTTTTATAGAGCCGTTCTCTTTTTTCAGCAGTAAACTCGGAGGTAAATACAGTGTTTATTTTTCTATGAGAAAGAATGTCAGACTGTTTCCACAGCCCCACGGCAATCCCTGCTAAATAAGCCGCGCCCAGTACAGTTGTTTCTGTAACCTTTGGCCGTTCTACCTTGGTATTTAAAAGATCTGCTTGAAATTGCATCAGCAAATTATTAGCAGAAGCGCCGCCATCAACTTTTAAGGAAGTTAGCGGAACCTTACTGTCTTCTTGCATAGCATTTAACACGTCTTTTGTTTGGTACGCGAGTGATTGTAGCGTTGCCTTGATCAAATGATTTTTTCCAGTATCACGTGTCAATCCGAAGATGGCACCTCGGGCATACATGTCCCAATGCGGAGCTCCCAATCCAGCAAAAGCAGGAACCACATAGACAGGATTTTCTCCTTCTACTAAGTCCGCTAGCGCTTCACTCTCTTTGGCATTGCTAATAAGTTGCAGTCCGTCACGCAACCATTGAATTGCCGCGCCTGCAATAAACACACTTCCTTCTAAGGCATAAAAAACTTTATTATCAATGCCCCAAGCAATGGTGGTCAGCAATCCGTTGTTAGAAAACTGCGCTTCTTCACCCGTATTCATCAGCATAAAACAACCTGTTCCGTAGGTGTTTTTTGCGGCACCTTTTTCAAAACACGCTTGTCCAAACAACGCCGCTTGTTGATCGCCTGCAATGCCTGAAATCGGAATTTTTACACCCTCAATTGTATGTGTGCCAAATTGATAACTGGAAGGGCGTACTTTAGGAAGCATTGCTGTGGGTATGTTCAATTCGCTTACCAGTTTTTCATCCCAATTCAACTTTTTAATATCAAATAATAGTGTTCTCGATGCATTACTAACATCTGTTGCGTGTACTTCTCCTTTTGTTAAATTCCATAGCAACCAGGTATCAATGGTTCCAAAAAGAAGGTTTCCTTTTTCGGCTTCAGATTGTGCGTTTTCGACATGGTCTAAGATCCAATGAATTTTTGTGGCAGAAAAATAAGCATCAATAACGAGTCCTGTGGTTTTTTTTACGTGATTTTCGAGTCCCTTTTTCTTCAATTTTTCGCAAATAGAAGCCGTTCGTTTGTCTTGCCAAACAATGGCATTGTAAATGGGTTTTCCTGTATGTTTGTTCCAAACAACAGTTGTTTCACGCTGGTTTGTAATGCCAATTCCTACAATTTCTGAAGCAGAAATATTGGCTTTTGCAATGACTTTTTTGACCGTTGTTAATTGGGTGTTTAAGATTTCCATCGGATCGTGTTCTACCCAACCAGGTTGCGGAAAAACTTGTTTAAATTCTTGTTGTGCCATCGCAACAATTTGTCCATTTTGATGAACAAGTACAGATCGAGAACTGGTGGTTCCTTGATCTAAAGCAAGGATGTATTTTTGAGTCATTTAGCGATTATAAATAGAAGTAGCAATTTACAAAAATCAAGCGACACCTATTTGTTTAAAAAAAAGAGCCGATACTCGAAGAAAAAACTATCTTTAGGCAACTTAAAAACACAGTTTATGGACTATGGATTCCTTTCGGTATTGCCGCCAATTGTTGCTATTGTTTTAGCATTAAGAACAAAGCAAGTATATATTGCATTGCTTTTTGGAATCTGGTTTTCGTGGTTAATTGTAAAAGGGTGGAATCCGTTAGACGGCACAATAGCCATGATTGAAGCATTGGTCAATGTTTTTAAATCTGAAGGAAATACAAGAACCATTATGTTTAGTGCCTTGATAGGAGCATTGCTTATTTTTATTCAATACTCTAGAGGTGTAGAAGGTTTTGTAAATATTATAAACAGTCGAATTGCTAAGTTTGAAAAGAAGCAAACAGGATATAGTAGAGTGATGGTACAAGTATTGGCAATCCTAACAGGTCTGGCGTTATTTGTTGAAACAAGCATTAGTTCTTTAACCGTTGGAACCTTGTACAGACCTATTTTTGACAAGTTAAAAATACCAAGAGAAAAGCTGGCTTATATTGCCGATTCTAGTTCGGCACCGTCTTCTATTTTAATTCCGTTCAATGCTTGGGGCGCATTTATTATGGGGCTTTTATTGACCCAAGGAATTGAACAACCTTTTTCTGTGATGCTGTCTTCTATTAAATACAATTTTTATCCGCTGTTGGCAATTTTGATAGTTTTTGTGGTGATTCTCACAAAAAAAGACTGGGGCCCAATGGCAAAAGCAGAAAAAAGAACCAGAGAAACAGGGGAATTAATGAACACAAATGCGGTGCCAATGGTTTCTGATGAAATCACATCTTTCCCCCCAAAAGAAGGCGTTAAAGCAAAGGCGTATAACATGATCGTTCCACTGTTGGTAATGGTGTTGATGATGCCCATAAACCTTGTGTATACAGGATGGACTTCGGTTCAAAACTCCACTTCTTTTTTAGACCACGCTTCGCAAGCAATTGGGAAAGGATCAGGATCGTCTTCTGTGTTGTATTCAGTCATCATTTCTTTGATGGTAGCTATGATTTTATATGCTGTTCAAGGAATTATGAAACCAAAAGAAATGGTAAGTTTATCTTTGAAAGGAATTAGCGAATTAATGCCCTTGGCTTTATTAATGTTGTTGGCATTTGCCATTGGAGACGCTTGTAAAGAATTAGAAACAGGACAGTATGTGGCAAATGTTACAAAAGAGTGGCTGTCTCCAGAATTGTTGCCGGCGGTGGTTTTTATAATTAGCTCGTTTATTGCTTTTTCAACAGGAACCTCTTGGGGAACTTTTGCAATTATGTTGGCCATTTCTATTCCGATGGCAAACATTCACGGCTCAGAAATCACAATTATTGTGGCAGCAACACTTGGAGGAGGAATTTTTGGAGACCATTGTTCGCCGATTTCAGACACTTCTATCATTTCTTCGATGGCATCAGCAAGTGACCATATAGATCATGTAAAAACACAATTACCTTACGCATTGATTGGTGGAGTAATTGCTACCACTCTTTACTTGTTGATTGGCTTTTTTGGGTAACCAATCTACGGCAGACAGCTAAAAGGAAGTTGTTATTACGAAGAATGAAAAGATGTTGATGAAAGGATTATTTCACTAAAATACCACGTTTGTTTAATAGTGTAATCATTCGTAAAGCCCCTTCTTTGATGGTGTTTTGTTTAAAAAGAAATGTTTTTTCGTACAAGGCATTGTCTTCAAAAAAAGAAACTTGAAAACGATTGTTCAGCTTGAAGAGTTCGGGCTGAATAAACTCAACTTTTGCAAAAGAATTTTTAGGCAACACCGCAATTTTCTTACGAAGTAATGACGTTGTTTTTTTCTCGCTGAAGCCTTGAGAAACAATTACCACCATTTCTAAATCAACCTTTTTTTTGTTGATAATGTACACATTCCAGTCATTGGTTTTATAAAGAGCATTGTATTCATAAACAATGGCCATTTCTACGCCGGTAACTTCAGGGATTTGGAGGTCTTTTTTCATTAATGCTGAACTTGCTTCAGTATCTCATGGATACTGAAAATAAGATTAATAAGTTTTTAGAAAGAAGCTGAACTTGTTTCAGCTTAAATAACCGACTTAAATTGTTCTAAGAAACGAACATCGTTTTCGTAAAACATTCGAATGTCTGGAATTTGATATAGCAGCATAGCGATACGCTCAATTCCCATTCCGAAGGCATATCCAGAATATTTTGTTGGATCGATATTGGCATTTTTTAAGACATTAGGATCTACCATTCCGCAGCCCATAATTTCTAACCAACCGGTTCCTTTGGTAATTCTATAATCAGTTTCTGTTTCTAATCCCCAATAAATATCAACTTCGGCACTTGGCTCTGTAAATGGAAAATACGAAGGGCGCAGTCTAATTTTAGACTTTCCAAACATTTCTTTTGTAAAATATAAAAGAGTTTGTTTTAAATCTGCAAAAGAAACATCGGTATCAATATACAAACCTTCTACTTGATGAAAAATACAATGTGCTCGTGCAGAAATATCTTCGTTACGAAACACACGACCTGGAGAAATGGTTCGAATTGGCGGCGTGTTGTTTTCCATATAACGAACCTGTACCGATGAGGTATGAGTTCTCAACAAAATATCAGGGTCTTGTTCTATAAAAAAGGTATCCTGCATGTCTCGTGCGGGATGGTATTCTGGTAAGTTTAATGCTGTAAAGTTGTGCCAATCATCTTCAATTTCTGGACCTTCAGAAACGGTAAAACCAATGCGGTTGAAGACCTCAATAATTTGATTTTTTACCAATGATATAGGGTGTCGAGAACCCAACTGAATCGGTTCTGACGGTCGAGTTAAATCTCCATAAATACCTTTTTCTTCAACAGAAGACACTAAAGCCTCATTTAAAGCAAGTACTTTTTCTTCGGTAGATTTTTTTAATGTATTTAGTGCCTGCCCAAAGTCTTTACGTAAATTAGCATCTACGTTTTTAAATTCTGAAAACAAGTCCTTTAGCAAGCCTTTGCTTCCCAAGTACTTTATTCTAAACGCTTCAACTTCTTCTTTAGAAGTTGCTTTAAACGCCGCTACATCACCGATCAATTCTTTTACTTTGTCTAACATTCTTTAAACTCAAAAAATTAAGGGACAAATTTACAATTTTTTATGGAAAAAGGTGTGATGTTTTAACGGTTTACGAAATCGATTGAGAAAAAATCAAAAACAAGTAAAATAATAGAAAATTTTAAATTTAAAGAATGGTAAATTGGTTATATTTGCCCCGTTAAATTATTAACTACATAAAATACTAGATTTAAATTATGGAATCTAAAATAAATGCTTTTATGGATTACGTGAAACAGCGTAATTCTAACGAACCAGAATTTTTACAAGCTGTACACGAAGTGGCAGAAACGGTACTCCCATTTATTGAAAACAATCCTAAATATCAAGGAAAAAAATTGTTAGAAAGAATGGTAGAGCCAGAGAGAACGATATTATTTAGAGTTCCTTGGGTTGATGATAAAGGAGAAACACACGTAAATAGAGGATATAGAGTAGAGTTTAACTCTGCAATTGGCCCTTATAAAGGAGGTTTGCGTTTTCATCCTTCAGTAAACGTATCGATCTTAAAATTTTTAGGCTTTGAACAAGTTTTTAAAAACTCACTAACTACTTTACCAATGGGTGGAGGAAAAGGGGGTTCTGATTTTAACCCAAAAGGAAAGTCAGACAATGAAGTGATGAAGTTTTGCCAAGCTTTTATGAGTGAATTGTTCCGTCATATTGGAGCAAACACAGATGTTCCTGCAGGAGATATTGGTGTTGGAGGAAGAGAAATAGGATTCATGTTTGGGCAATATAAAAAATTACGCAATGAGTTTGTTGGTGTTTTAACAGGAAAAGGTTCTGCTTGGGGAGGATCTTTAATTAGACCAGAAGCAACGGGATACGGAACGGTGTATTTTGCAGAAAACATGCTTAAAACAAAAGGAGATTCTTTTAGCGGAAAAACTATTGTTGTTTCGGGCTCTGGAAATGTTGCACAATACGCTACTGAAAAAGCAACAGAATTAGGAGGCAAGGTTGTTACCATGTCAGATTCTTCAGGATATATTTACGATGCAGACGGAATTGACGCTGAAAAATTAGCGCATATCATGGAAATTAAAAACGTGCGTAGAGGAAGAATTAATGAATACGTAGAAAAATATCCGTCAGCAAAATTCTTTAAAGGAGAAAAACCTTGGAACGTTGCTTGTAATGTTGCTTTGCCTTGTGCTACTCAAAATGAGTTAAATGGAGAAGAAGCAAAAACACTAATTACAAACGGATGTATCTGTGTGGCAGAAGGAGCAAACATGCCATCTACTCCAGAAGCAATTGAAGGATTTCAGGCAGCAAAGATTTTATTTGCCCCAGGAAAAGCATCAAATGCAGGAGGAGTTGCAACTTCTGGTTTAGAAATGAGCCAAAACTCACTACGATATAACTGGACAAGAGAAGAGGTAGACGGAAAGTTATACCAAATAATGAATGATATTCACGCTTCATGCGTTGCTTATGGAACACAAGAAAACGGTTTTGTTGATTATGTAAAAGGCGCAAATGTAGCAGGATTTGTAAAAGTTGCAGACGCAATGTTAGACCAAGGAGTGGTTTAATTAAATATTAAAGACGAGACTTTTAGATCGTAAACCTCATAGTTTTTCTGTGAGGTTTTTTTATGAAATTTACCTACCTTTGAGTACACAAACATATTTTAAAGATGAAAAAAGGAATATACATCATCTTGTTTAGCTTAACTTTTTCCTGTAACCCCACAGAAATTAAAGAGAAAAAACTAAAAACAGCGTTTTCTTTAGCAGAAAAAGCCATTTTAATAGAAGCTAAAAGCATCATGGAGTCATCGTATTATTGTACGTTAATTACTCAAGATAAAAAAGGACAACCTAAAGCACGTGTAGTTGAACCTTTTTTACCAGAAAAAGAGTATACTGTGTGGATGGCAACCAACCCTTATAGTAGAAAAGTAACACAGCTAAAAAATAATAGTAAAACCACTTTGCACTATTTTGATAAAAGTAAACTAGCCTATGTATCATTGATGGGAGACGCATATTTAGTAGACGACCCTATTCTTAAAGCACAAAAATGGAAAGAAGGTTGGGAAAAGTTTTATCCAAAAAGAGATACAGATTATTTGCTAATAAAATTTGTGCCGCATACCTTAGAGCTTATCAGCCCTTCTAAAAAATACTTAGGCGATAAAACAACCTGGAAACCACACCAAGTACTACTAAGAAAATGAGAATATTAAAAAACCAAGCCCTTCAAGGAAAACACAACAAGCCTATTTTGGTAGATGCTTTTTTTATTGAAACAGGCACAGTAAAACCTGTGCTCATTTTTTGCCACGGATACAAAGGATTTAAAGATTGGGGAGCATGGAATCTAATGGCAGAAGCATTTGCAAAATCGGGATTTTGTTGTGTGAAATTTAATTTTTCTCACAATGGAGGAACTGTTGAAGAACCAATCGATTTTCCAGATTTAGAGGCATTTGGACACAACAACTACAGTAAAGAATTGGACGATTTAGAAATTGTAATTGATTGGGTTTTTGAAAGCAACTTGTTTCAAAATGAAATAGATGTAAATCAAATTTCTTTGATGGGACATAGTCGAGGTGGAGGAACCGTCTTGATCAAAGGGGCGGAAGATACTCGAGTTAAAAAAGTAATTACCTTAGCTGGAGTTTGCGATTTTAAAAACCGATTTCCTAAAAAGGAAGATTTTAAAAAATGGAAAGAAAAAGGTGTTTATTACGTAAAAAACGGAAGAACTCACCAAGAAATGCCTCATTTTTATCATTTTTATGAAGATTTTAAAAAAAACGAAAAACGCCTAACCATTCAAAAAGCGGTTAAAAATTTAGTAATTCCACACTTAATTATTCATGGAAATAGCGATACTTCTGTTGGTATTGATGAAGCCCAAAAGCTACATTCTTGGAATTCAAAAAGCAGGTTAGAAATTATTAAAAATGCAAACCATGTGTTTAACACTTCACATCCTTGGAAGGAGGAAAAATTATCAAGAGAATTAGAAATTGTCACAAAACAGTGTATTCAATTTTTAGAATAATTGTCACTCCCGAGGAATCGGGAATCTATTTTATGGCGTTTGGTTTGGATTCCCAATCGAGTTGGGAATGACAAATAAGCTTTCAAAAGAATTACAAGAAATAGTTGAGAGCGGGATTAAACTTTTAAAAGAACACCAATTCTTCTTTTTGTATTTTTGAACTTAATTTTATAATAACGTTTAAGATGAGCGGAATAAAAGATTTAAGAACTTTAATTAAAAACATGGAGCCTGTATTAAACAAAGGAGTGTATGTTTTTACTACGGTTACCAATAATCAGGTAGTACGCTCAGAGACTCTTTTTGAATTTAAAGAAGAAGAAGGCACCACAATCGTTTTAGAGCAATCAAAAGCTGATGAATTAGGACTGTCTTATGAATATATCAGTTCTTGGATTACCTTAAAAGTTCACTCTTCGTTATATGCCGTTGGTTTAACAGCTGCGTTTTCAACCGAATTAGCAAAACACAATATAAGCAGCAATGTAATAGCGGGTTATTATCATGATCATATTTTTGTTGACCAAAAAGAGGGTCAAAAATCCATTGCTATATTGGCTAATTTTTCGAAAAATTACTCATGAAACTAGAACCTCCTTTTCGAAAAATTATTCATGTAGATATGGATGCATTTTATGCGTCGGTAGAAGAATTGGACAATCCAGATTTAATAGGAAAACCTGTTGCGGTTGGAGGGAACGAAATTCGTGGAGTTGTTGCTGCAGCAAATTATGAAGCGCGTAAATTTGGAGTGCGTTCTGCAATGAGTGGCGTCAGGGCCAAAAAAAACTGTCCTCATTTGATTTTTGTTCCTCCGAGATTTTCCAGGTATAAAGAAATTTCAAAAAAAATTAGAGCGATATTCAATAACTATACCGATTTGATTGAGCCACTTTCTTTAGACGAAGCGTATTTAGATGTTACCCAGAATAAGAAAGGAAACCCCTCTGCGAGTTTGATTGCTCAAGAAATTAGACAACGAATTTATAATGAGTTGAAATTACGAGCATCTGCAGGAATTTCGTATAATAAATTTATTGCAAAAATTGCTTCGGATATCAACAAGCCAAATGGACAAAAAACAATTTCTCCAGAAGAAGCGGAGTTATTTTTAGAGGAATTACCAATTCAGAAATTTTATGGTGTTGGAAAAGTAACGGCTGCCAAAATGTATAATTTAGGAATTTTTACAGGAAAGGATTTAAAAGAAAAGTCAATTGAATTTTTAACGAAACATTTCGGGAAGTCAGGAAATCATTATTACTATATTGTTCGTGGAATTCATCACGGAAAGGTAAACCCAAATCGGATTGCAAAATCGGTTGCTGCAGAACACACCTTCCGAACCAATTTGACATCAGAAATATTTATGTTAGAGCAGCTGGAAAAAATTGCAGACGAACTAGAACAACGCTTAAAAAAATCTAAATTAGCAGGAAAAACAGTTACCTTAAAAATAAAATATAGCGACTTTGTTCAGCAAACAAGAAGTAAAACACTGCCTTATTTTGTAAAGGATAAATCCATTTTACTAGACACTGTTAAAGAGTTGCTGTATCAAGAAAAGATGAAAAACTCGGTTCGCTTATTGGGGATATCTGTTACGAATTTGAATGTAAATACGAAGAAAAAAGAACGCGTATTAGAGGTTCAGTTAACATTAGAATTTTAAAAACACACAATAACATGACTTTAAGCTATTGGGAACAAAAAGAATGGTTCACAAATATTGATTTTACAATTGTTGGCAGTGGGATTGTAGGCTTAAGCTGTGCTTTAGAGCTAAAAAAGCGCCATCCGAAAGCAAAAATTTTGCTCTTAGAAAAAGGAATGTTACCGCAAGGAGCAAGCACAAAAAATGCAGGATTTGCCTGTTTTGGAAGCTTGTCAGAATTGCTAGATGATTTAAAAACGCATTCTGAACAAGAAGTGTTTGATCTGATAAAAAAACGCTGGGAAGGCTTGCAATTGTTACGTCAAAACTTAGGCGATGCGAACATAGGTTTTCAGCAAAACAAAGGATTTGAATTGTTTAAAGAGGAAGCTTTTTATGACGAATGTTTATCGAGAAAAGAGGAAGTGAATCAGCTTATTTTTCCAATTTTTAAGAGCCCTGTGTTTTCTAAAACAAGCAATGCCTTCAATTTTGAAAACATTCAACCAAATTATATTTCCAACCAGTTTGAAGGACAAATTGATACAGGAAAAATGGTTGCAGAGCTACTTTTATTAGTTCAAAAATCAGGTGTTAAAATCTTAAATAACATTGCTGTAGAAAGCTATACAGAAGGCCTCGAAAAGGTGGCTGTAAAAACCGATCAAAATGAATTTATTACGCGTAAATTATTCATTGCCACCAATGGTTTTGCGAAGCAATTAGTGCAGGAAAACGTACAGCCAGCAAGGGCACAAGTTTTGATTACAAAACCGATTAAAAATCTCCATATAAAAGGGACGTTCCATTTAGATAAAGGTTACTATTATTTTCGAAATATTGATGATAGAATTTTGTTTGGAGGAGGAAGAAACCTCGATTTTAAAGCCGAAGAAACTTCTGAGTTTGGGCAAACAGCATTGATTCAAGAATCCTTAAAAACTATTTTAAGAGAAACAATCTTACCCAATACAAAATTTGAAGTTGATTATTCTTGGAGCGGAATTATGGGAATTGGAAACCAGAAAAAAGCCATCGTAAAAACAATTTCTAGCAATGTAGCCTGTGGAGTTCGACTTGGAGGAATGGGTGTTGCCATTGGCAGTTTAATAGGAAAAGAATTGGCAGAATTATACAATTTATAAAATAAAAAGTTGTGATAACACCACTCAATAAGCATCTAAAAAAAGCACTGTATGACCAATGTGAAACCTTTGTAAACCAACGTTTACAAACAATAGAGACCATCATTTCCTCTAATCAAAAAGCATTGCAATCAGAAACCAAAAGCTCTGCTGGAGACAAACACGAAACAGGTAGAGCAATGCTGCAATTAGAAATGGAAAAAGCAGGGCAACAATTGAGCACAATTACCCAAATGAAAGAAACAATCGCAAAGATCAACCCTGCTAAAACAACAGACACTGTCCGTCTAGGAAGTCTTGTTTTTACGAATAACAGAAATTATTTTATTGCTATAAGCGCAGGAAAAATAGCGGTTGACAACCAAGTGTACTTTGCTGTGTCTCCAGGTTCTCCCATTGGAAAATTGTTTTTAGGAAAACAAAAAGGAGCAATGTTAATATTTAATAAGCTTCAAATTAAAATTAAGAACGTGATGTAACTGTGGTTACAAACAACCTTGTAAGGATGGTGTAAATTTGACGTCGAATACATGGATAAAAAGAAAATTATGACAGAAAACTTAACAAAAGAAACCTTTTTAGAAAAGGTTTTTAATTTTGAACAAGACAAAGAATGGGCTTTTAAAGGAAAAGTTCCTGCAATTATAGATTTTTATGCTGATTGGTGCGGCCCTTGTAAAATGATTGCTCCAGTTTTAGAACAATTGAGTGAAGAGTATGGAGATAAGCTCACTATTTATAAGGTAGATACAGAAGTAGAGCAAGAGCTGTCTGCTGCATTTGGCATTAGAAGCATTCCTTCCATGTTGTTTTGCCCAATGGATGGGCAACCAGAAATGGCAAGTGGAGCCTTGCCAAAAGCACAATTAGAACAGGTTATAAAAGACGTTTTAAAGGTTGAAAAATAAAAAGAAAAACCGAGTTTTTACTCGGTTTTTTTAATTGTATAAGCCAATTTATAAGATGAGTTCGTTTTGATTACACCAATTGATGGTCAATCAAATATTCAGCAATTTGTATGGTGTTTGTTGCCGCTCCTTTTCGAAGGTTGTCAGCAACAATCCAAAGGTTTAACGTGTTTTCTTGTGATTCATCTCTTCGGATTCTCCCTACAAAAACATCGTCTTTATGATGCGCAGTTATAGGCATTGGATAGGTGTTTGTCTCTAAATTATCTTGAACAACAACTCCCGGAGTGTCACTTAAGAGTTGACGAACTTCGGCAAGATTAAAATCAGTTAAAAACTGCACATTTACGGCTTCAGAATGTCCACCAGCAGTAGGAATTCTTACAGCGGTTGCTGTCACAGAAAAAGAATCGTCATTCAATATTTTTTTAGGTTCTTTTACCAATTTCATTTCTTCTTTGGTGTACCCGTTTTCTAAAAACACATCACAATGTGGTAACGCATTTCTGCCAATTGGATGCGGATATGCCATTTCTCCTTCAATTCCAGCCTCTTCATTGTCTAATTGTTGCACTGCTTTTACGCCTGTTCCAGAGACAGATTGATAGGTAGAAATAACCACGCGCTTTAGGGTGTATTTTGCGTGTAAAGGAGCCAAAGCCATTACGAGTTGAATTGTAGAACAGTTTGGGTTTGCAATAATTTTATCTTCAGCAGTTAGTGCTTCTCCATTGATTTCAGGAACGATTAATTTTTTTGTTGGATCCATTCTCCAAGCAGAAGAGTTGTCAATAACAATTGTTCCAATGTCTGCAAATTTTGGCGCCCATGTTAAAGAGGTGATTCCTCCAGCAGAAAACAAAGCAATATCTGGTTGCATTGTTATTGCGGTTGCTAGATTTACCACAGTATAGTCAGTTCCTTTATAAGGGATAATTTTTCCCACAGAGCGCTCTGAAGCTACTGGAATTAATTCTGTAACCGGAAAATTTCGTTCTTCCAATACTTGTAACATAACCTCTCCTACCATTCCGGTAGCACCTACAACAGCAACTTTCATACGTATTCTATTTACATTTTAAGACTGCAAAGATTGTAAAAAATAAAAGGAACTAGTGTTAATAACACGCTTAAAATCAATGATGTTTCAGTTTTATCAAAAACACACAAAAAGTTATATTCTAAACAATAAAAATCAAAAAAACAGTACATTTGCAGAAGCTTTTTAAAGAAAGTAAAAAAAAGAAACTGTTTAACTAAAAAAGTATAGCATGCAACTGTACAATAAGTTAAGCGCGAAACAACGCGCAGTATTAATTGACAAAGCGGGAAAAGACCGTTTAACCATTTCATTCTATCAATATTTTAAGATAGAAAATCCTCAACTTTTTAGAGATCAATTATTTGTTGAATGGGACGCTTTGGGTGTTTTAGGAAGAACGTATGTTTCTTTTGAAGGAATCAATGCTCAGATTTCTGTTCCTGCAGAAAACTTTTTAGCATTAAAAAAACAACTAGATGCAGTTTCTTTTTTAAAAGACATCCGTTTGAATGTAGCTGTAGAGCAAGACAATAAATCTTTTTTAAAACTAAAAATAAAGGTTAGAAATAAAATTGTTGCAGACGGGTTGAGTGACGCCTCTTTTGATGTAACAGATATAGGTGTTCATTTGAACGCGGCAGAATTTAATAAGATGCTGTCAGATCCAAATACGGTTTGCGTAGATATGCGAAACCACTACGAAAGCGAAATAGGACATTTTAAAGGAGCTGTAACTCCAGATGTAGATACCTTTCGAGATTCATTAGATATTATTGAAGAAGATTTAAAAGCGCATAAAGAAGATAAAAACTTATTGATGTATTGTACAGGAGGAATCCGCTGTGAAAAAGCAAGCGCCTACTATAAACACAAAGGGTTTCAAAATGTGTTTCAATTAGAAGGAGGGATTATAGAATATACGCGTCAAGTAAAATCTGAAGGAATTGAAAATAAATTTATTGGCAAAAACTTTGTTTTTGATCATAGAAGAGCAGAACGAATTTCTGAGGATATTATTTCTAACTGCCATCAATGCGGAGAGGTTTGTGATACACATGTAAACTGCGAAAACCAAGCTTGTCACCTACTCTTTATTCAATGTAAATCTTGTTCAGAGAAAATGGAAACCTGCTGTTCTAACAAGTGTAAAGAGGTTGCGGCGCTGCCTTTTGAAGAACAGAAGGAGTTGAGAAAAGGCAAAGGCAACAGCAATCAAATTTTTAAGAAAGGAAGGTCAGAAGTACTGAAATTTAAGAACTAGAAGGATGCAAAAGATAGAGTTAATGGCGCCGGCAGGCAATTTTGAATCGTTACAAGCAGCGATAGATAACGGATGTGATTCGGTTTATTTTGGTGTAGAGCAATTAAATATGCGAGCAAGAGCCTCTATAAACTTTACGCTAGATAACCTGGAAGAGATTTCTCGCAGATGTAAAGAAAAAAATGTACGCACTTACTTAACCTTGAACACCATTATTTATGATCATGATTTATCAATTGTAAAAACCTTGATAAAAAGAGCTAAAGAAGCAGAAATATCTGCTGTAATAGCAATGGATCAAGCGGTAATTTCTATGGCAAGAGCAGCCAATATGGAGGTTCATATTTCTACACAAATCAACATTACCAATATAGAAACCGTAAAATTTTATGCTCTTTTTGCAGATACAATTGTATTGAGTAGAGAGTTGAGTTTGCGTCAGGTAAAAAAGATTACAGAACAGATAGAAAAAGAAAAAATCAAAGGGCCTTCAGGGCGTTTGTTAGAAGTTGAAATTTTTGGTCACGGAGCTTTATGTATGGCTGTTTCTGGAAAATGCTATATGAGTTTACATTCACATAATTCATCAGCAAATAGAGGTGCATGCAAACAGAATTGTAGAAAAAAATACACCGTTATTGATCAGGAAACAGGTTTTGAAATGGAGCTTGACAATGAGTATATCATGTCTCCAAAAGACTTGTGTACCATCGATTTTTTAGACCAAGTAGCAGAAGCCGGAATTAAAGTTTTAAAAATTGAAGGTCGTGGTAGAGCTCCAGAATATGTGGCCAAAGTAATTAAATGCTATCGGCAGGCTATTGATGATATTGCAGAAGGTACATATAACAAAGAAAAAGTAATTAACTGGATGTTGGAACTTGAAAAAGTGTACAACCGAGGGTTTTGGAATGGGTATTATTTGGGACAAAAATTAGGTGAATGGAGTAAAGAAGCAGGTTCTCATGCCACCCAAAAGAAAGTATATTTAGGAAAAGGAAAGCACTATTTTCAAAAAGCACAAGTAGGTGAGTTTAAGATGGATGCGTACGACTTAACTATTGGAGACACCATTTTAATTACAGGTCCCACAACAGGAGCAAAAGAAATGCAACTTAAAGAAATGTTTGTAAATGATGTTTCTGCAAAAAAGGCGGTAAAAGGAGATGAGGTTACCATAAAATTAGATTTTAGAATTCGCTCATCAGATAAATTGTATAAAATTGTTAAAACAGCATTTGCAACACAAGAATGATTGTAATTACCCTACAGCGCGCTAAGTGTATCGGTTGCAATTACTGTGTAGAAGTAGCGCCTTCGCAATTTCAGATGTCTAAAAAAGATGGAAAATCTGTTTTATTACACGCCTCTGAAAAAAAAGGTTTTTTTACAATGAAATCGTATGATGAATCGATTTTTGTACCTGCAAAAGAGGCTAAAAAAGCATGTCCCGTTAAAATTATTGAAGTGAAACAAGTGTAATTTCCTTTGTTCAAACAAAGTGCTTTATCGTTTCATCTTGAATCTGTATCTTTACAGATTCAAGAAATAAATTAAGAACCCAAAAGAAGTTGTTTTTAAGTTTCTTCCTTTTTTATACGGACGAGAAATATTTAGACAAAACCAACTTCTCCAAATATATATTTTATGAGCTGTAATAGTTGCTCTACAGATAAAAGTGGCGCCCCGAAAGGTTGTAAAAGTAATGGAAACTGCGGAACAGACACTTGTGGTAGCGGAAGTAAATTAGCTGTTTTTGACTGGCTATCAAACATGACCTTGCCAAACGGACAAGCCCCTTTTAATATTTACGAAATTCGATTTAAAAACGGCCGAAAACATTTTTTTAAAAACACAGAAAACCTAACCCTTTCAATGGGAGATGTTGTGGCTGTAGAAAGTTCTCCAGGACACGATATTGGTACCATTTCTTTAGGAGGAGAGCTGGTGAAGGTGCAATTAAAAAAGAAAAAAGTAGCGATTGATAGCGAGGAGATTAAAAAAATATACAGGAAAGCTTCACAAAGAGATATTGACATTTGGCAATCTGCAAGAGAAAAAGAAATTGAAACACAACGCAGAGGGAGAGAAATTTTAGGGCGATTAGGGCTTAAAATGAAACTGTCGGATGTAGAATATCAAGGAGATGGAAACAAAGCCACATTTTATTATACGGCAGATGAGCGTGTAGATTTTCGTCAATTGATTCGAGATTTTGCAAGTGCTTTTTCTATTCGAATAGAAATGAAACAAGTAGGCTTGCGTCAAGAGGCTGCTCGTTTAGGGGGTATTGGTTCTTGTGGACGAGAATTGTGCTGCTCTACATGGTTGACAGATTTTAGAAAGGTAAACACTGCCGCGGCACGATACCAACAACTGTCATTAAACCCACTAAAATTATCGGGACAATGCGGAAAATTAAAATGCTGTTTAAATTATGAATTAGACACATATTTAGACGCATTAAAAGAGTTTCCAAAACAAGACACCGTTTTAAAAACAGAAAAAGGATTGGCTGTTTTTATTAAAATGGACATCTTTAAAAAGTTGTTGTGGTACACTTATAAAGACAATAGCTTTAAATGGTTTAAATTATCTTTAGATCAGGTAAATGAAATGATTGCCTTGAATAAAAATAATGAGACCGTAGCTTCGTTAGAAGAATATGAGTCTGACATTGTAGAGGAAGTGAAAATTGATTTTAAAAATGTTGTTGGACAAGAAAGCTTGACACGTTTTGACAGGCCAAAACAAAAAAGAAACCGCAAAAGAAACAACAGAAATAAGTCGAAGTCTGCCGCAAACACAACCAATAAAAAGTCGTTTCAAAAAAACAAAAACAAACGACAAGGAAATAAGAACACCACAACCGAACAGCAACCAAAACCGAAAAGAAAACATAAAAACAACCAAAGAAACGAGCGCAGAAATGACAATAAAAACGGACAGAAATAAGTTCTTTTTACCACTACTATTAGTTGTGTGCTTTACTGCATGTGATTCTAAAAGGGTGTATGATTCGTATGTTTCTATTCCAAACACCTCTTGGGAGTTGAGCAATCACGCTCCTTTTCTTTTTACCGTAAAAGATACGTTAACCCGCAATCATTTGTTTATCAATATTAGAAACAATGCCGCTTATTCTTTTAGCAATCTATTTCTGATTACAGCATTAGAATTTCCAAATGGCAAAAAAATTATAGATACATTGGAGTACGAAATGACGGATGTTTCAGGAGCCTTTTTAGGCAAAGGGTTTACCGACATCAAAGAAAATAAATTGTTTTATAAAGAAAGTGTGGTTTTTCCAATGTCAGGAGATTATTTATTGACAATTTCTCAAGCAATGCGAAAAAGCAATGCCACTGAAGGGATGAAAATGTTAAACGGAATTATAGATGTAGGATTTAGAATTGAAAAAGAAAAGTAAGATGGCCGTGAAAAAAACAACAAATTTTAAGAAGTATATCAACTGGTTTTGGGCCCTTTTTATTGGAGGATTTACAAGTGTTTTGTTATTTTTTGTACTTGCTTCTTGGGGTGTTTTTGGCGCCTTGCCCACCTTTGAAGAATTAGAAAACCCAGAAAGTAATTTGGCGACAGAAATTATTTCTTCTGACGGAAAAACATTGGGAACATATGCTATTCAAAACAGAACCCCAATTCGATTTAAAGACTTACCAAACAATCTAGTAAATGCTTTAATTGCTACTGAAGATGAGCGTTTTTATGAACATTCAGGAATCGACTTTAGAGGAACAGCAAGAGCCTTTATAAAGCTTGGTAAAGGAGGTGGAGCAAGTACCATTACACAACAATTGGCAAAAAATCTATTTACAAAAAGAGCTTCTGGAAACACCATCAAAAGAATTGTTCAGAAAGCAAAAGAATGGGTGGTTGCCATAAAATTAGAACGACAATATACCAAGCAAGAAATCATTGCAATGTATTTGAATACGCAAGGATTTTTATTTAATGCTTCTGGAATTCGCTCTGCATCACGTATTTATTTTGGGAAAGAGCCAAAAGAACTAAAAATAGAAGAGTCTGCCATTTTGGTTGCGATGTTAAAAAACCCAAGACAATACAACCCAAATAGAAAAAAATCTAAGAAAAAGTCTTTTATTAGAAGGAATGTTGTTTTTATGCAAATGGAAAAAAATGGTCTCCTCACGGAGAAAGAAAAAGACTCTCTTCAAAAATTACCTCTAGAAATAAACTACACACCAGAAAGCCATAGCGATGGATACGCCACATATTTTAGAGAACATTTGCGTAGTTTTTTAAAAAGCTGGGTTAAAAAGAACCCCAAGCCAAACGGGAAGCGATATGATATTTACAGAGATGGATTAAAAATTTATGTAACAATTGATTCTCGGATGCAACAATATGCCGAAGAAGCAGTAAAAGAACATCTTGCAAACCTACAGAAATACTTTTTTGAGGAACACAAAAACAATGAAACAGCTCCTTTTTATGATTTAGAAGAAGAACAAATTACAATGATTCTAGAAAGAGCTATGAAAAACTCTGATCGGTGGAGAGAGTTTAAAAAAAGAGGAGTTTCTGAAAAGAAAATCATTGCCTCTTTTCATAAAAAAAGGAAGATGAAGGTGTTTACTTGGAAAGGAGATAGAGACACGATTTTAACACCGTATGACTCGATCAAATATTACAAATATTTTTTACATTCTGGACTCCTTTCCGTTGAACCTCAAACAGGTCACATCAAAGCATGGGTTGGAGGAATTAACAACAAGCATTTTAAATACGATCATGTAAAACAAGGGAAAAGACAGGTAGGATCTACCTTTAAACCTTTTGTGTATGCAACAGTAATTAATCAATTGAAATTATCTCCTTGTGCAAAGTTTCCAATCTCTCCATACACAATTCCGAAAGGAAAATATAGTATTCCAGAACCATGGACTCCAAGAAATTCAGGAGAAAACCCTCTTCGATACAAAGGAGAATTGAGTTTAAAAGCGGCGTTGGCAAAATCAGTAAATACAATGTCTGCAAGAATGATTGACATGGTGGGGCCTAAAAATGTAATTAGTTTGGCAAAACAAGCCGGAATTACAAACCGCATACCAGCAGGACCTTCTATTGCATTAGGCTCTGTAGAGTTAACATTGTATGAAATGGTCAGTGCCTATGCCATGTTTGCAAACAAAGGCTTGCGAGTAGAACCGATGATGATTACGCGGATTGAAGACAAAAATGGAACGCTTTTATCGCAGTTCAAGCCCAAAACAAGAGAGGTGTTAAGTGAAGAATCTGCCTATGTAATACTGAATTTATTAGAAGGAGTAACACTTAATGGCTCAGGTGTTAGATTAAGAACAAGCAGCGCAAGGCCGGGGTATGTTACCGGATATCCGTATAAATTTACCAACCCAATTGCAGGAAAAACAGGAACCACACAAAATCATACAGATGGCTGGTTTATGGGTGCTGTTCCTAATTTAGCAACAGGGGTTTGGACAGGCGGAGAAGACAATGCCATTCATTTTGAAAAAATAGGAAAAGGACAAGGCGCCTCAATGTCTTTACCATCTTGGGCTTTGTTTATGAGAAAGTGTTATGCAGATACCACATTAAATATTAGTCAAGAAGTATTTGAAAAACCAGAAAAAGTGTCCATTCGATTAGATTGTGAAGGGCAGGCGAAACAAAGAGACACAATAAAAGTAAAAAAACCAGTAATAAAAGCAGGAGATACGGACTTTTAAGCACAAAAAGAATGATAAACAAAGTAGTAAAAAATGTACAAGAAGCACTGCTCGGAGTAGAAAACGGAATGACATTTATGTTAGGAGGTTTTGGGTTGTGTGGCATTCCAGAAAACAGTATTTCAGAATTGGTTCGATTGGGAGTTACAGAGCTAACCTGTATTTCTAACAATGCAGGAGTTGATGATTTTGGACTTGGGTTGTTGTTACAAAAACGTCAAATAAAAAAAATGATTTCTTCGTATGTGGGAGAAAATGACGAATTTGAACGTCAAATGTTGTCTGGAGAATTGGAAGTAGATTTAATTCCGCAAGGAACCTTAGCAGAACGCTGTAGAGCAACAGGAGCGGGAATTCCGGCATTTTATACACCTGCAGGCTACGGAACAGAAGTTGCTGAAGGAAAAGAAACACGAGAATTTAACGGAAAAATGTATGTGCTAGAACGCGCATTTGATCCGCAGTTTGCTTTTGTAAAAGCATGGAAAGGAGATACAGCAGGGAATTTAATTTTTAAAGGAACGGCACGTAATTTCAATCCGATGATGGCCATGGCGGGAAAAATAACAGTGGTAGAGGTAGAAGAATTGGTTGAAGTTGGTGAACTAGATCCGAATCAAATTCATATTCCAGGAATTTATGTGCAACGTATTTTTCAAGGCACAAATTATGAGAAAAGAATTGAACAACGAACGGTTCGTTTGCACGAGTAAAATAATGAACCAATGTAGCAATGAATTAATGTAATAATTGATGAATGAAAAACGTAGTTGTTGAAAAGTCAGTTAAAGTTGCGCTGTTGATTATTCAATATTGTGAGCTCTTAGACGCTCATAAAAAATACGTTATTGCCAAACAATTATTAAAATCTGGAACGAGTGTTGGGGCGAATATTCATGAAGCTCAAAATGCAGAAAGCAAGGCAGATTTTATCCATAAAATTAAAATTGCAACAAAAGAATTAGAAGAAACAAAGTATTGGTTACTGCTTTGTAAAAAATCAGAAAGTTATCCAGCTCCTTCAGGGTTAGAAACAAAAGTGAAAGAATTAGGATTGATTTTATACAAAATACTAAGTACGAGTATCAAGAGTAGAAAGCACTAATTGATACATTTTTAAATTGTTTAATTGATACATTTATAAGATGTTAAGTAAAAACGAAATCGCACAAAGAATAGGACAAGAGTTACAGGATAAGTGGTATGTGAATTTAGGAATTGGAATTCCAACCTTGGTTGCAAATTACATTCCAAAAGGAATTGACGTAGAATTTCAGTCTGAAAATGGCTTATTAGGAATGGGGCCTTTTCCTGTTGAAGGAACGGAAGATGCAGATTTAATTAATGCAGGAAAACAAACAGTTACCATTTTAGAAGGAGGCTCTTTGTTTGATTCTGCTATGAGTTTTGCTATGATTCGCGGTCAACATGTACAATTAACGGTTTTAGGCGCTATGGAAGTTGCAGAAAACGGAGATATTGCCAACTGGAAAATACCAGGAAGAATGGTAAAAGGAATGGGGGGCGCGATGGATCTAGTAGCTTCTGCAGAAAACATTATTGTAGCCATGATGCATACCAACAAAAAAGGAGAATCGAAGTTGTTAAAACAATGCTCTTTACCTTTAACAGGAGTTGGTTGTGTAAAAAAAGTAGTCACCAATTTAGCAGTACTAGAAATTAAAGACGGCGCTTTTTATTTGTTGGAAAGAGCTCCTGGAGTTTCTGTTGAAGAAATTCAAAACGCTACCGAAGGAACATTAATTGTATCAGGAGAAATTCCCGAAATGAAATTTCCTTCCTAACCTCTCTTAAAAGGAAGGTTTTTAATTATAAAAAGTCATAAATGAAAATAATCTCCTACAATGTAAATGGAATTAGAGCTGCTTTAAAAAAGGATTTTTTAGGTTGGTTGCAACAAGCAAATCCAGATGTGATTTGCATTCAAGAAACCAAAGCACACAAAGAACAGTTAGATTTAGAAGTTTTTGAAGCCGCAGGATATCCGTATCATTATTGGTTTTCTGCACAGAAAAAAGGCTATTCAAGCGTTGCGATTTTTTGTAAAAAAGAACCCAATCATGTAGAATACGGAACCGGTATTGAAACCATGGATTTTGAAGGAAGAAACCTTCGTGTAGATTTTGACAACGTTTCTATTATGAGCTTGTATCTGCCTTCAGGAACCAATGATGCACGGTTGGAGTTTAAATTCAACTACATGGATCAGTTTCAGGCCTATGTAAATGATTTGAAAAAAGAAATTCCCAATTTGGTAATTTGTGGAGATTATAATATTTGCCATGAAGCCATCGATATTCACAATCCAAAAATGAAAGGAGTTTCAGGGTTTTTACCAGTAGAGCGTGAATGGATAGGTAACTTTATAGCCAGTGGATTTATAGACAGTTTTCGCCACTTAAACAAAGACCCACATCATTATAGTTGGTGGAGTTATAGAGCAAACTCTAGAAACAACAACAAAGGTTGGCGTATTGATTACAATATGGTTTCCGAGCCCTTAAAAGAGGCCATTTCTAGAGCGTATATTTTACCCGAAGCCAAACACTCAGACCATTGTCCAATTGTTGTTGAATTAGATATCTAAAAATGAAAACACACATCCCCCTGTTATTCTTCTTATGTTCCTTGTCTCTTGTGTCTCAGAAAAAATTCGACACCATTATAAAGGACGGAATCAAAGAAACCTCTTCTAAAATCTTTTTTTCGGAGAAAGACCTGTCTTTAATAGATAGTTTACTGATGGAAGCGCGATACAAGTCGCCATTATATGACACCATACACTATGTGCTAAAAGATTTACAAATACGAGAAAGCGTTATGGATAAGATTTCTACAAAAACGCTAAAAGAAAGACTGAACGAAATCAATGAAAGAACACCTTTTAATATTGCGTACAACCCTGCTTTAGAAAAGGTGATTCACTCATATTTAAAATATAGGAAAAGGTACTATCCCAGTTTAATGGCAAAAGCGAATTATTACTTTCCACTATTTGAGAAGTATCTAGACGCCTATGACATTCCGTTAGAGATGAAATACTTGGCAATTGTAGAATCAACATTGAATCCAAGAGCAAGATCTAGAGTTGGGGCGAGAGGTTTATGGCAATTTATGTATTTAACAGGAAAACAATATAAGCTAAGAGTAAGTTCATATGTAGATGAGCGTCAAGACCCTATAAAAGCAACCGTGGCAGCCTGTAAATATTTAAGAGACTTACACATCCTTTTTGGTGATTGGGATTTAGCGTTGGCAGCGTATAATTCAGGACCAGGAAACGTATCTAAAGCCATTAGACGTTCTGGTGGATACAAGAATTATTGGAATATTCGCCCTTATTTGCCAAGAGAAACTGCGGGATATGTTCCTGCGTTTTACGCAACGATGTATTTATTTGAATATGCAAAAGAACATGAGTTACAGGCAAAAACACCTCCTATTTATCACTTTGCAACCGATACCATTCATATAAAAAGAAGCTTATCGTTTGATCAAATTAGCGAAGTAACAGGTATCAAAATAGAAATGTTGCAGTTTTTAAACCCTTCATACAAATTAGATATAATTCCGCTTGTCAAGAATAGAGATTATCCATTAAGGTTGCCAAAAAATGCAACGGCACGTTTTTTATCCAAAGAAAAAGAATTGTATGCATTGGCGGATACAGATGATGCAAAAAGAGAAAAACCCTTACCAAGATATTTTGAGATGGATAAAAGGGTTCGGTATCGGGTTAGAAATGGCGATTATCTAGGAAAGATAGCACGTAAATTTGGAGTTCGAGTAAGTGATATAAAAAAATGGAACAGACTTCGAAGCTCCAACCTAAAAATTGGGCAACGATTGAGCGTGTACCCTAAAAGATTGTGATTGCCAAGTGTTTTTAGACTGGTAAAAAACGGAACAGTATTTGGAGTGTATCAAACAAAATTAAAAACAAACCCATGAAAAACGGAGTAACAATATTAATAGCAATGCTTTTTCTAGTGTCGTGTGTAGATGCAGAAAAGTCTTTTGTTTTAAGAGGATCTGTAGGAAAAACCAATAGAGTTCTTATTGTCGTAGAAAACGATCAATGGAAAGGCGATACAGGGAATGAATTGAGAAATTTTATTGGAGAACCTTTGGTAGGGTTGCCTCAAGCAGAAACGGTTTTTTCGGTATCTCAGGTGGCACCAAAAAACTTTAGAAATGTACTGAGAGCTAATAGAAATATTTTAGTTGTTCAAACGTCTACAAAAGACTCTTTTTCTGTTAAAAACAACCTTTACGCTTCTCCACAAACGGTGCTGTATATTACTGCAACAACCGAGGAAGGCCTAGTGAAACAGCTAAAAAAATACAGCAAAGAAATTATCAAAACATTTAAAGACTCAGAAATTAAAGTAATTCAACATCGTTTTTATAAAGACAAAATAACGGAGCCAACCCACAAAACACTTGAAAACCTAGGAGTGTCATTAACAATTCCGAAGGTCTTTAAAACAGTTGATGATACAGGAGAGTTTTTATGGTTGCGCCAACATTTATTAAGTGGAATTGCAAGAGGAGACGGTACAAATAACATTTTGGTGTATTCGGTTCCTTTGGGAGACGAAAATAATATTTCAAAAAGAGTGCTATCCATTAGAGATACCATAGGGAAAAGACATATTCCTGGTTCAAAAGAAGGAATGTATATGATTACCGAAGCTGCGTATACACCAGTAACTATTGACGCTAGAATAGCAGATAAAAAAGCTTTTGAAACCCGTGGAAAATGGGAAGTAAAAAATGATTTTATGGCAGGACCGTTTTTAAATTATACCATTATTGACAAAGAAAATAATAGATTACTTATTGTTGAAGGGTTTACCTACGCCCCTTCTGTAAATAAACGAGAGTTTATTTTTGAGCTAGAAGCGATTGCAAAATCATTGAAGTTTAACAAATAAAAGAGGCTATCTTTCCTTTTTTTTATATCTCATTTTACCTGTTTCAATTTCGATTGCAGTTCTTGCCAATACTGTAAAAATAAGTGCTCCCATCGCCCAAATACCTAAAGTAACACCAACTTCAATACCAGTTGGTGTGTATTCAGCGATTTTACCATAGGGTCCAGGGATAAAACCAGGAACTATTAAACCGAATCCTTTTTCGATCCATATCGCAACAAATAATAAACCACAGGCAAAATATAAGACTTTTAAATTATTACGGAGCTTGTGAAAAGTTAAAATAACGGTAGCTATAACATTCATAGAAATTGCTGTCCAGATCCAAGGTAACAACGCTGTTTTCCCATCTAATCCAAAGAATAAGTAATACGCACTTTCACTATGATGTGTAGGCGCATAAAACTCTTTAAACAATTCAGAAACCAACATAATTAAATTAATTTGAGCTGCAATTGTAACAACCAATGCAAGCTTTTTAAGTACTTTATTTTCAATTTTAAACTCAGTAAAGGTTCTAATAATTGCCAATACCAAAATAATTAATGCAGGTCCTGCTGCGAAAGCAGAAGCTAAAAATCTTGGACCTAATAATGCATTATTCCAAAATGCTCTTGCTTGTAATCCTTGATATAAAAAAGCGGTAACTAAATGAATTCCAACTGCCCAAAAGACAGAAATTAAAGCACCTGGCAAATACACGCTTTTTTTAGATTCTTTACCTTGGTAATGTCTAAATAAAATATAGAAAGGAATACTAATATTAATAAATAAATAGCCGTTTAAGGCAATTACATCCCAGGTTAGCATCGAATTAGGAAAGTTAAAAACCCCAATTCCTGGTAACATATGCCATAAAACAGAAGGACCTCCCATATCTGCAACTACAAAAGCCAAACACATAATTAATGCAGCAACTGCCAGTCCTTCTCCAATCAAAACAGCTTGTTTAAAATCGATGTCTTTTAATACATAAGTAGGCATTACTAACATAACTGCAGCAGCAGCTACTCCTACTAAAAAAGTGAAATTAGAAATATACAATCCCCAACTTACTCTATCTGTCATTCCTGTAACACTCAAACCTTCCTCTAATTGAATCGAGTAACAATACATTCCAATTAACATGATAAATGTTAAAAACGCCATCCATAAATGGTATTTTTTTGTACCATGTGTAATAATATCTAAACTATCTCTTACTAAGCTTGCAAAAACGTTTAATCGTCTCATGTAATTATTTTATATCAACTGTCAATTAATCCATATAGTACCAGAACTTAGGTTCTGTTCCTAAATCTTCTTTTAATCTAAACACTTTTTTATTTTCTAACACCCAACGTATCGTACTTTTTGGGTCTAATAGATTTCCGAAAACTCGCGCACCTGTTGGACAAGCTTCTACACATGCTGGATTTTTTCCTGCTCTAGAGCGTTGTACACAAAAGGTACATTTTTCTACAACTCCTTTTTTACGCATTCTATTTCCTAAATAGTGCTGATTACGATTCATCTCTTCTTCTGGAACTTCTGGTTTACTCCAGTTAAATCGACGTCCATCATACGGACATGCGGCCATGCAGTACCTACAACCCACACACCAATCGTAATCTACCACAACCAACCCATCATCTTCTCTCCATGTTGCTTGAACTGGACAAACCTCTATACAGGGTGGGTTGTCACAATGAAAACATTGTGTTCCCATATAAAAATGTCCTTCAGCCGGAACCTCATGATAATAATTATCATCGGCTTCATTAAAGTTAAACCCTTTACCATTATCCATTTCATGAATACGGATGTATTGCATTTGTGAATTTCTATCTTGATTGTTTTCTTCAACACAAGCACTCACACAATCCATATATCCTTGACATTTCGAAATATTAAAAGCATAGCCAAACAACACATCTTCTGCTGCGTTTTTAGAGGACATGCTAATGGTTTTTCCTGTTCTTAATTGATACGAACGCACCAATCTATCTACCGTTCCACTTTTCTCATCATCGGTCATCAATTTATAGTTTCCTTTAAATTGTTCTTCCCAGTCTATTTGTGCTTTTTCTTTATCGTCTTTTCCAGTAGTAACACTACATGAAGTAGTAACAGCTCCAGCTCCAATCAACAAACTAGCAGTCAGTTTTTTAAACGCAGATCTACGATTCATTTTTACGTCAAAAACCTGGTCAAAACCATCTTTTTTACGTTCATCTCCAATAGAAGCATCTACTGCTGCTTCAAAAAATTCTTCTTCATTGAAGTCTTCCTTTTGATGCGAATTACATCCACCAGAAGTTTTTCCGCAACCACAAGCACTACTAGATTCTTGTTTGTGCTTACTGTTTAAGTTTAACTTAAACCATTTTTTACCATCATCACTCATGCCTAAGTTATTTACGTTCTTTTATTTTTTGTGTATTAAATCGTGCTGGCCATTTACTCGAAAACGCTGGGTTATGCGGATTGTGGCAATTGACACAGGTTAACGAAGCTCTTGGAGGCGCCCAGCCACCTATTTGTTTTCCGTGTGCTCCACCTTTCCAATCTTTAAATTGTTCGGTGTGGCATTGGCTACACAATTTGTAACTCTTATTAAAATCAATCTTCGACCCTGTAAGACTATGTAAGTCGTCCATATTGTTACTACTATGACAAGTAATACAATTCATAGTGTTTGCACCAGCATGTTTAATACTAATATTCCAGTGTGCCTTTTTTAAATCTTTGCTCTGCATTTGCTTCAAAGGTTTTGTATGACATTCTGTACAAGCATAAGATTTTATATTCCCTTTGCGTTCTGGGATTAAAAATGATTGACCATCTTCAGAAATTTTAATCAAATCGATATCACCAAAATAAGGTTCAGAAGAGACTGAAACACCATGATAATCTTTACTTTTTGCTTCTATTTTATCAGTAATACTATGGTATTCATTTTCTTGATGCTTACAAGAAGAAATGAAAAGAGCCATGAAGAAGCAGTAGCTTATTAGTTGTATATGGCGATAATTATTCATTGGTTTTTGTTTTTCTTAAAAAGGCATCGATATTTTTAGTTACTTTACTATTAGGAACATGACATTGACGACAGTTAATACGTTCTGGGTGTGACACTCTAATTTCTTTCGGAGCACTTGGTCCAGCATGACAAGCTAAACAATTTTCTCGTAATTGCAATTGATGCGGAATCACAGGGGGGCTTGTTACTAACGCGTTGTTAACTCCTGCTTTTGGGGCCTTAAATTTACTTTGTTTAAAGCCTTTAAATAAACGCTCTGTCTTTTGCGGCACATGACATTGTCTACAGTTTACCAATTCTGGATGAGGTGATACCGGTGCATATGCATTAAACTTCTCGGTAAAACCACCGTTTTCATGACATTTTAAACAAGAGTTTTCTCCCATATTACGCTCACTAATTACTTTATGAGGTATAGAAGGAGGCGCTCCATGATAGGCTCTGTTATTATAATACGTTTTAAGACTTCTCTGATGATTTTCATCCACAGGCATATTTGAATAATCTAATCCTTGATTAAATCTCATAAACACCCCTTTTTCTGAAGGAATTACAGGAAGATGCGCTTTCTCTTTTGTAACTGGAACATACCCTTCCTCTTTACCTATTTGATAACTAAAATTCCAGACTGTAATAAATGCAATAAACAGCATGATAAATAATGAAATAATACCTAGTCGTTTTTTCATAACCTAAGCTTTTTCTACTTTAACTGCACATTTTTTATAATCTGGTTCTTTTGAAATTGGACAAAAGGCATCTAAAGTAGTATCGTTTATTAACATATTTTCATCAAAGAAAGGCACAAATACTTGCCCTTTTGTTGGTAATCCTCTTTCATTTATTGAAGCGGGTAATATACACGACCCTCTTCTAGAAGAGACTTTTACATTTTCTCCATTTCTAAGACCTAACACTTTGGCATCATCTGGATGAAACTCTACATAAGAATGGGGCATTGCTTTATGTAACACCGGAATTCTACGAGTCATAGAACCGGTATGCCAATGTTCAATTACACGTCCTGTATTTAACCAGAATGGATATTCTTTATCTGGTGATTCTGCTGCAGGTTCGTAAGGACGTTGCCAAATAACTGCTTTCCCATCTTTTTTTCCATAAAAATGAAAATCTTCTCCGTTGCTACAAGCAGGATCATATTTTGCATTAAAACGCCACTGGGTAGATTTACCATCTACATAAGGCCAAATCGCTCCAGATTGTGCTTTCAACACTTCTAACGGCGCCATATTATGCTTTTTTCCTTCATGGAATTGACGGTATTCATTATAAATTTCTTCTACATGATTCTCTTCAGAGTACTGAAATAAATCTCCATAACCCATTCGTTTAGCTACCTCAATAGTCATCCAAGCGTCAGGTGTTGTTTCTCCTGGCCCTTCAACCATTTTATCCCAATGTTGAGTTCTACGTTCGGAGTTTCCATACAAACCAGATTTTTCGATATGCCAAGATGCTGGTAAAATAACATCTGCTACATCGGTTGTTGGTGTTGGAAAGACATCAGAAACCACTACAAAACAAGAATCTTTTTCCATCCCTGGCCTATATCTACTTGTTCTAGGTAAAGAAACTAATGGATTTACAACTTGTGCCCAAAGAAACTTAATATCTCCTCTATCTACTGCTCTAAACATTTCAGTTGTATGGTATGTTGGCTTAGCTGGAATTTTCTCTACAGGAACTTTCCAAATTCTAGCGGCCATCTCCCTGTCTTTTTTATTCATTACAACACCATGAGGGAGCTTGTGGGTAAAAGTTCCCACTTCACGAGCTGTACCACATGCCGATGGTTGTCCCGTTAATGAAAATGGACTATTACCTGGTTGTGAAATTTTACCAGTCAATAAATGAATGTTATAAATAATATTATTCATCCAAGTACCTCTAGTATGTTGATTTACACCCATACACCAAAGCGACATTATTTTTTTATTTGGATCTCCATAGATAGATGCTAAATACTTAATATTTTTCACAGATACTTTAGAATACTTCGCTACTTTTTCTGGCGTATAATCATCTAAAAAGGCTTTGTATTCTTCAAAATTTATTTTCTCTGGTTTGTCTTTAAACTTGTAGTTGTCTTCTGTTCCATATCCCATTTTAGTAAGTCCTTTACTAAAGTTACAGTACTTTTCTACAAAGGATTTATTAACCCAACCATTATTGATAATTTCATAACAGATCGCATTTCCAACAGCTAAATCGGTTTGAGGCTCAAATAAAATAGATTTGTTAGCTGCCATGCTCGAACGTGTTGTTCTGGTAGCAAAATCAATTATTTTAGCTCCTCTGTTATTTTTTTGTTCTAACATTCTAGAGAATAATACTGGATGCATTTCTGCCATATTATTTCCCCAAGTAATATAATAGTCAGCATGGTTAAAATCTTCATAACACCCCATTGGTTCGTCAGCTCCAAAGGTTGTTAAAAACCCAGTTACGGCACTTGCCATACACAAACGCGCATTACAATCTAAATTGTTTGTACCAATAGCACCTTTCATAAATTTTGAAGCGACATAACCTTCAGGTATTGTAGATTGACCAGAAGTATACATAGCAACTGCATCTTTACCGTGTTTTTCAATGGTTTCTTTCATTTTACTAGCGACCAAATCTAGAGCATCACTTAAAGGTGTTTTTACATATTTTCCATTCTTTTTCACCAATGCATACTCCAGTCTATCTTTAGATTGAATACACATTGTTTGATGATATCCTTTTACACAAAGTAATCCTTTGTTTACAGAAGAATTAGGATCTCCTTTAACAGCAACAGCTTTTCCGTTTTCAATACCAACTAGAATCCCACAACCAACACCACAAAAACGACAGGGTCCTTTTTTCCAATCCAGATTCCCTCCTTTTGGCAACCCTTTTTCTTGTTCAGCTGCAAACATAATTCCTGGAAACATTGTTGCAGCAGCAGTCATGGCAGACATCATTGCCATTTTCTTTATAAAACTTCTTCTATTTGTTACTGAAGTATACATAGTCTATTTGTTTATCGGTGTGTTAAATCCAGAAACTAATGCCAGTAATTTTAAACTGTCAATTGCCTCTATTTCCTCTGCTAATTTTTTATCTGCTAATTCATCAAGCGTATCTGTAACGACTACAAGTAAATTTTCATTTTGTGCAGGCATAACTTCACACTGTTCAATGCTGGAAATAGCTTTTATCAATTCTTCTTTTTTACCATCATGAGGATGTGCTAAATAGCTTTTTATAGGCATAAAACTTTTTATTTTTATCAAAAACAAAGTACCAAATATTTAAGTATGAATTCTATGACATTTGTTATAAAACGCAGTATTGCAATAAGTTGTGTATGGACAGAAACAACAAAACACTCTAGATTGCTATTAGTTAGACTCTTACGGTTTTTAGACTTGGACTTGTTAGCGGTAGTTTATTTTGATTATAAATAAAAAGAAGACCGTTTTACTGTACTAAACATATTGATACGCCTTGAGAGCTCGCTAACCAAAATTTAGATGATTGATTAATTTTTTTATTCAATTCCTAAAACAACTTTTTTTTCTAATCAATTATCAATCAAAAAGTTATTTCTTATATTTGAGAACACCAAAACAAAGAATTATGATGGAATTAAATTTTAAAATGCTTGCAATTGCGGCGCTTATACCTTTAGTAATGGGTTTTATTTGGTACGGTCCCATGCTCTTTAAAAATGCTTGGATGAAAGAAATGGGCTTTACAGAAGAGTCTTTAAAAGGGGGGAATATGGCCTTGATTTTTGGACTGAGCTATGTATTTAGTTTTTTTGCGGCAACCTTTTTACAAACAGTTGTAATTCATCAATTTGCAGTACAATCTGTTTTACTTGGTGAGCCAGGTTTTGCTGAAGGAACAGGAGAAGCGTATACGTATTTACAAGATTTTATGAATACCTATGGAGATCGTTTTAGAACTTTTAAGCATGGCGCTTTACACGGAACTATGACGGGCTTATTCCTTGCTCTTCCAATTATGGGTACCAACGCGTTGTTTGAACGAAAAAGTTTTAAATATGTAGCAATTAACGTTGGATATTGGACAGTAACGCTGGCTTTAATGGGCGGAATTTTATGTCAATATGCATAAAAATTAATAGATAGAGGTGCGATTAATTACGCCTCTATCTATTGATTTTTTTTGCCCAACTATCTCGAAGGCCAACAATTTTATTGAAGACTAATTTTTCTGAAGTTGAGTCGTCATCTACATTAAAATAACCCAATCGTTGAAATTGAAATTGTGTTCCAATTTTAGCAGATTGTAAGCTTGGCTCAACAAAAGCGGTGATAACTTCTAAAGAATCAGGGTTTACAAACTCCATATAATCGCGGTCTTTATGCGAATCAGGAGCTTCGTCTAAAAACAATCTGTCATAGGATCTAACCTCTGCTTTTATAGCATGTTGTATAGATACCCAATGCAAGGTTCCTTTTACTTTACGTTTGCTTTCTTCGGTGTTGCTTCCAGATTTTGTCTTTGGATCATAGGTACAATGAATGACGGTGATTTCGCCATTTTCATCTTTTTCAACACTATTTGCAGTGATAAAATAGGCACTTTTTAAACGCACTTCTTTCCCCAATTTCAATCGAAAGAATTTCTTATTTGCTTCTTCTCTAAAGTCTTCACGTTCGATATACAATTCTCTAGAAAACGGAATTTCTCTAGAGCCAGCCTGTTCATCTTCTGGATTATTTTCTGCAATTAAGAGCTCTTCTTCTCCCTCAGGGTAATTATCAATAACTACTTTTACAGGATCTAAAACACCCATAACTCTGTCGGCTATTTTGTTTAGGTCTTCGCGAATTTTAAATTCTAACAAAGCCACGTCAATTACATTTTCACGTTTTGAAACGCCAACAGTTTCAATAAAATTACGAATAGAAGCAGGTGTATACCCTCTTCTTCGCAATCCTGATATTGTTGGCATTCTCGGATCATCCCAGCCAGAAACAATGCCTTTTTCAACTAGTTGCAATAACTTGCGCTTGCTCATAATTGTATAGCTCAAGTTCAGTCGAGAAAACTCTCGTTGTTTTGGAGCTAAAGGAAGCGTAGATTTACTGTGTTCGTATACATGGTCTCGAAACCAATTGTACAATTCTCGGTGAGGCTTGAATTCTAAAGAACACAACGAATGTGATATTTGTTCTAAATAATCACTTTCTCCATGCGTCCAATCATACATCGGATAGATGCACCAATCGGTTCCAGTTCTGTGATGTGCCTTTTTTAAAACACGATACATCAACGGGTCACGCATCAACATATTTGGAGACTCCATATCAATTTTAGCTCGTAATATATGCTCACCTTCCTCAAATTCACCATTTTTCATTTGAGTGAATAAGTCTAAGTTTTCTTCAACAGTTCTATTTCTAAAAGGACTATTGGTTCCAACTTCTGTTGGAGTTCCTTTTTGTATTCGCATCGCTTCGGATGTTTGGCTATCTACATACGCATTACCCTCCTTGATTAATTGAACAGCCCAATCGTACAATTGCTGAAAATAATCAGAAGAATAGCATTCGTTTTCCCATTGATATCCCAACCAAGTAATATCACGCTTAATAGCATCTACATACTCTTGTTCTTCTTTTGCAGGATTTGTATCGTCAAAACGAAGATTTACAGGAGCCTTGTATTTTTGCCCCAATCCAAAACTAATTCCGATGGCTTTTGTGTGCCCAATATGTAAATATCCGTTTGGTTCTGGAGGAAATCGAAAGCGTAAGTTTTCTTTCGGCATTCCATTTGCCAAATCTTCTTCTATAATTTGCTCTAAAAAATGAAGCGATTTTGTTTCTTCAGACATATGTTATTCTAAAAATAAATGTAAGTGCAAAATTACGTAAAATAGTTGAGGTCTTTAAAAGAATACCTGTAACAAAAGAAGGGAATTTATGTCTAATAGATATAAAGAATCACTTAACTTTTAAAAATGAATAAAAACCCGTTGAATTACACCTGTCCAAAATGCCAGAACAAAACGTACAAAATTGGAGAATTAAGAGCCACAGGAGGAACGTTTTCAAAAATATTCGATGTCCAGAATCAAAAATATAGCAGTGTTACTTGTGAACGCTGTAGTTATACAGAATTTTACAAAGCAACAACAAGCGCATTGAGCAATATCTTTGATTTTTTTACAGGATAAAAAGTGTTGCCTAATTTCTTTTTGAATACTTTTGCAGGCGATGGGAATAATTGAAGTAAACAATATTAAGCTGTATGCTTTTCATGGTTGTTTAGAGGAAGAAGCCAAGATAGGCTCTGAATATTGTGTAGACATAAAGGTTAGCGCAAATTTGCAAACCTCTGCAGATTCTGATGAATTAGCAGACACCGTAGATTATGTACACTTAAACGCTATTGTTAAGCAAGAAATGGCGATTCGTTCTAAATTATTGGAACATGTAGCACAACGTATTTTAAATAGAATTTTTAGCGAATTACCGATGGTTCAAAAAACAACGGTTAGTGTTGCAAAGATCAATCCGCCAATTGGAGGAAGCGTAAAAGATGTTACCATTACACTGTCAAAAAAAAGGAAAGCGTAAAAAACCTTGCCTAAACTGTAAATTTACTTAAATTTGCAGTCGAAACATAAGGTGTCGTGGCCGAGTGGCTAGGCAGTGGTCTGCAACACCATCTACAGCGGTTCGAATCCGCTCGACACCTCAACAAAACGTTCTGAATTTTCAGAACGTTTTTTGTTTTCTTAAAAATCAAAGAGTTAAAAACACCTATACAAAAACCATACAAGGCCTGTTATACGCCCCTATTTTACTTAATTTATACTACATTGGCAACCAAACATTAAACAGATTAACATGATTGGTATTCTTTCTTTTGTAGGATTCACAGTATTGGTTGCGGTTATTTCATACTACGCAACGAGAAAAACCAACGAACACACTTCTGACGGATATTTTCTGGGAGGCAGAAGCTTAACAGCAACTGTAATTGCAGGTTCGCTTTTGTTGACCAATTTATCAACAGAACAAATTGTTGGTTTAAATGGTTCGGCCTATAAAGAGGGGATTTTAGTGATGGCATGGGAAACGTTAGCGGCAATTGCAATGGTAGTTACTGCGGTATTTTTATTACCAAGGTATTTAAAAGGAGGAATTACAACGGTCCCTACATTTTTAGAGAGAAGATACGATACTACAACAAAGGCGTTAACATCGGGGCTGTTTTTAACAGGCTATGCAGTCATATTATTGCCAACTGTTTTATACTCTGGATCATTGGCAATTAGTACCATGTTTGACATTCCTGATGTATTAGGTGTTTCTGAAAATACAGCACTTTGGATTTGCGTTTGGTTTATTGGAATAACCGGATCGATTTATGCGATTTTTGGTGGACTAAAAGCGGTCGCTGTTTCTGACACCATTAATGCTGTCGGGTTATTAATAGGGGGTTTAATGATACCTGTTTTTGGTCTTTGGGCTATTGGAGACGGAAGTCTATTGGACGGAATAACACTATTAATGAAATCAAATCCTGAAAAATTTAACGCTCTTGGAGGAGAAAAATCCTCGATTCCATTTCATACTATTTTTACAGGAATGATGCTTGTTCAATTATTCTATTGGGGCACAAACCAAGCAATTATTCAAAGAGCATTAGGCGCAAAAAATTTAATTGAAGGTCAAAAAGGATTGTTACTAGGCTCATTTATTAAAATTCTTGGACCATTAATTGTTGTATTACCAGGAATTATTGCTTTTCAAATGTTTAATGGAACATTAGAAAACCCTGACCAAGCATATCCAATGTTGGTAAATAAAGTATTACCAGCTTCGTTAGTTGGGTTTTTCGCAGCGGTGTTGTTTGGAGCCATTTTAAGTTCATTCAATAGCGCACTGAACAGCTCAGTTACTTTATTTGGGGTCGATTTATATAAGGAATATTTTAAGAAGGACGCTACAGAAAAACAAATAGTAAAAGCAGGAAAGACATTTGGCATTGTCTTAGCTTTAATAGCGATGTTTATAGCGCCAATGCTTGTATATGCATCAGACGGTTTGTTTGGTTACCTTCAAGAAGCAAATGGAATTTATAGTATTCCAATTCTTACGATAATTGTAATTGGCTATGTAACGAAAAAAGTTCCAGCAATTGCGGCAAAAATTGCGATTATTTCTGGATCAATTTTATATATAATTAGTCAGTTTATTTTGAAGCCTTATGTTTTTGGAGAAGAGAATTACCCTCATTTTTTAGATGTAATGGCAATTCTTTTTGCTTTAAACATCATTATAATGCTAATTATTGGTAAATTATACCCGAGAAAAACGGTGTATATTCAAGCATTTACTAAAGAAGTAGACATTACTCCTTGGAAATATACCAAAAGTGTTGGAATGGCAATTTGTATTATTGTAATTACAACGTATTTTTATTTTTCATAGTTGAAGGCACTAAAGACATACTTATTATTTATTTTCTTTTTAAGTTTTTTAAACTTAAACGGACAAGAACTGCCTCCAATTACCAGCTATACCCCCAAAGATTATGGAGCAGAAAACCAAAATTGGGCCATATCACAGTCTAAAGAAAAGTACATTTATGTAGCTAACAATAAAGGATTGTTAGAATTTAACGGAGCCAATTGGCAATTATATCCTACACCGAATGAAACCGTTATGCGCTCTGTTAAGGCGGTAGAAGATAAAATTTTCACCGGTTTTTATATGGATTTTGGCTATTGGTCTAAAAACAATTTCGGAAAATTAGCATATACATCAATAACAAAAACAAAAAAAATTCCTGTACTGGAGGATGAGCAATTTTGGAACATTATTGAATTAGACGGTTGGGTGTTGTTTCAATCTTTAGAAAGAATTTATTTATATAATTTAGAAACAGAAATATTTAAAATTATAAAACCAAATAGTGCCATAACAAAAATGGTAAAAGTTGATGAAACCATTTATTTTCAACAAATAGGAAAAGGAATTTTCAAAATTGAAAAAGGAGAATCTACATTAGTTTCAGAAGATATTGCTTTTAAAAATAATAGACTTGTAAATATTTTTAAAGAAAAGGAAGGCTTACTGTTTTTAATGCAAAAAAATGGTTTTTTCTTTTTGAAAAATAAAAAAGTGACGGCCTGGAACATTGAAGCAAGTAACAATCTTTTAAACAAAACAATATACAGTAGTGTACAATTACCAAACAAAGATTTTATTTTAGGAACCATATCTAATGGCCTTATATACTTATCAAAAAAAGGAAAAATCAACTATCAAATAAATCAAAAAAAAGGATTAACAAATAATACAATTTTATCTGTTTTTGAAGATGTTGATACTAATGTTTGGCTCGGATTGGATAACGGAATTAATATTATTAATACAAAATCTCCATTTAAAGTATACAGAAATAAAGAAGGGGGTTTGGGAACCGTTTACACCTCCTTTATCGATGCTAATAATTTATATTTAGGCACAAATCAAGGACTATTTTTTAAAGATCTTCATAAAGATAACGGATTTACGTTTATTAAAAATACGCAAGGACAAGTTTGGTGTTTGGTTAAAATTGGAGAAGATTTATTTTGCGGTCATGATTCAGGAACTTTCCTTATTAAAGAAGGTAGAGCCATTAAACAAATAGATGTTCCAGGAACTTGGGACATGAAGCCGATAAGTAAAAAGATACTAATACAAGGAAATTATAACGGGTTAAACATTATAGAAAAAGTAAACAATCAATGGAGATTTAGAAATAAAGTAGAAGGTTTCAACAACTCAAGCCGGTATTTTGAATTTTTTGATAAAGATCAAATATTTGTAAACCATGAATATAAGGGGATTTTTAAATTAACAATTGACGCATCCTATCGTAAAGTCTTACATATCGAAAAAGACGTATCTGTTAATAAAGGAGCAAATTCTAGTTTATTAAAATATCAAAACAATTTATTATATGCCTCTAAAAAAGGAGTTTATAAGTATTCTAAAGAGTTTAAAAAATTCTTAAAAGATTCCGTTTTTAGTTTGTTGTATACTGAAGGAGAGTATACCTCTGGAAAATTAAGCTTCAATAAAAAGAATAATAGTGTTTGGAGCTTTTCAAGTAAAAGATTGAATTATATCACACCAGGAAAATTAAGTACAACTCCAAATTTTAACAAAGTGTATCTTTCTGAAGATATTAGGAAAGGAGCTTCTGGGTATGAAAACATAACACAGATAGATAAACAAAAATATATATTAGGAATTTCAGACGGGTATATTGTTATTGACACAGACAAGCTTGATAAAAGCGAGGAATTTCAAATTAAAATCAACTCTATAAAAAATAGTACACTCAGCGGGTTGCAAAAAAACATTGACTTAACAGCGTTTCGTATTTTTAAGAACAATGAAAACACAATTGATTTTTCATACAACACACCATTATTCAAGAAATTTTTGAATATAGAATTCCAATACCAGTTAATAGGGCATCGAAATAAATGGAGTAATTGGTCTAACAACTCTAAGGTTTTATTTAAGAATTTATCATTCGGAGAGTATACATTTAAAGTAAGGTCAAGAATAGGAGATACTATAAGTAGTAATGTTGCCAGTTATAGTTTTACGATTCAAAAACCATGGTATTTATCAACCGTAATGATTGTACTATATATATTGTCTGTTATTTTATTTTCGGCAGTAATGCATGCTATATATAAACGGTATTATAGAAAACAACGAGAACGGTTATTAGAAAAGAATCAACGGGAGTTTGAATTAAAGGCATTAGAAAATGAACAACAATTAATGCGTTTAAAAAATGAGCAACTTAAGATGGATGTAGATAGCAAAAATAGAGAATTAGCAGCCTCTACAATGAGTATCATAAAAAAGAATGAATTTTTAAATACAATAAAACAAGAACTAAAAAACAAAGGAGATCACCAGATACATAGAGTTATCAAAATAATAGACAAAGACCTTAACAATACCGATGATTGGAAGTTGTTTAAGGAAGCCTTTAATAACGCGGATAAAGATTTTATAAAAAAAATCAAATCGAAACACGCTTTGTTGACTCCTAATGATTTACGACTTTGTGCGTATTTAAGGTTAAACTTATCTTCAAAAGAGATAGCCCCTCTCTTAAATATATCTCCCAAAAGTGTAGAAGTGAAACGATATAGACTACGAAAGAAAATCAACTTACCTCACGAGTCTAACTTAATCGACTATATTTTAGACATTTAAAGCAATACAGATTAAGAATATACCCATACAACAACACTACATCTGTTCTTTTGTGTGCTTAAATATGTTATTTATTTGAACGGCAACCCCTGTATTTACAAGAAAGCCGATAGCTGTATGTTTTTTGTAGAGGTTCTTTATTTTTAAATTAGCCGTAAAGGGTGCTAGCTTTGGACAAATACTTAAAAGTCTTTTTATGAGAAGAATTATATTAACAACACTATGTATTCTGGGAACACTTTTTGTCAGTTCACAAGACCTTACAATTAAAGGTTTGGTAACGGATAAAAACACAAATGAATCTTTACCAGGAGTAAATGTTATAGTAAAAAATACTTCGAGAGGAAGTATTACAGGTCTTGAAGGAACTTATCAACTAACAAATGTTCCAAAAGGAGCCGTATTGGTTTTTAGTTATGTTGGATATATAACAAAAGAAGTAACTGTTACAACTTCCACGATGAATGTTTCCTTAACAGAAAGTTCAGAAAAGCTAGAAGAAGTTGTTGTAATTGGCTATGGAACTCAACGTAAAAAAGAAGTTACAGGAGCTGTTTCTGTGGTTTCAAGCGAAACAATAGAAAATTTAAAGCCCACACAGATAGAGCAAGCACTACAAGGTCAAGTAGCAGGTGTAAATATTACCTCTTCTTCTGGTGCGCCAGGAGCAGCATCTAATATTAGAATTAGAGGAATTTCTACAAATGGGAATAACAACCCATTAATTCTTGTAGATGGCAATGTGGTTGAAGACCTAAGTGTAATTAATCCTTCAGATATAGAATCTATCAATGTCTTAAAAGATGCTACTGCGGGAATTTACGGAGTTAGAGGTGCTAATGGAGTTATTTTAATAGCAACTAAAACAGGAAAGAAAAATACAGATTATATATTTAATTTTAATTCGTATGCAGGGTTTCAACAAACCACAAGAAAAATTCCTTTATTAAATGCAACGGAATATGCTTTACTAGCAAATGAAGCTTTTGCAGCCAACGGAGAACCCCTTCCTTTTACAAATATCAGCTCTTTAGGTCAAGGAACAGATTGGCAAGATGAGGTTTTTAAAACAGCCTTTATTGCCAATACCGACATTACAATTAATAAAGGCACTGAAAAATCAACGTACTCTTTCGGAATGTCATATCTAGATCAAGACGGAATTGTAGGTGGAGGAAAAGCGAATTTTAACAGAGCTACAGCGAAATTAAATTTTAGTACAGAACTCTCAAAAAACTTAAAATTTATCTCTACTTCTTTGTTTGTAAATACAAACAAAAGAGGATTGTCGGAAAACGTATTAGGATCCGTATTATTTAATGCCTTAAACATGCCTTCAAACCTTTCGGTTAGAGATGTTAATGGGGCTTATACGATTGCTCCAAACACAGGTGTTGGAATTGAGGTAATCAATCCTTTAGCACAAACAGAGGATACTTATAATAAGACAAAGGTTAACAAGCTCTCAGGAAGTTATGCGCTTAACTATACGTTTTTACAAAATTTTACAGCTGAATCAAGAATTCAATTGAATCATGCATCGGTAAAGTCAAAAGTTTTTAATCCTGAAGTATTTTATGGATCAGGAAAAGTTTTCAATACTGTAAGTACGCTTGCAGAATTAGAAGACACTGTAAATAGTTCAACGGTTTCTGAATCTGAACAAACCTATAAAGATTACACATTTGATGCTTTTATTACGTTTGAAAAAAACGTTAATGAGACACACCACATTAAAGCCTTATTAGGAACCTCTGTATTTAGGTCACAAGGAATTAATAACAGCAATTTATTAGGTTTTGGAGCCAATGGAACAACACTAAAAAACGTGAGTGTTTCTAAGGCAGATAGTTTTCAAGATAATTTAGCTTTGAGCAATGCTCCTAAAAAATTCTTTGACAGCAGGTTGTTGTCTTATTTTACTCGTTTGCAATATGCATATAAAGAGAAATATTTAATCTCTGCGGTACTTAGAAGAGATGGGTCTTCAAATTTTGGACCTAAAAACAAATTCGGATATTTTCCAACAGCATCTGTAGGGTGGGTTCTTTCAGAAGAAGCATTTATAAAGGATTCAGAAGTTATTAATTTCTTAAAATTAAGAGCAAGTTATGGTATTATTGGAAATGATAGAATAGCAAGTTTTGGTTTTGTTTCGTTGCTTACAGGAGAAGGAACGTATGTTTTTAATGATCAATTAACATATGGAACGGCATTAGGGGCTATCTCTAACCCAGAAATACGTTGGGAAAAACAAAAACCTTTTGATGTTGGATTTGATCTCAAACTTTTTAACAAATTTGACATCACAGTAGATTATTTTAATAAGAAGACAGAAGATTTACTATTAAATCCTCAAGTTTCAGGAATCTTAGGTGTTTCTGCTCCAGGTTCTTCGGGGCCAATAGTTAATGCAGGAACCGTTGAGAATAAAGGATTTGAATTTTCAATTGGATACAAAGAAATAGTTTCAGAAGACTTTCATTTTAATGTGAACTACAATTTCACAACCCTAAAAAACAAAGTACTTTTTGTTGGTAGTGAGACAGGAGTTTTATTAGGGGGGGCATTTGGTGTAGGTCAAGAGCCACCATCAAGAATGGAAGAAGGTTTTCCTATAGGCTATTTTTATGGGTATAAAACAGATGGAATTTTCCAAAATCAAGGAGAAGTCGATGCGCATGCAACACAAACAAATGCCAATCCAGGAGATTTGCGTTTTGCAGATATAAATAATGACGGAGTTATAGACAATAAGGATAAAGCCTATATAGGAGACCCAACACCAGACATAACAATGGGCTTAAATTTTTCTTTTGACTATAAAAACATTGACTTCAATATGTATGCCTATGCATCTATTGGGAATGAAATCGTTAGAAATTATGAACGGAATTTACCATTGACAAATAGACCTACTTATTACCTTGCTAGATGGACTGGTGAAGGAACAAGTAATGAGTTTCCTAGAGTTACTACTGGAGCAACAGGAAATGCCTTGTTTTCAGATTTTTATGTAGAAGATGGGTCTTTCTTACGATTACAAAATGTGCAGCTAGGATATACATTCAATCCAGAAACTTCTCAGAAAATAGGATTGAAGAAATTACGATTTTATATTTCAGGAAGGAACTTGTTTACTCTAACAAAATATAAAGGGTACGACCCAACAACATCAAATGGATCACCAATAGGTGGAGGTATAGACCAAGGGTTTTATCCAACACCTAAAACATTTCTATTAGGCTTAAATGTTAAATTTTAATATAAAAAAGATGAAAAAATTAAACATAAAAAACACAATCATAGCACTACTAGTTATTACTCTTCATCTTGCGTGTACAGATGACTTTGTTGATGTAAGTTCATCAGCAGAAAATTCAGAAGATTATTTTAATACACAAGAGCAATATGAGGATGCATTAATTGGAGCTTATGACTTATTGCAATCTACATATTTAAATGTAATGCTAGGAGAAATAGCATCAGACAATACGTTAGCTGGAGGAGAAAGCGCTACAGATGTTATGGGGATTCAAGAAGTAGATGACATGACTCACACGCCTGCCAACCAGCAATTAAGAGATATTTGGGGATGGATGTTTTCAGGGATTAACAGAGCAAACTATATACTTGAGTTTAAAGACAAAACAGACTTTGCTGGAAAAGAACAGATAATTGCCCAAGCAACATTTTTAAGAGCTTATTATTATTTTGAGCTGATTAAGTGGTTTGGAGACGTTCCTTTGGTGGTAGACAAACGAATTTTATTTGGAGACCAATTTGACATAGAAAGAACTCCAAAAGTAGAAGTGTATGCGCAAATAGAGAAAGATTTATTATTTGCAGCCGCAAACTTACCATATGTTCAATCAGAAAAAGGTAGAATTACTAAAGGAGCTGCTCAAGCATTGCTTGGAAAAGTGTATTTGTATCAAGATAAGTTTTCTGATGCAGCACCTATTTTAGAAGACCTTATTCAAAACGGTCCATATGATCTGGTAACGGATTATGCGACGATATTTGAAGCAGCAGGAGAAAACAATATAGAATCGGTATTTGAGGTACAATACACAGACTTAGAAGGTGCTGGTTTTGGCTGTTTACAATGTAGCGAAGGAAATGTAGCAGTAGGTTTTAGTGGTATAAGAAACTATAATGGTCCTGATTTTACTTCAGGGTTTAGTTTTAATGTTCCTAGGCAAAAAATTGTAGACGCTTATGAAGCAGGCGATTTAAGAAAAGAGGTCGCAATTTTAGACATCAACGCTTGGGCATCTCAAACAGGAGCCACCTTTTCTACAGGTTTTGAACACACAGGGTATTTTAACAGAAAATACATTCCAAGAATAAGGAATGCTAATGCACAAGGAGATAGAAACCTAACAAACCCTAATAACTACAGAGCCATCCGTTTTGCCGATGTATTATTAATGGCTGCAGAGGCATTTAATCGAGGAGGGGTAGATGACACAAAAGCACAAACATATTTAAATAGAGTTAGAAGACGAGCTTTTGGAGATGTGTTACACGATATTACTAGTACAGGAGCATCTTTAACAGATGATATTTATCACGAACGAAGAGTAGAATTAGCAGGAGAAGGTCATCGCTTTTTTGACTTGGTAAGAACAGGAAAAGCAGCACAAGAAATTAGTGGATTTGTCGCAGGAAAGCATGAATTGTTTCCGATACCAGCGATAGAAATTCAACTGACAGGAGATAGGTGGAGTCAAAATCCAGGATATTAAAAAAACAGAAATGATGAAAAAAATAAAAACAGTATATAAGTTAATAATAGTACTAATTATATTTAGTGCTTGTACAGATGACTTAAGAGATCTATCATTTTTAGAAAACATAGATCCGCCGTCAAATGTATCTGCAGCGTATCAAATTACACAAGATAATACAGGACTGGTTACCATAATACCAAGTGCTGATGGAGCTACATTTTTTGATATTTCTTTTGGAGACGGAACCGCTGATTCAGAAAAATTAAAGTCAGGAGAAAATGTACAAAACATCTACAGTGAAGGAACTTATCAGGTTAAAATAATCGCCTACAACATCAATGGAGATAGTACAGAAAAGACTCAGCAATTAATTGTTTCTTTTAAAGGGCCAGAAAATTTAGTGGTTCTTATTGAAAATGACAATGCAGTTTCTAAAAAAGTAACTGTAACGGCGAATGCAGATTTTGCAACCATGTTCGATTTTTATACAGGAGAAACAGGGAATACAACTCCTGTTTCAGGAAATATTGGAGCAACAGTTTCATATACGTATCAAAATGCAGGAACCTACAGCATTAAAGTGGTTGCTAAAGGAGCTGCTATTGCTACTTCAGAATACACGGTTGATTTTGAGGTTACTGAAATTTTACAACCCATTGTAGCCGCACCAAAACCACCTACAAGAGAAGCGATAGATGTTGTTTCAATATATAGTGATGAGTATACAGACATCTCTGTAAGTGAGTGGAATCCTGGTTGGGGGCAATCAACAGTTTTAACGACCGTAGCTATTGCTGGAAATAACACCTTACGGTATGCAGACCTAAATTACACAGGGATTGTAACCGATTATGGAAATCCAACAGATATTTCAACGATGGAATATGTACATTTTGATTATTGGACTCCAGATGCAACAGCAGTATCTTTTAAATTAGTAAATACTTCTAGTTCAGGAGCCAGTAAAGAATCTGAAGTTGCAGTATCATCAATTGGCGTAGGCTCATGGAAAAGTGTAGAGATTAAATTATCAGAGTACACAACAGACCTAACAGGGATTACACAGATGTTATTCTCTTCGTCAAACGCCATTGTGTTTATAGACAATCTATATTTTTATAAGAGTCCTTCTGCTACCAGCAGTGTAGCCCCTATAGATTTTGAAACACCATTTAGTTTGAGTTCATTTGATGGAGGAGAGATTTCTTTAGTCGACAATCCAGATACCAATGGGAATTCATCAGCAATGGTGGCAAAAATGGTAAAAGGAGCTGGTCAAACATGGGCGGGATCTAAAATAACGGTTCCACAGCCTTTTTCATTTAGTGGAGGAACCAATGTAAAAGTAAAAGTATGGTCACCAAGAGTAGGCTTAAATCTTTTATTAAAATTTGAAGATGCTACCCCGTGGCCAAATACAACTGCATCTGCAGAAATTACCAGTACAACAACAGTAGCTAACGGCTGGGAAGAATTGACCTTTGATTTTTCAGGAATTAGCACTACGGTAGATTTTACAAACCTCGTATTAATCATGGACAACGGCACAAATGGCGATGGTTCTTCGGATTATACAATTTATGTTGATGATATTTCATCAACCCCATTTTTAGATTTCGAACCATTACAAACCTTAAGTTCATTTGACGGAGGAGAAATTTCTATAGTAGCCAATCCAGATACTAATGGGAATTCATCAGCAATGGTGGCAAAAATGGTAAAAGGAGCTGGTCAGACATGGGCAGGATCTAAAATAACGGTTCCACAACCTTTTTCATTTAGTGGAGGAACCAATGTAAAAGTAAAAGTATGGTCACCAAGAGCAGGCTTGAATCTTTTATTAAAATTTGAAGACGCTACACCATGGCCAAACACAGCTGCATCAGCAGAAATTACGAGCACAACAACAGTGGCTAACGGCTGGGAAGAATTGACCTTTGATTTTTCAGGAATTAGCACTACGGTAAATTTTACAAACCTCGTCCTAATCATGGACAATGGCACAAATGGCGATGGTTCTTCGAATTATACAATTTATGTTGACGATATCACACAATTTTAAAACAGCATCATGAAAAAAATTAATTATATCTATTTAGCAATATTTTCTCTACTACTAAGTGTTAGTTGTCAAGAGGATGATTACGAGTTTGGAAATATCATTACACCATCAGACATTACAATAACAGCAGAAATTGTGGGTAAAGACACAAGCAATCCTAATGGTGATGGAAGTGGCATGGTGCATTTTACTGCAACAGCAACGAATGCTGTTTCCTATAAATTTGTTTATGATAATAAAGAAACAGTAGCCTTATCAGGAACACACACCTATAATTTTAGCAATTTAGGCACCAATACATATGCTGTAACAGTTGTTGTATCAGGTACCGCCGGAGTTACCTCCAGTAAAACAATTCAAGTAGATGTGTTATCCGTTTATCAAATACCAGCAGATTTATTAACAATGTTAACAGATAATAGTACCAGATCTTGGAGAATAAAAAAAGAAGCACCCGGACATTTTGGTGTTGGGCCTGCTGATGAAACATCTCCAATTTGGTACGGTGCTGGACCAGACGAGAAAGCAGGTTTAGGGATGTATGATGACACCTATATATTTAACGTAAATAAAGATTTCACACATACCACAAACGGAACAATATTTGGAAAAGCCGTGCCTTTGCAAGATGATTTTGGAGCTTCATCAATTAGCCCAAATGGCAATGATGAAATAGAAAATTACGAGTTGGAAGAGTATATTGTTAAGTGGCAATTGACAGCTCCTGGAGGAGTAGAAACATTAACATTGTCAGGGAATGGATTTGCAGGGTTTTATGTAGGATCACATTCGTATACAATTATTTCTAGAAGTGTAAACGAGATGGTTTTAAGAACTGTTGGCTTTGATGGACTAGGATGGTTTATAACGTTAATTGCTCAATAATAAAAAGGAATTATACAATGCGTAAAAACCTTTTTAAGGCTGTGCTGTTTTGTTTAATGATGATTTCTTGCTCGAAAAGCGATCCTTTGGTTCTGGGAGAAGAATCTGTTATTCCTTCGAATTTATTGATCACTATAGAAATAGTAGGAGCAGACATAAATAATCCAAACGGAAATGGCTCTGGAAAAATTAATATTTCAGCCTCAGCAACAAATGCAATTGCATATAAAATAAAGTTGGGCGATGGCAATGAGGTTGAAAATAGTACAGGAACACGAAGTCATACATACATTGAAAACGGATTAGCCTCATACGTTATAGAAGTTTTTGCTATTTCAAGCACAAAAAATTCTATAGGAGGATTTAAAAAAATAAATGTTTTTGTTGACAAAGGAGGGCTCGCTTTGGTTTGGTCAGATGAATTTAATATTGATGGGGCTCCAGATACTTCAAAATGGTCTTATGATATTGGTAGAGGCAGTAACGGATGGGGAAATGCAGAGCATCAATATTATACAAATAGATCAGAGAATGTAAAAGTAGAAAATGGCGTCTTAAAAATCACAGCAAAAAAAGAAAATTATCAAGGAGCACAATACACTTCATCGCGTTTGAAATCTGAAGGAAAGTTTGAATTTAAATACGGTAGAGTTGAAGTCAGAGCAAAGTTGCCTGAAGGTGGTGGAACTTGGCCTGCTATTTGGATGCTAGGAGCTAATATTTCTTCTGTTGGCTGGCCCAATTGCGGCGAAATAGACATTATGGAGCATGTAGGTAACAACCAAAACACCATACACGGAACGTTGCATTACCCAGGAAATTCTGGAGGAAATGGAAATGGAAACACCATCTCTGTAACGAATGTAAGTACAACATTTCATGTCTATGAAATAGAATGGACGAGTACAGAAATTAAATTTTTTGTAGACGGAACACTATTTCACTCATTTACAAATACAGCGAATGTTCCTTTTAATCACAACTTCTTTTTTATTTTAAATGTAGCAATGGGAGGCAATTTTGGAGGAGATATTGACGCCAACTTTACACAATCTACAATGGAAGTTGATTATATAAAAGTATACCAATAAATGAGAAAAAAAAGCAGTAACATATTCATTTTAAGTGTCATTTTATTATTGATGGCATGCATGAAAACAGGTAATAAAAAGGAGTTAGCAATAATTAATAAAGCCCCGTCGGTTTTTATCAAAGAAAAAGTAAACAACTTACTTTCTCAAATGACATTAGAAGAAAAAATAGGGCAAATGAATCAATATAATGGATTTTGGGATGTAACAGGCCCGAGCCCTAAAGATGGAGATGCTGCTAAAAAATATGAACATCTTAAAAAAGGCTGGGTAGGTTCAATGCTTAATGTCAGAGGAGTAAAAAATATAAGAGCAGTTCAAAAAATAGCTATTGAAGACACAAGGCTAGGAATCCCTTTAATTATTGGTTTTGATGTAATTCATGGTTACAAAACATTAAGCCCTATACCATTGGCAGAAGCAGCTAGTTGGGATTTGGATGCGATAAAAAAATCCGCTCAAATGGCTGCAGAAGAAGCGGCCTCAGCAGGAATTAATTGGACCTTTGCTCCTATGGTAGATATTTCTAGAGATGCTCGTTGGGGAAGAGCCATGGAAGGAGCTGGAGAAGACCCTTATTTAGGAAGTAAAATTGCCATAGCAAGAGTAGAAGGATTTCAAGGAGATGACTTGTCAAAGCACCACACAATAGTAGCTTGCGCAAAACATTTTGCTGGATATGGTTTTTCAGAATCAGGAAGAGATTACAATACCGTTGACATAGGAACATCCACCTTGTATAATATTGTTTTCCCTCCTTTTCAAGCAACCATAGACGCCGGAGTAAAAACATTTATGAATTCTTTTAATGAATTAAACGGAATTCCAGCTACAGGAAACACCTATTTGCAAAGAGATATTTTGAAAGAAAAATGGAACTTTGATGGCTTTGTAGTTTCTGATTGGGGATCTATGACGGAAATGATTGCTCATGGACATGCAAAAGATTTGAAACATGCAGCAGAAATCTCAGCAAATGCCGGTTCGGATATGGACATGGAATCCTATGCTTATGTAAACGAATTAGCAAATTTAGTGAGAGAAGGAAAAGTAAAAGAAAATTTAATAGATGATGCAGCAAGAAGAATTTTAACGGTGAAATTTGAGCTGGGGTTATTTGAAGATCCTTATAAATACTTGGATGAAAAACGAGAAAAAGAAACGATTGGAAATCAAAAATTTCATAAAGCTTCTTTAGAGATGGCCAAAAAATCAATTGTTTTATTAAAAAACAAAAAGAATTTACTTCCTTTAAAAAAGAAAGGTCAAAAAATTGCACTAATTGGAGCATTAGCTACAGATAAAACAAGCCCATTAGGAAACTGGAGAATCGCTGCAGAAGACAATTCGGCAGTTTCAGTATTGGAAGGGATGCAAAAATATAAAGGCAATAAACTAACCTATTCAAAAGGAGCAGATGTGTCTATTGGAAAAACAGATTTTATAACGGAGGTAAAATTAAATGTTTCAGATAAAAGCGGTTTTAAGAAAGCGATTGCAGTTGCAAAAAAAGCAGATGTTGTGGTTATGGTTTTAGGAGAACATGGTTTTCAGAGTGGTGAAGGAAGAAGTCGAACAGAATTAGGGTTGCCTGGAGTTCAGCAAGAATTGTTAGAAACAGTTTTTAAAGTAAATAAAAATATTGTTTTAGTTTTGAACAACGGCAGACCATTAACAATTAATTGGGCTGATAAAAATATTCCAGCAATTGTAGAAGCATGGCAATTAGGAAGTCAAAGTGGAAATGCAATTGCAGAAGTATTGTATGGAGATTATAATCCGAGTGGAAAATTACCGATGAGTTTCCCAAGAAATGTAGGACAAATTCCTATTTACTACAATTATAAAAATACAGGTAGACCTAATTTACCTGGTCCAGATGTAGTTTTTTGGTCTCATTATCAAGATGAAAAGAACACTCCTTTATACCCTTTCGGTTATGGATTAAGTTATACAACGTTTAGATATTCTAATTTAAAAACAACGATGTTGGATAAAAAAGTAAAAGTGTCTTTTGATCTTACCAATACGGGGCATCTAAAAGGAAAAGAAGTTGCACAATTATATGTTAGAGATTTAGTAGCGAGTATTACAAGACCTGTTAGAGAATTAAAAGGGTTTGAATTGGTTGAATTAAAATCAAAGGAAACAAAAAAAATAGAATTCACATTAACAAACAAAGAGTTGGGATTTTATAATAATTCAGGAAAATTTATTGTAGAACCAGGGAGCTTTAAAATATTTATTGGAGGAAGTTCTACGACATCATTAGAAACACAAGTTGAATTAAAATGAAGCAATTAATAATTTTTTTTACAACAATACTTTTTTTCATGTCTTGTGGAAAATCATCAAAATTAATTTTTGAAGAAAATTTTGATGGAAAAACGTTGAATGAAAATTATTGGAATTATGACTTAGGAGATGGTTGCCCAAATTTGTGTGGTTGGGGAAATAATGAACGCCAATTATATACCAAAGAAAATGTAAAAATTATTGATGGAAACTTAATTATTACAGCAACAAAAAAAGGATCGTTGTATCAATCGGGAAAAATTCATACAAAAAAGAAAGTTGAATTTCAGTACGGAACGGTTGAAGTAAGAGCAAAATTACCAGTAGGTTATGGGCTCTGGCCTGCAATTTGGATGCTTGGAAATGATATTGATACAAATACTTGGCCTGCTTGTGGAGAAATAGATATCATGGAGCATGTAGGGAAAGAACCAAACACAATCCATACATCTTTGCATACACCAGCTAGTTATGGTAATACAATTAACACAAAAAAAACAATTCATACTGAAATAGAAAAAGGCTATCATATTTATAAGACAGTTTGGTCGAAAGAGTCCATAACCTTTTATATAGATAGTCAAAAAGTATACACGTTTTCTCCAGATGAAAAAAATGAAGAAACATGGCCTTTTAATAAACCTTTTTACCTCATTCTTAATTTAGCAATTGGCGGAAATTTTGGTGGTCCAGAAGTTGATGACACCATTTTTCCTCAAGAGTTTATAGTTGATTATGTGAAAATTTATTAAATACTAACAGCTATTAAAAAAGTTTGTTGGCATCTGCTAACAGATAAAAGAGGCCATCTGAAAAGATGGTCTTTTTTGTTTTCTTTAACAAAAAAGTCCCCTTTTTTCTGCATCTTTGCTATCCATGAAAATCTATCCAATAGAAACAGGAAATTTTAAGCTAGATGGCGGTGCCATGTTTGGCGTAGTTCCGAAGTCTATTTGGCAACGAACCAACCCTGCAGATGCCAACAATTTAATTTCGATGAGCATGCGTTGTATGCTGATTGAAGACGGAGATAGACTTACCTTGGTAGATACCGGATTGGGATCTAAACAATCAGACAAATTTTTTGGGTATTATGATTTATTTGGCGATTTTTCGTTAGACGCTTCTTTGTCTAAATTGGGCTTTCATAGAGATGATATTACCGATGTGTTTTTAACCCACTTGCATTTTGATCATTGTGGCGGAGCAATTCAATGGAACGCTTCTAAAACAGGCTATGAGCCGGCGTTTAAAAACGCTAAATTTTGGTCTAACCAACATCATTGGGAGTGGGCAATCAATCCAAACCCGAGAGAAAAAGCCTCCTTTTTAAAAGAGAATATCAATCCAATACAAGAAAGTGGTCAATTAAACTTTATCGGAAACAACGCTAAAAACAACCTTGGTTTTGACGTGTTGTTTATGGATGGGCATACCGAAAAACAAATGCTTCCGAAGTTGACATACCAAGATAAAACCATTGTTTTTATGGCAGATTTATTGCCAACCGTTGGTCACATTCCACTACCTTATGTTATGGGATATGATACACGGCCACTATTAACCATTAAAGAAAAGGCAGACTTCTTAAACTTAGCAGCAGACAATGACTACTATTTGTTTTTAGAACACGATGCCAATAACGAATTGTGTACGGTACAACACACAGAAAAAGGCGTTCGATTAAAAGAGTGTTATGCCTTTAAAGATATTTTTAATTAATACACCAATCAATACAGATACTTATGAAAATTTTAAAACCAATTTTTTACACGGCAGTTGTAGCCATTACTTTTGCAAGTTGTAAATCAGTGAGCAGTATTCCTGTTCCTACAGGGCACGATACAATAGTAAATATTACCGAGAAAAAAACACCTTTAACTGAAGAAGAAAAAAATTCTTGGGGACATTTAGATCTTGCAACAGATTCTATTCCTGGAATGAGTGTAGAAAAGGCTTATCAGTTTTTAGACGGGAAAAAAGGCAAGATGATTGTTATTGGGGTTGTTGATTCAGGAACAGATTTACAGCACGAAGATTTAAAAGACGTTGCTTGGGTAAACCCTAAAGAGATTGCAGGAAACGGAATAGACGATGATAAAAACGGCTATATTGATGACATTAATGGGTGGAATTTTTTAGGCCCTATCTATAAAGAAAATTTAGAAGCAGAACGAATTTTAAAGAACCCAAAATTAGTTGATGAAGCTATTTATAAAGAAGTAAAAGAAGCTCACGATAAAAAGGTTGCTGGAGCAAAAAGTAGAAAAGAACGATTTGGGCAAATGTTGGCAGGCGTAACCACTGCAGACAATGCTCTTTCTAAACACCTAAATAAGGAAGCATATACAAAAGAAGAGGTGCTAGCAATAGAAACAGAAGACGCTTCTTTGTTGGAAAGTATTGGTATTGCCAAACAAATGTATGGATTTGGACTTTCTTCTTTATCACAAGCAATTGAAGAACTCACAAGCTTGGTTGATAAAAGTACAGATTTGTTAAGCGGAGATCTTTTAAAGAAAGACTATAGAGGTGTTTTAGGAGACAATCCACAAGACATTACAGATGTTGCTTATGGCGATAATAAAACAGGGCATTCTGTTAAAAAAGAAGCACACGGAACCCATGTTTCTGGAATTATTGGCGCGACTAGAAATAATAACAAAGGAATGAATGGCGTTGCCAATAATGTACAAATCATGGCAGTAAGAGCGGTGCCTGATGGAGATGAGTACGACAAAGATGTTGCCTTAGGAATTCGATACGCAGTAGATAACGGAGCAAGCGTAATCAACACAAGTTTTGGAAAAGGCTACTCTCCAAACACACAATGGGTTTGGGATGCAATTAAGTATGCTGCAAAACACGATGTGTTAATCGTAAACGCTGCAGGAAATGACGGAAAAAATATTGATGTAGAAAAAACATATCCAAACGATTCTAAAGATTTGATCACAGAAATTTCTGACAATGTAATTACCATTGGAGCTATGAGCTCTAATTACAATGAAAAGTTACCTGCAACTTTTTCTAATTATGGAAAAATTAATGTAGATATTTTTGCTCCTGGAGTTCAAATATATTCGACAACACCAGAAAATGAATACGCAAAATTTAACGGAACTTCAATGGCAGCTCCGTCTACAGTTGGAGTGGCGGCGATGATTCGTTCGTACTATCCAAAGTTATCAGCAAGTCAAGTAAAGCATATTATCATGAATTCTGGTACTAAAATTGATTTTGAGGTGATTAAGCCAGGTTCTGCATCAAGAGAAAATCCAACAGGAGAGTTGGTCCCTTTTTCTGAATTATCAGTTTCTGGAAGAGTGGTAAATGCCTATAATGCAGTTCGCATGGCAGATAGAATGGTTAACGGAAAATAATAAGGAATGTCAGTTATTTTGTAATCCTGCAAGGTTTTCAAAACTTTGTAAGAATCAACAAAAAAGCATGACAATTTCCAAGGGACAAAATCAAGTATAAAAATGTAGTTAAAAAAACAAAATACAATGAGAACAAAATTTCTAACAACACTATCATGTGTGTTGATGATCTGTTACGCTTCTGTAGAGGAAGTTAAAGGTCAAAACGGCTATTGGCAACAACATGTTGATTATACCATGGATGTAGATATAGACGTTAACAAGTTTCAATACAAAGGCACTCAAAAGTTGGTGTACACCAATAATTCTCCAGAAGTATTGAACAAGGTATATTATCATTTGTATTACAATGCCTTTCAGCCAAACAGTGAAATGGATGCTCGTTTGCAACGTATTTCTGATCCAGATAGAAGAATGGTAACAAAAACGGGCACCAAAGAAAACCCGATTGTTAACAGTAGGATTGCTTCTTTAAAACCTAACGAAATAGGTTTTATAAAAGTAAAATCATTAACACAAAATGGAAGATCAGTAACCTATGAAGTTGCGGGTACTGTTTTAGAAGTAAGCTTAAATGCTCCTATTCAACCAGGAACAAAAGTTACTTTCGATATGGTTTTTGATGGGCAAGTTCCATTACAAATACGTCGTTCAGGAAGAAACAGTAAAGAAGGTGTTGCATTGTCAATGTCTCAGTGGTTTCCTAAAATGGCAGAATATGATTTTGAAGGATGGCAAGCACATCCATATATTGCTCGTGAATTTCAAGGAGTATGGGGAGATTTTGACGTAACAATTCATATTGATAAAAAATATACTGTTGGAGGAACTGGAAACCTACAAAATCCACAAGAAATAGGTCATGGATATGAAGATACATCCAAACCGTTAAAAAGACAAAGAGGGAAAAAATTAGCATGGCATTTTAAAGCACCTAACGTTCATGATTTTATGTGGGCAGCAGATCCAGCGTATAAGCATGATGTTTTAAAGATGGAGAATGGTATTGATTTACATTTCTTATATAAGAAAACATTGGAAGCTAACTATTTAGAAAACTGGAAAAATTTGCAGTCAAAAACCGCTGAGTTGATGACTTATTTCAATGAAAACATTGGTCAATATCCGTACAAGCAATACTCCGTTGTGCAAGGAGGAGATGGCGGAATAGAGTATGCAATGTCTACTTTAATTACCGGGAAACGTAGTTTTGGAAGTTTAGTTGGGGTTACTGCACATGAATTGGCACATACGTGGTTTCAATTCTTATTGGCAAGTAATGAAAGCATTCATTCTTGGATGGACGAAGGCTTTACATCGTATATTTCTGGATTGGCATCAAACAAGATCTTAAAAGGAGGCGACGGAAAACCATCAGCAGGAAGCTATGGAGGCTATTTTTATGTGGTAAAAAACAAGTTAGAAGAGCCTTTAACAACACATTCAGATCGCTTCAATACCAATGTTGCTTTTAGTGTAGGAAGTTATACCAAAGGAAGTATGTTCTTAACCCAATTGAACTATATTATTGGCGAAGAGAACACACAAAAAACCATTAAAAAATACTTTAACGATTTTAAATTTACCCATCCAACACCCAATGATATTAAAAGAACTGCAGAAAAGGTTTCAGGATTGCAATTGGGATGGTATTTAAACGAATGGGTAGAAACCATACACACGATAGACTATGGAGTTACATCGGTAGCCGGAGCAAAAATTACCTTAGAGCGCATTGGGAAAATGCCCATGCCAATAGATGTTACGGTTACGTATGCGGATGGAACCACAGAAACGTTTAACATTGCTTTACGTATGATGAGAGGAAACAAACCTACGGACGCTACGATCTTAGAAGATTGGACTTGGGCACACCCAACCTATACCTTTACAGCCTCTAAAACGGTAAAATCTGTAGAAATTGATGCTTCTCAACTCATGGCAGATATTGATAGAAGCAATAACGTATATCCGAAAGCAACGGAGTAGTTGAAAAGACAAGACTGTTATTTCAAAAACCCCCTTATTTTAATAAAAATAAGGGGGTTTTTGTTTTATTGTTACCTTGCCTACCGGCTTTACCTACCGCAAGGCAGGAGGTAGACGGGTTGTTTTATAAAAAAGACATTGCTTCTCGCTTCAGGCTATTGTTCAACGTTTTCGATAAAGTGATCGATATTGAGTTTGTCTTTTGGGATAAACCCTTTTAGAAGTAATGCAACTCCGAAGATGATTAATAGCGCTCCCATGGTTTTTTTAATTTTATAAACAACAGCGGGTGTCAAGTTGTTTTTTAGTTTTTTTGCTAAAAAGATCTTTCCTAAATCGGTCACAAAATAACTACAAAGAATTGCGGTAAAATACCAGAATATATGCCTTGGGTTCATATCTAAAGTAGGACCAATTACTACAATTAAGCCAAGCCAAAATCCGAGCACACCAATATTGATAAAGTTTAAAAAGAATCCTTTTAAGAGCAGTTTTAGGTAGTTGTTGTTTACAGGAATACGAATCAGTGGCTCTTCGGCTTCTTTTTTACTGGTCTTATCAAAATAGGTAATGAGTCCATAAATGACAAGAATCAATCCGCCAATAAAAAACAAGCGAGGATCGTCTTTAATTTTTTCTAATAAGTGCCTACTTCCTAAATAGGCAATAACAATAAAGGCAATGTCTCCTAAAACAACACCTATATTAAAAACGATAGCGGCTCTGGCGCCTTTTAAAATACTGGTTTGAATCAACATAAAAAATACAGGCCCAATCATAAAAGAAAGGAAGAATCCTAAAAAGATCGCATTTTTTATATCGTAAAAATCCATAAATAGTCGTTAAAGTGAATGTGTTGTATGCCATGCATCGCGATGCATTTTTGGGTCGTTTTTTTTCTCAATTAAATCACTAATTGCATTCCAAAGATGAATTCGTTGTTGTAAAGATTGTTTTGCCACGGTCAGCGTTTCATTCCATTTTGTATCGTCTACTCCACAGAGTTCTGAAATCATTTGAAGAGACAACGGACCGTGTTCATCTCCGTCAAGTTCAATATGTCTTTCTAAGTAATACGTTAGTTTGTTGTATAAAGTATTCTCAGCATCAGCATTTTTTAGAATTTCTATAAACATATCTGGAATAAGATCTTCTCTTCCAAAAGTAAATGCTGCGGCGATTACATGTGGTTTTTGAGTGGCTATAATTTCGAAAGAATAGTGCACAAAATTAGAAACACGTTTGTCAATATTGATTTGATTCAACGAATACGTAACGGAGTTTCCTGATTCAATTAAGGGAATTAATTTTTTGATTTCTTTGGTACTTGCACCTAGTTGATGCATCGCATCAAGGTACATTTCAAAATGACTTTTTGGTTCGTTGAGTTCGTTGATGTCACTTTCTTCTCCGTGAACAATTTCATTGATGAACCTCGACAATGTTGGGTTGCTTTTGGGTGTCCAAGGAATTGCGGTGTTTGTCAATTTAATTTGCAGCGCTTTTAGCAACGACATAAAATCCCAAACAGCAAATACATGGTTTTCCATGAAGATTTTAATGTCTTCTAAACGGTTTAAATTTTGATAGAGTTTATGATTTCGTAGCTGTTCTTGCAGTGCTGAAATTTCATTTTCTATATGTTGTATTTTCTTCATGTTTTAAGTGTTGCTATGTGTGTATACCGACTGTTAATCACGTTTATACATCGTCAAAATCGATTTTAATTTTTGATGTTGTTGGATGTGCTTGACAGGTTAAAATAAAACCGTTTTCCAATTCGTCATCCGTTAAAATAGTGTTTTTACTCATGATGGCTTTTCCTTCTGTAACCTTTGCAATACAAGTACTGCAAACTCCACCTTGACATGAATATGGAGCGTCTAATTGATGGCGCAAAGAAGCCGCCAAAATATCGTCCGTTTTTTCCATGGTAAACGTGGTTTCTTCATCGTCTAGCAACACGGTAATTTCTGATTTTCCATCAGGAATATCGATGCCATTATCGGCATCAGAAGCGGTAAATAATTCAAAATAAATAGCCTCTTCATGCATTCCGTTTTCTTGTAATGTTTCAGAAACGGTATGGATCATGGCTTCTGGACCACATAAAAAAGCAGCATCAAAAGAAAGGTCATTATGAATGTTTTTGACAAATAAATTGGTGCGTTCTTTATTGATTCTTCCAAATTCACTGTCGCTTCTTAACTCTTTACTAAACACGTAATGCAAGTTAAATTGACTCGTGTATTTTTCAGAAAGTGCGTCTAGTTCATTTTTAAAAATAGTGCTTTCGGCAGATTTATTTCCGTACACCAATGTAAATGTCGAAGAAGGTTCATTTTCTAACACTACTTTTACCATAGAGATCACAGGAGTAATTCCGCTACCCGCTGCAAAAGCAATATAATTTTTAGAGGCTACAGGCGCTAGCATAAATTTACCCTCAGGTTCTGCAACTTCAAGGATGTCTCCTTCTTTTAATTTGCTTGTTGCAAAGATCGAAAAGAACCCTTTTTCTACAGATTTTATAGCCACTTTTAGTTGATTGCTATTGGGAGATGCACAAATTGAATAGGCTCTACGCACTTCTGTTTCTTCCAATTCTTTTTTGATGGTGATGTATTGCCCAGCAACAAAAGAAAATTGTTTTTTTAAGCCTGCAGGAATCTCAAACAAAATAGAAACAGCATCTGGCGTTTCTTTGATGATCTGTTGAATGGTTAATTTATGAAATGTAGACATGAAGTAAATTTAAAGAGGCAAAAATAAGAAACAAATAACGATTCTTTCGTTAGAGTTTTGATAAAATAATTCCTAAGATTCTTATGCATAAGAAAATTATGTATATATTTGCTAGCGAATCGCGCACAATAAACGCATTATTGCAGCTACGATTCAGCAAACAAACAGTTACACGATTACAGCAATACCATGGGAAATCAAAAATTATACAAAGGCTCTTTACAGACCATTATTTTAAAATTGTTGGAAGAGCACAACAAAATGTATGGCTATGAGATTACGCAAAAGGTAAAAGAGCTCACCAAAGGAGAATTGCAAATTACCGAAGGGGCGTTATACCCGGCATTGCACAAGCTAGAAGCAGAAGGAATGTTGGATGTTGAGGTTGCAAAAGTAGGCAACCGTTTGCGCAAGTATTACAAACTTACCGAGCAAGGCACTAAAGAAACGGTGAACAGATTGGCAGAAATGCAAGAGTTTTTAAGAACCATGCAACACTTGGTAAACCCTAAATTTAGCTTGGAATAGGATGGAGTTAAGCAACGAGCAAATAGACCGCGTAAAAAATTATTTAAGAATTAAAAAAGTCAATTACTTAGATCTAGAGATTGAGGTTTTAGATCATATAATTTCTGATGTCGAAAATTTAATTAAAGAAAGAGCACTACCGTTTGACACGGCATTTGAGAGGGTAAGAAAAAAGTGGAATCGTCATTTTCGAAATACCTCCAGTTTTTATTTTGGGGTCACATATACAGCACCAAAAATTGTGATAGACAAAGCGAAGAAAAACTTTAAAAAAAATTATTTTATGATGCTGATAGCATATTTTATTCCTCTTATCATCTTTGAGCAAATGAATCATCAATTTTCAGGTGATTTTCAACGGTATTTCAATAATGTTTTCCAATTCCTTGTTCTTTTGTCTACCCTTTATATTATTTATATCCAGAGTATAAATTTTAAAAGTAAGCGAAAGTCCACCTATAGTTTTATCATAAAAACCCAAACATCAAGTATTTTTCTTTGCTTATTTTTGTTTTTGGGAGGAGACTTTTTTTCGAAGGACGGAACATTTAATGGGATTATGATTGGTATGGGAATAGCTCTTTTTTATTTGGCATATGCTTCCCATTATTTTTATAAAAAACATGTAGAGACTATTTTTAAGTACAAGAGAATATAAGCGATGAAACTAACAGAAACCCAAATACACAAGCTGTACAAATTTACGCAAGAACATTTTGTAGCATACTATGATGTACAAACCGAGTTGGTAGATCATTTGGCAAACGATATTGAAACTATTTGGGTAGAAAAACCACAGTTGTCTTTTGAAAAAGCGCGAGATCTATCTTTTAAAAAATTTGGTGTTTTTGGCTTTATGGATGTGATAGAGCAGAAACAAAAAGCAATGCATAAAAAGTATTGGAAGATCCTGTGGCGTTTTACAAAAGAATGGTTTGAATTGCCAAAAATCATCACAACCGCTATTATTTTTCTGTTGTTTTTTAGTGTGTTACAAAGCAGATTCTCTTTTGAAATTATTTTGGGGTCATTTATAGCCTTAATGGTTTTTGAGCTTTTTTTAATTATAAAGTATAAGAAAAAGCAATACAAAAAGCAGCAACCACAAAAAAGATGGTTGTTGCAAGAGATGATTGGAGAAACAAGAACAGGAATTTCTTTTCTTACTCTTGTGTATGTTTTTAATACGATAAATGCATTTGATATCGACTTTACTGTATTAGCGACTCATTGGATTGTTTTGATTGCTGCAGTAACCACACTGTTATGCATTCTTTTTTATGTGGCTACATTTGTACTTCCTCTAAAAGCAACAGAATTATTAGAAGAAACGTACCCCGAATATAAAATTTCTTAAACCCGTGTAACAAAAGGGGTCAATGAGACACTAACTAACAGGTGTGTACATTGACAGTTAACTAACTATACAACATTAACCGAATGATTCGACATTTTTTAAGACTAGAATGGAAACAATATTTCCGTTCATCGTATTGGCAAAAAGGCATTGCATTGAAAATTATAATGGGCTTTTTTGCCTTGTATATGCTACTTACTTTTTTAGCAATGGGCTTTTTTTCTTTCAGGGCATTGAAAAAGTTTTTCCCAGAATCTGACCCCTTACAGATTGTAAATTCGTACTTGATTTTTGTCATTGTTGCAGATTTAATTTTTAGATATATGATGCAAAAAATGCCTGTCATGAACATCAAGCCACTACTTATTTTACCAATTCAAAAAAGCAAATTGGTACACTATGTATTGGGCAAATCGGCATTCTCGTTTTTTAATGTCATGGGTTTGTTTTTCTACATTCCGTTTTCTGTTGTTTTAATTGGTGAAGGCTACGATGCAAACGGAGTCTTAGCGTGGCTTTTTTCAATGATCTTGATCATTCAGGCGACAAATTTTTTAAACTTTTTAATCAATAAAAACAACAAAGCATTCTGGACTTTGGTTGTCGTATTGTTAGGCGGATTTGCCTTGAAATATTTCAATCTGTTTGATTTAGGCGCCATGAGTCAAACGCTGTTTGATGGCGTTGTTTCGAATCCAATAATGACCATCATTCCGTTGGGAATTTTACTGCTTTTATACCGTGTAAACTACAGTCAATTAAAAAGTCAAGTCTATTTAGATGCTGCAGTTTCTGTAAAAACAAAAGAAGCCAGTACCGCAGATCTTTCTTGGACAAAACGATTTGGAGATGTTGCGCCATTTATACAATTAGACCTCAAATTATTATGGAGAAATAAACGTGCAAAATCTACACTTCCTGTTTTGGCACTTGGTTTATTATACGGCTTGTTTTTTTACCCACAGCCCATGTATAAAGACATGGTGTTTATGTATGCTTTTATAGGAATTTTTTCTACAGGTGCATTCTTAATCAATTTTGGGCAGTTTATTCCCGCTTGGGATAGTGGTTATTACAGCATGTTAATGAGTCAAAACTTTAAATACAGACAGTATTTAAGGTCAAAATTTACATTAATGACAATTAGTGTTGTGCTGCTATTTGTATTGGGAATACCATATGTTTATTTTGGCTGGAAAATTTTAATCACTCATTTTGCTGCAGCAATTTATAATGTTGGCGTGAATACACATGTCATATTATACGGAGGCGCTTTTAATCGGAAAAGAATAAATTTAGAAGAACGAGCGGCATTTAATCTTCAAGGAACAGGTGCTGTACAATGGCTTATTGGAATTCCGCTGATGGCACTTCCAATGGGAATTTTTGGCCTCTTTAATTGGCTTGTAAATTTTGAAACTGCCATTGCAGTTCTTATAGGATTAGGAACAATAGGGATTGTGTTTCATCAAAAAATAATGACAGTAATCATACGTAAATATGCTGCTTCAAAATATAAAATGATTCACGCATTTAATCAAACAACATAACCACACAACGTCAAATCACAATATAATGATAACATCAACACATATTTCAAAAACATACGGAAACACACAAGTATTGAACATTGAAGACTTGAAAATTCCGAAAGGACAAAGTTTTGGACTGGTAGGAAATAACGGCGCTGGGAAAACCACTTTTTTTAACATGCTGTTAGATTTAATTAGACCTTCAACAGGAGAAATTACCAATCATGATATTGCTGTCAATAAAAGCGAAAAATGGAAAACATTTACAGGTTCTTTTATTGATGAAAGTTTTTTAATTGGCTATTTAACTCCTGAAGAATACTTTTACTTTATTGGAGATTTACGCGGAATGAACACTGCCGATGTAGATGCTTTTTTACAGCCCTTTGAAGAAATTTTTAATGAGGAGATTTTAGGAAAGAAGAAATTTTTAAGAGACTTAAGTAAAGGGAATCAGAAAAAAGCAGGAATTGTTGCGGCGTTAATGGGTAATCCGCAAGTAATTGTTTTAGATGAGCCTTTTGCGAATTTAGATCCAACCACACAAATCCGATTAAAGAAAATGCTGAAATCCTTAACAGAAGACAGAGAAGTAACCGTGTTGATTTCGAGCCATGATTTAAGTCATGTCACCGAAGTTTGTGAGCGTATCGTTGTTTTAGAAAAAGGAATCGTAGTCAAAGACATCAACACTTCAGAAGAAACATTGACAGAATTAGAGAGCTATTTTTCAGCATAAAGAAATAGTTCTTATTTTATTCTTATTTTTACGGGCGCTATCAACAATATTTTTTAGTAAAAAATGTTGTGATAAAGAGCTTTTATGTGATTTCGAATACATCTTGGGATAGGTTTGTCATCAAGTTAAAGGGTAAAACCCAGCAATATTAGTGTAGTTACTTTTGCTTCTTTAATTTTGTCATTCCTTGCCCCTGTCTGCCGACAGGCAGGTTCGCAGAAATGACAAGTAGTTTTAAAATTCACAGTGGTTTATTTTATGAAAAAAAGCATTAAAATTGGATTTTTCTTAGCTGTTACAGCCACAATAGTGGTTTCTTGTAGTGTAAAAAAAGACACCTTTGCTTCAAGAAAATTTCATGCACTTACAACAAAGTATAATGTATTGTATAATGGAAACATTGCTTTTCAAGAAGGTATTGACGAGATACACAATAAACATAAAGACAATTACCGAAAACAATTGTTTATTGAGCCAATTACTTTTGATAAACAGCAAATAGCGCTTCCTACATTTAGCGGAAAAGACGCAAAGAAAAAAGCGTTGACTACTTTTGAAAAAGCAGAAGAAAAGGCTGTAAAAGCCATCCAAAAACATTCCATGAATTTTCAGGGAAGAGAAAAGAACACTCAAATTGACGAGGCTTATTTACTGTTAGGGAAATCGAGGTATTATACACAACGATTTATTCCGGCAATTGAAGCATTTAATTATGTCATCACCAACTATCCGTATGCAAACACAATAGATGAAACTCGTATTTGGAGAGCCAAAACAAACATTCGGTTAGACAATGAAGAGTTGGCAATAGAGACGTTAAAAATTGTGCTAAACAACAACAAGGCTTCTGAGACAATAAAAGAGCAGGCACATTCAGCATTGGCAATGGCCTATGTAAAAACAGACAGCATACAGAGAGCTATTGATCAGTTAAAGAAAGCAACACACACACACAAAGATGTTGTACAAACATCTAGGAATCTATTTATTTTAGGACAGATGTATGTTTCAGAAAATAAAAAAGACTCTGCTGCTATTGCGTTTCAAAAACTAGCAAATTTTAAAAAAGCTCCTTATAAGTTTAGAATTCACTCTACCATTCAGTTTGCAAAAATGGCTTCAAATGATTCTGTTGCAAGTGGTTTAATTGCAAGGTTTCAAAAACTGATAAAAAATAGAGACAATAGAAAATATTTAGATGCATTGTATTATCAAATGGGACGCTTAGAAGCACAAAGAGATAGTACAGAGAATTCAATGTTATATTATCAAAAATCATTAGGTGTTGCTGATGGCGATACATATCAGAAAACATTTTCTTATGAAAAACTAGGCGACATCTATTTTGATAAGGCAAATTTTGTAGTAGCAAGTTCTTATTATGATAGTGTTGTGCAAATTTCTAATGAAAGCACAGAAGCTAGAATCAGAAAAATAAAACGCAAACATAAAAGTTTAGCGGCATTAACCCGTTTTGAAAATGTGATAAAAACAACCGATAGCATTCTAACGATTGCTGCGATGAGTGAAGAGAATCAGAAAATATTTTTTAAAAATCATATTGAAAAGCTTCAAAAAGCGGCCAAAGAAAAAGCGCAACAACAATTAGAAGCCGTGTCTTTTGGAAGTTCTTTTGGTGGCGGCACCTCAAAACAAGCAAGCAATAAAGGGAAATGGTATTTTTACAATACACAATTGTTAAATTACGGAAAAGCCGAATTTTTAAAAATTTGGGGAAACAGGCGGCTGGAAGATAACTGGAGAATTTCTGAAAAACCACAGATTACAACAAGCAAAGACTCTGTAAAATCAGCAGAAGTTACCTTGGCAACATATGAGTTGTCTACCTATTTAAATACATTGCCAAAAACAAGAGCACTTATAGATTCTTTAACATTTGATAGAAATGACGCACTGTTTCAAACAGGGTTGATTTATAAAGAGCAGTTTAAAAATAGTGCATTGGCTATTGATCGATTTGAAAAATTGCTAACGCTCCATCCTGAAAAAAATAGCGTTTTAGCAATTCAATATCATTTATATGAATTGTTTAGCGCATTGAAAAACAAGAAAGCAGATTTTTATAAAAAGACCATTATTGAGCAGTATCCAGCGTCTAAATATGCACAGATAATTCAGAATCCGTCCATAAAATTTACTGAGAAATCTACAGATGAACTAGAAGGTACCTATAAAGAAATGTACTATTTATACAAAAAACATCTATATATAGATGTAGTAGAACAGATTGCAGAATTAAGTCCAGAAATACAACAGTCAAAATTAATTGCTAAATTTGAACTTTTAAAAGCATTGGCAATAGGAAAATACCAATCAAAAGAGGCATACAAAAAAGCACTAGAGTTTGTGTTTTTAAAATATGGAAATACCGAAGAAGGAAGACGAGCAAGAGAAATAGCAAGGCAGTTAAAATAAAGAGAAACCCAATGTTTAGTAAAGAAAATAAAACAGCAAAACCAATAACCATGGAGAGAAATATCTTAGCAAAAAACACCACCCTAGTAGGTGACCTTAGCTCTGAAGGCGATTTTAGAATTGATGGAACGTTAGAAGGAATGTTAACAACAAAAGGAAGAGTGATTATTGGCCAAGATGGCGTGATAAAAGGAACTGTTGACTGTGAAAACGCAGACATTGAAGGGAAATTTTCTGGAGATTTAAAAGTAAACACCATGCTAACCGTTAAAGCTACCGCAACCATTTCTGGCGATGTGGTGATTGGAAAACTATCTGTAGAACCTGGAGCTTCCTTTAACGCAACATGTAGCATGAAAGGAGCAATTAAAGAGTTGAATCATAATGAACAAACTTCAGCAGCCGAAAAAACCGCTTAATAAATTTATTAGACTCACTGGGGTCGGATTACAAATGGGAATTACCATGTATGTAGCGGCATATATTGGTAAGAAATTAGACACTAATTACGGGTTTGAAAAAAAGTACTTCACACTAAGCCTAGTTATTTTAGGATTCCTTGCCTCACTTTGGAGTTTGCTAGCACAGTTAAAAAAAATTAATGAAGAAGACAAATAACGCTCAAAAAACAGCACTGTATTTTTTCTTACAACTTATGGGTGCCTTGGGAGTTGTTTTTTTAGCACACCTTTTTTTTCTCAGCGCCAACCACTTGCCTCTTTTTAATGATAAAATTATAGTAACATATATCATCAACTTTTTGTTGGCGGTTGTTATTTTTTTAAGCCTGTTTTTTTTAAGAAAGAAATACAACGACCAATTAGGGTTTCTATTTCTGTTTGGAAGCTTTTTTAAATTTGTTGTCTTTTTTATCTTTTTTTTACCGATATATAAAGCAGATGGAAACATTTCAAGGTTGGAGTTTTTTGCCTTTTTTGTGCCCTATACAGTTTGCTTAATTATAGAGACTGTTTCTCTAATTAAGCTCTTGAATTTGCCTAAAAAACCAACCTAGATTTTCAACCTTTTTTCTGATTGAAAATAAACCCATAAATAGTTTTTCTTTTTAAGAGAAAGAACCTACCTTTGCCCCGATTTTTAAGACACTATTATCTGAGTGATATGCGAAGAAATTTTTTAATGAAAAAGATTACATTATTACTATTTTTAGTTTCGTTTGTTTCTGTGGCTCAACACGATGAGTCTTCAGTAGCAGAGGCTACATCAAAAGACAAAGGGATAAAAGAACAAGTAAAAGAGTTCATAGATCATCATTTACAAGATTCTTATAGCTTTGATTTCTTTTCAATCACAAATGATGCAGGAGAAATAACACACTATAGCCTTCCGTTGCCTGTAATATTATGGGACAATGGATTGAAAGTATTCTCTTCTTCTAAATTTCATCACGGAGAAACCGTTGCAGAGGTTTCAGGAAATTACTATACATTATACCACAGTAAAATTTACAAAACAGATGCATCAGGAACCATCCATTATGATGCAGCGCACCATCCAACAAATATAAAACCTTTAGATTTTTCATTCACAAAAGCAATTTCCTTTGTGTTTTTAGTAGCATTACTCATGTTTTTCATGTTTAGAAAAATGGCTAAAAATTACGAAAAGAATGCATTGCCAAAAGGAATGGGGCGCTTGTTAGAGCCTATCATTTTGTATATTAGAGACGATATTGCCATTCCTAATATTGGAAAAAAACATTACAAAAGATATATGAGTTATTTATTAACCATATTTTTCTTTGTGTGGATTATCAATTTATTAGGATTAACGCCATTAGGAGTAAACGTAACAAATAATATTGCCATTACTTTTTCATTGGCAATTATGACCTATTTAATTACCACATTTACAGGAAATAAAAGTTATTGGAAGCATATTTTCTGGATGCCAGGAGTACCTGCCCTAATGAAAATTATTTTGGCACCGATAGAATTGCTAGGAACGTTTATCAAGCCTTTTGCGCTAATGATTCGTTTGTATGCAAATATTACTGCGGGGCACATTGTATTAATGAGTATTATAGGAATGATGTTTGTTTTTCATAATTGGATTGGAAGCTCACTATCATTTGTATTGGCATTTATATTATCATTGTTAGAATTGTTGGTAGCCGCATTGCAAGCCTATATTTTTACAATGCTATCGTCATTGTATTTTGGAGCAGCAGTTGAAGAACACGACGAACATTAAAGTAGAATTTTTTTAATTATTAATTATATATATTATGGAAGGATTAAATTACGTAGGAGCAGGATTGATAGTAATCGGTGCTGGTATTGGTATTGGTAGAATTGGCGGTTCAGCAATGGACGCTATTGCACGTCAGCCAGAAGCTACAGGTAAAATTCAAACAGCAATGTTAATTGCTGCTGCCTTAATTGAAGGTATTGGATTTGCAGCGTTATTCGCAGCCTAAAAAAACCCAACAAAAGCTATAACGGTTGGTTATAGCTTTTGTTTACAATTAAAAAAACAAGATAATTAGTATAGTATGGATAAGTTAATAAATGATTTTTCTTTCGGAACCTTTTTTTGGATGTCAGTCCTTTTTATTGGATTGGTATTCTTATTAAAAAAGTTTGCATGGAAACCTATTTTAGATGCTGTTAATGACAGAGAAGAAGGTATTTTAAATGCCTTAGCATCTGCAGAAGACGCTAAAAAAGAAATGCAAAATCTAACTGCTGACAATGCCAATTTATTAAAAGAAGCAAGAGCAGAAAGAGACGCGATGATGAAAGAAGCTCGTGAAATCAAAGAAGCGATGATTTCAGAAGCAAAAGATGAAGCAAAAGAACAAGCAGCCAAAATGATTGAAAATGCGGTGACAGCTATTGATCAAGAAAAGCAAGCGGCTTTAGCACATTTAAAGAAAGAAGTAGCAGAATTGTCTATCGGTATTGCAGAAGCAGTTGTTAAGAAAGAATTGTCTTCACAAGATGAGCAAATCAAATTGGTAGAAGGAATGCTTAAAGACGTTACCTTAAACTAAATAGGTTTATGAAAGGAACAAGAGCAGCATTACGATATGCAAGAGCTATTTTAAATCTAGCAAAAGAAGCAGGATTAGAAACGGATGTAAACAAAGACATGCAACTGATTGTTGCAACCATTTCTGAAAGTAGTGATTTGCAGATTATGTTAAAAAGCCCAGTAATTAAAGCCTCTGATAAAAAGAGGGTTTTAAAGGCTGTTTTTGCAGATAACGTAAACAGCATTTCATTAGGCTTGTTTAACGTATTAGAAGAAAATAAGCGAATGGTGCTATTAGCACCTATCGCGTCACAATACACAATTATTTACGATCACTTAAAAAGCATGCATGTTGCTATTGTAACAACGGCAGTACCTTTAACAAAAGAAATTGAAGAACAAGTGTTGAATAAAATAGTTGAACTGACTGGAAATAAAACCAGTATAGAAAACAAAGTAGACCCTTCTATTTTAGGAGGATTTATCATCAGAGTTGGAGACTTGCAATACGATGCAAGTATTGCTAACAATTTTAACGAATTAAGAAGAGAATTTGACGATAGTCATTACATTCCACAAATTTAAGTATACATCAAATTAGAAAAGATGGCAACAATTAAACCCGCTGAAGTATCAGCAATATTAAAGCAACAATTAACAAATTTCGAAGCAAAAGCTTCGTTAAACGAAGTAGGAACCGTTTTACAAGTAGGAGATGGTATTGCTCGTGTTTATGGTTTATCTAATGTACAATACGGAGAGTTAGTAGAATTCGACGGAGGATTGGAAGGAATTGTATTGAACTTAGAAGAAGACAATGTTGGAGTTGTACTTTTAGGACCTTCAACATCTATTAAAGAAGGCTCTGTAGTAAAACGTACAGAACGTATTGCTTCTTTAAAAGCAGGAGAAGGAATTGTTGGGCGTGTGGTAAACACATTAGGAAACCCAATTGACGTAAAAGGCCCTATTGAAGGAAAAACATACGAAATGCCTTTAGAGCGTAAAGCGCCAGGAGTTATTTTTCGTGAGCCAGTTACTGAGCCATTACAAACAGGGATTAAAGCAATTGATGCGATGATTCCAGTTGGTCGTGGTCAACGTGAGTTGATTATTGGTGACCGTCAAACAGGAAAATCTACCGTTGCAATTGACACCATCTTAAATCAAAAAGAATTTTACGATGCTGGTGAGCCAGTATATTGTATCTATGTTGCGATTGGTCAAAAAGCATCTACAGTTGCTGCCATTGCAAATATGTTAGAAGAAAAAGGAGCATTGGCATACACAACAATTGTTGCTGCAAATGCATCAGATCCTGCATCTATGCAAGTATATGCACCGTTTGCTGGAGCTGCAATTGGAGAATATTTCCGTGACACAGGGAGACCTGCATTAATCATCTTTGATGACTTGTCTAAACAAGCAGTTGCTTACCGTGAAATTTCTTTATTGTTAAGAAGACCACCGGGACGTGAGGCATACCCTGGAGACGTTTTTTACTTACACTCTCGTTTGCTAGAGCGTTCTGCAAAAGTAATTAACGATGATGATATTGCAAAAGACATGAATGACTTACCAGCATCTTTAAAAGACTTGGTAAAAGGAGGAGGATCTTTAACAGCATTGCCAATTATTGAAACACAAGCAGGAGATGTATCTGCATATATCCCAACCAACGTAATTTCAATTACAGATGGACAGATTTTCTTAGATGGAGATTTGTTTAACTCGGGAGTTCGTCCAGCAATTAACGTAGGTATTTCGGTATCTCGTGTAGGAGGAAATGCACAGATTAAATCAATGAAAAAAGTAGCCGGAACCTTAAAATTAGACCAAGCGCAATATAGAGAACTAGAAGCGTTTGCAAAGTTTGGTTCTGATTTAGACGCAGCTACTATGAGTGTGATTTCTAAAGGACAACGTAATGTTGAAATCTTAAAGCAAGCACAAAACGATCCATATACTGTAGAAGATCAAGTAGCGATTATTTATGCAGGTTCTAAAAACTTGTTAAAAGACGTTCCTGTAAACAAGGTAAAAGAATTCGAAAGATCTTTTATAGACTATTTAAATGCAAAACACAGAGATGCATTAGATACGTTAAAAGCAGGAAAGTTAACAGACGAAGTAATTGCAACGCTAGTAGAGGCTGCAAAAGAAATTTCAAGCAAGTACAAAGCGTAAGCTAAAACTTGTCATTCCTGCGAAAGAAGGAATTCAATGAAATAAAATTAGAGTTCATATAAAAAGATTCTTGCCCCTGTCTTCCGACAGGCAGGTTTGCAGGAATGACAAATAAAAAAGTATGGCAAACTTAAAAGAAATACGAAATAGAATTACCTCTATTGGTTCAACAATGAAGATTACCAGTGCCATGAAAATGGTATCTGCTGCAAAGTTGAAAAAAGCCCAAGATGCAATCACAGCAATGCGTCCGTATGCAAATAAGCTTACAGAATTATTACAAAACTTAAGCGCTACTTTAGATAGTGATGCCGGTGGAGAATATTCTACACAAAGAGAAGTTTCTAAGGTATTGTTAGTGGTTGTTACTTCTAACAGAGGTTTGTGTGGAGGCTTTAATTCTTCTGTTGTTAAGGAAACAATAAAAACAATTGAAACAAACTACAAGGATTGTACGGTAGATATATGTACGATTGGTAAAAAAGGGAATATCTTATCCAAGCAATACAATATCATTGAAAATAACAACGAAATTTTTGATGCGTTGACTTTTGACAATGTTGCAGAGATTGCAGAAAATTTGATGCAGTTATTTGCTGATGGTAGTTATGATAAAATTGAATTGGTGTACAATCAATTTAAAAATGCCGCGACTCAAATTCCAACAGTAGAGCAATTTTTACCGATAGCACCTGTAGAAGATGCTGTAGTAAGTGCAAACTTAGATTATATTTTTGAACCGTCGAAAGAAGAAATTGTACTAGAGTTGATTCCGAAGTCGTTAAAAACACAGTTGTACAAATCTATCAGAGATAGTTTTGCTTCAGAACACGGAGCACGTATGACAGCAATGCATAAAGCAACAGACAATGCTACAGATTTACGTGATGAGTTATTGTTAACCTATAACAAAGCACGTCAGGCAGCCATTACCAATGAAATTTTAGAAATTGTTGGAGGAGCGGAAGCGTTGAACAATTAGGCGTAGCCAAATTTTCTAAATGATTGGAAGCGTTGAACAATTAGGCGTAGCCAAATTTTCTAAATGATTGGAAGCGTTGAACAATTAGGCGTAGCCAAATTTTCTAAATGATCGGAAGCGTTGAACAATTAGGCGTAGCTGAGTAAAATACAATTAAAAAAGAGCGTATCTCCCGATAATTATCAGGATTGATGCGCTCTTTTTTTGTAAATTGGCATACCCTTTGAGGGAAATGAGATAAAAATAGTACGATGAAAAAAACAACATTAATTCTAGTAGCGCTTATTGCTTTTAGTTTTGTGCAATGCGATACCTTAAAGATGGAGAACAACCCGCCTTTTAAAATTACAGGAGCAACATTTAATAATTGGGTTGGAGGACGACCAGGAGTTAGTGGAATCAAAGTCCACCTTGCTTACCAATCAGAAGATAAAATTGCTTTTGAGCAGCTATATTTTTCTCATAGAAGCACAAAGATAGAAATGAAAACAGTAAAAGGTAAAACTTATATCATTGCTCATTTCAATACCTCAACAAGAGAAGAAGAGCTTTTTCTTAAAGGAGATGCTTCTCCAAAAACAGTAGTAAAATTGCCAAAAAGCCCTTTTAAATTAAAAAACAATGAGGCGGTTATTAGTTATAAGGAAGGTACTACAACAAGATATTATCAGATCAAAAACATTAAAAAAACAAAAACAATTGTTTATCCGTAGTAGTTAAATAACTTCTATTCAATAGAAAAGGGCAACTTTTTGATAGTCATCAGAAAGTTGCCCTTTTTTTGGCACGCAATTTGAAATTGTAGTAACATAACCATAAATAGACCGCGTATGAAATCTGTACAAATCTTTTTTACTCTTCTTATTACAGGCGTATTTTTATCATCGTGTATGATAGAAGATAATCTATATGAAGTTTCATTAGAAGAAGTCGTGTCTCAATATGACTTGTGGTACATAGATTATCACAAAACCACAGGCACTGGTGATGTGCCGTTTTTATCGAAAGCATTTACGGTTTCATTTTTAAACGGAACGCTCTATGCAAACAATAATATTGTTGATATTGGGCTTAGCGGAAACGGATTGGGCATTAGAGTTGGAAATTACAATACTTATACTGGAGTTTTAGAAACCAATCACACCTTAGATGGTGGATACGATTTTGAAGTGTATCAAACATCTGTCAATGAGATTCAGATTGAAGACACCTACAACAATGTAACCTATTATTTAGTGGGCTATCAACGAAATAATTTTGATTATGATAAACTGTTTTATGAAAACATAGAGTATTTTTTACAAGAATACATTGCTTGGGAGAAAATAAGCACCAGTATAAGCGGTACTGCAAACGCTTTTGATAACGAACTATTTTTACAGTTTACTCCAGAAAACACCACCACATTTTATTCTTCAACAGACCCTTTTGGCACAACTATTGATATTATCAATTGGAACTTTGCAGGGGCTTATCAAATCTATGATGTTGAGAATTATGAGGACCTAAAAGTTTTAACACTTAATTATGACAACGGAGATAATGAAGAATTCGAATTAAGCGTTATAAATGATAGTACGATTCGTTTATACCACATTCAATCAGAGACAACATACGAATTTAGCGGAAGAGGATTTATCCAGTATTTAAAAGGAGGAACACCGAAATCAGCTGTAAGGAATAGCGGTAGAAAACGAACTAAAATAAAGAGAGAGCAGAAGATTAGAAGACATTTAAAATAAAGTTTGGTTAGTTGATTTTAATTGGTTGTTTCGACAACCAATTAAAGTAAGCCGCTCTAGAGGTAGAGCGGCTTTTTTATGCGTTTTGTTTTCTGTTTTGAATTTTACAAGAATGGAAGTATCTTTAAGCGGAGAAAAAAGAGTACTGTGATTAACAAACGTCTTTTAATAAAAAACCTACTTAGTCATAATGACGAGAACAGCTTTTTTGACAAAAAGCAAAAGTTATCTTTGCATAATAAAGAAGGGAAAGCGAAGTTTTTAAAACACGTTTGTGCACTTTCAAATTCAAACCCTTTCAATAATTCGTATATCGTAATTGGTATTGAAGATGAAGAGAATACGATTGTTGGTGTTGATTTTTTTGACGATAGTAAGATCCAAAACCTTGTAAATGCCTATTTAAAAAATCCTCCAAAAATTCAATACGAAAATGTCGCCTTTCCAAGTTTGCCACGTCATAAAGTTGTGGGATTGGTTACAATTCTTCCCAACAATCAAACCACATCATTGGTAAAAAACGCATGGAAATATAGACAAGATGCTATTTTTTATAGAAGAGGCAGTAACTCTATGCCTGTTGAAACTACCTTTCAATTAAAAAACACCAATCGAAAAATAGTAGAAGCAATTGAAAAAAATGCGAGCAACAATATAGAATTAACCTTAAATGGAGTCTTTGATTTTATTGAAAAACACAAGCCAGAATACAGTCCGAAATACAAGGTGTTTAAAGAACAATTTGTATTGTGTTGGGCAGGAAAAAAACAGTTAATTGACGGAGAAGAGTTTTATTCTCGTGTAGATATAGAATTGATAAATGAACAAGTCCGATTGTTTTTTTCTGCTTTAGACGATGTACAAATTACGTACAATAAGCATTCGTTTATCATTACAGAATACATTTTTTTAGGAATAGGAAATGATAAAAAACGCTATCGGTTAGAAAAAACAGTCATTCATTTTAAAGACAATGGGAAGCATGATATTGTTACCGAGTTGTTGTTTGAGCCTCCAAAATATGATGCGACTATTTTAAACCATATTCATAAAAACAGCAATGCAATTGTTGCTAAAATAGAAAAAAAGAAAGTGTTGTCTGTAACAGAGCATGAAGATGTATTGCGCTTGCCAACCAATTATTTAATTTGCTCGTTAAACGGCTTTACAGACGCAAAAAGGCAGCTAAAAAAAGCGAAGAACTACATCAAAGATCTACACGACAAAACAACTTATATAAAATACAAAGAAACGATGCGGGTTTTAAGAAAGGTGAAGTACAATCAAAAATGATATTAAAAAACCCCAACTCAAATGAGTTGGGGTTTTGCTATATAAATTTTAAAATAACCGCTCCCGAAAGTTATCAGGAGAGCACCTTATTTTATAGATCAAATTTAATTCCTTGCGCTAAAGGCAATTCATCAGAGTAATTTACGGTATTTGTTTGTCTGCGCATATATACTTTCCAAGCATCAGATCCAGACTCACGTCCACAACCGGTTTCTTTTTCACCACCACAAGCACCACCAATTTCAGCACCAGAAGTTCCAATGTTTACATTGGCAATACCACAGTCAGAGCCAGCATATGATAAGAATTTTTCAGCTTCTTTCATTTCATTGGTCATAATTGCAGAAGACAGTCCTTGCGCTACGCCGTTTTGTTTGTCTATAGCATTTTCTACCTCTCCAGTATATTTCATTAGATATAAAATTGGAGCAAACGTTTCGTGTTGTACAATTTCAAAATGGTTTTCAGCTTCAATAATTGCAGGCTTCACATAACAACCACTTTCAAAACCGTCACCTTCTAAAACGCCACCTTCAACCAATACATTTCCGCCTTCGGCTTTTGCTTTTTCAATAGCAGCTAAATAGGTATTTACAGCATCTTTATCAATTAAAGGGCCTACATGTTTCGTCTCGTCTAATGGATTTCCAATTTTAATTTGTCCGTAAGCACCAACAATAGCATCTCTTACTGTATCGTACACCGATTCATGAATAATTAACCTTCTTGTTGAAGTACATCGTTGTCCGGCAGTACCAACAGCCCCAAATACGGCTCCTGGAACCACCACTTTTAAATCAGCAGTAGGTGTAATAATAATGGCATTGTTTCCTCCTAATTCTAGTAAAGATTTACCAAAACGTTGCGCTACAGTAGCACCAACAATACGTCCCATTCTTGTAGATCCAGTTGCAGAAACTAAAGGAACTCTAGGGTCAGTAGTCATCATTTCTCCCACTTTGTAATCTCCGTTGATGATACAAGAAATTCCTTCAGGTAAATTATTTTCTTTTAATATTCCGGCAATTATGTGTTGACAAGCAATAGAGCATAATGGCGCTTTTTCAGAAGCTTTCCAAACACATACATCGCCGCAAATCCATGCCAACGCAGTGTTCCAAGCCCAAACAGCTACAGGAAAGTTGAATGCAGAGATAATTCCGACAACTCCAATAGGGTGCCATTGTTCTCTCATTACGTGTCCAGGACGTTCAGAAGGAATCGTTTGACCGTTTAATTGTCTTGACAGTCCAACAGCAAAGTCACAGATGTCAATCATTTCTTGCACCTCGCCATAGCCTTCTTGTAATGATTTTCCCATTTCATAAGAAACTAACTTTCCAAGAGGCTCTTTTAAATCTCTTAACTTGTTTCCGAATTGACGAACAATTTCTCCTCTTTGTGGAGCGGGGATATTTCTGAAATCTTTAAAAGCTTCAGTTGCCGTTTTCATTACTTTTTCGTAATCTTCTTTGGTAGTGGTTTTAACTTTACCAATTAGTTTTCCATCAACAGGAGAGTAACTTTCGATAATCTCTCCTCCTGAAAAATTGTTTGAACCTGTAGAAGTTCCTTCGTTTATTTCTTGAACGCCTAATTCTATTAAGGCTTCCTTGATTCCAAAATCTTCCATTTTGTAGTTGCTTTTTTTTGTTTAAATTGCAAGCCCAAAACTACGAATAATTATGCAATTGTAATTATTAACAAATATTAAAGTTTTGTTTAATGTTAAACATTTAATTTTATGAAAAAAGCACTATTGTTTGTCAGCATTTTAACCATTTCTTTTGGATGCACCACCGACTCTAAAAAATCAGAAAGCACAAAACAACAAGAGTTTGCGATCATCATTCACGGTGGAGCGGGAACCATTTTAAAAAAGAACATGACTCCTGAAAAGGAAGCTGCTTATAAAGCGAAACTAACAGAAGCAATACAGGTTGGGCATACCATTTTAAAAAATGGAGGCACAAGCATAGACGCTGTAGAGGAAACCATTCATATACTAGAAAATTCTCCGTTGTTTAATGCAGGAAAAGGCGCGGTTTTTACACATGCAGGAAACAATGAAATGGATGCGTCAATTATGACAGGAAACGATTTAAATGCAGGAGCAGTAGCTGGTGTTAAAAATGTAAAAAACCCCATTTCATTAGCGAGAAAAGTAATGACAAACTCTAATCATGTTTTGCTTTCTGGTGAAGGCGCTTCTCTATTTGCAAAAGAGCAAGGGATGGAAATTGTAGACCCGAGTTATTTTTATACAGAAAGGCGCTTTCAATCACTTCAAAAAATAAAAGAACAAGAAAAAACGGAACTAGATCACGATGAGAAATCAGCATTTTATGATGCAGACATTAAAGACAGTAAGTTTGGAACTGTGGGATGCGTTGCGCTTGATAAAAACGGAAATATTACCGCAGGAACTTCTACAGGAGGGATGACCAATAAGCGTTGGAATCGAATTGGAGACTCTCCAATTATTGGCGCAGGAACATATGCAAACAACGCAACATGCGGAGTTTCATCAACAGGTTGGGGAGAATATTTTATCCGTGGAATGGTGGCTCATGATATTTCTGCTATGATGGAATACAAAGGGGTTTCTTTAAAAGAAGCGGCCCAAGAAGTAATTCAACATAAGTTAACAAAATTAGGAGGAACAGGCGGAATTGTAGCGCTTGATAGCAAAGGAAACATGGTTTTTGAATTCAATACCGCAGGAATGTACCGAGCCTCTATGAATGATCAAGGAGAATTGGTGCTAAAAATTTATAAAGAATAGATTTTTACGGCTACTTTTGCAGGGACAAATGCAAGACCAAATATTTAATATACACACCGAAGAAGAGTTTACAGAAGCAGCGCTACAGGTTTTTAAACATCAGTTTACAAACAACAAAGTATACCGCTCGTTTTGTGATTTGTTGTATGTGCATCCAAGTGATGTGACAACAATTTTTCAGATTCCGTTTTTGCCCATTCAATTTTTTAAGACCCGTCGGGTTCTTTCTTCATTAGATGCTATTCAAGAAACGTTTACAAGCTCTGGAACTACAGGAAGTATTGTTAGCAAACACTTTGTAACCGATAGCTCATTGTATCAAAAAAGTTACCGAAAAGGCTTTGAACATTTTTATGGAAACATCAAAGACTATGTGGTCTTGGCATTGTTGCCAAATTATTTAGAACGAAAAGGCTCTTCATTAGTTGCCATGGTTGATGACTTTATCCAACAATCTAACAATTCTGCAAGTGGGTTTTACTTGAATAATGTAAATGAATTAGCAATTACATTGAATCAGCTAGACAAAAGCGGACAAAAAGTGTTGCTTATTGGAGTTTCATTTGCCTTGTTAGATTTGGTTGAAAAACAACAATTTCGATTAAAAAACACCATTGTTATGGAAACTGGCGGTATGAAAGGACGCCGAAAAGAACTGATTCGAAATGAATTGCATGCTCTGCTACAAAAAGGATTTGGGGTCTCAGAAGTTCATTCAGAATACGGAATGACAGAATTATTAAGCCAAGGATACTCTAAAGGAAAAGGAATTTTTAAATGTCCGCCTTGGATGAAAATTGTAACACGCGATACCGAAGATGCCTTAACAATTCATCAATCTTCAAAAACTGGAGGCATCAATGTGATAGATTTGGCCAACTACAATTCGTGTTCGTTTATTGCCACTCAAGATTTGGGCAACGCTCTTTCAGACAGATCATTTGAAATTCTTGGCCGTTTTGACAATTCTGATATTAGAGGCTGTAATTTGATGGTCATGTAATTTTATAAATAGTATTCCGACTATGTTTTCAAAAGAATTCAATATGAAGCAAGTTTTAACATTCCTTTTTTTAGGTTTTATAGGAACATTATTTTCTCAACAAGTAGATTATAATATCAAAAAGGGCTATGTGTCTGAAGGGTATGACGTGGTCTCTTATTTTTTAAACAAAAAACCAATCAAAGGAAATAAAAAATACCAAGCTACTTTTGAAGGCGCAGCGTTTCAATTTTCATCGGCTAAAAATGTAGCATTGTTTAAAGTAAATCCAAAGAAATACATTCCGCAATATGGCGGTTATTGTGCCTATGCAGTTGCTGTAAAAAAAACAAAAATGGATATTGATGCCGAAGCGTATGAAATTAGAGACGGAAAACTCTACCTCTTTTACAACTCTTGGCTGAGCAATAAGTTAACCGACTGGAAAAAAGGAGACACTAAAAAGCTACAAGTTCAAGGAGACGAAAATTGGCAAGAATTAAAGCACAAAAAGCAGTAGGCCGAAACCGTTGTTTTTTGCAAATTTTTTCAATGAAAAAAGCCTTTTAAGTAAAACGGACTACGCTACTTTTAATAAGAAATAATTTTTCTTACCGCGTTGCAGTAATACATAAGTATTGCTAATTAAATCTTTAGTAGTAACTATAAAATCATCTTTTACCTTTTCTTTATTTACAGAAATGGCATTTTCTTTTAATGACCTACGCACTTCTCCGTTCGATTTTAAGAAGCCTGTTTCTGCAAAAGCAGCAATAATGTCTATTCCGTTTTCTATTTGAGAACGGGTAACAATAGCTTGTGGAACCCCTTCAAAAACATCTAAAAAAGTTTGCTCATCTAATGATTTTATTGCGTCTGAAGTAGCTTTTCCGAATAAGATTGTAGATGCTTTAATGGCATTCTCATACGCTTCTTTTCCGTGAGTCATTACGGTTACTTCTTCTCCAATTTTCTTTTGTAAGATCCGTAAATGAGGCGCTTCTTTATGTTCTGCAATCAGTGCATCAATAGTCTCTTTGTCTAAAAAGGTAAAGATTTTAATGTATTTTTCTGCATCTTCATCTGAAGAGTTTAACCAATATTGGTAAAATTTATATGGCGATGTTCTTTCTGCATCCAACCAAACATTACCGCCTTCTGTTTTTCCAAATTTTGTTCCGTCTGCTTTGGTAACCAACGGAACGGTAATTGCGTAGGCTTTTCCTTGTGCTTTTCTACGGATTAACTCTGTGCCTGTGGTAATATTTCCCCACTGATCAGAACCTCCCATTTGCAGCTTGCAATTATTTTCTTTGTACAAATGATAAAAATCGTATCCTTGAAATAATTGATAAGTGAACTCTGTAAAACTCATACCTTCTGTGTTTTCTCCAGAAATACGATTTTTTACAGAATCTTTTGCCATCATATAATTAACAGTGATGTGTTTTCCTGTATCACGAACAAAATCAATGAGCGAAATGTCTTTCATCCAATCGTAATTGTTGACCAATTCTGCGGGGTTTTTAGAAGAAGTTTTATCAAAATCTAAAAAACGTTCCAATTGTTCTTTTACGCCAGTAATGTTTTTTGCTAAGGTCTCTTCATTCAGTAAATTACGTTCTGCAGATTTTCCTGACGGATCTCCAACCATTCCTGTAGCACCACCAATCAAAGCGATTGATGAATGTCCGGCACGCTGAAAATGCATTAAGATGATGATTTGCACTAAACTTCCAATATGTAAAGAATCTGCTGTTGGATCAAAACCAATATAGCCTGCAGTTTTGTTTTTTAATAAATACTCTTCAGTACCCGGCATGATATCGTGTAACAATCCTCGCCAACGGATTTCTTCTACAAAATTTGTCATCATTTTTTATTTATGAGACAGCAAAGATACTTTTATCCTGCAAAAAAAACTAAATTAGCTGTATGATTTTAGTTACAGGAGGTACAGGGTTGGTTGGATCACATTTGTTATATCACTTAACACTAGAAAATGATGTGATTAGAGCCATCTACAGAACTAAAAAAAGTATAGAAGCAGTACAAAAAGTGTTTTTTTATGATGCAGATAATGGCGCTTCTTTGTTTTCTAAAATTGAATGGATTCAAGCAGATATTACCGATGTTCCTTCTTTAGAAAAAGCTTTTGAAAAAGTTACTTTTGTGTACCATGCTGCTGCGTTGGTTTCGTTTGATCCACTAGCATACAGAACCATGCGTCAAGTAAATATTGATGGCACTGCAAATATTGTAAATTTTTGTATTGATAAAAAAGTTCAGAAACTATGTTTTGTAAGCTCTATTGCTGCCGTTGGAGAAAGCATAAATTCAATAGAAATTAACGAGGAAAATGAGTGGGTTGTTGGAAAGAATCACAGCGGATATCCAATTACAAAATACGGTGCAGAAATGGAGGTTTGGCGCGCAACTCAAGAAGGAGTTGATGTTGTTATCGTAAACCCTGGAATTATTTTAGGAGCTGGATTTTGGACGTCGAGCTCAGGAAAATTTTTCACCCAAGTTGCCAAAGGATTTCGTTTTTATACCGAGGGAATTACAGGTTTTGTGGGCGTTACAGATGTGGTAACAGCAATGCTGCAATTAATGAAAAGCGAGGTTAAAAACGAACGGTTTATACTGGTTTCTGAAAACAACTCTTTTAAAGAAGTGTTTTCTCAGATTGCTGAAGGCTTGGGAAAAAAGAAGCCTACGATTAAGATTTCAAAAATAGTAACCGCTGTGTTGTGGAGAATTGATACGATCATTTCTAAAATTACTAAAAAAACACCCTTATTGACAAAAGAAAATGCAAAGTCATTGCACGAGGCATCATTCTATTCTTCAGAAAAAATTAAAAAAGAGATCAATTATAGCTTTGAACCTATTAAAGAGGTGATTCAAAAAACGTGTACATTATTTTTAAAAGGATAACTTATTGTTGCTTTTCAATGGCTCTAATTGATTTTTCATCAAATTTTCCAGGCCTTTTTTCATTCTCATCAGGGATGTTTAACTCTTTTTCTAATGCTTCTTTTTGAAGCGTTAAGTTGGTTTTTATAAGGTTGAACATTTCCTCATAAGTGTCAATTTTAGACGTATAATACAAATTGCTTTTTATAAATCGTAAGCTGTCAATATGATAGGTGTCATAAACTAGCGGCATATAATTTATTTTTCGCTCTAGGGTTTTATTTTTTCGATAATAGGCGGAAGAAGCAATGTATAGATCTGTAATTAACAACACCATGGTGTCTTTTGGAATCAAATCTTTCGGTTTTTTATAAATAGTATTACTTGTACAAGAAGCCAAAAAAAGAAGTGCAAAAAGTATTGAAATATGTTTCATTTTATCGATTAAATAGGATACGTTCTCCTTTGTCAAATTCATTAAACACACCCTTGTTGTACATTAAGTTTCCGTTGACAAAAGTGTGTGTGATGGTTGATGAAAACTGAGTTCCTTCAAACGGAGACCATCCACATTTGTACAAAATATTTTCTTTAGAAACGGTATAAGAAGCGTTAGTGTCCACTAAAACCAAATCAGCAAAATAGCCTTCCTTAATAAAACCTCTTTTTTCAATTTTAAATATTTTGGCAGGATTGTGACATGCTTTTTCTACCATTTTTTCTATAGAAATTGTACCGTCTTTCACTTTTTCTAAAAGCGCATTTAAAGCGTGCTGCACTAAAGGGCCTCCACTTGGCGCTTTTGTATACACATTATCTTTTTCTTCTAGCGTGTGTGGTGCGTGATCTGTGGCAATAACATCAATTCTATCATCTAATAAAGCTTTCCATAAACCCGCTTTGTCGTTGGCTGTTTTTACCGCTGGATTCCATTTAATGTAGGTTCCTTTTTCGTTATAATCAGCATCCGTAAACCACAAGTGATGAATGCAAACTTCTGCAGTAATTTGCTTTTCTTCAAGCGGAATATCATTTCGAAACAAGTGGGTTTCTTTTTCTGTTGATAGATGAAAAACGTGTAATCTTGCACCTGTTTTTTTAGCCAAAGCAATGGCTTTAGAGGACGATAAGTAACAAGCTTCTTCACTTCTAATAATTGGATGGTATTTTAAAGGAATGTCATTGCCGTATTCAGCAATAAATTTCTCGGTGTTTTTTCTGACAGTAGCTTCATCTTCGCAATGAACGGAAATTAACATCTTGGTGGATGAAAATATTTTTTCTAAAACAGCTTCATCGTCTACCAACATATTTCCAGTCGATGATCCTAAAAATAATTTGATTCCTGCTACATTTTTAGGATTGGTTTTTAGAATTTCTTCTAAATTATCGTTGGTTCCGCCAAACATAAATGAATAATTGGCGTATGATGTTTTTGCAGCAATTTTAAATTTTTCTTCTAGTAACTCTTGTGTTGTTGCTTGCGGAACGGTGTTTGGCATCTCTATAAAAGAGGTAATTCCTCCGGCAATGGCAGCTTTACTTTCTGTAGCAATATTGGCTTTATGTGTCAATCCAGGTTCTCTAAAATGAACTTGATCATCAATCAAACCAGGAAGTAAATAACTGCCTTTTGCATCAATAATTGTTGCAGAATTTGAAGTGATACTGTTCTTCGAAATTTGTTTAATGAGGTTGTTTTCTATCAAAACATCTCCTTTAAAAACGGTGTTTTCGTTTACAATTTGAGCGTTTTTTATCAGTATAGCGTTCATTCTTTTTATTTTGGTACTCCGTTAAGCTTCAATTTTATCACTCCAAACAATGCTTCAAACACAATAGAACCATTCATTTTAGATGTTCCCAAAGTTCGATCTGTAAAAATCACAGAAACTTCCTTGATCATAAATTTACGTTTCCAAGCTTTGAATTTCATTTCAATTTGAAAGGCGTATCCAACAAATTTAATGTTGTCTAAACAAATGGTTTCTAGCACATTTCTTTTGTAACAGACAAACCCTGCGGTTGTATCATGAATTGGTATTCCGGTAATAAAACGTACATATTTTGACGCAAAATAGGAAAGCAATACGCGTTTCATGGGCCAGTTCACAACATTTACACCTTTAGAATAGCGAGAGCCAATAGAAACATCGGCACCTTGAGTTGCGCAGGCATTGTATAGACGAACCAAATCTTTCGGATCGTGAGAAAAATCAGCATCCATCTCAATAATATAATCATATTTTTTAGCAATTGCCCATTTAAACCCGTGAATGTAAGCAGTGCCAATTCCGTTTTTAGCCATTCTTTTTTCTAAAAACAACCGATCCTTAAATTCAGAAATTAGTGAAGTTACAATGGTTGCTGTACCATCAGGAGAGTTGTCATCAACAATTAAAATATCAAAGTTTTTTTTTTGATTAAAAACGGCACGAATAATCGCTTCGATATTCTCTTTTTCGTTGTAAGTAGGAATGATTACTAAAGCGTCAAACATGATTTGAAATGATATAAAAAATAAGCGTAACAAAGATACGGTAATTTATCACTAATTTTGCGTTAATTTTTTACTATAAAATAAGAGAATGCAAGCTTTAGATCGTATTGTTATTTCACATAATTGGATCACAATCTTATTTGTTTTTGCAATGTTTTTACTTTTTTTATTAAAAACAATAGATCAAACAAAACTTATAGGATACGCTACCTCTTTTTTTGTTACTGGGTTTATAGAAGAGAAAATAGAAGAAAAACAATCGTTTTTTTCGTTTTTTAACCTGCTGCTTTTTCTTTTTACAGTACTTATAGTGTCGCTCTCTTTTTTACTATTGCTTCCATTGCTTACCTTAAAATACAGCATTGATTTTCTTTTTTTTATTGAATTAACGGGTTTTGTAGCCCTCTATTTTTTGGTTTTTTTAAGGGTTGATTTGTTGTTAACTGCTATTTTTCAGATAAAAAAAGAGTTGAATTGTTTTATGGTTGCAAAAATGAGCTATTTACACACCATTTCGCTATGGCTGTTTCCCGTATTGATTGCAACGGTATATGGGCTGAAAAATACTACAATTTTAGCAGGGAGCGTTATTGCCTTGTTTTTTCTTAGAATAGCCTTGGTTTTTGTCAACAATAAAAACCTGATTGTTAATAAGTTGTTTTATTTTATTTTGTACCTTTGCGCTCTTGAAATAGCACCGTTATTAATTTTTTATAAAACAGCTATTTAATAAAAGGAGATTATATGAAAGTGAAAACGATATTGGTATCACAACCAGCCCCGAAAACAGAAGCATCACCTTATTTTGAACTATCAGAAAAACAAAAAGTAAAAATAGATTTTAGATCTTTTATTCATGTTGAAGGCGTACCCGCCAAAGAGGTGAGAGCACAAAAAATTGATTTAAGTCAATTTACAGCAATTATTTTAACCAGTAGAAATGCGGTTGATAATTTTTTTAGAATTGCAGATGAAATGCGCTTTAAAGTTCCAGATGCAATGAAATATTTTTGCCAATCTGAAGCGGTTGCTTATTACCTTCAAAAGTACGTAGTCTATAGAAAACGTAAAATATATGTTGGAACTAGAACGTTTCCTGAGTTAGGAAAACTTATTAAAAAGCACAAAGACGAAAAGTTTTTATTGCCTTCTTCAGATAAATTAAAAGCTTTAATCCCAGAAGAATTAAACACCTTAGAAGTTTCTTGGAAGCAAGCAATCTTGTACAGGACAGTTGTGAGTGACCTGTCTGATTTAGAAAATGTTTTTTATGACATTTTAGTGTTTTTTAGCCCTTCGGGAATTGACTCTTTGTTTAAGAATTTTCCTGGGTTTGAACAAAATAACACGCGGATTGCAGTATTTGGGAACAGCACTGTTAAAGCTGCAACAACAGCGGGTTTAAAGTGTGATATTATGGCACCAACTCCAGAAACACCTTCAATGACAATGGCATTAGAAAAATACATTAAAGGAGAAAATGGTAAAAAATAAATACATTTAAAAAGATAAAAAAACCGAGCTGTACAACTCGGTTTTTTTATGCAAACAATGTTGCAAAAGCTTCTTCAACTTTACCAACCAATAAGAGTTGGATGTTGTGTTTTTTGGAGGTTATTTTATTGTATTTAGAAGTTACAAACTTTTTGTACCCTAGTTTTTCTGCCTCTAAAATTCGCTGATCTATTTTAGAAACGGGGCGTATTTCTCCAGCCAATCCAACCTCTGCAGCAAAACAAACATTGGGTGAAATAGCAATATCTTCATTAGAAGAAAGAATGGAAGCAACCACTGCTAAATCAATGGCAGGGTCATCGACAGAAATACCACCAGTAACATTTAAAAAGACATCTTTAGCGCCTAATTTAAAGCCTGCTCTTTTTTCTAGCACGGCTAAAATCATGTGTAATCTTTTTAAATTATAACCCGTTGTAGAACGTTGTGGTGTTCCGTAAACAGCTGTGCTCACCAAGGCTTGAATTTCAATCATTAAAGGACGAACTCCTTCTAAGGTTGATGCAATTGCGGTTCCGCTTAAATCATTGTCTTTTTTAGAAATTAATATTTCTGACGGATTTGAAACCTCTCGTAATCCATCAGAGAGCATTTCATAAATACCAAGTTCTGAGGTAGAGCCAAATCTGTTTTTTTGTGCTCTTAGTATTCTGTATGCATGATTTCTGTCGCCTTCAAATTGCAACACAACATCTACCATGTGCTCTAAAATTTTTGGACCTGCTATTTGCCCTTCTTTATTGATATGACCTATTAAGAGTACTGGAGTTGCTGTTTCTTTGGCGTATTTGATAAGCTCTGCCGTAGTTTCTCTTATTTGAGAAATACTTCCTGGAGACGCTTCAATACTATTTGTGTGAAGTGTTTGAATAGAATCGATGATTAAAAACTCTGGCCGAACTTCTTCAATGTTTTTAAATATTTTTTGCGTGTTGGTTTCTGTTAAAATCAAACAATTTGATTCTGATGATTGAATTCTTTCTGCCCTCATTTTTATCTGAGATTGACTTTCTTCACCAGAAACATACAACACTTTTTGAGAAATTGATAAGGCTATTTGTAATAGTAACGTAGATTTTCCAATGCCGGGCTCTCCACCCAAAAGAAGTACAGAACCTTTTACCAGTCCTCCTCCAAGAACAACATCTAGTTCTTTGTTATAGGTTACAATCCGTTCTTCAGGATTCCGTTCGATCTCATTAATTTTTAAAGGTTTTGAAACGGATTTTTCGGTAGTTGTTTGTTTCCAAGTTCGTTTTTCGTCTTTTTGGACAACTTCTTCTACAATGGTATTCCATTCATTACAAGTAGAGCATTGTCCGGTCCATTTTGCATGTTGAGATCCGCAATTTTGACAAAAAAAAGTTGTTTTGATTTTGGCCATTTAATTTGTGTGATTAATCACAAAGAAAAGAAAAATTACTTATTTTTATTGTAAAGAGGGAGTACTAAAAATGACAAGCCTCCAAAAATGATAATCATAGCGGTTTGGGCAGTCCACATAATCCAACCAAAAGCAGTTGCAGGTTCTTCAGGAACTCCAAATAAGGCTAAGGCTCCAGCAACAGCAACAGGATATAGTCCGATGCCTCCATTGGTAGCAGCAATGCTAAATCCGCCAGCAATAAACCCAATTAAAACACCCCCTAATGGAACCTCAAGTCCTTTTATAGCTGGAATTGTTGCCCAAAACATGAGTACATACATTCCCCAAATAAATACGGTATGAAAAATAAAGGCCCATTTGTGTTTCATCTTAAAGATACTTGTAACTCCTTCTGCTAAACCGAGAACGAATGTCTTAATTTTTAAGGCAATCCCTGTTTTGGCCTTTTTTATATACAACGTAAAAATGTAAAAAGCGAAAACGAAACCAATCAGTAATAAAATAATTTTAGTTGGATTAAAGTTCTTGGTCAGCAATTCGTAAATAAAATCAAACTGAACAAAAAGGGTAATCATGATGATACATAACATCATAATTAAATCGGCAATTCTTTCGGCAACAATGGTTCCAAACCCTTTTTCAAAAGGGATATTTTCATAGTTTGTCATTACTGCAGCTCTAGAAATTTCTCCTGCTCTAGGAACCGCATAATTAACTAAATAAGCAACGAGTACAGCCATCGTGCTATTGGCAAATTTTGGTTTATAGCCCATAGGCTCTAACATAAATTTCCAGCGATAGGCTCTAGATAAATGACTTAAAACGCCAAAAAACAAACCAAGGGAAATCCACCAATAATTGGCGTCTTTAAAATAAGAAATAAGTGTTGCTATCGAAATTTTGGAAAGGGAATACCAAACTAAAAAACCTCCTAAAATAAGAGGTAGTGTTACCTTTAATGTTTTTTTTATAGAAAGATTCAAAAGATTATGTTAGGGTGTTGTTTGCTTCATTTGGAAAGACAAGCGACGGTTTAAATGTTTTTGCTGCTTCCAATTCCATAAAAGCATAGGTAATTAAAATAAGCACGTCTCCAACAGCAACTCTTCTTGCAGCAGCACCATTTAAGGTAACTTCTCCGCTTCCACGAGGGCCTGGAATTGCATACGTATCCAAGCGCTCGCCATTATTGTTGTTTACAATCTGCACTTTTTCTCCTTCAATAAGGTTTGCAGCATCCATCAAGTCTTCATCAATGGTAATACTTCCGATATAATTTAAATCCGCTCCGGTTACTTTAACCCTATGAATTTTAGATTTTACTACTTGGACTAACATGCGCCAAAAGTAAACCTTTTAATTTATTTATGAGGTTAATAATTTAAAAAAGAGGCCTGCTGCTATTTACAAAGAAATATTATCAATCAGCCGAACCGTTCCTGCGTTTACAGCAATAAAAGCACGATATTTTTTAGAGGTTTCTAGCTTTTTAGGAGTTTGCAATGTTTTTTCTTCGGCAATGAAAATGTACTCTAAATTTAAAATAGGATGCTTTTCAAATTGACCTTCTACAAAAAGCAACGTTTCTTCAATGGTTGTTTCTGATAATTTTTGGTTGATTTTTTTCAAGGATTGATAGATGAACGGGGCGGCTTTTCTTTCTTTTTTTCCAAGCTTTATGTTTCTAGAGCTCATTGCAAGCCCATCTTTTTCTCTGAAAACAGGGCAACCAATTATTCGGACAGGGATGTTGTTTTTTTGAACTAATTTTTTGATAATCTGTAATTGCTGAAAATCTTTCTCTCCAAAATAGCTATTTGTTGGAGAAATAATGTTAAAAAATTTCTGAACAATAGTAGCAACACCGTCAAAATGACCTTTTCTAAATTTTCCCTCCATTTGATCTTCAAGCCCATTAAAAGAAAAAGATGTTGCAACCACTTGGTGATCATAAATTTCTTCGGCAGTTGGAATAAATACAATGTCACAACCAGCGGTTTTTAGAAGACTTAAATCGTGTTCTAAGGTTTTGGGGTATTTTTTTAGATCCTCTTTGTTGTCAAATTGTGTGGGGTTTACAAAGATGCTAACTACAGTAATGTGGTTGTTTTTTTTAGAAGTACTTATCAAAGAGAGGTGTCCGTTGTGTAATGCTCCCATTGTTGGAACAAAACCAATTTGTTTGTTTTGCTCTTTAATAAAAGACAAACAACGTTTTAAAGCACTCCTTTTTTCAAAAACCTGCATAAATAGTACATATAAAATGTGTGCAAACTTACCATTTTAACATGAATTTAGCATAAAAATGTGTATTTTTGCACTTCTTATAAAAGGGATTGATTGAATGAAAGATAAGAGAATATTATATGTTTCTTCTGAGGTGGTACCATATTTACCAGAAACAGAAATGGCTTTAACAGCATTTAATGCTGCTAGAAAAGCACATGCAAAGGGTGTTCAAACACGTATTTTTATGCCAAGATTTGGGGTAATCAACGAGAGAAGACATCAGCTACACGAAGTAATTAGGTTGTCAGGGATGAATTTAATTATCAATGACACAGATATGCCTTTAATCATAAAAGTAGCTTCTATTCCTAAAGAAAGGATGCAAGTGTATTTTATAGATAATGATGAGTATTTTAAGCGAAAAGCTATTTTTACAGACGAAGATGAAGCCTTGTTTGAGGACAATGACGAGCGAGCTATTTTCTTTGCAAAAGGAGTTATAGAAACCGTAAAAAAACTAAACTGGGCGCCAGATATTATCCATATTCATGGGTGGATGGCTTCTTTATTACCACTGTATTTAAGAGAATATTACAAAGAAGAACCTCTTTTTACGGAAAGTAAAATTGTGACCTCTATTTATGATAACGACTTTGAAGGAACATTAAGTTCTTCATTAGTAGGTAAAATAAAGTTTGACAAAATAGACGGAGATAAAATTACAGGCTTAAAAACTTCAAACCACTCAAATATTCTTAAAAACGCTATTGAAAATTCAGATGCGATTATTAAGGGAAGCGAAAGTATTTCTGATGAATTATTACAGTTTATTGACACAACAAAAAAACCTGTGTTAGAATACCAATCAGAAGAAACACTTGCAGAAGCTTATTTAAATTTTTATGCTAACGACGTTTTAGCACAATAACAATTATTTTATGTTTAAAGAAATTACAAAAAAAAGCCTCTACCTAGGTGGGCTTATTTTATTTTTAGTTGGAATTATTTCTTGTGAGAAGGATTTTCAAGACATCGGATCTTCCGTGATTTCCAATACAAAGTTTAGCACAAATGACACCCTGTTAGAAATTGAAATCACAAACAAAGCAATTACAAATGTTAGAGCAGATGGGTTGGCTATTGGAGGTTTGGGACAATATTTGTTAGGAGTTTATAACAACCCTACTTATGAAAAAATAGAAGCTTCAATAGTTTCTCAAGTGCTAATTGGTCCAGATTTAAAAGTTGTAAAGGAGACATATGGCGCAGATACTACCGTTGTTACTACGATAGATACCGTGTATTTAAGGCTTCCATATCAAGCAACTTTACAGGCAGCTACCTCAAATGCGGTAGATTACAAGATTGATTCTATTATTGGAGATCCAACAAAAGCATTTACCTTGAATGTGTATGAGTCAGGAACCTATTTAAGTCAATTAAATCCTGTAGATCCTTCAAAGGCAAACAGTTATCAATCAGATGCTATGTATCAAAAAATAGGAGCATCGTTAAATGCAGAAGCAAATTATCAATTTAAGCCCAATGCAAATGACACGGTGTTTTATATCAAAAGACGAAAAAGTGACGGAAGTTTGTACAAAATTGATACAGTAATGTTATCAACAAAAAGTCCATTTGCTAGAATTCCATTAAATGAAAGCAAGTTAAAGCAACTGTTTTTAGATGAATATGGATCTCCAGGATTTGCTTCACAAGAAGCGTTTAATGAGTATTTTAAAGGCCTGTATATTGAAGCTACAGGAAATGAAGGATCTTTGATTTCGTTTGATATTAAAACCACTTTGTCAGAGCAAAAGCCGTCTTTAGAAATTCATTATACAAACACTGTTTTAGCAGGAACTACAATTATTGATTCTATTTCTAAAAGTAATTCTTTTTTCTTGTCAAACTTCAGCAACAGTGTGTATAAAATGGAGCAGAAAACATATGCTTCAAATAACAATGTTGTGTTACAAGGAACCGCAGGGAATATGGCAGAAATTAAGCTCTTTGGTCCAGACAATAATAATAACTCTATTGCAGACCAAATAGAAGAGCTAAGAAAAGAGAACTGGTTGATTAATGACGCGTCTTTAACGGTATATGTAAACCAAGATATTGTTCAATTTGATACCATAGCAACGCCATATAAATTATTTTTATATAAAAACCCCTCAGACCCAAGTCATGTGAAAGACTTGTTGAGTGAAGGAGATTTTGTGTATGGTGGAAAACTAGAACGGTCAGATAAAAAACCAAACAAGTATACGTTTAAAATAACAGATTATATTTCTGACTTATTAAATAACAATTCTGATTACAACCCAACACTTGGGTTGAGAGTGTACAACACATCAGATTTGCCAGAAAATGTAATTGACACCGTTGTAAGAACTTATAATTGGAACCCGAAAGCAGTTACGCTTTTGAATCATTTAAGTTCAAACGGAACTAGAAGGGCACAGTTAAAAATTTCCTATTCAAAGAAAAAATAAAAATAGATTGCTATGTGTGGAATTACAGGGTATATTGGTTATAGAGAAGCCTACCCCATTGTTGTTAAAGGGCTACAACGCTTAGAGTACAGAGGGTATGATAGTGCTGGAATCATGTTGTTTGATGGAGCAAAAGCCCAGGTGTCTAAAACAAAAGGAAAAGTTGCTGACTTAGAGGAAATCACACTTCAATCTCCAGAAAAAAAATCAGGAAACATTGCTATAGGACATACACGATGGGCAACTCATGGAGTTCCTAATGATGTAAATTCTCACCCACACACTTCTGTGTCAGGAGATCTTGTAATTGTTCATAATGGAATAATTGAGAATTATGATACGCTTAAAAAAGAGCTTATCTCAAGAGGCTATACTTTTCAGAGTGATACAGATACCGAGGTGTTAATAAACCTTATAGAGGAAGTTAAAAAACACGAAAATTGTAAACTAGGAAAAGCGGTACAAATTGCTTTGACTCAAGTTACCGGAGCCTATGCGATTGCTGTTTTTGACACCAAAAAACCAAATGAAATTGTAGTTGCTCGTTTGGGAAGCCCAATTGCAATTGGTATAGGGAAAGACAATAGCGAATTTTTTGTAGCGTCAGATGCCTCTCCGTTTATTGAGTACACAAAAGAAGTCATTTATTTAGAAGATGAAGAAATGGCAATTATCCAAGTAAACAAAGAAGTTGCGGTTCGTAAAGTTAAAGACGATTCTTTAACGGACACTAAAATTCAACAATTACAATTAAACTTAGAGCAGATAGAAAAAGGAGGCTATGAGCACTTTATGCTCAAAGAAATTCATGAACAACCCAAAGCGATTATTGATACCTATAGAGGTAGAATGCTTGCTGATGAAGGTATTATTAAAATGTCTGGTGTTGATGATCATATAGAAAAATTTTTAAATGCAGATAGGATTATCATTGTAGCCTGTGGTACATCTTGGCATGCAGGGTTGGTTGCAGAATATTTATTTGAAGATATTGCACGGATTCCTGTTGAGGTAGAATATGCTTCAGAGTTCCGATATAGAAATCCAATTATTACAGAAAAAGACATTGTTATTGCCATCTCTCAATCGGGAGAAACAGCTGATACGTTGGCTGCAATTAAATTGGCAAAATCTAAAGGCGCATTTGTATTTGGAGTTTGCAATGTTGTAGGGTCTTCAATTGCAAGAGAAACCCATGCAGGAGCGTATACACACGCAGGCCCTGAAATAGGAGTAGCGTCTACAAAAGCGTTTACTACCCAAATTACGATACTCTTATTAATTGCTTTAAAATTAGGAAAGGAAAAAGGAAAACTTTCAAAGTCTGTTTTTCATTCGTATTTACAAATGCTACAGTTAATTCCAAGTAAAATTGAAGAATTATTAGCAATTGATGGGCAAGTAAAACATATTGCCTCTATTTATAAAGATGTTCCAAATTGTTTGTACTTAGGAAGAGGATTTAACTTTCCTGTAGCTTTAGAAGGAGCGTTAAAGTTAAAAGAAATCTCTTATATTCATGCAGAAGGATATCCGGCAGCAGAAATGAAGCATGGACCTATTGCGTTGATTGATGAAAACATGCCCATTGTTGTAATTGCAACAAACAAAGGTCATTATGAAAAAGTGGTTAGCAATATTCAAGAAATCAAATCTAGAGAAGGTAAAATTATTGCAATTGTAACCAAAGGAGATATTACGGTCAAGGAAATTGCAGACCATGTGATTGAAATTCCAGAAACAGAAGAAATGTTTACTCCTTTGCTGACAACAATTCCATTGCAATTATTATCATACCATATTGCGGTGCTATTAGGGAAGAATGTAGATCAGCCAAGAAACTTAGCAAAATCGGTTACGGTAGAGTAAGGTTTTTATTTTTTGTCGTGAATTTTTGTCGGAGTATTATCATTCCAAAGAGTTAAAATATCTGTAGCAACACTTGCGCCGCTTCCTGCAGCAATTGCAAACTGACTTCTGCAACCAGCAATAGTGCCACAGGTATACAGCCCTTTTTTAATTAAATGATTGGTGTTTTTCAATTGAATTCTGTCTTTTGTTGGATTTGCACGGGCATGAGGCTCTACATATGTTGTTAGTCCATCAATTAAAAAAGGTTTGCTATAATTTAATGCAATGACCACAATACGGCTGTGGTATTCGTTTTTATTGGTTGTGATTTTAAACTGACCTTTTAACTCTTTAACTGCGAGTACTTTTTCACCTTCAAGTTGTGTGACATTTGGATAGGAGTTGGCCAATTGGTTTTTCCCATTTTCCAATACGTACTCGCCCAAGGTGCCAGTTTCTATTCCTAAGACATTATTAAATAAAGCATTTTGCAAATGAGAGGCCTTTTGATGAAAAACAATTCCTATATTTTTATCTTCTGCATAAGCTTTCTCTTTTGAGGAACCTAAAACTAATGCACACTGCATACCAGAAACCCCTCCTCCTATAATAAGAACATCAAATACATTCATAGAACTCATTTTAATGTAAAATTAGATCACTCAATAAAAACAATAAATTACCTAAAACAATTCTTTAATATTGGCAGCAAATAGTTTTATAGCAATTGCTAACAATATAACTCCAAAGATTTTTCTAATAATTAAGATGCCATTTGGACCAATAATTCGTTCAATTTTAGACGATGTTTTTAAGACCAAATATATCAATGCAACGTTTAATAAAACGGCAATGATAATGTTTTCGATATAGAACTCTGCCCGCAATGAAAGTAGCGTTGTTAAACTTCCTGGCCCAGCTATTAAAGGGAAAGCTAAAGGGAATACAGAAGCTGTAATAGCACTAGCCTCTTCATCATCTTTATAGAGTGTAATTCCTAAAATCATTTCTAAGGCAATAAAAAATAATATAAAAGCTCCTGCAATCGCAAAAGAATTTACATCAATTCCAATTAATGCGAGTAGGCTTTTTCCTAGAAACAAAAACAGTATCATAATAAAACCAGCAATTATAGCTGCTTTTGCAGATTGAATTTGCCCCACTTTTTTACGCAAATCTATAATAATAGGAATGTTTCCAACAATGTCGATTACTGCAAATAAGACCATAAATGCAGTGAAAATTTCTTTAATATTAAAGTTCATTTTAAAATGGTTTAATCATTGCAAAATTAGACAACTAAGTTTAACTAATTGTTAAGAAGTGGAAAAAAATAAATGTATTTTTGCCAAATGTTTCAGATAGGAAAAACCATAGTTTCAGAAGATATTATAGAAAAAGATTTTGTTTGTAATCTTTCTGCTTGTAAAGGAGCCTGCTGTGTTGATGGAGACGCAGGAGCTCCATTAACAAAAGAAGAAACAAATAAATTAGAAGAAATTTATCCGAAAATAAAACCTTTTTTACGCAAAGAAGGGGTTGCTGCTATTGAAAAAGAAGGAACTTGGGTAACCAGCGATTTTGATGGATTAGAAACTCCTTTAATTGATGGTGCAGATTGTGCTTATGTAATTTTTGATGAAAAAAAGACAGCACTTTGCGCAATAGAAGAAGCTTATAATCAAGGAATTGTAGATTGGAAAAAACCGGTTTCTTGCCATTTGTATCCAATTCGAGTACAAGAGTATAGCGAGTTTTCTGCAGTAAATTATAACAAATGGAAAATTTGTGACGATGCCTGCACGCTTGGAAAAGAGTTGCAAGTGCCCGTTTATAAGTTTGTAAAACAAGCTTTGGTTCGAAAATTTGGAGAAGATTGGTATGCTGAGCTCGAAAAGGTTGCCGACAAACATTTAGAGAAATAATGCTTTTTTTAAGGTGATTTTTGTTCTCCAAGCCAATGTTTTCGTTTGTTTTTATGCCCTAAATATTTGAAACAAAAAACGAATTAGAACCTCCCTTTTTTTTAGAAATAAGTTATTGTCTTCGTTTTTTAAGAAACTCAACAAAATTAAGGGGTTCAAAAAAACAAAGATGATAGGTGTCTGAAAATCAAAAAGTTAAAATTATTTTTTAAATAGGTGTTTTTGATAAAAAACGAAAATTTGTTAAAAACTTCAAACATTTGTGAATAAGTATGACTTTTAATTTCAGTCATTTTTTTTAATCTTTGTTAACGTCATTTTCGACAAAACAACACAAACACAAAACAACTAAATTTTTCCAACAAGAATGTCTGCCATAGAACCTATTTTACAACCAAATGAGAACCGATTTGTAATTTTCCCAATTCAACACGATGATTTGTGGGAATGGTACAAAAAACAACAAGCGTGTATTTGGACCGCTGAAGAAATTGATTTGTCAGAAGATGTTCATGATTGGAACACGAAATTGTCAGACGATGAGCGTTATTTTATCAAACATGTTTTAGCGTTTTTTGCTGCTTCAGACGGAATTGTAAACGAAAATTTGGCAGAAAACTTTGTCAATGAAGTACAATATTCTGAAGCAAAATTTTTCTACGGATTCCAAATAATGATGGAAAACGTACACTCAGAAACCTATTCTTTATTGATTGATACTTATGTAAAGGATGAAGCAGAGAAAGATAAATTATTCAGAGCAATAGAGATTTTTCCAGCAATTAAAAAGAAAGCAGATTGGGCATTAAAATGGATTGAGTCAGATTCTTTTGCAGAACGATTGATTGCTTTTGCAGCAGTAGAAGGGATTTTCTTTTCGGGAGCCTTCTGTTCTATTTTTTGGCTAAAGAAAAGAGGATTGTTGCCAGGACTAGCCTTTTCTAACGAATTAATTTCACGAGATGAAGGAATGCATGCAGATTATGCCGTTCATTTACACAATCATCATATTGTAAATAAAGTGCCTAAAGCACGAATTAAAGAAATTATTATTGATGCGTTGACTATAGAGCGTGAGTTTATTACAGAGTCTTTACCCGTAAGTTTGATAGGAATGAACTCGAAGTTAATGACCCAATATTTAGAATTTGTAACCGATAGGTTGTTGCTTGAATTTGGCTGTTCAAAAGAATATGACGTCAAAAACCCATTTGATTTTATGGAAATGATTTCTTTAGAAGGAAAAACCAACTTCTTCGAAAAAAGAGTATCAGAATATCAAAAGGCCGGAGTAAAATCTGGAGGAACTGGAAGCATCAGTTTCGATGCTGACTTTTAAAACTCTGTTTTCCCTATAAACACAGTTTTTACCAATAAATAAATTAGAAAATGCGATTCTGAGTATTTGTAAGGAATCGTGAATAGATAAAAATAATCGCCAAAAAGTGGATGTTTTGGCGACCAACTAACTAAACCAAAACCAAAAAAAGTATGGATGTAGTAAAAAGAGACGGCAAGAAAGAGCCTGTGATGTTTGACAAAATCACGGCCAGAGTAAAAAAAATGTGTTATGGACTAAACAAAATTGTAGACCCTACAAAAGTAGCAATGCGCGTTATTGAAGGGCTGTATGATGGAGTAACTACATCAGAATTAGATAACTTAGCGGCAGAAATTGCAGCAACCATGACAACTGCACATCCTGATTATGCAAAATTAGCCGCAAGAATTGCCGTATCAAACTTACATAAAAACACTAAAAAGTCGTTTTCAGAAACAATGGATGACTTGTATTATTATGTCAATCCACGAACAAATAAAAAAGCTCCTTTGTTGGCAGATGATGTATATGAAATTATCAAAGACAATGCAGAAAAATTAGACTCTACCATTATTTATAACAGAGATTTTAATTACGATTATTTTGGTTTTAAAACATTAGAACGTTCTTACTTATTAAAGTTGAACGGAAACATTGTAGAACGTCCACAACATATGTTAATGCGTGTCTCTATCGGGATTCATAAAAACGATATCGACGAAGCAATTGCTACCTACGAATTGATGAGTAAAAAATATTTTACCCACGCAACACCAACATTATTTAATGCAGGGACACCAAAACCACAAATGTCTTCATGTTTCTTATTACAGATGCAAGACGACAGTATTGATGGAATTTATGACACCTTAAAACAAACGGCAAAAATTTCGCAATCTGCTGGAGGAATAGGGCTTTCTATTCACAATGTTAGAGCAACAGGTTCTTATATTCGAGGAACAAACGGAACCTCTAACGGAATTGTACCAATGTTAAAAGTGTACAATGATACGGCACGGTATGTAGATCAAGGAGGAGGAAAACGAAAAGGCTCTTTTGCAATGTACATAGAACCTTGGCATGCAGATATTTTTGATTTCTTAGATTTGAAAAAAAATCACGGAAAAGAAGAAATGCGTGCACGCGATTTGTTTTACGCCATGTGGATTCCAGATTTGTTTATGAAACGTGTGCAAGAAGATGGCACATGGACTTTGATGTGCCCAAATGAATGCCCGCATCTGTTTGATACCTATGGAGATGAGTTTGAGAAATTATATGAAGGCTACGAAGAAGTAGGCAAAGGAAGAAAAACCATTAAAGCTCGTGAACTTTGGGAGAAAATCTTAGAATCTCAGATTGAGACAGGAACTCCGTACATGTTGTATAAAGATGCTGTTAACCGTAAAACAAATCATAAGAATCTAGGAACCATTCGTTCTTCAAATTTATGTACAGAAATTATGGAATACACCGCAAATGATGAAGTTGCCGTGTGTAATTTAGCATCTATTGCCTTGCCAATGTTTGTTACAGAAAAAGAAAATGGCGAAAAGTACTTCAACCACAAAAAATTATTTGATGTTACTAAAAAGGTAACTCGTAATTTAGATACGGTAATTGACATGAATTATTATCCTGTTGTTGAGGCAGAAAACTCAAATTTCCGTCATAGACCTATTGGATTAGGAATTCAAGGATTGGCAGATACATTTATCAATCTACGGATGCCATTTACTTCTGAAGAAGCGAAAAAACTAAATCAAGAAATTTTTGAAACCATGTATTTTGCTGCGGTAACTTCATCTATGGAGATTGCCAAAGCAAAAAAAGAACCATATTCTACTTTTAAAGGATCTCCAATGTCAGAAGGAGAGTTTCAATTTAATATGTGGGGCATTAAAGATGATGAGCTGAGCGGTAATTGGGACTGGGCAAAATTGCGTAAAAACGTGATAAAACACGGAGTTAGAAACTCGCTATTAGTAGCGCCAATGCCAACAGCATCAACTTCTCAAATTCTTGGAAATAATGAAGCTTTTGAACCATATACGTCTAATATTTATACACGAAGAGTACTGTCAGGAGAATTTATTGTAGTTAACAAACACTTATTAGAAGACTTGGTTGAATTGGACTTGTGGAACAACAATATGAAAGAAGATATCATGCGTGCAAACGGATCTATCCAACATATTGATGCAATTCCTGCCGATTTAAAAGAGTTGTACAAAACAGTTTGGGAACTGAGTATGAAAGATATTATTGATATGGCGCGCCATAGAGGTTATTTTATCGATCAATCACAATCACTAAACTTGTTTATGCAAGATCCTGATTTTGGAAAGCTAACCTCAATGCATTTCTACGGATGGAAATCTGGATTGAAAACAGGAATGTATTACTTAAGAACCAAATCTGCAGTAAACGCCATTCAGTTTACGCTTTCTAAAGAAAAGAAAGAAGAAGACAAGCCAATGTCTGCAGAAGAATTTAAAGCCATGGTAGAGGCCTCTAAAAACGATGGACCAGACGATTGCTTGATGTGCGGTTCTTAACCAAAAATTAATTAAAAGTTAAAAAAGAGAAGTAGAAATGCTTCTCTTTTTTATTACCTTGTGCAAATATAAATAAAGAGATACTGAACTAAATTCAGCATATATGAACTGGGAACAATTACTTTCGTTAAAACGATTTGGAGATACCGAAAAACGACCTAGAATTGAACAAGATGAAACACGTTTAGGCTTTGAAGTAGATTTTGATAGAATTATTTTTTCGTCAGCATTTCGAAGTTTACAAGACAAAACTCAGGTCATTCCTTTATCAGAAACCGATTTTGTTCATACACGCCTAACACATAGTTTAGAAGTTTCTGTGGTAGGAAGAACCTTGGGAAGACGTGTTGGAAAAGTATTGTTAGAGCGTCACCCAAATTTAAAAAAATTGGGCTACACCTTTAATGATTTTGGAGCCATTGTTGCCGCGGCATCCGTAACACACGATATTGGAAATCCGCCTTTTGGACATTCTGGAGAAAAAGCAATTGGAGAATACTTTAAAACAGGAAACGGACTCAAATACAAAGGTAACTTGTCTGAAAAAGAGTATCAAGACTTGGTAGATTTTGAAGGAAACGCTAACGGATTTAAAATTTTAACAGAAAGTAGAGAAGGAGTTCATGGAGGCTTACGCTTGTCATACGCAACGTTGGGAGCTTTTATGAAATATCCGAAGGAATCACTTCCTAAAAAACCAACAAACCATATTGTAGATAAAAAATATGGCTTTTTTCAATCAGAAAAAATACCCTTTTTAGACCTTGTGAATGACTTGGGACTACAACAAAAATCAAGCACAAAAAACCTCTCTTTTTATCGACATCCATTAGCATATTTAGTAGAAGCTGCAGATGATATTTGCTATACAATTATCGATTTTGAAGACGGCATAAACCTTGGGCTGATAGAAGAAGAATTTGCTTTAGAATATTTAATCAAATTGGTTAAAAATACAATTGATACACAAAAATACCATTCGTTACAACACACAAAAGACCGAGTGAGCTATTTGCGTGCGTTGGCAATAAATACATTAATCAATGAATCTGTAGCCATTTTCTTAGAGAATGAAGCAGCCATTTTAAAAGGAGAGTTTGACAAATCATTGCTAGAAAAATGCGCTTATGAAGCGCAAATTAACGACATCATTAAAATAAGTGTTGCCAAGATTTATCGAAGTAAAGATGTGGTGGAAAAAGAAGTCGCTGGGTATAAAATAATTGCAGATTTATTGGAGGTCTTTATAACCGCCACCAACAATAATTTTGAAGGAAAACCCTCTAACTATCATCAATTAACATTAAATTTATTGCCAGACGAATACAAGGTGAATTCAAAAAAACTGTATGATAGAATTATGCTAGTTTGTAGCTATATTGCAAGTATGTCAGACAGTTATGCCATTCGATTGCATAAAAAAATTCAAGGAAATTTTAGCTAGATTGGTATAGGTGCTTTTCAATTTCTTTTTTGATAGCTTTTGAATCGATACCTGTTTGTTGTTGCAATTGTTCTACAGAACCTTGGTCTATAAAGTTATCTGGAACTCCAAGTGTTTGAACTATTGCTGTATAAGTATTGCTTGCAGAAAATTCTAAAATAGCACTTCCAAAACCACCTTTAACACTTCCGTCTTCTACAGTAATAATGGTGTCGAATTGCTGAAAAATAGTGTGTAACAATTGTTCGTCTAACGGTTTCACAAAACGCATATCATAATGAGCAACGCAATCCTTCTTTTTGATTTCTGTGAGTGCTTTAGAAACATTTTTGGCAATGGATCCAACAGATAGTACAGCAATTTCAGTACCTTCTTTTAAGCAAACCCCTGTACCAATTGTAATTTTTTGAAAATCTTGTTTCCAATTAATTGTAATTCCTCTTCCTCTCGGATACCGAATGGCAATAGGATTTTTTAACCCTAACTGAGCCGTGTACATGATGTTGCGTAATTCAATTTCATTTCTTGGTGCAAATACAATCAGGTTCGGAATACATCTCAAAAAAGAGATGTCAAAAACACCATGATGTGTAGCGCCATCTTCTCCAACCAATCCTGATCTATCCAAACAAAAAACAACAGGCAAGTTTTGCAAAGCAACATCGTGTATTATTTGATCGTATGCACGTTGTAAAAAGGTAGAATAAATAGCACAAAAAGGAATCAATCCTTGTGTTGCCATCCCTGCAGATAAGGTAACGGCGTGCTGTTCGGCAATCCCAACATCAAAGGTTCTTTCAGGAAATTCATCCAGCATAAATTTTAAAGAACTTCCTGTTAACATGGCAGGTGTGATTCCTACAATGGCATCATTTTTTGAAGCCAATTCAACCAATGTTTTTCCAAAGATATCTTGGTATTTTTCTGGCTGAACGATTTCTTTTTTCGGAAGAATAGCGCCTGTCTTTGTGTCAAATTTTCCAGGAGCATGGTACTGCACCTGATTTTCTTCTGCTTGTTGTAATCCCTTTCCTTTGGTGGTAATTATATGTAAAAACTTCGGACCTTTGTGATTTTTTAGTCGTTTTAATTCTGATAAAAGAGCCTTTAAATCATGCCCGTCTATTGGGCCAGAATACTCAAAGTTTAAGGCTTTGATGATGTTGTTTTGTGCCGCTAACCTTTTGTCCGTTTTTACGTTGATTAAATATTCTTTTAAGGCGCCAACAGAGGGATCAATTCCGATGGAATTATCGTTTAAAACCACCAATACATTGGCGTCAGAAACTCCAGCATGATTCAAGGCTTCAAAAGCCATTCCGCTTGCCAAAGAAGCATCACCAATTACTGCAATATGGTTTTTTTCTGTTTCACCCTTTAGATTAGAAGCAATCGCCATTCCCAATGCTGCCGAAATAGAGGTCGATGAATGTCCAACACCAAAGGCATCATAGACACTTTCACTACGCTTTGGAAAACCAGAAATACCATTTAATTGACGATTGGTATGAAAAATAGCTTTTCGTTCTGTTATTATTTTATGTCCGTACGCTTGGTGTCCAACATCCCAAACCAATTGGTCATTTGGAGTGTCAAACAAATAGTGCAATGCAATTGTAAGTTCTACAACACCTAAGCTTGCTCCTAAATGCCCTTCTTTTACAGCAACAATATCAATAATAAATTTTCGCAACTCTTTTGCAACTTGCGATAATTGCGTTGGATGAAGTTTGCGTAAATCAGCAGGATTAAAAATAGTATCTAATAACTTTTCAGACATACAACAAAAGTACAATTTTACATCTCAAATACTTTTTGTATTATTGAAAACTTAACCATTTATAATGATAAACCCTTTTGACGATACTTATTTTATGAAAAAAGCTTTAGATGAAGCAGTGGCGGCTTTTGATAAAGGAGAAGTTCCTGTGGGTGCAATTATTGTTTTTAAAGAGCAAATAATAGCGAGAGCACATAACTTAACAGAAACATTAAACGATGTAACTGCCCATGCAGAAATGCAAGCTTTTACTGCTGCTTCCGATTTTTTAGGAGGAAAATATTTAAAAGAATGTACATTGTATGTGACGTTAGAGCCTTGCCAGATGTGTGCTGGTGCTAGTTATTGGGCACAATTGGGTAAAATTGTGTACGGAGCTTCAGAGTTAGAAAGAGGTTTTGTGAAGTTGAAAACAACCATACATCCAAAAACGAGTGTTGTTAGTGGTGTTTTAGAAGCAGAATGTAGCAAGATTTTAAAACGGTTTTTTATAGAAAAACGGAATTTAAATTGATGATGTATTAATGGCACGAGCAAGATGCTCGCGCCAACCCTCTTGGTTCGTGTCAACCTTCTAAGTTTATAATAACAACTTGTTAGCGCGAGTATCTTGCTCGTGCTTAAACATTACAATGAAGATGTAAGTATCTAATTTAAATCTATTTCTAAAACAGTATCGTCATTATTTCCATAGTTTCTTGCGCTACTATATTTCCAATCTATTGGGTCAGTAACAAACCCAGCCTTTAACGGATTGTAATGGATATAATTTAATTTTTGCTCGAATACCTTTAATGACCATATTTCAATAGGATGATTATTTTGCTGCCAAAACTGAGCAGTTTTTACATTGCTGTTTTTTGTCCCATGCTCATAAAATATTTTAAACATCCATTTTTTTCTGCTTTCTTTAGGGTTCTCTTTAATTATTTTTAGCATTTTTCTTGATGTAAACCCTTTAAAGTCTCTTATCAGTTCAGAAGGGAGACTCAACTCAGATCGAAAAATTAAATGAACATGACTAGGCATTAAACAGTACCCATAAATTTCCATTCCTTTGTTTTTTCTGCAATAATCTAAAGAATTGATGATACAGGAAAAATAAACCTCTCTTATAAATACATCGATCCAATTAACAACAGCAAAACTTATAAAGTACGCTCCGTCTTTATTTCTAAATTTATATTTTCTACTCATTTCTTTTTTATAATGATATCATCCAATTCATACGTTCCGTCATTTGATCTAGATTTACTTCCTGTATATTTAAAAGCAATATATCCAGTGCCAGTATAAGATGATAAATCTATATTTCCAGAGCTCACCCAGGTTTTATAATTTGTAGCGTTGGGAACAATTACAGCAGGTAAAAGAGTCCAAGTTGCTGTTGTAATATTGGCTTCTATACCATCCCAATCTGTAGAAATAAAGGCTTCCAACATACTGTTATCGGCAAAACTATTAGAGGTTTTAAAGCTTAACAGCTCATCTTCTTGTGCATCAAAATTAAACCCCGGACTGATTAACCATGCAATATTATTTGTATCTCCAGAACGATAAGAACCTATTCTTGCTGATTTCCCTAAAGAATTGGCATCAGCATAAGATTCCCAATCTTTACTACCAGCTTCTTTATAATTTTTCCAACCTGCTAAAGAAATAGAGCCTGCAATTGTAGTTTCGAAATATTCTTCAAATAAAGGGTCACATCGGTCTTCAGTAAAACTAATATTAGAAGGTGTATTGATAATGACCACATAATTTTCTGCACGATAATCTTTTGTCAATACGGCATGTAAAGTGCCTTTTTTAGTAGGAATGGTATTGACTTTAAAGCTTGCAAAAGTACTTGTTTGGAGTGATACGTTTTTGCTTGATGCACAGCTAGTTAATGTTCTTAATCCGTCAAATTGATCATTTGCTTCAGAGGCATATGTTTTTTCAATTTCCGATTTTTGAAATTGAATATTGGTTAATTCTACAAACGTATTGATGTTTGTTTGGCTAAAATTAGCAATTGTACTTGTTGCTGCAACAACAGTGGCAACTTCTGCAGATCTGATCATATGGTTTGGATAATTTGTTGCAGAAATAGCTTCTACTTTTCCGTTACCATGATCTACTCCTAAAATAAATTTACCACCAATAGCATTGGTGGGGTCAATAACAATTTCTCCATCATCATACGAAACAGAAAGGCCATCTAACTTTACATATACTTTTCTGCCAAATTCAAAAGTTTCACTTAGAGACGTTTTGTCTATTAATATCTCAATCCCTGCAGTTGGATTTTGGGGCTTGTCTTGTAAAATTAATTTTTTGTAGAAATTACCGGTTTTATCACTAGAAACAACATAGCCAATAAAGTACGTTGCCAGGTCGTTTTTTCTGAATTTATAATTTAGCTTATTGTTGTTTGTAAATTCTTGCGCCAATGCAGATTGAACTGCTGTTATACTTGAAGTTGCGGTAATATTGGGTTCTGTAATTGTAATATCAGGAATTTCAAAATCACCATCTTCCACACAAGAAATGGTTATAAATAGCAGCCCTAAAAGAGCGATTTTGTTATAAAATTGAATTGTTTTCATAGCGTTGTTTTTTTAAGTGAATTGTTAAAATCGAATGGTTAGGTTTAGAAAATAAGAAGCACCTCTTCCGTACCAATATTTAGTTCCAAATAGCGGTTTTTTTAAAGACTTGTCATCTCTTAATTCTCTAAAATTGGCATTTCTACCCTGTTCAAACCCACCTGTTTTGTAGTGGGTATTTAAAAGGTTACTAATACTAGCAAAGACCCCAATATAATAGTTGTTTATTTTCCAAGATTTTCCTCCAACAGCATTTACAACGGAATAAGGATCAAATTTTTCTTGCTGTAATAATTGCTTTGCCAGTACAGGTTCGTAATCGTTAAAAGGAATTCCTCCATCATCAGAAAAATTGCTGGTTCTAGTTAGTGGAGCAATATCTACATAGGCATTTTCGAAAAAGTTTATGGTAGCTCCAATCCACCAAAATTGAGGATCTCGATATTCAAACCCAACAGAATAGGCATGTTGTGGACCAGCAGCAAGTTTATAATTTTTTAAGTTGGAAGGTCTGGCGTCAAATTCAAATTTTTCTGTTTCTGATTTTAGGGTTAATGTAGGGTTGTTGTTATACGTGTATTGCCCAATATTTGCGGCTCCTTTTAGTTTTATAGACGAGGTTATTTGCGTTTCAGCTCCAATCTCTACACCAAAATGTTTTGTGTCAATTTCAGTTATAATTTCTTGTACAAAGGCAGTAAAGTCAGATCCACTTCCTCCAATTCCATCCGCATAATAAAAACCCACTTCAGTGGCATCTGTATTTGTGGAAACATATCCGGTTATTTTTGCCTGAACAAGAGGGGTTCTTATAATATAACTTGCATCTACAGTGCTTGTTTTTTCATTTTTTAATCCTTCTACGGATGCATTTTGGACTCTCGAATTAGAAAATGAATTTTGTAATGTCGGTGCTTTTGTTTGGTAGCTGGCATTAAAATTAAGTAAATGTCTGCCTGTAATTTTATAGGTAAAACCTCCTTTTACGCCAAAATTTATAAAACTTAGTTTTTTAGATTTACCTAAAGATTCAGTAGCATTTGCAAACTTTCCATTTTGATACAAACCATTTCTTTGATACGAGGTTTTAGAAAAACGTGTTGCTGTATAAAAATCAATTTTTTTATAGTTGAATTGCGTTTGTACAAAACCATTTATAATGTTGGCATTGAGATTGAAACGGTACTTAAAAGCATCGCCAACACGAACAATTCTATTTGGATGTAGCAAGTCACTTTGTTGCCTGTTAACTCCTTCTGCAAATGGATCAAGATCTAAAAACCCCGTTCCACCTAATAAATCAAGCATTTTTGCAAAATTTTCGGAGACTAAGTTTCTGTATTGCAGGGCAGCATTTAGCAATATGTGATCGGTGAGTTCAGATTCAAAAACGGAATGTATCCAAAGTTGTTGGTCATCATTTCGATCTTCATACAATACATAGGTTGAATTTCCGCTGTTAAATGAATTTAGATTTGCGCGGTATAAATGAGCCCAATTCAATTGACCATTTTTTAAGAATTCTTGCTCCAATTCATAGGCTGATCCTGTATTATTATTTCGAATTTGATAGCTTGGTAATTTTTGATAGTATGTAGGGTCTGGATTAGAACCTCCCAAACTCACAATAACCGGAATCCCATTAGTTGTGCCATCAATTTTACTGCCTCGATAGTCAATTCTGCTGTTTCCAACCTTTCCAAATTGATAGGCAATATTGGTGTTTAATGTTGTTTTATCAGAAACTTTCCAATAGTGATTTAGCATTAATATAGGCTCTACAACTTCTTTTATACGAGAATTTCTGATAACACCATTTTGAGCTCCCCAATACGAGTTGTATTTAATGCCTCTTAAATCATACACCTCTTGTGTATTTGCAGATGACTTTCCTCTTCTGTTGGGAGTGTAAATTCCTGTAAAATTAAGAGCGTGCTTCTTGTTTATTTTCTTTTCAACAGATAAAAAAAGAGAGTTTGCGTTATAGAGCGTTCCTTCAGAAAAACCTTCAATACCTGCTCTTTTGCTTGCAGAAATGGTAAATGCCCAATTATTCTTTAGCATTCCGGAGGCATAAGAAGCCATTACACGATGCGTATAACTTCTGTTTGAAGATGCGTAAGAAATACGTCCTCCAGGTCTAGCTTCTGAAGCCCTAACATTGCTATTTGTAGTCCCTAAAACACCTCCAAAAGCATAACTAGAAGGCGATAATCCGTTTGTGAATTCTTGATTTTTAAGAACATTGTTTAGGCCTCCCCAATTGCTCCATTGGGGCCGTCCATTGTATATTTTATTCATTTCAATACCATTGATAAGCAAGGTTGCGTTACCAGAATCTAGGCCTCTAATTCGAAAGAAAGAGGCGCTAAATTCGTAGGCGGCAGTTTTTAAATACGTGTCTTTTGACGACTGCAGTAATCCTGAAATATTATCAGCAGCAATACTGTCATCATTTAATTCATCATCTGTAAGTGTAATGGTACTTAAATCAGCTACTTCAGAGATGTTTTCATACAAAAAAATGATTCCTAAGTCAATTGTTTTACCGACAAACTGAATGGGAAAATTTTGTGTTTCATAACCTTTTAAGGTAATTTCTACAAGGTAGCTTCCGTTGGTTAAATACTGTATGATAAAAACACCATCATTCGTTGTAATTTTAGAAATGTTGGTTTTTTTTAGTCGAATTACGACATCTTGTAATGGGGTTTCAGAATTGCTGTCTACAACAATTCCTTTGACGATATTCTGAGCAAAAACTCCATAAAAAGAGCCTATGCACAAGAACATCATGAAGATAGTTCTTTTCATAAGATAGCATTTTTTTGTTTAAAGATAAGAAAATATTTCTTATCTGCAAGATTGTCAGCACTTTACGATTTATGGTGATTTGTTATGAATCGTTTGTTTATAGGGTCATGATCATCCGTTTTGTAATTCTACAAGGTTTTTAAAACTTTGTAGGGATCGATTAAAAGAACCGTGTAATTATTTACAGCGAAAAACACAAAACATTGATTTTCTTGTGTTTTTAGGGTATATTTGAAATAAAAAGGCGATTTATGAAACGAATGACAATTTTTTTGCTCTTACTTTTTGTTTTTACGGACAATCAAGCTCAAAACAATTCAAAGAAGTACAATATCCGAACGATTGCTTTTTACAATTTAGAAAACCTTTTTGACACGATCAATAATCCGAAGACCAATGATGAGTCGAGCCCGATTATGAAAATTAAAGGCAATAGAGCAGAGGTGTATTAGGATAAAATAAATAAACTAGCAGCTGTTATTTCTAAAATTGGATTGGAGAAATCAAACACAAGCCCAGCAATTATTGGTGTTGCAGAAGCAGAAAACAGAACGGTACTAGAAGATTTGATTCGGACGGAATTTTTAAAGGGCAAGGGTTACGAAATTATTCATTACCAATCTCCAGACAACAGAGGAATTGATGTTGCATTCCTTTACCAGAAACACTATTTTAAGCCTGTTTATCATGAAGCTTTCAACCCAAGAATTTATCAAGAAAACCGAAAAGTATATACAAGAGATCAATTGTTGGTTTCGGGTTATTTAGATGATGAGCTAATCCATATTGTTGTCAACCACTGGCCTTCTAGGAGAGGAGGCGTAGTAAAAAGTCAACAATTAAGAGAAAAGGCTGCGTATCAGAATGTCAAGATTATCCAGCAAATTAGAAAGACAGATGCCGATGCAAAAATTATCATCATGGGCGATTTTAACGACAACCCAACTAATACGAGTTTAAAAAAAGTTTTGAAAACAAAAGCAAAGAAATCGAGAGTTCAAGAAGGCGATTTGTACAATCCGTTTGAAACTCTTTTTGAGCAAGGATTGAACACTTTGGGCTATCGAGATAATATCAACTTGTTTGATCAAATTTTAATAAGTTCTTCTTTGTTAAAGCCTACGATAAAAGGAGCTACTTCTTTTAAATTTTTTAGAGCAAGCATTTTTAATAAGCGTTTTTTAACCACCAAGAAAGGACGTTTTAAAGGCTATCCATTTCGGAGTTTTTCATACGGAAGATATATTGGCGGCTATAGCGATCATTATCCGGTGTATGTGTATTTAATTAAGGAAGTTAATTAATAGGGGAAGTTTTTTGACATGAGTATTTTGTTAATGCTTTCTTGAATCCTTTTATTTCAAATCTTTTAGCAATAATTGAATGGATGTATTGCCATTCCAAGTGTTTTCATCTAAGGCATAAGCAATGTTAAATTCATTTTGTGCGATGGATAATTTTTTCCCCAATCCAAAACCAATAGCATTATAGGTTTTTCGATCTGCACCGTAAATAATGTTCAGTTTTAAATGACTTTTATCTGCGCCTACCTGTTTTCCAAAGCCGTTATCTCTTACTGAAGAGGAGCTAAAAACAGGTTTCATATTCTGTGGGCCGAAAGGTGCCATTTGTTGAATAATTCGAAAAAATTTTGGCGTAATTTCTGACAAATCAATTTCTGCATCAATCAAAATTTCTGGAATCAGCAAAGCTGGGTCTATTGTTTTTGAAACGACTTCTTCAAATTTTTGTTTGAAATTTTCGTAATTTTCTGGAGCTAATGTCAAACCAGCAGCGTATTTATGTCCGCCAAATTGTTCGATAAATTCAGAGCATTGCTCAAGGGCATTGTACACATCAAATCCTTTTACGGATCGAGCAGATGCAGCTAATTTTTCGCCGCTTTTTGTAAATACTAAGGTAGGTCTGTAATAGGTTTCTATAAGTCTAGAAGCCACAATACCAATAACACCTTTATGCCAAGTTTTATGATAAACAACCGTTGAAAATTTTTGTTTTTCATTATGTTCTGTAATTTGTTGTAAGGCTTCATCTGTTATTTTTTTATCGAGTTCTTTTCTGTCAGTATTAAACTTTTCTATGGCGGCGGAAAATTGAATTGCGGCATCAAAATCCATTTCAGTGAGCAGTTCTACGGCGTAATTTCCATGTTTCATTCTTCCTGCGGCATTGATTCTCGGCGCAATGATAAACACCACATCGGTAATGGTCAAGATTGTTTTTTTTACTTGCTGAATGATAGCTTTGATTCCGTTTCTGGGGTTGGAATTGATGACTTGTAGTCCTAAATAAGCAAGGGTTCTATTTTCTCCGGTCATCGGAACAATATCTGCTGCAATAGCGGTGGCAACGAGATCTAAATAAGGTACTAAATCTTCAAGAGATTGCCCTTTTTTTAAAGCCAAGGCTTGAATCAATTTAAAACCAACGCCACAACCACATAACTCATCATACGGATAGGTACAGTCTATTCTTTTCGGATTTAAAACAGCGGTTGCTTTTGGAATTTCAGGCCCTGGTTTGTGGTGGTCGCAAATGATAAAGTCGATATTTTTTTTGGAAGCATAAGCAACTTTATCAATGGCTTTGATACCGCAATCTAAGGCAATAATCAATGAAAACCCATTGTCTTCTGCAAAGTCAATTCCTTGTGTTGAAATGCCATAACCTTCTGCATATCGATCTGGGATATAGGTAGCGATATTTGCATAGCTTGTTTTTAAATAAGACGAAACTAAGGAAACAGCTGTAGTTCCATCTACATCATAATCGCCATAAATCAAGATATTTTCCTTGTTCAAAACGGCTGTTTCAACACGCTCAACAGCCAGATTCATGTCTTTTAGTAAAAAAGGATCATGTACATCGTTTAATGTAGGGCGAAAGAATTTTTTGGCATCGTCAAAACATGCAATTCCGCGATGAATTAAAAGCGAAGACAATGTTTTGTCAATTCCTAATTCTTGCGATAATTGGTCTATTGTTTCTTTCTCGGGTTCTGGTTTTAATGTCCAACGCATAGCAATTAAAAGTTGGGTTATTTTTGATGAAGATAAACGTTTGTTTTTATAGTGGCAAACTTTCGAAACATTTCTATCACACCACAATACCTGTCTACAGATAAATTTACCGATTTATTGATTTTTTTTTCATCTAAATCAGTTCCATAAAAATTATAATCAACCGTTACAGCATGGTAATGTTTCGGATGTTCTTCGGTCAATTCTCCAACAACGGTTATTGTAAAGTCATCAACTTCAGCACGCATTTTTTTAAGCAAAGAAACAACATCTAGCCCTGTGCAACCTGCTAAAGAAGAGAGCATTAAGGCTTTGGGGCTGTAGCCAACAAGGTCTCCATTATCTGCAGAAGCATCATAAAGGGTTAGTTTGTGGTTGCTTGGGTTATCAGACTCAAATTGCATGTTTTCTTTCCAAGTAGTGGTAACAGTATTTTTCATATGAATTCTATATATATTGGTGTATAAAAGTAGTTTATTTTAAAACAACAAGAGTTGATTAATTAAAAGATCTAATTGTTTTTTTGTATGATGTGCATTCAACACAATTCTATTCAGTTTTTTTCCTGTTGTTGGGTATAAAAAGCTAGTGATGATAATTTTTTTTTCAAAAAGATAATCAAAAAGTGTATCATCGTTATGAAAAAGAACAGGATAGGTTTTGTTCATTTTTATAGCAGGATGTTTTCCTAATTTAGAAAAGACATAGGCACTATTTTTGTCTAATTTTTCTTTTTGGTTTTTATAGAAGGTTTTTGCGTTTAAAAAGCAGTCTAAAAAAGCAGGATTCATCCCTGCAGCACCTTTAAAGAGCGCTAATTCTTTTATTTGGCTGATCAACGAAGCCGGCCCCGCAACAAGTCCTCCAGACAAGCCAAAAGCTTTTCCCAAAGAGCCAACTACAACAATGGCTAGATTTTTTCTTTTCGGAATTGTCGCAGCAATTCCGCAGCCATTTTTTCCTAAAACACCAAAACTATGAGATTCATCTACAACAATAGTAACATGTACATTAGTAGAGATGTTGTCTAAAAAAGAAAAGGAATAAGGTGTTGTTTCTAGAGAAGGAATGGCATCACACAAAATAGCCATCCTATTATTTTTAACAGTTTGTACTAACGGGTTTAAAGTATCATTAATAAACAAAGGCTTGCTATTGGATGCTAAAATTGAAGGGTGTGTTTTTGGTAAATGAAAAAAAGAATCAATTTTATGCTGTAAAACAGTTATTGTTAGTAAGCCCGCTAAGGTTCCAGAAGAAAGAGTTAAAGCATCTTCTTGTTGTAAAAACGGTTTTAAATAGCTTTCAGATTTTTTATAGATAGACAAGGTGTTGTTAGCAGCTCTAGAACTTCCGAAAGAGGTGCCCCAAGTATCCATACTATTTTTTAATATTTTTATAAACTGAGGGTGTGTTGTTGCTCCTAAATAAGAAGTTCCGCTAAAGTAGAGAAACTCTTCATTGTGTATAGATACTTTTGCGCCTGGAGATGTGTGTAGTTCCAACATAATTAAAATAAAGAAACTCCTGTACCAAACTCATCTGCATAAGAAATGACACCATTGTTAATTGTAATTCCGCTTGCAATATCTTTTTTTAGGAGCAATCCGCCATCCATATCAACATAGTCTAATAAAGGCAATATGTGTGCAATTGCAGAAATGCCAACGGTAGATTCTGTCATGCACCCTACCATGGTTTTCATTCCTAATGACTTCGCTTTTAGAAGCATTCTTCTTCCAGGAGTTAAGCCTCCACACTTTGTCAACTTTACATTAATGCCATGAAATAGGCCTGCGCATTTTTCTACATCACTTTCTACAATACAACTTTCATCAGCAATGACAGGTAATGCAGAGTGTTTAAATAATTTTTTTGCACCTTCAAAGTCATCTGCTTTTAAAGGTTGTTCTAAAAATTCAACGCCCAATTCTTTCAGTTTTTTTGAATTTTCAATTGCTTCATCTGCAGTCCAACCACAATTTGCATCAATTCTAAAAATGGCATCCGTATGTTTTCTAAGTTCGCTTACAATAGCAATATCATCTCTGGTTCCGAGTTTTATTTTATAGATAGGCCAAGGCAGTTCTTTCATCTTGGCAATCATTTTTTCGACAGTATCAATTCCAATGGTATAATCGGTCATGGGGTTTTTAGAAATGTCATATCCCCAGACTTCATATAGCTTTTTCTTTTTTCTCTTTGCATACAAGTCGTTAAAGGCCATGTCTAATGCACATAGCGCGAATAGGTTTTCTGTAAAAAAAGGCTGTATTTTTTCCCAGAAAATTTCTGGGGTTTCTTCAGATAAACTTTTGATAAGCTCTTGTTGCTTGTTGATATCAGCAATCATATTTTCTACGCTAATATGATAATACGGATTTGAAGTTGCTTCACCAAAGCCAGAGATTCCATTATGTGTTAATTCAACCACTAAAGAAGGTTGAAAATCGTGCGATTCTCTAGAAATTGTAAAAGTATGTTTTAACTCAAGATTGTAGGAGTGTAATGTAATATTCATTTTTCAAAAATTATGAAAGGTAAAGTTATAAAAATAGATATCTTTAGCATCATAAAAAAAGAGAAAACATGCCATTAGTTACGCCACTTTCAGCAGATCATAATTTAGAGACTAAAGAATTAGCAACATTTTTTAATGAAACCTTGGGGTTTTGTCCAAATTCGGTCTTGACTATGCAGCGAAGGCCTGCAATTTCGAAAGCCTTTATCAACTTAAATAAGGCTGTAATGGCAAACGAAGGACGGGTAACGTCGGCGTTGAAACGGATGATTGCTTGGGTAAGTAGTAATGCTACAGGATGTAGATATTGTCAAGCGCATGCCATAAGAGCTGCGGAGCGCTACGGAGCAGAACAAGAGCAGTTGGATAATATTTGGGAGTACAAAACACATGCGGCTTTTTCGGATGCAGAACGTGCTGCCTTAGATTTTTCTTTAGCAGCTTCAATGGTTCCAAATGCCGTTGATGAAACGATTAAAACCGAGTTGTACAAACATTGGGACGAAGGTGAAATTGTAGAGATGTTGGGGGTTATTTCGCTCTTCGGATATTTAAACCGTTGGAACGACTCTATGGGAACTTCTATTGAAGAAGGTGCTGTAGAAAGCGCAGAACAATACTTGGGTAAAACAGGTTGGGAAAAAGGAAAGCACGTTTAAGATTTTTTATCATTTCGAACGAGGCCTCACTATTTCTAAGGAGAGGCTTGCAGCAATCTGTTAATTGATAAAAAAGAAGGCGTTTTTTCCTTCTGCTACCATTTTATTTTTGATGATGTAACGCATTAAGAAATTCATAAATAGTATTTAAATAATAACGAATTTAAACAAAAAGATGGTTAGCACGCCCCAAAAAGTACCCGAGGCCATGCTTAAAATGGCTAAAATAATGGCATGTGGCATCCATTTTTTCTCATAGGCAGCAGTAACAGCTGGAGCAGTCGCAATACCACCAACATTAGCCATACTGGCAATAGGAACCCAAGCAGTATTTATATTTAATAATTTAGCTACCAGTAATAAAATTACAAAATGACTTACCAACCAAACAATTAAAAAACCTAAGAAACTTAAGTCAAATTGAATTAAACTAAATTTAAGTTTTAATCCTAAAATAGCCATTACAATAAGAATTAAAATCCCGCCTAATTTTAATACAAATTTAAAATTCCAATGCTTTATAAAGTTACTAAATACGAGACCTAATATTGATAAAATGATAATTTTAGCGATGAAGCTGTCTACTAAAAAATTGGTAACCAAAACACAACCAAATAATATAATAAAACAAAGTATTGGAAGCAAAGTCTTTCCTTTTTGTTGTTCAATACTTTCAGGCATTGTTAAATTAGTAATCTTTAATTTTTTGTTTAAAAAAGCACTTTTTTTAATGCCTTGAAACATTAAAATAGTCCAAATATTAACCAATATATTGTCTAATACTAATACTGTAAGAAAAATGTTTTCTGGGCATTCAACCAATTCTTTTAAAACTAACTGACTTGTACTTCCTCCAATCCAGCTACCAACAATTGGGGGTACTCCTTTCCAATAATCTTGTTTAATAAACACTTCGGATATTAAATTTGTGTCTAAAAAAATAAAAGCCAATATTACAGGAAAAACTGCAATCCAAAAGGAACCCGAAACAAAAAGCAAAATAGGTTTCCAGCCAATTGCTTTTAATTGTGTAATGGATAAACTACTCATTACAGCTATAATTGCAAATGGAATAAAGTAGTTTTTGCTATAGGTATGGATGTTGGTTTGTGAAAAATCCTCCCCTAATAAAGAAGAAATTACAGCAGGAATTAAATAGGCTAATAATATGGCAGGAATCCAATCAAATAAGGATTTGATGTGTTTATTTTCCCATTTGTCTAAATAGAATACAGCAAGTACAGTAAACAATGAAATAATCCAAGGGGTCATAAATTACTATTTTTCAAGAATTCCTAAATGAATAATTCTACTTCCAGAAAAACAAATAGGGTTTGTACTTTTTCCAATTACAATGCCATCTTCTGGAGCAATATATTTTTTAATAATAGCGCCAAAAGGATCTTTAAGAATTCCAATGACCTGTCCTTTTCGAATTTTTTGGGTTAAAGAAACAGGAATTTCTAAAAAACCTCCTTTGTCAGTATAAATCCAATTAGATTTTGAACAAACTATGGTGTTTTTAGAAAGAGAGAATGATTCTTCTGTCATATTTAACCAGGCTAATAAATTCTGAATTCCTTGTACGCCTCTTTTTATCATTTCTGGTTGATAAACTTGTGGATTCCCGTATTCTACAGTAATAGAATGGATACCTTGTTGCATTGCGGTTGCTCTTAAAGTTTGACTGGCGGAATTACCAAAACTTGGATTCCCTTTGCTAGCCAAAAGAATATCAGGATTTTGTAACCTTGACATCATCGCTAGTGTATTGTTGCGTAAATCTGCTCTTACATACATTGAGTTTGTTCTCCCAAAACTTGCCGTATGCATATCTATGTGAAAATCAAAGAGTTTAATTATTTTATGGTAAATCTGATATACTATTTGTTGTGAAGTATTGCCGTTTTTTTTTCCAGGAAAGATTCGATTCAAATCGACTTGATCAGAAAAACGTCTTTTGTTGTTAAAAACAGCAACGGAATTTAGCCCTGGAACAGCAATAATAACCCCTTTCAGTTTAGAAACATCTAGGTTATTGAAAACAGATTGAATAATTGGGATGCCATTTAATTCATTCCCGTGAATTGCAGCAGTCAACCCTAAAGTTTTTCCATCTTCTTTTCCTTTAGCGATGAGAATAGGAACCTTAATCGGATTATTAAAGGCGTCTTTCCCAATTTCTAACCAGAATTTATGGATGCTTTTATAAGGTGTCTTTTCAAGATTAATGGTAGATACTGTTGGGATTGAATCATTATTGCTGAAACTTAACTGGCAGAAAACTAAAAACGCACAAAGACATAGAAAATCGAAAAATTTCATTAAAAAAAGATTATTTAGAGTATAAATTTACTATTTTTTTTGAATTATAATTTTATTTCCTTCAACCACAACCACAATCTCTCCTTTAGGTGGTTTGTTAGTGTAATATGCCAAGACTTCAGTGGCAGTTCCTCGAATGGTTTCTTCAAACAATTTGGTCAATTCTCTAGACACAGAGACTTGTCTGTCTGCACCAAAATATTCGACAAAATGAGTCAAGGTTTTGAGGAGTTTGTGTGGAGATTCATAAAAAATCATGGTTCGCGTTTCTTCAGCCAATAGCTTTAAACGAGTTTGCCGTCCTTTCTTTACAGGTAAAAATCCTTCAAAAACAAATTTGTCATTGGGCAAGCCAGAATTGACTAAAGCAGGTACAAAAGCAGTGGCACCAGGCAAGCACTCAATTTCTAATTGGTGTTGTACGCAAGCACGGGTTAGTAAAAACCCAGGATCTGAAATTGCAGGAGTTCCAGCGTCAGAAATCAACGCACAGGTTTCACCATTTTTTAATCGGTTAACTACACCTTCAATAGATTTGTGCTCGTTGTGCATGTGGTGACTGTACATAGGAGTTGCAATCTCAAAATGTTTCAACAATTTTCCACTTGTTCGGGTGTCTTCTGCCAAAATAAAATCAACTTCTTTTAACACTCTAATGGCTCTCAACGTAATGTCTTCTAAATTTCCGATGGGTGTTGGTACTAAATATAGTTTACTCATTTTTACAGGTATCAGTTAACAATTGTCAGTGATTATTACTAAATAGATTCAAACATTTTTACGGTGATATCACTAATTACATTTCCGGTGTGTTTGATCTCTAAAGGTTCAAATAATAATACGTGCACCTCTTCTTTAGCAATCGGTTTGTGTTCTACGCCTTTTGGAATGATATAGATTTCTCCTTCGTTTAATGTAATGGTTTTGTCGCGAAATTCAATAATCAATACTCCTTTGATGATCATAAACAATTCGTCTTCATGCTCATGTGCGTGCCAAATAAATTCTCCTTTTATTTTGGCTAACAAGAGTTGTTGTCCGTTTAATTCACCTATTTTTTTAGGAGTCCAATGTTCTGAAAAAAGCTTAAATTTTTCTTTTATGTTGATCACATCCATCTGTACACTATTTTTTCCAGTAAATACAATCAATAACTGGTAGTACAAACTTACAAAGTTTTTAACGGAGTTTGCGTTAGGGAGGCTAGCAATTGCCTAAGCTCTTTTTTTAGCTGCTGAATTCAATTCAGTGCAAGAAAAAAGCGAGCCTGGTTATTGGAAAAGGGAGATGTAAAAATCCCTGTAGTTGCTTTTGTAAATGGAACGCCCAAAAGAGGATTATTCTAGTTAAAATCCTTAAATTTGCAGCAACTTTTACGGGAAAAAAAGAATTAAAATGTATAGAAGTCATACTTGTGGCGAGTTAAGAGCCTCACATATAAATAAAGAAGTAACCTTAGCGGGGTGGGTACAAAAATCACGTGATAAAGGCTTTGTGATTTGGGTAGATGTACGCGATCGTTATGGAGTTACACAGCTTATTTTTGATGAAGATCGTACACCAAAAGAGCTGCTAGAAAAAGCAAAAACCTTGGGGCGTGAGTTTGTAATTCAGGCAACAGGGACGGTGATTGAAAGAGCCTCTAAAAACTCGAAAATGGAAACAGGCGCTGTTGAGGTTTTAGTAACTCAATTAGAGATCTTAAACCAAGCAAAGTTACCACCTTTTACTATTGAAGATGAGACGGATGGAGGTGAAGATATTCGAATGAAATATCGCTACTTAGACATTCGAAGAAATCCTGTAAAAGAAAGTTTGATCTTTCGCCATAAAGTGGCGATGGAGGTTCGAAAATATTTGTCTGACCAAGAATTTATAGAAGTAGAAACACCCTATTTGATCAAATCGACTCCAGAAGGAGCGAGAGATTTTGTAGTGCCTTCCCGAATGAATGAAGGTCAGTTTTATGCCTTGCCTCAGAGTCCGCAAACCTTTAAGCAACTCTTAATGGTTGGTGGAATGGATAAGTATTTTCAGATTGTAAAATGTTTTAGAGACGAAGATTTACGCGCTGATAGACAACCAGAATTTACACAGATTGACTGTGAAATGGCTTTTGTAGAACAAGATGATATTCTGAATGTTTTTGAAGGTTTGACACGTCATTTATTAAAAGAAATTAAAGATGTTGAAGTAGCAATGTTTCCACGAATGCTATATGACGATGCGATGCGAATTTACGGAAATGACAAACCAGATATCCGTTTTGGAATGGAGTTTGGCGAGTTGAATAAAGTAGCCCAACACAAAGAGTTTAAGGTGTTTAACGATGCTGAATTGGTGGTTGGAATTGCAGTTCCGGGAGGAGCGTCTTACACACGTAAAGAAATTGATAAACTGATTGATTGGGTACGTAGACCACAAGTTGGCGCATTGGGAATGATATATGTAAAGTGCAACGAAGACGGCTCTTTTAAATCATCTGTAGATAAGTTTTACGATCAGGAAGACTTGGCAAAATGGGCCGAAATTACTGGAGCAAAGGCAGGCGATTTGATCTGTGTGCTTTCTGGAGAAACCAATAAAGTACGTGCGCAACTAAGTGCTTTACGAATGGAGTTGGCAGAACGTTTAGGATTGAGAGATCCTAAGGTGTTTGCACCGTTGTGGATACTCGACTTTCCGTTGTTGGAATTGGATGAAGAAACAGGGCACTATCATGCCATGCATCATCCGTTTACATCGCCAAAATCAGGGCAATTGGAATTGTTAGAAACAGCTCCTGGAGAGGTGAAAGCAAATGCCTATGACTTGGTGTTGAACGGAAATGAAATTGGAGGAGGATCGATTAGAATTCACGATAAAGAAATGCAAGCAACGATGTTAAAGCATTTAGGATTTACGGAAGAGGATGCAAAAGCACAATTCGGATTTTTAATGGATGCTTTTGAATATGGCGCACCACCTCACGGTGGATTGGCTTTTGGATTGGACAGATTGGTGGCTATTTTAGGAGGTCAAGAAACCATTAGAGATTTTATTGCCTTTCCAAAAAACAATTCAGGACGTGATGTAATGATTGATGCACCAGCAGCAATTGATGCGACACAATTAAAAGAATTGAGCATTAAATTAGATATGGACGCATAGCGTCTTTTAAAATTGTCAGTTCGAGTAAATTTGTTGAAAAACAAATTTGTATCGAGAACAAATATAAATCTCGTTCTAAATTTAGAACGGGATTTTTTAGTACTTTTATTTTATGAAACATCTTCTTTTATTTTTAGTAGTTACAGGATCATTACAAAGTTTTAGTCAACAACTTACAGGGAAACAGTTATTAGAAAAAGCAATTCAATACCACGATCCAAAGGGGCATTGGGAAACCTTTAAAGGAACATTACTCATTACTATGAAGTCTCCTAAAAAAGCAAGTAGAGAGAGTGAAATTACCATTGATTTGCCAAATCAATATTTTTCTGTAAAAGCAACAAGAGAAAAAAACACTACAGAATACAGTATTGATAAAGGCCGTGTTCAAATTGCTTTTAATGGAAAAAACAATCTTTCAGAAGCCGTTTTAAAGAAAAACAAGTTGAGTAAAAATCGTGCAACCATGTATCAAAATTATTATACATACTTGTACGGATTACCCATGAAATTAAAGGATGAAGGGACAATTATCAACGAGAAAGTGGAGCAAAAAAATTTTAAAGGCAACGACTATCTGGTGTTAAAAGCCACCTATAAAAAAGAGGTTGGAAAAGACACCTGGTATTTTTATTTCAATCCCAAAACCTATGCCATGGAAATCTATCAATTTTTTCACGATGAAACTAAAAACGATGGAGAATATATTTTGCTAACAGAAGAAGAAACCATCAACGGAATTAAAATGCCAAAGAACAGGGCTTGGTATATGAATAAAGATGACAAGCTTTTAGGGACTGATATTTTAAAGAGGTCTTTCAAATAATATGGAATTAGATATTTTTCAGATTGATGCATTTACAGATGCTGTTTTTGGCGGAAATCCCGCAGCAGTTTGCCCACTTAATGAGTGGATTGATGAAAAAATCATGCAAAAAATTGCTACTGAAAATAATGTAGCTGAAACGGCTTTTTTTGTAAAAAAAGCAGACAATTTCGAAATACGTTGGTTTATGCCCCATGCTGAAATTGATTTATGCGGGCACGCCACCTTAGCATCGGCTTTTGTGATTTTTAATTTTTTAGAACCAGCTTTAAAAGAAGTAACTTTCTTGTCTGAAAGCGGTCCCTTAAAAGCAGTTCGACAAGATAACGGCTTGATAGAATTAAATTTTCCTTCACGCCCACCTAAAAAGATTGAGATCCCAACCGCTATTTTCTCAGCATTTAGTGACCGACCAATTGAGGCATACGCAAGTAGAGATTTGATTTTGTTATTTGAAAATGAAGACCAAATTGCGCAGATGAACCCTAAGGTGTCGTTATTAAAAGAGCTTCCTTATTTGTGCATTGTTCCAACTGCAAGAGGAAAGAGTAAAGAAGTAGATTTTGTGTCTCGTGTTTTTGATGCCAACGCTACCACTATGCAAGAAGATCCAGTAACGGGTTCAGCACACGCTTCGTTAATCCCATATTGGGAAAAGAAACTACATAAAAAGGTATTAAAAGCGGTACAATTATCTGAAAGAAAAGGAATATTGTACTGTGCAATTAAAAAAGAAAGGGTAACTATTAGTGGGAATGCTGTGTTATTTTTAAAGGGAAACATTTTTATTTAAGAAACATGCCAAAAATTAAAAGAATATTTATTAAAATTCTTATTTGGAGATACAAGCATATTTCTGAACGTCAGTTTGTATATGTTTTAAGTATTTTAGTTGGGTTTTTGGCGGGCTTAGGAACTTTGGTATTGAAGAATATGACCTATTTCTTTCAGTCGTTGTTGAAAGGAAATTTGATCAAAGAATTTCATCATTCTCTCTATTTTATTTTTCCAATTATTGGTTTGTTTTTGGTGTTTGCAATTAAAAAGTATTTTATCAAAAAAGAAATTGGACACGGCATTTCAACCACCCTATATTCTATTTCTAAACGCAGTGGAATTATAGAGAAATACAAAATATACGCTTCGTTGATAACGGCACCTATTACTGTTGGGTTTGGAGGTTCTGTTGGATTGCAAGGCCCCGCAGTAAGTACAGGATCTGCATTAGGGTCTACTATTGCGCAGTTGTTTCATGTGAATTCTAAAACAAGAATGCTACTGATTGGTTGTGCCACTGCTGGCGCTATGTCATCAATGTTTAAAGCACCAGTTGCCGCCATTATTTTTGCCGTAGAAATTTTTAGTTTGGACCTGGCTTTTGCTTCTTTGGTACCCTTGTTATTAGCTTCGGTATCAGCAGTTGTGACTTCTTATTTTTTCTTAGGAAAAGATGCCTTATTAGGTTTTGAGCTTCAAGATGTTTTTGAAATTAACGACCTTCTTTTTTATGCATTATTAGGAATTGGAACGGGTATTGCCTCGGTGTATTTTTCTAAAATGTATTTTGTGATCACCAGATTTTTTGATCGATTTTCGAATCCATTTAAAAAATTACTAATTGGTGGAGTTGCCATTGGATTGTTATTGTTTTTAATTCCACCGCTGTATGGAGAAGGGTATGGGTTGATCAATAATTTGTTGCACGGAAATGCCATTGCTGCGCTAAGTGATATTCCATACGATCTTGATTTTGATAATGTTTGGATTGTAATCATCATGTTATTAATGATTACCATTTTTAAAGCCATTGCCATGACTACAACGTTTGCTGCTGGTGGAGTTGGAGGAATTTTTGTTCCCACTTTGGTCATGGGGAGCGCTCTGGGGAACGTATTTGCGAAAATGATCAATCAGTTTGGGTTTCAGGTGTCAGAAGCTAATTTCACCTTGGTAGGAATGACAGGATTGATGGCAGGGGTTTTACACGCTCCCTTAACGGCTATTTTCTTGATTGCAGAAATTACGGGAGGCTATGATTTATTTGTTCCGCTGATGTTGGTTGCAGCAATTTCATATGCGTTGACAAAATATTTTATTTCCAATTCTATTTACACGGTAGAATTGGCAAAACGAGGAGAGCTAATTACACATGACAAAGATAAAAATGTGTTGATGATGATGCAAATGGACAAAATTATCGAAACTAATTTTGTGTCTGTGAGCCCAGAAATGAACTTAGGAGAACTCCTAAAAACAGCCGTAGCAAAATCAAACCGAAATATTTTTCCTGTAATAGATGAAGTACAACAATTTCTAGGAATTGTTTTGTTAGACGATATTAGACCGGTTATGTTTGACCAAAAAATGTATGAAACTGCTAACGTTTCTGATTTTATGAAAAGCGCTCCTGAAATTATTTTTTACGACGATTCTATAGAAAGGGTAATGCGAAAATTTAAAGAAAGTGGCGCCTGGAATTTACCCGTAGTAAAAGAAGGTGTCTATGTTGGTTTTATCTCAAAATCAAAATTATTAACGGCATATCGAAATAAATTAATTGAAGTGACTAATTAGTTGCGATTGTATATACTGCAAAAATTTAACTATATGAAAACAACCTTAAAAATCTTATTTATCATCTTTATAGTATGGATGTGTGTGGGCGTTTATTTACTAAAAACGGAATACCCAAAAGCAGAAATTATTATGGGGTTTGGTGTTTTTTACCTCTCCTTCGTATTAATGCCTTTGTTTATTTATTATCGTTACAGAGATGGGAAGTATAAAAATTACGTCATCAATACTAAAAAAGAAAAAGAGTAGAAAGAACCTCCGTTTTTTTATATGCTAACCTTTCCAAATCTTTGTACCTTTGCAGGGTATGACAGAAACACAAGAAGTAATTTCAGAAAAAGTAGTTTTAATTGGAGTTATTACACAGTTACAAGACGAAAGCCAATCGCAAGAATACTTAGATGAATTGGAGTTTTTGACGTTAACTGCAGGAGGTGTTGCAGTAAAACGATTTACACAAAAATTAGCAACACCGCATCCGAAAACATTTATTGGTACAGGAAAGTTAGAAGAGGTTAGAGCATACATTGAAGCTCATACTATTGGGACAGCCATTTTTGATGATGAATTGTCTCCTGCTCAACTCCGAAATATTGAGAAAGTATTGGATTGTAAAATTTTGGACAGAACCAACTTGATTTTAGATATTTTTGCCCAAAGAGCACAGACAAGTTCTGCAAAAACACAAGTAGAATTAGCACAGTGCCAATATTTATTACCTCGATTAACACGTCTTTGGACACACCTTGATAAACAAAAAGGAGGAATTGGAATGCGTGGTCCAGGTGAAACGGAAATAGAAACAGATAGGCGTATCATTCGTGATAAAATTTCGCTTCTAAAAAAGAAACTACTCACCATTGACAAGCAAATGGCGGTACAGCGAAAAAATCGTGGTAAAATGGTTCGTGTGGCATTGGTGGGCTATACCAACGTAGGGAAATCAACCTTAATGAATGTGATTAGTAAGAGTGCTGTTTTTGCAGAAAACAAATTATTTGCAACCTTAGATACCACAGTCCGAAAAGTGGTTATAAAAAACCTTCCTTTTTTAATGACAGATACGGTTGGGTTTATTCGAAAATTACCAACTCAATTGGTAGAATCCTTTAAGTCTACCTTAGATGAGGTTCGTGAAGCAGATTTGTTGCTACATGTTGTAGATATTTCGCATCCAAACTTTGAAGATCATATAGCCTCTGTAAACACCATTTTAGACGAAATAAAAAGTGCTGATAAACCCACTCTAATGGTTTTTAATAAGATTGATGCATATGCACATCAAACGATTGACCAAGATGATTTAGTTACTGAAAAAACCAAAGAACACTATACTTTAGAAGACTGGGAAAAAACCTGGATGAATGATCTAGAGCATACGGCTATTTTTATTTCTGCTTTGAATAAGGGAAATTTAGAAGAATTTAAAGAAAAAGTCTATGATGGAGTTAAAAAAATCCACATTGAACGCTTTCCATACAATCATTTTTTATATGATGAATATACAGAATAATGATATGAAAAAAGCCAGCAAACGCTGGCTTTTGTGTTCTTATACTGTAGCTTTTAGAATATATAATTAATTCCTAAACCAAAAACCTCTTTAAACTGTATTTTATTAGAAGCATTGTCATCTATAATTGTGTGAAAATTTAAATTAGTAGATAAGTAGGTGTTAATTTGCATTACAAAATTTAATTGATGATCGAGATCTAAATTTTGTGGGTTTTCTAAATAATTAGCATATATATTGATACGGTTTTCCATTGTTACATTTTTGATCAAAGTAGTTTTATGATTTAATGAAGCATTAAAACCTAATTCGTAACGTGTGTTTTTTCCTAGGTCTGTTCCGTAATGCCCAGAAAACTCATCAGAAACCAATGTAATTTTTGAGGTTAGTGGCGCTAAGTTAACGCTAAAATGCTCAAATTTTTTCCATAACATACCAGGACCAAAGCTTAAATATCCAGGAGCTAAAAAAGCAGAAGTTTTTACCTTGGGTGTTTTAGAATAGTCATAACCACTAGAAAATTGAGTTTTAAAGTTTAAGAAAAATGAATAAGACCAGTTCTCTGTCGCTTTTTTACCAGCTAATGAATTCAATTCAAAAAGATCATCTGTTTTTCTTGTTCCGGTTCCTTTTATGCTATTTAGTCCATATGCAAGAATTAGCTTATTGTCCCAAGTTAAACCTCCATGCGCATAGTTAAAATCATAATTCAATCCTAAGTTTCCAGACATTGTATTGTCTCCGCCAGCAACCCAGTTAGAGAATGAAGATTGATTTACTAGAAATGTAATGTTTCCGCTTTTTTTCCATTGAACCTTTACGCTGTCTGTTTTTTCTTGTGCATTTAAAGAGAATGCAAGAAACAGCAATAAAGCTGTAGTGATTTTTTTAGCCATTTTTTTTGTAAAAATACAGTATATTACTGTAATATGCCAATTTTTTTTCGAAAGAAACAGTTTGTATTACATTTTGTGGAATACATACTTTAAGTTGAGTCCAAAAATTTCTTTTAATTGAACATTGCTTGAAGCATTGTCATCAATCAAGGTATGAAGAAGAATATCCATAGACATGTACTTATTTACAGACACAGAAAAACGCATTTGATAGTCTAAGTCTACATTTTGAGCTTTTTCTAAATAATCAGAATAGATGACAATAATATTTTGCATGGTTACATTTTCCATTAGCTTTATCTTAAAATAGGCAGACAAACGAAACCCTAAAGCTAAATTTGTATTTTTTCCTTGTTCGACACCATATTTTCCTGAAAACTCATCAGTTACAAAAGTAAATCTGGCGGTGGCAGGGGCAATATTTACTTTCATATAATCAGACTTTTTCCATAACATTCCGGGGCCAAATGATAAGTATGCAGGAGCAAAGAAGTCTGAAATTGCTACTTTGGGTGTTTTTTTATAGTCAAAACCTTTTGTGTATTGTGTTTTGAAATTTAGAAAAAATGAAAGAAACCAATTTTTTTTACTTTTTTTACCCAACAACGAATTGTATTCAAAGCGGTCGCTATTTTTTCGAGCCCCTGTACCCTTTACATTGCTTAAGCCATATACTGTTATAACCCTATTGTCCCAGTTCCAATCCTTATTTTTGAAATTAAAATCATAGTTCACGCCAAAATTTCCCGCTATTGTATTGTCACCTCCTGATTTCCAATTAGAAAAAGAAGATTGATTGAATAAAAAAGAAAACTGCCCGGTTACATTCCATTTAGAGGAAATGCTGTCTTTCTTTTCTTCTTGAGAATACCCGAATGTTGAAATTGCTAAAAGGCAGGTAAAAAGAAAATTTTTCATGCTTACTTTTGTTGATTTAAAAAGCCAAAAATAACTCGAATCAGAGAGAAAAAAAATTATTTTTTAGATTTATATAAAGGAACCGTAGAACACGCCTCTCCATAAAAAATGGTCTTGGTTATTGGCACCAATTTTTCTGTAAGTAATGTATAAGCAGAAGCAGGAATAGGCTTATTGGAGCATCCTTTAATAATTACAGGTTTATCTATGTAAGCAGCAACATTTAAGTGCTCAATAATTTCTTGAAATACTACGGTTTCCAAGAGTTCTAGGCTGCCAACTACAACCTTTTTAGAAAGGGTTGCCAATTGGGTTGTTGGTAATAAATATGCCCATGAAGGAATGATTGCCTCTGAAGAACAGGTTAATGCCACATAACAATCTTGGTATTGATTCCAATCATGATTTTTTACATGTGCTCTAAAATCTTTTTCTTTGAGAATGATTTCTTGAAACAACCAAGGTTTGATATCAATAACAACTCGTTTTCCCTTCGGATAAAAATCTTCAAGATCAATGGTTATTAATTTGCTATTGGCAACTCTATTTATTATTTCTTCTGGCATTTATTTTGAGGTTCAAAGGTTCAAAGTTTCAAAGGTTCAAAGGTTTTAGTTTTGACAACTGAACACTGAACACTGATAACTGATTTTAAAGCATTCCCAATTCTAACTTGGCTTCTTCACTCATCATTTCTTGAGTCCAAGTAGGGTCAAAAGTAATTTCTACTTCAGCATTGTTTATTTCTTTCAATGTTTTTACCTTGTCTTCAACTTCTCTAGGCAACGATTCTGCCACAGGGCAGTTTGGAGAGGTTAAGGTCATGAGTATTTTTGCATCGTTATTTTCATTTACAAAAACATCATAAATCAACCCCAACTCGTAAATATCTACGGGAATTTCTGGATCGTAAATTGTTTTGATAACGGTTACAATTTTATCACCAATATCTTGTATTTCTGCATCGTTCATCGTGTGAATGTTTAATTTTTACAAAGGTACAACTAATCGGTCTATTTTGCTTGTAATACAATTGCATATAGTTTTATTTGTTTCAACATAGAAACAAGACCGTTTGCTCTAGTAGGGCTTAAGTGTTCTTTCAAGCCTATTTCATCAATAAAAGCAGTATTAGCTTCTAAAATAGCTGTTGCTTGCTGATTAGAGAAAACTCGCAACAATAAGGCAACGATTCCTTTGGTTAAAATAGCGTCACTATCTGCAGTAAAAATAAGTTGATCGCCCTTTAATTCAGAGTGTAGCCAAACTTTTGATTGACAACCTTTTATAAGGTTTTTGTCTATTTTGTATTGCGTGTCTATGAGTGGTAAAGACTTTCCGAGGTCAATGATATATTCATATCGCTCCATCCAATCATCAAATAGAGCAAACTCCTCAATAATTTCTTCTTGTATTTCTTTAATAGTCATTTTTTAAACTTATTTTTGCGCTGTATAAAGATTGATTTTGTGAAAGTGCAAAATTACACTAAAAAATTAAGAAATGAGTAAACTATTGGCGGTAGGTACAGTTGCTTTTGACGCTATTGAAACCCCTTTTGGAAAAACAGCTAAAATCTTAGGAGGATCTGGAACCTTTGTTGGTTTAGCAGCTTCTCAATTTGGAGTAGAAACTGGAGTGGTTTCTGTTGTTGGAGGAGATTTTCCACAGTCATACTTAGAGATGATGAACGCTAAAGGAGTTGACACCACTGGAATAGAAATTATCAAAGAAGGAAAGACATTTTTTTGGAGTGGAAAATACCACAATGATATGAATTCTCGAGATACATTAATTACAGAATTAAATGTGTTAGAGCACTTTTCTCCAGTGGTTCCAGAAGCTTTCAAAGCAGCAGAAATAGTAATGTTAGGAAATTTACACCCTCTCACACAAGCATCAGTTTTAGATCAAATGGCCGTAACACCAAAGCTAACTGTTTTAGACACCATGAATTTTTGGATGGATATTGCGCTAGATGATTTACACGACGTTTTAAAAAGAGTAGATGTTATTACAATTAATGATGAAGAAGCACGACAATTAAGTGGAGAGTATTCGTTGGTAAATGCCGCGAAGAAAATTCATAAAATGGGACCAAAGTATGTAGTGATAAAAAAAGGAGAACACGGCGCTTTGTTATTTAATGAAGGTAAGATGTTTTATGCGCCTGCATTGCCATTAGCAGAAGTCTTTGATCCAACAGGAGCAGGAGACACATTTGCTGGAGGTTTTTGTGGATATTTAGCAAAAACAGAAGATGTATCATTCAACAATATGAAGAACGCCATTATTTATGGCTCTAATTTGGCTTCGTTCTGTGTAGAGAAATTTGGAACATCGCGAATGGAAAGTTTGACAAGCGATGAAGTCAAAAACCGCTTGCAGGCATTTAAAGAATTGACACAGTTTGATATTGAAATCTCATAATTACAAATCCGCGCTTTTTGCTGCGGATTTTTTATATAGAAACAACACACACTAAACAACAAAAATAAATGAGTGACGCTTTAAAACATGAATGTGGAATTGCCATGGTTCGACTTTTAAAACCATTACAATATTACAAAGATAAATATGGCACTGCTTTTTACGGAATTAACAAGATGTACTTGCTTATGGAAAAGCAACACAATCGCGGTCAAGATGGTGCTGGATTTGCAAGTGTAAAATTTAATGTACAACCAGGAACGCGGTATATTAGTAGAGTGCGCTCAAATCAATCACAGCCAATTCAAGATATTTTTGCACAAATCAATGAACGATTGAATGGGGTTTTAGAAAAAAATCCATCAAAGAAAGATGATGTTGCTTGGCAGGAGGAAAACATGCCATACGTTGGAAATTTGTTTTTAGGACATGTTCGCTATGGAACATTTGGTAGAAATAGCATAGAAAGTGTACATCCTTTTTTGCGTCAAAGCAACTGGAAACACCAAAATTTAATTGTTGCAGGAAACTTTAACATGACCAACTCTAAACAGTTGCTAGAAGAGTTGGTAGAATTAGGACAACATCCAAAAGAGTTTACAGACACGGTTACTGTAATGGAAAAAATAGGACATTTTTTAGAAGAAGAAGTGTCAGAATTGTATTTAGAAGCAAAAGCAAAAGGGCTCAATAAAAAAGATGCATCGCCATTTATTGAAGAAAACATCGACTTGCAAAGTGTGTTACAAAAATCTGCCAAGAATTGGGATGGTGGTTATGCAATGGCTGGTTTATTAGGGCATGGAGATGCGTTTGTATTAAGAGATCCGTCAGGAATTAGACCTACATTTTATTACCAAGATGATGAAGTTGTAGTAGTTGCTTCAGAAAGGCCTGTTATTCAAACCGTTTTTGATGTTGATATTGATACCATTCAAGAATTAGACAGAGGGCACGCCTTGATTATAAAGAAAGACGGAGCTACTTCTGTTCAGCCGATCTTAGAACAAAAACCTAAAAAATCATGTTCTTTTGAGCGCATTTATTTTTCTAGAGGAAGTGATGCTTCGATTTATGAAGAGCGAAAAAACTTAGGAAAATTAGTGTTCCCTCAGGTTTTAAAATCGATAGACAATGATATTTCAAATTCGGTTTTTTCTTTTATTCCGAATACTGCAGAAACGTCTTTTTATGGAATGACAGAAGCTGCAGAAGATGTTTTAAACCAGCAAAAAACTGCAAAAATTTTAGCGGGAGGCGGAAAATTATCCGCAGAAAGAGTTACGGAGATATTATCTGAGCGCCCTCGTTTTGAAAAAATTGCCATTAAAGACGCAAAGTTAAGAACCTTTATTGCCGATGATAACAGTCGTGATGATTTGGTAGCGCATGTATACGATGTTACGTATGGCGTGGTAAAGCCAACAGATAATTTAGTGATTATTGATGATAGTATTGTTAGAGGAACGACTTTAAAGAAAAGTATTATCAAGATCTTAGACAGATTAAACCCTAAGAAAATTGTAGTAGTTTCTTCTGCGCCACAAATTAGATATCCAGATTGTTATGGCATTGATATGGCAAAAATTGGTGATTTTATTGCTTTTAGAGCTGCTCTAGAATTGTTAAAAGAAACCAATCAATATCATATTATGGATGCAGTTTATGAAAAATCAGTTGCACAAAGAGGAAAACCAGATAATGAGATTGTAAACTATGTAAAAGAAATTTATCAGCCTTTTACTGATGAAGAAATTTCTGCTAAAACAGCACAAATGTTAAAAACATCTGATATTAAGGCAACTGTAGAAGTGATTTACCAATCGGTAGATAATTTACATATGGCATGCCCAGCGCATTTAGGAGATTGGTATTTTACAGGAAATTATCCTACTGATGGTGGACATCGTGTAGTAAATGAAGCCTTTATAAATTTTTATGAAGGAAGTGATAAAAGAGCGTATTAATTCAAATTTTTAACCCCATTTTGTTATTTCTATCTCGAGACCACATTTTAGGATTGTTGTTAATGTATTGTTGAATATTTCTTAAAGATTTTTCGTTACGGATAATATGGTCATAAAATCGAGGTTGCCACGAAAAACGAAGATCAATTTTCCGTGATTCAAAGGTTGTACGACCTTTGAACCATCGAATAATTCGTGAAAGATTGTTGTGCAACATGGGGTTGTGGTTTTTGGTGATGCCACCGTTTGTAGAGACGCGATTAATCGCGTCTCTACAAACAACGGATTGATTAATCGCGTCTCTACAAACAACGGATTGATTAATCGCGTCTCTACAAACAACAGGTTGATTAATAACCACAATTCCATGAATATGGTTTGGCATAATTACATAGGCGTCTATTGATGCATATGTAAATTGTTTTGGAATTTTTTGCCAATGTTTTTTTGCCAATTTACCAATTGTATTTAGGACCATTTTATGATGTATGATTTCTCCAAAAAAACAGGCTCGATCTTGTGTGCAAATGGTTATAAAATAATATCCATTAGAGGAATAATCCCAGTTTTTGAGACGCGTAGATTCTGTACGGTATTTGTTTTTATATAGCATTTTTTTGATAAAGATACACTTTAGTACAATTAAAAGCCCCGAAGAAATAATTCTTCGGGGCTTTTATAAACCTCAAATGAGTACCTATTCTCTGTCAATACGAGAATGGTTAAAAGAAGTTATTTGTTTTCTGCATAACGTTTTGCAACTTCATTCCAATTAATCACATTAAAAAAAGCATTGATATAATCAGGTCTTCTGTTTTGATAATTTAAGTAATACGCATGTTCCCAAACATCTAGTCCTAAAATTGGAGTTCCATTACAAGAAACCCCAGCCATTAATGGATTGTCTTGGTTTGGTGTTGAGCATACAGAAACGTTACCTCCTTTATGCACACATAGCCAAGCCCAACCAGAACCAAATTGAGTTGCTGCTGCTTTAGAAAAAGTATCTTTAAAAGCATCAACAGTACCAAATTCAGCTTCAATCGCATTTTTTAATTCTCCAGACAATTCTCCTTTTCCTTCAGGGTTCATTACTGACCAGAACAGTGAATGGTTAAAAAAACCTCCTCCATTATTTCTAACAGCGCCATTGTTCATGTCTAAATTAGCAAGAATATTTTCGATAGATGTTCCTTCTAAGTCAGTTCCAGCAATAGCATTGTTTAGGTTGTTTGTGTATCCTTGGTGATGCTTTCCATGATGAATTTCCATAGTTCTCGCATCAATATGTGGTTCTAACGCATCGTATGCGTATCCTAATTCAGGTAGTGTAAAAGCCATAATAGTATGTTTAAATGATTAATTGTATTCTTTATCAGCTTCTTTTAGAAGCTTTACATCCACAAATTTAACTGAAAAAATTAAAATGAGCAGTGCTTATTGTTTTTGATTTTTTATGAAGGTATCAAGAAAAGTTATGAATGCTAATAATTAGCATCTTGGGGATGTTTCGCCATAAATTCTTCTGCCTTGTCTACCATTTTTGTGCTACCACAGAAAAAAGGAACTCTTTGGTGCAATTCTGTCGGCTCTAAATCCATGATTCTAACATAGCCATCTGTTGCTTTTCCGCCTGCTTGTTCAGCAAGAAAAGCCATCGGATTACATTCGTATAGCAATCGTAATTTTCCCTTTGGACCAATGGTGCTTGTTGGATATATATAGATGCCGCCTTTGATCATATTTATGTGAAAATCAGACACCAACGAGCCAATATATCGTGATGTATAAGGGCGATTTTCTTTTTCTTCTTGACAATATTTTAAATATTCTTTAACGCCTTTTGGAAAGTGCACATAATTCCCTTCGTTGATCGAATAAATTTTTCCATCTTCAGGGTATTGAATGTTTGGGTGCGACAAATAGAAGGTTCCAATGGCAGGGTTTAAGGTAAACCCATGAACACCTTTTCCGGTGGTAAAGACAAGCATTGTTGAGGTTCCATAAACCACATAACCCGCAGCAACTTGCTCATTCCCTTTTTGTAAAAAATCTTCTTTTGTAACGGGAGTTCCATCAGGAGTGATTCTTCTATATATAGAAAAAATAGTTCCTACAGAAACATTAACATCAATATTTGAAGAGCCATCTAAGGGATCCATTAACAACACATATTTGTTGTCGTTAGATTTGTTTTTCCCTTCTACAATTACAAAATCATCTTCTTCTTCACTTGCAATTCCACAAACAATTTCACGATTTATGATGGTGTGTTTAAATAAATCATTTGCTAAAACATCTAATTTTTGTTGTGTTTCCCCTTGAATATTTACATCTCCAGAAGCACCTGTAATATCTACCAATCCTGCTTTTCTAATTTCATGATTTACCACTTTTGCGGCTAAACGAATGGCGTTAATTAAACGAGAAAGTTCTCCAGAAGAGTATTTAAAAGACCGTTGATTGTCAATAATAAACTCCCCTAGAGTCATGTGTTTTGCGTTCATAACAAATAATTGTAGTTGGTGTACAAATATCGTTTAAATTTGCATTAATTAAAGATTATTTATGAGTTTTATCATTAGAAAAGGACAGAAAGAAGACATGCAATCTGTCTTAGCGTTGATTAAAGAATTAGCGCTTTTTGAAAAATTACCCAATGAAGTTGAAATTACGGTTGATGATTTGGTACGAGACGGATTTTCTGAAGTTCCAAAATTCAACACATTTGTTGCTGTAGAAAACGAAGAAATTATTGGTGTTGCATTGTTTTACGAACGCTATTCTACTTGGAAGGGACGTGTTTTTCATTTAGAAGATTTGATTGTAACAAGAAGCAAAAGAGGACTTGGAGCCGGAATGGCTTTGTACAGGTCTGTCTTAAAATTTGCCTATGATTTTGGTGCCAAGCGAGTTGTTTGGGACGTGTTGGATTGGAATGCAGATGCGATAGCATTTTATGAAAGCACCGGAGCAACAATTTTAAAAGATTGGGCAGTGGTACATATGACCAAAGAAAATTTGAAAACATTTATGGAGAATACATAGGGATGAGAATTTTTAAATTTGGTGGCGCTTCCATAAAAAATGCGGAAGGAGTAAGGAACTTAGTAAAAGCACTTCGGCATGAAGGAGCCGAAAAAACCCTGGTTGTTATTTCTGCCATGGGAAAAATGACCAATGCTTTTGAAGACCTTTTAGAGGCTTATTATAATAGATCACATAGCGTTGAAGAAAAGCAAGAAGCGATTGCTAATTTTCATTTAAAAATTGCCAACAAGTTATTCGAAAAGAAGCATGCAATTTTTAATGAAATAAATCTGTTAATGGATGAGTTAAGTGGGTTTATGGCACGAAATACATCTCGAAATTATAGTTTTTTGTACGATCAGATTGTAGGATATGGAGAGTTGTTATCGACCAAAATAATCGCAGCATTTTTGCAAAAATCAGACATTAAAAATAACTGGTTAGACATCAGAACAATCATCCAAACAGATAGTAATTATAGAAATGCAACAGTAGATTGGAAAACCACTCAAAAAAACTGTATTTCAAAAATTGACAGTACGATATTGTACATAACACAAGGATTTTTAAGTGCAGATTATCTAGGAAATACAACAACATTAGGCCGTGAGGGCTCTGACTTTACGGCAGGAATTTTAGCCTACTGTTTGGACGCCAAAAGCGTTACCATTTGGAAAGATGTTGAAGGTGTTTTAAATGCAGATCCAAGAGTGTTTGAACAAACAGTTTTGTTAACAAAAATCTCCTATCAAGAAGCAATAGAAATGGCTTTTTATGGCGCTTCTGTCATACATCCAAAAACATTAAAACCTTTAGAAAACAAGAGAATTCCATTGTATGTTCGCTCGTTTGAGGATTTAAAAAACTCAGGAACAAAAGTGAGTAAAGGTGTAGCTTTAGACCCTAAAACAGCTTGTTTTATTGTAAAGAAGCATCAGGTTTTAGTGTCTATTTCTGCCACAGATTTTTCTTTTATGGTTGAAAAAAATATCAGTCAGATTTTTAAATTATTTCATCAATACAAGCTGAAAGTAAATTTAATTCAAAATTCAGCCCTTAGTTTTTCGGTGTGCTTGGAAGATAATTTTAATTTGTTTGAGGAATTTTATACAGCCCTACATCAGAATTTTAGCATAAAATACAATCGCAATGTTACCCTGTATACGATTCGTCATTTTGATACAGAATCAATGAAAGAAATAGAAGGCAGAGGAACGGTTTTGTTAAAGCAAATTAGTAGAGAAACGGTACAGCTAGTCATGAAACAATGATAAAAAGTCGTTATTTTTTATAGTATCTTTGTCCTCCTATCAAATTTTAGTGAATGAGTTTAGTAACATCCAAAGAAATTGCGAACACCTTAGGAGTCTCCAAATATGGTTTTATAGGAACCTTTATGGGTTGGTTGCTGATAAAAATTTTACGCATTTCTAAAGTAAATAAGGTTTATAATAATCATAAATACAAATCGGATTTAGATTTTTTAAATGGGCTTTTAGGCGAATTTCAAATTGAGTTTGAAATACCAGAAGAAGATCTAAAAAGAATTCCTAAAACAGGCCCTTTTATTACCATATCGAATCATCCTTTAGGAGGGATTGATGGAATTTTATTGCTAAAGTTGTTGATTGAGCAACGAAAAGATTTTAAAATTATAGGAAATTTTTTATTGCATCGAATTACCCCTTTAAAACCTTACATAATGCCCGTAAACCCTTTTGAAGATAGAAAGGACGCGAAATCGAGTGTTGCTGGAATTAAGCAGGCATTGATGCATTTAAACGAAGAAAAACCACTGGGTGTTTTTCCGGCAGGAGAAGTTTCTACGTATAGAGATGGGAAATTAATGGTTGATAAACCCTGGGAAGAAGGCGCTGTGCGATTGATTAAAAAAGCACAGGTTCCTGTAATTCCAATCTATTTTCATGCAAAGAATAGCAACCTGTTTTATGTGCTTTCTAAAATAAGCGACACGCTTAGAACGGCTAAATTACCATCAGAATTATTATCACAAAAAAACAGAATTATTAAGGTAAGAATTGGAAAACCGATTTCTGTAAAAGACCAAGACACGTATAAAGATATTCCTTCTTTTTATGAATTTCTTAGAAGGAAAACCTACATGTTAGCCAATCCTTTTGAAAAAAAGCCACCAAAGATTTTATCGACAAAAAGCCTTAAAATACCAAAACCTCCAAAAAAAATCACTTTACAAAAAAATGTAAATTTATTTATAAAAGAGATTGCTCATTTAAGAGAAAAAGGAGATCGTTTGCTAGAAAGTAAAAATTACGAAGTCTTTTTTGCGAATGCAAAAAGCATTCCGAATGTACTTCAAGAAATTGGGCGTTTAAGAGAAATTACATTTAGAGATATTGGAGAAGGAACAAACAAAGCGATTGATTTAGATAAGTTTGATAAATACTATTACCATTTAATTTTATGGGATAGAGAAGCAAATGTGTTGGCAGGAGCTTATAGAATGGGGCTTGGAAAAGACATTTATAAAAAGTATGGAATTGCAGGGTTTTATATCCACACTTTATTTCGGTTTGAGCCAGAGTTGTATTCTATGATGGAAAACACCATTGAAATGGGAAGGGCTTTTATTATTAAAGAATATCAACAAAAACCAATGCCGTTGTTTTTACTTTGGAAAGGAATTGTACATGTAACACTTCGGTATCCAGCATATAAATATTTGATGGGCGGAGTGAGTATTAGTAATAAATTTTCAGAATTTTCGAAGTCTTTAATGATCGAATTTATGAGGTCACATTATTATGACCCATATATTGCGCAATATATTTTCCCTAAAAAAGAGTTTAAGGTACAGTTAAAAGATGCCGATAAAGATTTTGTTTTTGACGCAACAAAGTCTGATATGCAAAAGTTGGATAAAATTATTGACGAAATTGAACCAGGTGTATTGCGGATTCCTGTATTGATTAAGAAATATGTAAAACAAAACGCGCGTTTGGTGGCTTTTAATGTAGACCCCAAATTTAATAATGCTGTAGATGGATTGATGTATATTCGGGTTGCAGACATTCCAGAAAGCACTGTAAAACCTGTTATGGAAGAGTTTCAACTAGCATTAGAGCAAAGGGCGACTGAAGTGGCAGAAACACAAGAAACTAAAAAATAGCAACACCATCCCAGTTGCTATTCAGGATGGCTTTTTATTAACAACAACCTGTTGCAGGGTCACAACAAGCACTCTCTTTTTTAGTTACTTTTGTGATTGGCACACAAAGTTCTTTTGCCTTACAGTCGGCTTGGTAGCTGTGTAATTTTACGATGAGTTTTTGTCCGTATATTTCAATATCAGAAACTTCTAATTGGGCTGTATGAAAGGTTTTGTTTCCATATTCAAATTTAATTTCACTATTTAAAAGCAGTGGCTTTATGCCGTGTACCCGGTTAAAAATATCCAAGCCTTTTTGTACTTTTAAATAGTCTCTTTTTTCAATTTCTTTTGGGCTTTCCCAAAGTTGAACAACTGTTTCTTGCCACGAATCTGATCTTCCGCCACAATCTACAGAATCAATACGTGTGTTTTTTATTTCTGTGATGTGATAATTTGCGCCTACCCACTTTGTTGGAGCATATTCAAAAATCAACTCTTTTCCTAAGTTATTCTTTAGGCTGCTTAAAAATTGGTGTGTTTTCATAGTTTATTGTAATAGGTATGATTAATAAGATTAATTTTTTTTAGCAACAGGTGCTGTTTTTATCAAATCCGGTAAACAGAACGCTTAGTTTTTGTTGAATTTCACTCCATTTTGAAGCATTGATGCAATAGCAAACACTTGTTCCTTCAATAGTGCCTTGTATGATTCCAATGTTTTTTAACTCTCGTAAATGCTGTGAAATTGTTGCTTGTGCCAGCCCTATTTCCAACACCAATTCATTACAAATACAGCTCTTTTGTTTGATAAGGTGCTGTAAAATAGCAATCCGAGCGGGATGCCCCAACACTTTTGCAAAACTTGAAATTTCGTTTTGCTCTTTTGTAAAGATGTCTGATTTTGTGAGCCCCATAAATTAATTATTACATTGCAATATTACGATTAATAAATGAATAAAAAAACTCATGCTTAAAATAATGAGTTTTTAGTTATTTAAAACCAGCATCTTTTGGCTCCCAAAGTTCAATTTTATTTCCATCTAGATCTAGAATCCAGCCAAATTTTCCGTACTCAAATTCTTCAATTTCACCCAGTATGGTAACACCTTCTTTTTTCAACTCTTCTAGAAGTTCTACTAAATTTTCTACCCGATAATTAAACATAAAGTCTTTTTTAGAGGGCTCAAAATAATTTGTATCCTGCTTAAATGGACTCCATTGTGTCGAGGCATCGTTACCTTCTTTGTCTTTCCACCAGAAGGTACAACCGTAATCATCGGTGTTAAAATCTAGGTATTTTTTATACCAATCTTTTGATGCTTTTGGGTCTTTAGATTTAAAGAAAATACCACCTATTCCTGTCACCCTCTTTTTCATAATTTTATTTCTTTTTAAATACAGATTCGTATACGTTAATCCATTCATCACAAGTCATCTTTCTTGTCAATTCGGCAATTAAGTCAAAAGGAATTTCATCTAACTTCTTAAATCTAATACAGCTTTTTCCCATATCTAATTTACGAGAACAATGCTTAGGGTATTCATTGACAAACCAATCGTACAACTCTTTTTTTGTATAGATACCGCTATGATACAGATTTACTGAGTTTTTTTGAGAGGCAAAACTCATAAATGGCAGTGGTGTTTCTGGTGTACAATGGTATCCATCTGGATAAATCGAATGAGGTACATAGTAACCAATCATTCCATATTGAATACCTTCCTCGAAACCTTTAGGTAGATTATCGACAATTGTTTTTCGAAGCCTTTTAAGTGTGTTTTGTCGTTCTTGCGGCACCTGTGAAATATAATCTTCAGCAGATGTGGCCTTATATTGCATAATAAGATGGATTTAGTAATCTTCTAAGTTAGCAAAATTTTGCTTTGATTTTATCGACGATGGTTTGGGCTAATTTTACGTTGCTTTCAATGGT
>JAQWOR010000005.1 GCA_029245785.1 Polaribacter sp.
GACCATCCTGTTTCATTTAGCAAAGATTCTCGTGATAAGAGACTTAGATCTTCAATTTTGATAGAATATGATAATTTTAGCTTTGTTATCGATTGTGGTCCTGATTTTAGACAGCAAATATTACGAGAAAATGTACAAGATATCAACGGAATTTTGTTTACACATGAACATTCAGACCATACAGCGGGCCTAGATGACATTAGGCCTTTTAGCTATAAAATGGGAGATGTGCCTATTTTTGCAGACCAAAGAACATTACAAAGTTTACAAAAACGTTTTGAATATATTTTTTCTACAACGAACCGATATCCTGGTGCGCCAAAATTGTCTGCAAATTTAGTGGGTAAAAACCCTTTTGATTTAGACGGAGTAGTAGTGACACCGATTGAAGTGTTGCATGGAAAATTACCCATTACCTGTTATCGTTTTGGAGATGTTGCTTATATCACAGATATTAAAACGATAACGGCAATTGAAAAACAAAAATTAAAAAGCTTAAAAACACTAATTGTAAGTGCTTTGAGAATTGAAGAACATCCTACACATTTTAATTTACAAGAAGCGTTAGATTTTGTGGCTGAATTGCAACCAGAGCGCACCTATTTTACACACATTAGTCACAAGCTAGGTTACCATGAAGCGGTTGAAAAAACATTGCCAGACACTATTTTCTTAGCATATGATGGATTGGTTATTGAAATATAGTAAACACCTAATTAGAATGGCAATAAAAAAAGCATCTCGAGTGAGATGCTTTTTTTGTAAATGAATAAAGAACGTTAATTTGCTCCCCATTTTTTTAATGAAGCTTTGTTCATTTTAATAAAAGCGTCATTTTTTGCTTTTATAGCCAATTCTAAAGAAATTTTAGCGGCTTTGATGGCTCCTTTTTTATCGCCAGCTTTTGCATGAATCAAGGCTTGTTTTCTATAGATCCAAAACCGTGGGTTGTCTTTGCCTAGTGAAACAGCTTTGTCAATCCATGTTGTTGCTTTGTTAATGTCTTTACCTTGATCAAAGTAATACCCAGCAGCAGCATAATAATCATTAACTCCAGGGCCGTTCATAGTTTTTGCAATGCTTTCCATGACTCCTTTTTCTGTTGGCACTTTAAAAGATACACCTACATAAGATTTTTCCCAAAGCATACCAATTACAGCAGATGTATTGGTTACATCATCAATAGAGATGGTAAATGATTGAATGTCCATTTCCATAGGTGTCACATCTACTATTACGCTTGCAGCAACTTTACTGTCATCCCATTTTTGAGGGGCACCAGAACCTGCATAGTCTGAATAGAAAAATACTTCCCATTTTGTAGCTTGTGGCTTGGTAAAAATAGCATAAGTTCCTGCTTTTAGTGTTTTTCCTCCAATTACAACAGCATCACTAAAGGTAACCGTTGTTCTTGCATTTGCTCCAGTTCTCCAAATTTTGTTATAAGGAACCAGACCTCCAAAAATAGTTCGACCACGCATTGCCGGGCGAGAATATTGAACGCTAACATCCGTTAAGCCAACTTTTTGCTCAATTTTACCTCCAGGGCTTGCTGCTGGTGTTTTAATTTGTGCGTTTGCACTTGTTATTATTGCAATAACAAAAATGCTCAGTAGTATTTTTTTCATGATAATGATTGGTTTTAAGTTTTCTCAAAGTTACAATTTATTAGAAATAGAATTGTTAATTAAAACTTAAAGGAAGAGATTGTATATTTGCCTAAAATTTAGACACGTGAAAAAATATATTGCAGAATTTATAGGAACTTTTGCCATGGTGTTTTGTGGTACAGGTGCCATGACCATTAACGAAATTACTGGTGGAGAAATAACACATGTAGGAATTGCTATTACTTGGGGATTGATTGTAATGGCAATGATTTACGCATTTGCAGAAACTTCTGGTGCACATTTTAACCCGGCTGTTTCCATTGCTTTTGCTTATGCAAAGAAGTTTTCTTGGAAAGAAGTTCCAAAATATGCGATAGCTCAAGTGTTGGGCGCCATGTTGGCAAGCGGAATTCTTTGGTTTCTTTTTCCTGATAGTGAGTTTTATGGAGCAACTATTCCAACCTTAGATGTTTGGCGTGCCTTTGTTTTAGAATTATTACTGACCTATTTTTTAATGCTAGTAATTATCAATGTGTCTACTGGAAGCAAAGAGGTTGGAACCATGGCAGGAATTGCAATTGGTGGGGTAATTTTGTTAGAAGCCATGTTTGCAGGCCCAATGACAAAAGCATCTATGAATCCAGCAAGATCTATTGCGCCAGCAATTGTTTCAGGACATTATGAGTATTTGTGGCTGTACCTTTTAGCGCCTGTAATTGGAGCTTTATTAGCGGTGGTAAGCTGTAAATTGGTCAAAGACGATCTGTGTTGTGAAGAAGGCTGTTAGTTTTAAACTGAAAAATCGAAAGTTAAAAGAATACAGAACCAAGAGCCAAGAATCTAGACAAAAAAAATTGTACAGAATCCTGATACTTGTAGAACCTTAAATGGAGTTGACCGTTTTTTTAATAATACGTTTGAAATTAAGTAGTACTCACCATTGTAATTCACCGTTATTACTCCTTTGTGAATCTTCTTTTCCCCGCCTACCGAGTTTACCTACCGAAGGTAAGAGGTAGGTTGGTGTATCTCTGTGAAAAAATTTTGACACAAAGTTACACGGAGAAATTCAAGGTTACAGATTTTTTTATTACTACTGAACACTGAACACTGAACACTGATTACTGAATACCGTATTTCCTTTTTCTTAAAAAGTTAAAAACACTTCCAAAGCCAAGCAATAAAAGAAGCGGTAATCCAATATTAAAGAGCTGCCAAAAAGCGCGTTCATGATATGCTTTTTGTTTGTTAAGTAGCTGTATGTTCAGTGATTTGTTTCTGAGGCGTATCAATCCATCTTCGTCTAGTAGGTAATCAATAGTATTTATGAGAAAATCTTTGTTACCAAAGCTTTCTTGGGTCCATTTATCTATTGATAAATCAAAAGGTTGCCCTTTTAATAGTTGGTTTTTAGCGATATCACCATCGGCAATCACTACCATTTTACTAGCCTTACTTGTCATTTTAAAAAGCGGTGTTTTAAAAGGCTTTATCCTGTTTTTATAGGCCGAATTAAATTTCCCTTCTAATAAAACAGCCAATAACTGATGTCCTTTGTTATACACGTTCTCATCAACTTGCTCAGCAATGCTTTTTAGTTGTACAATAGCTGGAGTTCCAATAGTGCTTGTTAGTAGAGAACTTACCAATAAAGGTGTTTTTTTTATCCCGTTTTTTAAGGTGTCAATCTGTGTTGCAAATTGTAAGCGAACAGGTTTAATGTTTCTAGAGATAGCATGTTGTTGGTTTACAGTTGCCAACGGATGAAAAAACCAAGGAAGGTTTTGAAATTGCGGTTGATTTCCGATATTTCCTGTTGCTAAAGGTATTTTTGCAGCATATAAATCTTTAACTAAATGGGTGTTTATTCGAACGCCATAACTAAACAATAAATCGGTTAAATTCAGATCTCTCGGATAGGTTAACATTTCTCCAGTTGCTAGCAAACTATCTTGATCTGCTTGTACATTGTCTAGCATCCATAGTGTTTTTCCGCCATTTATAATAAATTGATCTAAAACTAATTTTTCTTTATCAGAAAAGCGTTCTGTTGGCTTGGCAATGATGGCCAAATCAAAAGTGGTTAAATCTTTTAAGGTTTTTTGTGAATTGCTAGAAACAGAGTCTAAGGTGAATTTTGCCAAATGATATTTTGCTGATACCTGTTTTAATAAGCTGTATATATAAATATCTTGGAGCTCTCCGTTTCCTGTGATAATGGCAATTTTTTGTTTGTTTTTTTGACGAATACTTTTAAGTGAAGAAGCAAAAGAAAATTCTAAATTTTCAATAGCGCTCTGTAGCTGGTCTTCTTGTGAACTAGCACTAGTATTAGGGAGTAATGAAACAATTTTAGTGTTATTTTGATGACTAATTTCTGCCCAAGGAAAAATAATCGCTTCCGTCAATATTCCGTTTTCTTCTACGGTCAACCTACTTGGAGCCATTCCTTTTTTTATGAGTACTTCTCTAAATGTATCTGGATTGATAAATTGGATGCTAATGTTTGAGTTAATGGCTCTTAATTCTTCTAAAAACTGTTGTGTTTCTATTTGTAATCGCTTAAATTCAGCAGGAAAATTTCCTTTTAAATACACCTTAATTAGCGTTGTTTTATCAAGAGAAGAAACAATTGATTTTGTTGTTTTTGTCACCGTGTATCGTTTGTCTTTGGTGATGTCAAAACGCTTGTAGAAGCTAGTTCCAATTGTATTGATCAATAGTATTGTGATTAATAAAATAACAAGTGTAGAAGATTTTTTTGTGTTGCGTAATTGGTTTTTGGTAAGGGCTAAAAAGAAAATAGCAAGACTGATAAAGTAAAGCAAGTCTCTTGTGTCAATCACACCACGGCTAATGCTTTTAAAATGTTCGTTCATTCCAAGTTTTTGAACCGTATAGCTATTGTTTGTGAACAGGCTAGCGATGGCATCAAATCCATAAAAGAAAAAGAACATGATAAAAACTCCCAAAATAAAAGCTACAATTTGATTCTTAGAAAGCGTAGAGGTAAACAAGCCGATAGAAGTATAGCTTGCTGCTAAAAACAACAACCCGATATATGAACCAACAGTGCTTCCAATATCTAAATTTCCAATAGGATTTCCTAGCTGAATTACCGTGTATACATAGGTTAGTGTAGGAAGTAAAGTAACAATAATTAATAATAATGACGCTAAAAATTTCCCTCCAATAATATGCCAATCTGTGATTGGTTTTGTCTGTAGAGTTTCAATAGTTCCGCTATTAAATTCTTCAGCAAAGCTTTTCATGGTGATTGCAGGAATTAAAAATAAAAAAATCCAAGGAGCCATTAAAAAGAAGCTGTTTAGATCTGCAAAACCTGCATTTAAAATATTAAGGTCGTCTTTAAAAACCCATAAAAAAAGCCCATTTATCAACAAAAAAACACCAATAACCAAGTAGGCAATGGGTGATGTAAAAAATGAATTAAACTCTTTTTTTAAAATTGAAAACATGTACTGTTGTATAATTGTTTATATGTATGCTTTTTATTACCTATTGGAACACTCTTGAGCTTCTGGCTTCTGGTTTCCAACATTTTTCTTATTTATTTTCTAGCCGAAAAATACGATTATTTTTAACATGTTTACACCTTCTTTTTACCTGTAATACAAATTGATGCTTTTCTAATAACGCAATAGATGCTCGATTATTTTGATGTGTAAAGGCTTCAATAACATTCAGTTTCATGCGCTCAATCCCAAAATTTAAAGTCGCTTGCATCGCTTCATTCATATAACCATTTCTATGAAATTTCGGATCTAATTCATATCCAATTTCGGCATATGAATCTTTTGAAAAAATTTTATGATAGACGATGGTCCCAATAAGTTGCTTGGTTTCTTTTAATTCCATTGCCCAAAACACACGGTTTTTATTCATAAATTCTTGATGACAAGTAACGATAAAATCAAGAACTTCGTTTTTGTTTTGAGGGATGTTTCTTGTGATTAACCGATTGATTTCTTTGTTAGATCTTAAGCTATAAATTGCAGGAATATCTGCTGTTCTTAATTGACGTAATATCAATCGATCAGTTGTCAGTTCTGGAAAAAAAGTAAAAGAAAATTGTTTCACTATTAACTGTTTATTCACTACTAAATACTAACTTCTTTATTTACACTCCAAGCTTGTGGTTTTTCATTAAAAAATACCTTTGTCTTTGCCCAAACGTCTTTAAATAGTACTGAATTTCTGTAGTTTTCTAAATCTTGTTCGCTTTCCCAATAGCTATAGGTAAAAAATACATTTGAGTTTGTTTTGTCTCTATACAATTCTAATAATGTACATCCATCACTGTTTCTGATGAGTGTTTTTTTTGTGTTAAAAATTGTCAAAAAAGTATCAACTTTTTCTGGCAGAAAGCTCATTTTAACAATTCGTACAAACATGTCTTTGGTTTTATGAAGTTGAAAACTCTATGGTTATATTGTCTCTATAGTTTAGTCCTAGTAAGGTAGAGGCTGTGCCAACAGTACTTGAGTTGCTTCGGTAAATAGCAATCTCTAAAAACCCTGCCGAATTAAATATCGTCAATTTACTACCGTCATAATGACTTCCGTCTTCGTCAATAGTATAATTTACAAGGTCGTTGTATTTTTGTTGAATTGTAGTGAATTTCTGACCTCCTGCAGTGATTGTAAAGCTACGCCCTTTGCCTATTTTGGTAAATAAATTTTTATTTATGTTGCTAATCACATTTCCATAATTATCAATATAAATAACACCACCTATTATTTTTGTTTGTTCTTGGTTTATTTTTGGCTGAATTTCAACCATTTTTTTATACGATTTAATTTCTTTACCAATAACGCCTAAACTTCCGCCGCGAGCAATAAAACAAGCTACTTGAACAAAAACATCCAATACAGGAAAGCTACTTTCAATACGGTCGTGAATATTGATTTCTACAATTTGTGTTGGGTTTATTTCTGAAGCAATCATAGAAATTAGCCCGTTGTCTGGACAAATAAAATAATGATTGTCCAACAATAAAGCAATGTGCTTGTTTTTAGGGCTCAATTCAGAGTCTACACCAATAATATGAATGCTTTTTTCAGGAAAGCTCTTGTATGAGTTTTTTAGTATGTAAGCGGTTTCGGTGATGTTAAAAGGAGAGATTTGATGCGTAATGTCAACAATTTTAGCATCGGGCAATTCAGAATAAATAGCACCTTTTACAGCCCCTACAAAATGGTCTTTCGTTCCGAAATCTGTTGTTAATGTAATTAAAGACATGTAAAGACTACCTGTTGATTAGTTGTTTAAAAAAATATCTAAACTTTTTCACAAATCTAATCATTTCTTAAAAAAATAGCAGTAGTTTTAGATAAGAATAATTTTAAAAAATTTATCATTTGACAGAACGTATTATTGAACTCATAGAAATCAGTCCAAAAGATTTTTTTGGACCACAAAATAGCACCATAAAACAACTCAAAAAGCATTTTTCAAAAATAAAAATTGTTGCAAGAGGAGCTCAATTAAAAATTTATGGAGAAATAGAAGCTTTAGATGAGTTTGAAAAACGTTTTGAGATGCTTGTTAGTTACTTTAACACCTATAATAAGCTAGATGAGAACAGTATTGAACGCATTATCACATCTACAGGAAAAGAAGAGAAGGCAAACTACAAAGCATCAGATGTTTTAGTGCATGGAGTTAGTGGTAAGCTAATCAAGGCTCAGACACAGAACCAGCGCAAAATGGTTACCTTGATGAAAAAAAACGACATGTTGTTTGCTGTTGGGCCCGCAGGAACAGGAAAAACCTATACAGCAGTTGCTCTGGCTGTAAAAGCACTA
>JAQWOR010000007.1 GCA_029245785.1 Polaribacter sp.
ATGTCATTTCGAAATGAGCATTTTCGCGATTGAGAAATCTCAATGAATTTTGTACTGTTTTTGAGGAGATCCCTCCTCGTTTCTCATTCGGGATGACATTTAGTTAGACTTTTAAATAACAGGAAAAATCTCGTAATGCTATTGCTACACATCATGAGATCCCTCCTCGTTCCTCATTCGGGATGACATTTATCCGCATTTTGAAGCCCCACAATCATTGCATGTTAAACAGCCTTCTTGATAGATTAAATTTTCAGAAGTACAATTTTCACAAACCTGCCCTTTCGCCTTAGTTCCGTCTTCTACATACCGTTTCAAGGCACGGGCAACACCGTTTTTCCATGTATTGATTGATTCGCTATCTAATTGTAAGCTGTTGATCAAGTCGACAATTTTATCAATAGGCATCCCATGACGAAGTGTGCTTGAAAACAACTTGGCATAATTCCAAAACTCTGGATTGAATTTATGCGACAAGCCTTCAATTGTTGTTTTATAGCCTCTTTTATTTTTATACTGAAAGTCATACCGTGAATTTCCGTCTTCATTTTTACTTTTAATAATAAGCCCATTGCTTACCCAACGAGGAATCAAAATACCATCTTCATCATCTATAAGCCCTGTAAAAATCTCATAAGGCTTCCCTTCTACCAAGCCAATAAAAGCAATCCACTTTTCTTTGTTGTTTTGAAAACGAACCACGTCTGTTTCTAAAACTTCTGGTCGTTTAATTGGGGAAATCGTTGAAATATTACCTGCTTCGGCTGTTTTATTTTCATTAGAAATCAACACTCCAGAGCGAGACCCATCTCTATACACCGTCACACCTTTACAGCCCGTTTTCCAAGCTTTTAGAAACAAGCTTCCTATTAATTCTTCTGAAGCATTGTTTGGTAAATTAATGGTAACGCTAATAGAATGGTCTACCCATTTTTGTACATCTCCCTGCATTTGTACTTTACTCATCCAATCAACATCATTAGATGTTGCTTTATAGTACGGTGATTTTGCCACCAAAGCATCTAATTCCTCTTGCTCATAATTTTTAGAAACATCGTACCCTTTAACTTCCATCCATTGTTTAAATCGATGATGAAAGACCACATATTCTTCCCAAGAATCTCCAAGTTCGTCAACAAAATCTACTCGAATATTTGTGTCATTCGGGTTTACTTTTCTTCTACGTTTATACACTGGTAAAAAAGCGGGTTCTATTCCAGAAGTTGTCTGTGTCATTAAACTTGTGGTGCCCGTAGGAGCAATGGTTAGCAACGCTATATTACGCCTTCCGTGTTCTAACATCTCGTAATACAGTTGTTCGTCGGCCTGTTTTAAGCGTTGTATAAATGGATTTTCTTTTTCTCTTTCTGAATCGAAAATAGCAAATGCACCACGTTCTTTTGCTGTCTGAACCGAAGCTCTATAGGCTTCAATTGCCATTGTTTTATGTACCTCTACAGAAAAATTATTTCCTTCTTCACTTCCATATTGAATCCCTAAAGCAGCAAGCATATCTCCTTCTGCAGTAATCCCAATACCTGTACGCCGACCTTCTTCTGCTTTATTTCTAATATTTGTCCAAAGCATTGTTTCTGTCAATTTTACCTCATCTGGTTCTGGATCTGATGCTATTTTTTCTAAGATCACATCAATTTTCTCGAGTTCTAAATCAATAATGTCATCCATAATACGCTGTGCTATTGCAATGTGTTTTTTAAATAGCTCATTATTAAAAGTAGCTGCTTCTGTAAATGGGTTTTCTACATATGAAAACAAATTGATTGCTAATAAACGACAGGAATCGTATGGGCATAATGGTATTTCACCACATGGATTTGTCGACACTGTTTTGTAGCCTAAATCAGCATAGCAATCCGGAACAGATTCTTTCGTAATCGTATCCCAAAACAACATTCCTGGTTCGGCAGATTTCCACGCATTTCGAACTATTTTTTTCCAAATTTTTGCGGCGTCAATAGTTTTAGAATATATTGGATTTTCACTATGGACTGGGTATTTCTGAGTGTATGTAGTCTTATTTTTTACAGCTTCCATAAACGCATCATCTATTCGTACAGAAATATTAGCTCCTGTAATTTTTCCTTTTTCTAGCTTTGCATCAATAAAATCTTCGGCATCAGGATGGTTGATAGACAATGACAGCATCAATGCTCCGCGTCTTCCGTCTTGAGCAACCTCTCTGGTAGAGTTTGAGTAGCGTTCCATAAAAGGAACAATCCCTGTAGAGGTCAATGCTGAATTTTTTACAGGCGAGCTTTTAGGTCGAATATGTGATAAATCGTGTCCCACTCCTCCTCTACGCTTCATCAGTTGTACTTGTTCTTGATCAATTTTTAGAATCCCTCCATAAGAGTCAGACAATCCTTTATTTCCAATAACAAAACAATTCGACAAAGAAGCTGTTTGAAAAGGGTTCCCGATTCCCGCCATTGGACTTCCTTGAGGTACAATATATTTGAAGTCTTTTATAAAATTTAGTATTTCTTTTTCTGACAAAGGATTTGGATATCGCTGTTCTATTCTTGCTATTTCTTTAGCAATTCTTACATGCATGTCATGCGGAGTAAGCTCATAAACAGCTCCTTCTGAATCTTTCAAAGCATATTTATTAAGCCAAACTTGTGCAGCTAAACTGTCATTGTCAAAGTATTTTGTTGCCGCTTTTAAGGCTTCTTCTGGAGAGAAGGTTTTTTTCGGAATCCTTAAGGTATCTAATTTCATTATGTTCTAGAACGTTATGTTGTTTGATTGGTGTAAAGGAACCAAATTCAATCAGCTTAGAACATGACTTTTATCATGAAGTCTACAGGGAAGCACAACTAAAGCGCTATAAAATAGCACCTTAACTGATTATCAACATCGAAAAGTTAACAAGTTTTTTTGTTTTTAAAAAATCAATCCGCAACAAACTTAACTCCTAATGTTAAAATATTTGCCTTTAAACCAGTATTTCTAGTATAAGAACTATATCTAATGTCTGCACTTTTTAAACCTAATTGTAAGATTTTAAAACTCGAAAAAATATCTACGTACTTAAATCCAACTCCATATTGGCTACTATTAAACTCTGACAAGTCATAATCTGATGTATAATACTTTTCTGTAGATAAATGTTGCTCATAAGGCGCAAAATAATTTGATGCTGTTTGTCTATAATATCTATAACTTGGATATAGCGTATACTTTCCTTCAGAAAATTTAATAGGAAATTCAATAGATGCAGTGTGAGCACTAATTCCCCAATCATCACTATAAAATCTATAATATGTTTTTACAATAACACGCTCATTTAAGAAATAATTTAATCGGGCTCCAATTGGAATCTTAAGTCGAGAACTAGGCAATCTTTCAATATCATCGGCCAGCTGAAAAACATCTGTATTAGATGAAGAGGTATAATTTGTTATACTTTCTGCATTTCCTACATAGTAATTTTCTTTATCTGAAAAGTAAACACGTTGCATAGGGTTGGCTAACCATCCTTGCTGTTTTACAAGATCAACAAATAAAGACATTTGAGCATTTTCACTTAAAATTTGAGAAAAACTCAAAGAAGCACTATACGTTTTTCTACCTTCTGTGCTAATCAAATTTGTACTATGCGGAGCCCAAACAATTGCTCCACTCTTATTAATGGCATTTCCTTGTTGGTTTAAAATATCTATGTCTGCAAAAAAACCATTATTCAAGTTTTTCCCTGCTTCTATATATGAATCTAATTCTGTAGGGTACTTAGGGTCCCATGCATCTAAATACACCTGTCCGCTAATTCCGAGTTCTGTATTTTTTTCATGAAATAGTTTTGTAACACTTGCCCCAAAACCAATTGATGAATAATCATACTCGCTAGAAGCTGAAGCATTGAGTCCGAAAATTGTATTTCTATCATCAGAAAAATGACTGTACTTAGCAGATACACTTTTCCAAACATCTCCTTTCGAAGCACCTGTAGATTCTACCCAAGGACTTCCTTGAATTATACCTGGCTCACCACCTCCATCATCATTATCATCATCGTCGTCATCGTCATCATCGTCATCATCGTCATTTTTAGAAGCCCCAGAAGCATCAAAAGGGTCTAAATTACTAGACGAAGCTGATGAATACGCTGAAATACCTACATCTACCGTTAAAATAGCATCTGCATTTAATGGAATTTTTATAACAATTGTCGGTGTAACGTCATTTAATTTTTCTGTTCCAATTCCTCCTGTTACCGAAGCGTTGTTTCCTTCTTGTTCATAATATCCCATTAAGAAATCTACTTCAACACTTTCTAAAACTTTTTTCTTGTACTTGCTTATTTTTTGTGCAGAAATAGAATTAACCATCCAAAAAGATGCAAAACATAGTACTATTAATTTTTTCATAAAGATTTTCTTTTCTCTTAATTACAACCGCAACCTCCTCCAGATTTCCCTCCATTTGCTCCAGAAGCACCTTCTCTATACACTTGAAAATTTGTTTCAAAGCGTTTACTAGCACTTGCTGATAACTTCATATCAGGATCATTGATATTTATCTTTTTATACTCTTTTACAGCAACACAAGAACTCAGCGAATAGATTGCTATACAGAGAATTGTAAATTTAATTTTCATACACCTTATTTATTATTTATATCAATATTTTTTGACGAACTAATTGTTCCGTCATCAGCAACAATTACACAATCAACTCCTTTTAACTGGTTAATTAAATTCAACCCAACATCTTCACCCATTACAAAAATAGAAGTAGCTAATGCGTCTGCCAATTCAGCACTTGAAGCAAAAACACTAACACTTACAATCCCTTGGCTTGGATACCCTGTCCTTGGATCAATAATATGCGTATATTTTTTCGTGTTAAAAATGACGTATTTTTCATAATTTCCAGAGGTTACAACAGCGTTATTGTGTAATGGAAACCATGCAAATATTTTATTTTTATTCAATGGATTTGTAATTCCAACTTTCCAAGAATTCCCATTTGGCTGTACTCCCCAAGTATTCATATCTCCAGAAGCATTAACAACACCTCCCTTGACTCCTTTTTTTATCAATATTTTTTTTGCTTTGTCTGCAGCATATCCTTTTCCGATAGCTCCAAAACCGATTTTCATTCCTTTTAATTTCAAAAAAACAGTTTGATCTTCTGTATTCAAAAGAATATTTTCAAAACCAACTTTTGCTACAGATTGTTTAATTTTTTCTTTTGACGGCATTATTTTCATACTTCCATCAAACTTCCAAATTTGATCCATAGAAGCATAACTTATATCAAAAGCGCCATCGGTTAACTTAGAAATAGCCATGGTTCTTTGTAATAAATTAAAAAGCTCTTTACTTACTTTTACAGGCTTTACTCCTGCATTTCTATTTATCTTTGATGTTTCTGAATTGGTATCCCAAGAAGAAATTTTTTTCTCTATTCTAATGATTTCATTGATTGCAGTTCCTATCAATTTATGACCTGATATAGAATCTGATGCTACTACGGAAATAGCAAACCGACTTCCCATCAATTTCAGCTCTTGTCGATATATCTTTTGAGAAAAAACAACCGTTGCTGAAAGCGCAAAAAACAGAAAACTTATTTTTTTAAACAACTCCATAGTTAGAATGAGGACAATCTGTTTATATATTCTTTGGGCGATACATTTTCATAGCCCAACTGACCTAGAACCTTTCCTTTTTTATCTAACACAAGTACCAATGGAAAATAACCTTGCTGGTTGTATTTTTCTGCAAGCAGTTGGTTTTTCTCTTCTTGATTTTTAGGAAGTTTGTTTTTCTTTCTTCTAGGAAAATCTGCTTTTAGCAACACAAAATGAGTCTTAGCATAGGTTTTAAACAACTCCGTGCTCCATATTTTTCTATCAAGTTTAATACATGGAGCACACCAATCTGAACCTTGAAATACCAATATGATTTTTTTATTACTCCTGCTTGCTTCTTCTGTTGCTTTTGCAAAATCTACATGCCACTCTTGAGCACTTACCGTAAAAGTCAAAAATACAAGTGACGTAAAAATAATTAATGTTTTCATAATTTTATATTTTTCTGATGGGTTATCTAAGTAAAGCTTCATTATAACAAAGGAAGTCTCTTAATGAAGTTTACAAATAACGATACCATTAGTCTATTATTGTCTGGTAGGGTCTAATGGATAGTTATCGTCATCGTCTGACGTACCATCGTTATCATCATCTGTATCTGCATTGTCTCCTGTTCCATCTCCATCAGTATCTGTATCTTCTGTGTCATCTAACGGAAAAGCATCGTCATCGTCTGACGTGCCATCGTTATCATCATCTGTGTCTGCATTGTCTCCTGTTCCATCTCCATCAGTGTCTGTATCTTCTGAATCATCTAACGGAAAAGCATCGTCATCGTCTGACGTACCATCGTTATCATCATCTGTATCTGCATTGTCTCCTGTTCCATCTCCATCAGTGTCTGTATCATCATCATCATCATCATCATCATGAGTTTCATCTTCATCATTAACCCCATCATTATCATCGTCATCATCATCACCATCTTCTACACCGTCATTGTCTGAATCTGTATCTACATAATCTGGTGTTCCGTCATTATCAGAATCATCGTTTGTAAAATCTCCATCTCCATCATTATCTTCATCTTCATCAAGTTGTCCATCATTATCAGAGTCTATGTCTAAGTAATTCGGCGTCCCATCATCATCTGCATCATCATTTGTAGGGTCTCCATCATTATCAGTATCTTCTGCACTATCTTCCGCTCCATCTCCATCATCATCTGCATCTTGGTGATTTGGCGTCCCATCATTATCAGTATCTTCACTATTAACCAATATACTGAACTCATTTTCGTCAAATATGGTCTCTAATTTTCCTTTTTTATCCACATCAAAAGGAAAGCTAATTCCATCTATATAATTAGTAGTACTTGTTGCTACAACCACATCTGCTAATTCTCCGATACCGTTAACAGTCACTTTTGTGCCGTTATTATATAGTAGTATTATTGGGTAAGAGAACTTAAAACCTAAATCGAAAGTCATGCTGCTTTCTGGATTTTGAGGATTGTTAAAACTTCCGTCTGATTTTACGTGAGTTTTTACCACATCGACAACTATTTTAGCTGATGCACTTTTCTCTGTAGTTTCAATTGGGTCATCTATTTCGTTTTCATCTAAACTTGAAGTGCATGAAAATGCAGCTAACAAAACTACCCATACATACCGTGTAAATTTTAAATTCATCATTTCTATCTATTTTAAAAGTTCGTATTTCTTTCATTTTACAAGTCTGCCATTACAGCTTCTCATAAACTATACAACTTCAAAAAAAAATACCCTACCTCAAAAAGAGTTTTTTTTTTTATAACTTTGAATTTCTCCAAAAACATCTAGTAATTCATATAGGTATGATTAAAGATTTAAAGAACATTTGTAACCCTTTAGTTTTTGAAAATATTTTTAACAGTTATGCGAAAGATGTAAAACGCTTTATGTATTTCAAAACAAAAGACATGAGTCTTGCTGAAGACATTGTGCAAGATACATTTGTAAAGCTTTGGGAAGATTGTAAAAAAGCTTCTTACACTACCATTAAGAGTTTTTTATTTACCATTGCCAACAATTTGTTTTTAAATATTATAAAACATGGCAAAGTTGTACACAGGCACCAACAAGGCTATGTTCATGAAAACAACAACGAATCTCCAGAATTCTTATACCTAGAACAAGAGTTTTTAGACGCCTTAGAAAAAGCCATTGCTGTGCTACCTGAAAAACAACGAGTCGTTTTTTTGTTAAGTAGAATAGAAAAAAAGAAATACAAAGAAATTGCAACTCAGCTAAACATTTCGGTTAAAGCTGTAGAAAAAAGAATGCATTATGCACTGTTGACTTTAAAAGAAAAAATTGGTGACATTTAAAAAAAGCAAGCATTTTAAAAAATAAAAGTAGGGATTTTACAGTCTTAATTGTACTATTAATGAAGAGAATACCAACACATGGAAGAAAAAATTACATCTAATGACACATATTTAGCAAAATGGATTGCCAAAGAGATCTCTGATAATGAATTACAGCAATTAATTTCTGATACAGATTTTAGGACTTATAAAAAATTACGAGATGGTATTAGCATTCATGAGCAATTAGAAACGCCTCTAGATACTATCTTTGAGAACATCAAAGAAATTATTAAACGTAAAAAGGCCGAAAAGAAACGCCAACCTAGAGTTCGGTTTTTATATTCTAAAATAGCTTTTGCCGCTGCTGCTTCTATTGCACTATTCTTTAGTATCTCAACCTTTTTAACGAATAGAGATCTTACTTTTCAATCTGATTTTGGAGAGCATAAAACCATAGCCCTACTAGACGGATCTGAAGTAATTTTAAATGCTAAATCTACATTGAAATACAATGAAAAAAACTGGAAAAACAACCGACAAATTTTCTTAAAAGGAGAAGCCTTTTTCAAAGTACAAAAAGGAAGTGCGTTTTACGTCACTACAGACAATGGTACCGTTTCAGTGTTAGGAACACAATTCAACGTGAATACTCAAAACAATTTTTTTGAAGTAATCTGCTACGAAGGAAAAGTAAACGTTAAGATTGACGACAGTGATTTTATATTAACTCCTAACAAATCTGTCAGAATTATAAATGGTATTTCTACAGAAGAAACCCTCACTTTAACAACTGTAAAGCCAACCTGGATTTTGGGAGAGAGCAGTTTTAGAAGTGTTCCTCTAAAAGAAGTAATCTCGGCATTAGAAAAACAATTTAACATTCAAATTGACGTTACAAATATTGACAGCACCATTATTTTTACTGGCGCTTTTGACAACAAAGATGTAAACATCGCACTGGCTTCTGTATTTAAAACAGTTCAAATTAACTACATATTAAAAAACAACACCGTTATTTTATCAAAGTAAATTAATGAAGCTACTCATTTCTCTTCTTTTAATCCTAAGCTCTGTAGTTGGTTTTTCGCAAGAAAACACAAGTGTTACTATCGGATTTAAACACATAAAAGTGGCTGATTCTTTTGTGATTATTGAAAAAAAATACCATGTAAAAATATCTTATACGGACAATCTTATTACGGATAAAATTATTTTTTTAGAAGAAAAAACACGTACATTAAAAAAAATCATTGAAGAACTCTCAGAAAAACTAAACCTTAATTTTGAGTACATCAATACTCGTTATATTGTCGTTACAAAAAAAGATGATGTTCTTTTTAACAAGAGCACAAAGCAATTACAGGAAATTGTAATTACAGGCTACCTGGCAAGAGGAATTTCTAAAAACAAAGATGCTACTTTTAAAATCAAACCTAAAAATTTAGAAATTTTACCTGGCTTAATAGAAGCCGATGTTTTAGAGAGCATTCAAGAATTACCAGGCGTAATGAGCCCAAATGAAACTGCCACCGGCTTAAATGTTCGAGGAGGAACTGCTGATCAAAATCAAATTATTTGGGATGGAATCAACATTTATCACAACGGACATTTATTTGGCATGATTTCTACATTTAACCCAAACATCACCCAAGATGTCACCTTTTACAACAAAGGTGTACATCCTAGGTTTGGAGAGCGAATTTCTAGTGTTATAGATATTTCTACAAATAATAACATTGCAAAAAAGACTCATGTGGGCCTAGGTTTAAATGGCATTAGTGCAGATGTATTTTTAGAGACTCCACTTATAAAAGATAAGCTTAGCGTATTGGTTTCTTATCGAAAATCGTACGAAGGAGTTTATGAAACTGGAACTTTTGAAAGGATAGAGCAAAAAGTATTTCAATCAACTAAAATAAATCACGATAACAACTCAGAAGAAGACTTTTACTTTAAAGATTACAACCTAAAAATAAATTACATCTTCAATAAAAACAATGTCTTTTCTGCTAGTTTTATTCATATTGATAATGATTTAGACCATTATTATAAAAACACAGAAAACAGTACTTCTTATCGAGATATTTTAGACACAGAAAATGATGGGTCTAGCTTTTCATGGCGAAAGAAATGGAATAACAACATGCACCAAACCACTCAAATAAGTTATTCTAACTATCGGTTAAACTATAATTTTATCACCTCAAAAAACGGAGATCAAATTTCAGATTTTGACAAACGAAATTCATTAAAAGACAGTCATGTTTCTTCAGAAATAGCTCTAAAAACAAGCTCAGACAACACCATTCATATTGGTTATCAATCTACTTTTAAAGACGTAAGTTATTCCTTTTTAGAAACCACAGATTTACTGTATGTGTTAGACCGAAAAAATGCAAAAGTAAACACACATTCTCTTTTTACAAACTACACCAATAGAAGCTTTTCTTTTTTTGATTTTGATATTGGGCTTAGAGCAAATTTCTACAGTCCGTTAAATCAATTTAGGCTTGAGCCACGGTTTATGATTTTTAAAGACCTAAGTACACATATAAAAGTTCAAGCTACAGGAGAGGTTCGAAATCAAATCATTAGTCAAATAGAAGAAACTGTGTTAAGCGATTTATCTTTAGAAAACAAACTTTGGAGATTGTCTGACAATACTATTGCTCCAATAATTAACAGTAAGCAAATCTCTGTAGGCGTTTTGTACCATAACAATGGTTGGAGTTTTGATGTAGATTCTTACTATAAGAGAATTGAAGGTATTACAGCATTATCTTTAGGTTTTTTAAGTGATGGCAGCGAGCGATTTCACAAAGGAAAACAAAAGGTACTTGGTACTGATTTTTACCTAAAAAAGAATTTCAATCCTCTAAAAATTTGGGTAAGCTACTCTTATATAGATATTAAAAATCTGTTTGACAACATCAATAACGACAACTATTTTACAGCAAGCAATCAAATTAAACATGCAATTTCTTCATCTGTATCTTACAAAACCAAGAAGCTTCAAGTTGCCATGGGATGGAAATGGCATACCGGAAAACCATATACAATCTCTACCATAAACCCTGCAGACAACAGTATTGTTTTTAACGGCATCAATACAGAAAGACTTGCCAATTACCATCGTTTAGACCTTTCTTCTATGTATCATTTTTCTTTTTCTAAAAAACACACGCTAAAAGGAAAAATAGGCGTTTCTATTAGAAATTTATTAGATCAACAAAATCATATTAGCAGAGAATACACAGGAAACAACACTCCAAACGACCCCATTATTGTAGTTGACAAATTCTCAATTACTAGGATTACAAATTTTGTTTTTAGAATTTTTTGGTAAAAAATGCCTTAATACTCAAACACCCCAAATTCACTTTTAATTGTAAGCTTTTTGGTTTGGTTCTGATTGTTATCAGAATGAAAAGCTTCCACTCTTCCTACAATTTGTGCATTTACATTGTATGATTTTGAAATGGCAATAATGTTTTCTGCAATTTCTGGAGACACATATAGTTCCATGCGATGACCACAATTAAATACTTGATACATTTCTTTCCAATCTGTTTTTGATTGTTCTTGTATCAATTTAAACAACGGTGGAATCGGAAACAGGTTGTCTTTTACAATATGTAACGCATCTATAAAATGCAATATTTTTGTTTGTGCACCTCCAGAACAATGAATCATTCCGTGAATGGTATCTGCATTAAATTTTGATAAAATTTCTTTGATAATTGGCGCGTAGGTTCTTGTTGGAGATAGCACCAACTTACCTGCATCAATTGGAGAATTTTCTACTGTATCTGTCAATTTTGCAGTACCAGAATACACCAAATCAGCAGGTACTGAAGCGTCAAAACTTTCAGGATATTTATTTGCTAAATATTTATGAAATACATCGTGACGGGCAGAAGTTAATCCGTTACTTCCCATACCTCCGTTGTATGTTGTCTCATACGTTGCTTGGCCAAATGACTCTAACCCAACAATTACATCTCCTGCTTTTATATTTGCATTGTCAATAACATTTGTACGCTTCATTCTTGCCGTCACTGTAGAATCAACAATAATGGTACGTACCAAGTCACCTACATCAGCAGTTTCGCCTCCTGTTGAATGAATCGTTACTCCAAATTTTTTCAAATCAGCAATCAATTCTTCTGTTCCGTTGATAATTGCAGAAAGCACTTCTCCAGGAATCTTACTTTTATTTCTTCCAATTGTTGAGGATAACATAATGTTATCGGTTGCTCCCACACACAACAAGTCATCAATATTCATGATCAATGCATCTTGGGCAATCCCCTTCCACACAGAAATATCTCCTGTTTCTTTCCAATACATGTAAGCCAATGAACTTTTTGTGCCAGCACCATCTGCATGCATAATTAAACAATAGTCTTCATTGCCCGTTAAATAATCTGGAACGATTTTACAGAATGCTTTTGGAAACAATCCTTTATCTATATTCTTGATGGCATTGTGCACATCTTCTTTAGATGCAGAAACACCTCGTTGTGCATAGCGTTTAGAAACTTCTTTACTCATTTGTTGTGTTGTTGTTGGGTGGCAAATTTAAGAGAAATCAAATCAGTTTCCTACTTTTTCACTTCTTCTTTCAAATAAAAAAGTATCTCGCCAAACACCCTCTTGTTGGGCTATTCTTTCTCGTTTACCAATAAAACGAAACTCATGCTTTTTATGCAAATACATACTTACTTCATTTTCTGGAAAAATACTTGCGTATAATGTCCATATCTTATTTTTTTCAGATGCTTGTATCACTTTCTCCATCAATGCATTTGCTACACCTTTTCCCTGCGCTTGTAAAGAAACATACACGCTAATTTCTGCAACCCCCTTATATACATCTCTTTTTGAAACTGGAGAAATAGCAACCCAGCCAACAACTACATTATTCTGAACAGCAACAAACCTAGAATGTTGAAAATGCTCTTCATTCCATGCTGTCCAATTGGGTACATTTATTTCAAATGTAGCATTCTTTGTTGCGATCCCATCTTTAAAAATTTGAGACACTTCTGTCCAATGTTCTTCTTGTAGTGTTTGTATTTCAATCATAAAAAAATCCCGAATACTCGGGATTGGTTTTTGTCAAATATTATCTTGTAAACAACAGCTCTCTATATTTTGCCAAAGGCCATAGCTCATCATCTACCATCATTTCTAGTTTATCGCAGTGATATCGGATTTCATCAAAATACGGGCGTACTTTATGACAATACATATCTGCTGATTTTTGCCCTTCTAATTTATTGGCCCTTTTGCGCTCTTGCGTCATCTTTTCTACCTTTGAATTGATTTCTGCAATATGCAAAGAGATTTTTTCGATTAAATCTATCTGCTCTTTGGCATGCTTTTTAAAATCATTTCCAAAAATATTTTTTAACCCACTTACGTTTTCAATCAAGGTGTTTTGATATTTTACAGCAGTCGGAATTACATGATTCCTAGCCACATCTCCCAACACTCTTCCTTCTATTTGAATTCGCAATATATACTCTTCCAATTCTATTTCATGACGCGCTTCTACCTCTACCTTACTCATCACCTCCATTTCTTCAAACAGCTCGATCGATTTTTTAGAAATTTTCGCTTTCAATGCTTCTGGAGTTGTTTTATGATTACTCAACCCACGTTTTGCAGCCTCTTTTTCCCATGCCGATCCGTATCCATTGCCTTCAAAACGAATTTTCTTTGATGCTTTGATGTATTCTCTTAGTACATTAAAAACCGCTTCATCTTTCTTTAATCCTTTTGATGCAATCAATGCATCTACTTCTTTTTTAAATTCTTTTAACTGCTTTGCTACAATGGTATTCAATACCGTCATTGGCCCTGCACAATTAGCCCAAGAACCAACAGCTCTCAATTCAAATTTATTTCCTGTAAAGGCAAACGGTGATGTTCTATTTCGATCCGTATTATCTAACAATACATCTGGAATTTTACCAACAACATTTAATTTTAAATCTGTTTTTTCTTGTGGTGATAATTTCCCTTTTGTCACATGCTCCAATTCATCTAAAACTGCTGATAATTGCGAACCAATAAACACAGAGATGATTGCTGGCGGTGCTTCATTTGCTCCCAAACGATGATCATTTCCTGCACTAGCAATAGAAGACCTTAACAATTCTTCATGATCATGAACCGCTTTAATGGTATTGACAAAAAAGGTTAAAAATTGTAAATTTTTCATCGGGGTTTTCCCTGGGCTCAATAAATTAACGCCTGTATCTGTCGCCAATGACCAATTGTTATGTTTTCCAGACCCATTAATACCTGCAAACGGCTTCTCATGAAATAGCACTTTAAAATGATGACGTTGTGATACTTTCTCCATCACATCCATCAGCAATGAATTATGGTCTACCGCTAAATTTGCTTCTTCAAAAATTGGTGCCAATTCATATTGGTTCGGAGCCACTTCATTGTGACGTGTTTTTACAGGAATTCCAAGCAGCATACATTCGTGTTCTAAGTCACGCATATAGCTCATTACCCTACTCGGAATCGACCCAAAATAGTGGTCATCTAACTGTTGACCTTTTGCTGGAGAATGCCCTAACAAAGTGCGTCCTGTCAATGTAATATCTGGCCTTGAAGCTGCCAAAGCCGTATCGATTAAAAAATATTCTTGTTCCCATCCTAAAGAAGCATTCACCTTAGAAACGTTTTTATCAAAATATTTACAAATTGCTGTAGCGGCAGTATCTACTGCTTGTAATGCCTTTAGCAAAGGCGCTTTATTGTCTAATGCCTCACCTGTATAGGCAACAAAAACCGTAGGAATACACAATGTTGTTCCATAAATAAACGCCGGAGATGTTGGATCCCAAGCGGTATACCCTCGAGCCTCAAAGGTATTTCTAATTCCTCCATTAGGAAAACTTGACGCATCTGGCTCTTGTTGCACCAATTGCCCTCCGTCAAATTTTTCCATGGCTCTTCCGTCTTCTATCGTTTCAAAAAACGCATCGTGTTTTTCTGCTGTGGCACCTGTTAATGGCTGAAACCAATGTGTATAATGAGTAGCGCCTTTAGACAATGCCCAGTCTTTCATTCCAGCAGCTACTTGATCTGCTATTTTTCGTTCTATTTTTACCCCATCAACAATCGCACTCTGTACACTCACAAAAGCTTCGTTGGTCATGAACTGGCGCATGGCATGCTTGTTAAAAACATTGGCGCCAAACATTTCTGAGCGCCTTCCTTGTTCTTTTATTTCAACGGCTTTCCTGTGTAGCGTCTCTTTCAACGCATTGAATCTAATTGTAGACATGTTTTTTAATTTTTATCAAAAATAGCCATAATTTTTATATAAATAAACAAATATCCCTACTTTTAAACACCAATAACGCAAATAATTCAAATTTCAACAAGTTTTGCCCCTAAAAATTAGGGGTACTTACGTAAATAGTTTATTTTTGCATTGTATTTAACAAAAACCACATCATGAGCAAAATTAAATTAGAGTATATTTGGCTAGATGGCTACACGCCAACTCAAAACTTAAGGAGTAAAACCAAGGTTGAGGAACACGAGAATTTTCAAGGAACTTTAGAAGAACTTAAAAATTGGAACTTTGACGGATCATCAACACAACAAGCTTCAGGTTCTTCTTCTGACTGCGTACTTAAACCTATTGCGATCTACAAAGATCCAACAAGAATTAATGGATATCTTGTAATGAATGAAGTACTGAATGCTGATGGAACTCCACACGCATCAAATGCTCGTGCTACTATTGATGACGGAAACAATGATTTTTGGTTTGGCTTTGAACAAGAGTACTTTATTATGGATACTGCAACTGGACTTCCTTTAGGATTTCCTGTAGGCGGATTTCCTGGGCCACAAGGAATGTACTACTGCTCTGTTGGAGGAAAAAACACACATGGAAGAGGTTTTGTTGAAGAACATGCAGACATTTGTATTGAAGCCGGATTGAACTTTGAAGGCATCAATCAAGAAGTAGCTTCTGGTCAATGGGAATTCCAATTATTTGCAAAAGGTGCAAAAAAAGCAGGTGACGAAATTTGGATTGCACGATATTTATTAGACCGATTAACAGAACAATACGGCTATTATATTGAATACCACCCAAAGCCGGTAAAAGGATACTGGAATGGTTCTGGGATGCACGCTAATTTCTCTAATGAAACACTAAGAACTTGTGGGTCTAAAGAAATTTTTATAGCGGTTTGTGAAGCTTTTAGACCGGTAACCAAAGAACATATTGATATCTATGGAGAACATAACGACCAACGTTTAACAGGCTTACACGAAACCGCAGCTATTACAGACTTTAGTTACGGTATTTCTGATAGAGGCGCATCAATTCGTATTCCTATCATAACTGTAGAAAAAGGATGGAAAGGCTATTTAGAAGACAGAAGGCCTGCTTCTAATGGAGACCCTTATAAGATTGCTTCTAGAATTATCCAAACAGTAAAACCTATTTGCGAAACCATAGAGGCTTAATATAATTTTGATTAACACAAAAAAACCTCCAGAATATTCTGGAGGTTTTTTTATGCTCTAATTAACCGTCGTATATATAAAAATTGCATAAAGTATTAATAAAATGATTCCGTCTTTCCAATCCAATCGCAATTTTCTAGGAAAGAAAACCAATGGAAGAATCAAGAACGAGATTCCTAACATCCAGTAAATATCAACCTCTAACAAACCTATATCTTCCAACTTAATCTTCACTGGAGTAATCATAGAGGTAACTCCTAAAACAGCTAAAATATTAAACACATTAGATCCTATTAAGTTTCCTAATGAAATTGCTTTTTCTTTTTTAAGCACTGCAACTACCGATGCTGATAATTCAGGAATACTAGTCCCTACAGAAACAATTGTAATTCCAATAATCCGCTCACTAACCCCATAATTTTCAGCCAAATCAATTGCGCCCTCAATCAACAATTCAGAGCCTGCCCATAAGCCAACTCCTCCAATTGCGAAAAAGAAAACGATTTTATATAATGGCAAAGGTTCATCATCTTCAGGCATTTCATCTACAACGGCACGTTTTTGAAATTTCAACAAATAAATTAAGAAAAAGATTAAAAAAGAAAATAAAAGCATCCCTTCATACGACTCAATTACCTTGTCAAATGCCACAAAAACAAACAACAGTAATGAGGCAACCATCATTACTGGCCAATCTGTCTTGTAAAAACTTTTTTCTACATCTATTTTAGATAAAATAATGGTAATTCCTAAGACCAATCCTAAATTTGCAATATTAGAACCAATCACATTTCCAACAGCCAATCCGGTTGCATCTTGTAACGCTGCCCTTATACTGACTATTAATTCTGGCGCAGAGGTTGCAAGAGAAACCACTGTCATACCAATCACTATTTTAGGAATATTTAATTTTAGAGACAACGCAACGGCAGATTTTAACAACCAATTACCACCCATTACCAATAAAATCAGCCCTAGCGCAATAAACAATATATTCATTCAATTTATTTTTTGCGAAGATAGCATAAAATCGGTTTTAATGAGGATCTAATAAACAATGTGTTGAAAGTAAAAAAACACTATCTTTAAATTTAAAATCAATTTTTCTTTAAAAATGCTACCAAAGAACGCTAAACCTCTTATTAGAATTCTGCAAAAACACCACAAGCTACATATCTTGCTTATTGGTTTTGTGTTTTTCTTTCACACAGAAGTCATTGCACAGGTACACCCTACAGAGAAATTTGAGTTCTTACAAAACAGGTACAACGGACCTATAGAAACCATTACGAAAGACTTTACAAAAAAACAACTCAATACGCTAAAAGACAAACTTGCTAGAGAGGGTATTGTTTTTAACTTTAGCAACCTAAAATACAACACCAATAATAAGATTGTTAAAATTACCCTAACATTAAAAAACAAAAAGAGCACTTATACAGCTACTTGGAGCGACAAAAACAAACCCATACCAAATATTAAAACCGGCGAATCTTACGGAGTTGTTTTTGCAATTGCTTCAAAATTCTTTGATCCAAAAACCTTAATAGGCAATTAAGAAACTGTATTTCATGTGTGCGTTTTTATTATTTTTTCGTACATTGTACGATCATGAAAAAATTATTTTTTAAAATTCTAGCCAAACTTAACAAAGCACTCTTACCTTCTTTTACCAAGAAGGAATTAGACATTACAAAAGCTAGTAAATTTCAACTAGCTATTATTGGATGGAGAGCTTTTGTAACGATGCATTCACTAGACTAAAGACATAAGTTATGGAACAAGAGCATGTTAAAGTATTTATAGGAACTTCTATTATTGTAAATAGATTACATTTTTTACTAAAAAAAGCCAATATTCATGCTATTATAAAAGATCATATAGCCTCTGGTCAACTTGTGCAGGCTTTGGAACATTAAGTGACGCTGTCGAGTTATTTATCCTAAATACCGATATAGAAAAAGCAGATTCAATCATCAATAATTTTCAAAAAGAAATCTCTAAATAGGCTTTTAGATTTAAAAAAAGCACCTATATTTGCACCCGCTTACGGCCTCGTGGCGCAACTGAATAGCGCACTTGATTACGGCTCAAGAGGTTACTGGTTTGAATCCAGTCGAGGTCACGAATACATCACAAAAAATGTGAATTACACAGCGAGTTTCAAAAATGAAGCTCGCTTTTTTTTTGGAAAATTGCGAAGTGATTCTTTTTGTGATGTTCAAAGCGGAGCTTTTTCTGGAGCATGGAAATAATCCAGTCGAGGTCACTATTTATTCCCAAGATTTTTTTTATCCTTGGGAATATTTTTTTAGTCTTTTTTGAAAAACCAAAGAATAAAACACCCTGGACACCCTTTAAAAAGTTTGAACTATGAATACTTGAGGTTCCAAAAACACAAGAAACCTCTATTTATCTAAAAAATCACTTTGCAGGAAGCACTACACAACCTATTGACGAACACCAACCTACCTCATTAGACAGAAAATGATCTAAAAGAATTGCCAACCACTATCTCCTTCAGCAGAAGAGGTGCTATAAATATTTATAAATTAGATTATGTCAAAAAAACACAACAACGAGTTTAAGGCTATGACAATATAATTATTAAAATCTGGAATTAAACCCAAAAAAACTTGGAGAACAACATGGTTCAGGCGTTTGTTTGATAAAAATATTTCTTTTACCAACCAACAGAATAAATTAGAAAAACTATTAAATAAAAACGATAATGCGGCGCAGGATTATTTATTAATTTTTCACACCAAGTAAAAGTTTTTTTTTAACTTGCAACATCTACCTCCTATAGCTATTGAACGCTACATATAGTAAAAAAATGATTAAGAAAAAACTACTTAGTTACATTGCCGTTATGGCTTTTTGCATCTATTCCTCTCCATTATTATCACAAATAGACTCACTAAAACATCAATTAAACTTGGGAAGCTCCAGTTATCGCTCTGGCGATTATGCTACTAGTATTCTAGCTTTCCAAAAGGCAGTAGAATTATCAGAAGCTTTAAAAAGCTCAGAGCATAAAAAAGATTCATTGTTATTGGTATCGCTTAAGAAGTTAATAACAGTTGCTGGTATTGGCAAAGCAAAAGAATTATCATATAATTATTTTAACACATATCACAAAACAATTTATCATGATATTTGCTCATCAAAGAATATGGTATTAAAAATTGGGATTATCAATAATTATATTGGAATCTCTGTTTATAATGAAGATTTTATTATAGCTGTAAATGCGTATGAAGATTTTATTAACACCACAAAGAATTGCCCCCATTTTTCTCAAATTGATTTAATACAATCTAGCGCCAACGCTGCCATGGCATATTCAAAAATTAATAAACCCGATAAAGCCATTGAAATTTTACCTCAATTAAATTATTTTAAAGATTCAATACCAAATTTTACTACGGCTGATTATAATAAAGTTTTAGGTTATGTAAATGCAAATACGAAAGATGCTCCAGAGGTTATTATTCCTTATTATTTAAAATCTGCTAATAATTATACTGCAGAAAAACGATATGCATACGCGTTAGATTTGTACGAAAATTTATCACGAAATTATAGTCGCTATATGACTAATGATGAATTATTAGAATTGATTAAAAAATCTAAAAAAGTTAGAGATAGCACTAAATATTATCATAATGAACTATACCATAAATTGATGGGACAACTAGGGGTTGTTATGCTTGAGCGAACTAATGTTAAGGAACGCAATACTAATTTAAAAACAACTATGTTCTACTTTGGGTATGGGTTAACGTTACTATTAATTTTATCTTTGTTGTTTCTGATAAAAAAAAATAGGGACTCAAAAAATTATTATAAAAAATTGTACAATTTAGAAAAGCAATTTGAAATTCAACAAGAAAAGTTATATGCACTTAAAAATAATTTTATAAGAGCAAATTACACTTTTACCAACTTAAAATCTTCAGAAAACTATGCAACCTTATTCAAAGGTTTAAAAGATGACTTCCCTGGATTGGTTTATAATATTTACAATCGGTTTAAAAACCTTACCGAAAAAGAAGTTCAAATTATTTATTGTACAGTACTAAATTTATCAACTAAAGAAAGTGCAGCTGGATTAGCTATGACACATGGCGCTTTTAGAGTAGCTAAAAACCGTTTAATAAAAAAAGTAGGCATCAAAAATGCAGAAGACTTTCAAAACACAGTAAAAAAATTAATCTAACTCTAATTACAATTCGCGATATTTTAAGTGGCTAAAAGCATGTATTTATCCTTTTCAAGATATACTTTAGAGAGCATTATAAAGGACCAAGTCCAAAAGTTATGGAATTTAAGAATTAGGTAAAAAAACATTAATAAGCCTAAAAAGGAAGAAATATTAATGCTTCTATCTCCTCTAATCTGAGCTCTAAAATCTTTTGTTTTTTCGTTAAAAGATTCTACTGAAGCATCCGTACTTCTGTTATCAAAATATTTGAGAATATTTTGATAATGAATTGACATTGTTCTGGCAAAGGTGTTAAAACTTTTAAATTTAACTTGTCGTACTTTTTAACCCCACGTAGCTAACCATATCAGTGCTTAGGTTTTACCCTTGGCGTTATTGAATACCCAAGAAAGGTTTTAACATAATTAGTAAGTGTTTTCTATGGCATCACTTTCAGTATCTAAAGCTAATTTTTGAACATGGAAACGATCTATAGCTAGAGATGCATTTGGGGATGATTTTCTACTAAGACCTCATATTTTCTATCACATCTTGCGCAACCCCTTTTACCTTTTTTTATATTTTAAAATGGCACATAAATTACCATTTGAAAAGGCAGTTTCACCCGAAGACAAATGACTTCCAAGATTTTTAGCAAATAAAACTCTCAGGAAAGAATCCTTTAGAGTGTAATTTAGTTCTTATAAATTCCTCAGGAATATCATTTAATTCGGTAAAGTAGAAATGGGCACACCCCTTACTTTATCTCATTTTTGTGCTGAGTCAATATAAAGCAGTTTTTGAGTTTTTAACACCTCTTTTCCAGACACAGTATAGAAGTAAATCAACTATTTGATTTTCAGTATTTTAAAAATCGCTAACACATTGCTAACAAGGTTTTTTTATTTCAATTCGCTTAAAGCATAGTTTTGTTTTTTAAAGTTTAGTGTTCTCTAAAATGAACAGACAATTAAGTTTTCTTTAAAAAAAACCAATTACGACGTAATCAATTTTAATATAAAACAAAACCTGGTAACTCAAAAAAATTAACTCTCTTCAATATTATGAAATTTATTTCTACATTATTGCTATGGCTTATTAGTTCAAGTTTAGTACAAGCTAATTCGGTTATAACAAATATACCTAATACAAAAAGCAAAAAAGAAGCAAACATTAATACTATAGCAAATATAGATAATTTAACCACCTTAAACCCTGAAAAGCTTAGTGCAGTAACAGACAATGACAATGTGGATAATGCCATTCAACTAGTTTACGGTCAAACCCCTATATCAACCACTTATACGCATGACCCAACGACTGAACCAAATGAGCCAAGTGCAGCTTTTAATAATGGCATTACACATACGTTATGGTATAAATTTAGGATTGATTGTAATATGATAAATATTAATGTTGAAGATTTTTTTGATTCTCAATCTACTAACAATTTTGAAATTGCTATTTATAAAGACAATAATGTCTTTGACGCAGGTTTTTCAGAGTTTGAATTGGTTAAATATATTGAAGCAGACAATCATATCGTAGACTTATTACTTACAGATTTAGAGGACAATACAGTTTATTATATACAAGTCCAATCACACATCCCTAAATTAAACTTTGCAATTAATATTACTGAATACGACCCTCCATATGTACTTAGCAATTCATTAACACTAACACTTGATGAAAATGGGCAGACTTTTGTTACACCCGAAATGTTAATCACTAATACTAGAGATAAGTGCAGGGCAGCAAGCTTATCTTTTAGAAACATTGAAGACAATCCAAATATAGTTTTTTTTGACTGTAACGCTATAGGTCCTACTTTTTATTTAAGGCTGGGTGAAAATGATGATGTACTTAATTATGATATAGCCTCTCTTATCACCGTAAGAGACAATACTCCTCCCATTGTACGTACCCAGAATATTGACGTGTATTTAGATGTAAACGGTCAAGCTAAAATAACATATGAACAGGTCAATAATGGCACATCCGATAATTGTAATACACAGTCGTATGCATTTGATATAGACATATTTGATTGTAGCAATATTGGAGAAAATATCATCACCTTAAGTGCAGCAGATAAAAGTGGTAATTTAGGTTCAAATACCGCTACGGTATCCGTCTACGATAATATGCCACCAACAGTAATCACTCAAGATATTACGGTATATTTAGGCGCAGACGGGCGAGCCAATATAACACCTGACCAAATAAATAATAACTCTACAGATAATTGTAGTATTGTATCGTACGCATTAGATGTTGATAGTTTTGATTGCACAAATATTGGATCTAACACAGTAGTCGCATTAACCGTAACAGACACAAGTGGCAATAAAGCTTCAAAAACTGCTACGGTAACTGTTTTAGACAATATTACGCCCATAGTAAAGACTCAAGATATTGACGTGTTTTTAGATGCAAATGGAAAAGCTAGAATAGCATATGAACAGGTTAATAATGGCACATCCGACAATTGTAATATACAGTCGTATGCATTTGACGTAAGCACATTTGATTGTAGTAACATTGGAGTAAATATCATAACCTTAAGTGCAGCAGACAAAAGTGGTAATTTAGGTTCAAATACCGCTACGGTATCCGTCTACGACAACATGTTACCAACAGTAATCACTCAAGATATTACCGTGTATTTAGATGTAAACAATCAAGCTAAAATAACACCTAACCAAATAAATAATAACTCTACAGATAATTGCGGTATTGCATCATACGTATTAGATGTTGATAGTTTTGATTGCACTAATATTGGAGAAAATACCGTAACATTAACACTAACCGACAACAGCAACAATATGGCTTCAAAAACCGCTAAAGTTACTGTATTAGAAACTGTATTACCAACAGTAATCACTCAAGATATTACGGTACATTTAGATGAAGACTTAGGAAGTATATCCATATTAGCAAACCAAATAGATGATGGCTCTATAGATAATTGTGGCATAGCATCTTACACGTTAAATGTAAGTGATTTTAACTGTACTGATGCTGGAGAAAATACCGTAACATTAACAGTAACCGATACAAGTGGTAACATAGGCACAGGTACAGCGACAGTTACAGTTCTTGAAAAAAAATTACCAACGATACAAACACAAAGCATTGAAATAACCTTAGACTCAAATGGTCAAGCAAGTATAACTCCTCAAGAAATAGATAATGGCTCCACAGATAATTGTGGTATAGTATCATACGTATTAGACATTGATAGTTTTAATTGTGCTAATATTGGAGAAAATACCGTAACACTAACAGTAACCGACGGAAGTGGTAATAAAGCTTCAAAAACAGAGGTAGTAACCATAATAAACAATGGAAACCCAAATGTTTGTTGTTTATACAGCATCCCTTTGGTAGAAAATTTTGATGTAACAGCAAAAGGTGACGCTTCCAATTCCAATGCCCCAAAGTGTTGGAGTTTTATAGCTGATGACTCTGGATATGCCTGTGTCTTTAATGACTATTCGAATAACTATTATATAAATCACTTTGTACTTAGCAATACTAGTAATACAGGTGATTTTATGTTAATATCACCAAAGTTACCCGATTTAAATACAATTGGGGCAAGTATAAACTTTCGTCTTAAGGGTTATGATATTGGCACACAATTTCAAATTGGCACGATGTCAGATCCAACTGATGCGTCAACATTTGTACTTATTGAAACGTTAACTTACAATAGCTCATACCCTTTGAGTTATACTGATTTCAGTCAAGAGATAAAGCCTACACCAAATAATTATTTTGCAATAAGGCTCGCTAATAATACGGTTTCTAACAACATAGTTTATATTGATGATATTGTTGTAGAGCAACCTTATTTTAAACCAGAGAATTTACAAACCTCTAACTTAACAGCATCTTCTGTAAATTTATCTTGGGATGCATCACCATCAGAAACAAATGGTTACGAATGGGTAATCATGCCTAGCGAAGGAGATTTAACACCTATTTCTGATAGCTATATTATTGAGAGTGGTTTTGTCAATACCGGAACGACATCTATAACAATACCAAATTTAGATCCACTAACCAGCTATAAAGCTTTTGTAAGAGCCTTATATGCCTCTGACGGTAAAACTAAATGGTCTAATTACTATAGTTTTTCAACTTTTGCATCGGTGCCTTTTTTCGAAGGATTTGAAAGTTCACCAATAAGAGGTTCATCAAATTCCAATGCGCCTAATTATTGGAGTTATATTGCTGGTGATGAAGGCACTACTGGTGTTGTAGAGTATTATGCTAAAACAGGTAGTAAATCATATGAAATGTATAATGGACTAGATGTAACTGGTAATTATATGTTGGTGTCTCCCGGGGTTGAAAAATTAACATCAGGTGGTATACAAGTTAATTTTAGTGCACGAGGATTAAAAAACAATTTTATTGAGGTAGGCACACTAACTAACCTGAATGAACCATCAACGTTTACACTAAAATCTACATTATATTTTACACTAGATAATAGTTATGAAGATTTTAGTGTTAACATACTTGAATCATCAGATAGTTATTTCGCTATAAGACACGGTCAAAATACAGCACGCCAAAGTTTCTATTTAGATGATTTTAATGTAGTAGCGTTGCCATGTGTTACCCCAGAAAATTTAACAGTTTCAAATATTATTGGTACAACAGCTACTTTGTCATGGCAAGCATCTATTAATGAAATCAATGAATACCAATGGATTGTAATGAATAAAGGAGAAGCTCCAAGTCCCGACAATGCTATTGTTACTGGGGTTGTTAATACAGGTATATTATCTGCTAATGTGTCTGGTTTAACTAATAGTACCATGTATGATGTATATATTCGAACAGTTTGTAATTCAAATAACTTTAGTAATTGGTCTTCAGTTGTATCGTATACAACTTTAGCATGCGATACACAATCTCTACCATATGCGGAAGACTTTGAAAGTGGTTTTGACGGCACTTGTTGGACATTAGATGGGGCTAGTTTAAAACCTAAGTGTGGAGTAAATCAAACAAATTATTTAATAATTTCTCCTGGGTCAAATTTAATAGAGACACCCCCTATTGATGCAAGTAATAAAACATCAATTATGGCAATTTTTGATATTGGCTTATACTGTAATAGCTCTTTCAATTCTAGTGATATTTTTGACATAAGTTATTGGAATGGTGTCGAATGGGTGTTATTACAGAAATTAAATACCGCTAGTCTAAATTACACCTTGTCAAATTTAAGTTTTATAATTACTGAAGGTTTGACACAAAATTTTAAAATTAAAATCTCTGGAGCTAACACATATTATGGTCAAGGAGTAATATTAATAGATAATTTACGTATATTAGAAACACCATCTTGTATATGGGTTAACAATGTATCTGTTTCAAATATAACACACACCGGTATAGACGTAACTTGGGATGCTTCAGAAACAGAAACGAACGGGTATGAATGGATTGTTATGGAAAATGGCATAGAACCAAATCTAGTAAATGCTGTAACATCAGGCAGTGTAGGTTCAAGCATAACCTCTGCAGCCATATCAAATTTAGAAAGTAACACAGATTATAATGTATATGTTAGATCAGTTTGCAATGATAATTTTAGTGATTGGTCTTTAAAAGTATTGTTTAGAAGCCTTCCAACGCCTCCGGTTAACGATAATTCCTGTAATGCTACTTCCTTAACTTTAGGAGAAGGCTCAACAGGTAGCTCGTATACCACATTAGGTGCTACCGCTCAAGTGGGCGAACCCAATGCAAATTTAAATGGAGGCATTAATGGCTCAGTTTGGTTTAACTTTGTGGCACCAAGCACAGGAACAGTGCAAATATCTACAGATATCGAAGGTGGAACACTTATAGATACTGAAGTTGCTATTTATAGTGTAGCAGATTGTGAAGATTTTACAAGCTTTATTCAGTTAGGTTTCGCCCAACATGGTGGAAAGATAAATTTTAAAAGTGCTGTACTTCTGACGAGTGGCTTAACCACTGGAGAAACCTATTACATTCAAGTAGATACTCCTAAAGATGTTAAACAGGGTACTTTTGGTCTAGAAGTGAATGAAATAGAACCACCAATTAATGATGATGTCTGTGACGCCATTTCACTTACATTTGGAAGCGTTGTTTCTGGAGAAACTTTTACAAATTTAGGAGCAACAGCTCAAGCAGGTGAACCTGATGCAAATTTAGAAGGAGGCATTAATGGCTCAGTTTGGTTTAGCTTTGTGGCACCAAGCACAGGAACAGTGCAGATATCTACAGATATTGAAGGTGGAACACTTATAGATACTGAAGTTGCTATTTATAGTGTAGCAGATTGTGAAGATTTTACAAGCTTTACCCAAATAGGT
>JAQWOR010000017.1 GCA_029245785.1 Polaribacter sp.
TTGTGAAAATTGTACTTCTGAAAATTTAATCTATCAAGAAGGCTGTTTAACATGCAATGATTGTGGGGCTTCAAAATGCGGATAAATGTCATCCCGAATGAGGAACGAGGAGGGATCTCCTCAAAAACAGTACAAAATTCATTGAGATTTCTCAATCGCGAAAATGCTCATTTCGAAATGACATCTAATTCCTTTTTCTATTAAAAATAAAATCAATTTTAAAATCACCTGCAGAAATTTCTGTTTTCAATTGATTGTTTTCTGTCTGGTATAGTATTTTTTCAGAGAATTCACTGGTCGATTTTTTATGAGGTACCTTTTAAAAGTAAACAGCAAATAAATAAGAGTAAATATTTTGTGCGAATTGAATTTATTTCAAAGATACATGAATTCAAATTTAGAAAAATTCCGATAAATATTGTAAATTCGCATTCCAAGAAAAGACAAGAAGATGTTAGATAAACTGCAAATTGTAAAGCAACGTTTTGATGAAGTTTCAGACTTAATCATTCAGCCAGATATTATTTCTGATCAAAAACGATATGTTCGCTTAAGTAAAGAATACAAAGATTTAGGAGATGTTGTTGCTAAAATAAAAGAGTACGAATCTTTGCTAAACACTATTGAAGAAGCTAAGGAGATACTTGCAGATGGGAGCGATGCTGAAATGAATGAAATGGCAAAAATAGAAATTGAAGAAGCCAATACTCGAATTCCACAACTAGAAGAAGAGATCAAGTTTTTACTAATCCCGAAAGATCCAGAAGACACTAAAAACGCCATTATGGAATTACGTGCAGGAACGGGTGGAGATGAAGCGAGTATTTTTGCTGGAGATCTGTTTAGAATGTATTCTAAATACTGCTCTGACAGAGGATGGAAAGTGAATACTGTAGATTTTAGCGAAGGAACCAATGGAGGATTTAAAGAAATTCAGCTCGAAATTTCAGGAGCTGATGTATATGGAACCTTAAAATTTGAAGCGGGTGTACACCGTGTACAACGTGTTCCGCAGACAGAAACTCAAGGAAGAGTGCATACATCTGCTGCTACGGTAATGGTTTTTCCAGAAGCAGAAGAGTTTGATGTAGAAATTAATCCAAAAGATGTGCGGATCGATTTCTTCTGTTCTTCAGGACCAGGAGGTCAATCTGTAAATACCACCTATTCAGCAGTGCGTTTAACGCACATTCCAACAGGTTTAGTGGCACAATGTCAAGATCAAAAATCACAGCATAAAAACAAAGAGAAAGCATTTAAAGTACTGCGCTCTCGTCTGTACGATATGGAGCTGGCAAAGAAGCAAGCTGAAGATGCATTGAAACGAGGTTCTATGGTAACTTCTGGAGATCGATCTGCAAAAATTAGAACCTACAACTATCCGCAGGGACGCGTAACAGACCATAGAATTGGGTTGACATTGTATGATTTATCAAACATTATCAATGGCGATATTCATAAAATTATAGAAGAATTAAAGCTCGCTGAAAATACAGAAAAACTAAAAGAATTGGGAGAAGCAATTTAATTCTTATTTCGTTAAAAGCTATGAAACATTTTTGTTTTTAGCAATTTCATTGAGAAGCTCTCTTCGAAGTTTTTGTTCTCGTTTAATCGATTTCTTTCGAAAAATTGCCAACTCATTTTCTACATCTTCTACGTTAAGTTCTGCTTTTTTAGTAAGAACATTGTTGTTTTTAAACATAAATACAAAATAGCCTAGCAATATGGCTAGTATAGCAATGATGCTAAAAAGGATAAAGGCATACCACTGTTTTGTAAGCTGTGTTCCAAATAGCGCAACAGAGTTTTCTTTAGAAACCGCTTCTTTTAACTGAGTAGTTGTTTCTTTTACCGTTCCCTCAAGTATAGCAATGGCGCTTTTCTGAGTATCAATACGTGTGTTTTTTGTCGCTAGCTCTTTGTGTAGCCCGCTGATAGAATCTGACACGCTCTTTTGTAGTTGTCTGTACTTCTCTTTGTAAATTACTTTGTATACTTGGTAGCTACCAGATTTTTTATACAGAGTATTGAATTGTTCGTTAATGGTTTCAGAAGAAGTATCTTCTGATTGTTGTGCGATGCCTTGAAAGGCAATCATTAGAGTGATTAATAAGAGATAAGGTTTCATAAAATTCGTAAAAATTAGTTAGGGGGGAATTCTAGATGATAAAGAAACAAAAAAAAACCCAAACAAACGTTTGGGTTTTTTTTATAAGCAAGAATTGTTAATTTATTTTACTTTTTCTACAACTGCCTTAAAAGCTTCTGGGTTGTTCATAGCTAAATCGGCTAAAACCTTACGGTTTAATTCGATGTTGTTCGCTTTTACTTTTCCCATAAACTGTGAGTAAGACATTCCGTGAAGACGAGCTCCAGCGTTGATACGCAGAATCCATAATGAACGAAAGTTTCTCTTATTATTTTTACGGTCACGATACGCATATGTCATCGCTTTTTCTACCGCATTTTTTGCTACTGTATAAACGTTTTTTCTACGTCCGAAGTAACCTTTTGCTGCCTTCAAGATTTTTTTTCTTCTTTTTCTTGAGGCTACTGAATTTACTGATCTTGGCATAATTCAAATTGTTTTTGTAGTAGGCGGTTTTTTAGTTCTTAGTCTTTAGTTCTTAGTTTTTAGTCCATGATAATTCATCTTGGTGTAAAACGTATAACTTATAACTCATCACTTAAAACTCTTTTTTTTGCCCAACTCCATGGTTAATAATTTAATTCCCTTTAATTAACTATTTTAAAGTTAATTGTTGTTTAATGTTTGCTTCATCAGACTTGTGTACTAATGCTGCGTGCGTTAATTTAAGCTTACGTTTTTTAGACTTCTTTGTTAAGATGTGACTCTTAAACGCGTGCTTTCTTTTAATTTTTCCAGAACCTGTCAACTTAAATCGTTTCTTGGCACTAGATTTGGTTTTCATTTTAGGCATCTCTCCTTCGTTTTTAACTTGCTTATTATTGTCATCCTGCAAGATTTTAAAAACCTTGCTAGGTATATTATTTCACTTTTTTTGGAGCGATAAACATAATCATACGCTTACCTTCTAATTTCGGTAATTGCTCAACTTTACCGTATTCTTCTAATTCTTGCGCTAATTTTAATAATAAAATTTGTCCTTGTTCTTTAAAAATAATTGATCTTCCTTTAAAGAAAACAAATGCTTTTAATTTAGATCCATCTTTTAAGAACTTAATTGCATGTTTCTTTTTAAATTCATAATCATGCTCGTCGGTTTGAGGTCCAAAACGAATCTCTTTAACAGTAACTTTAGTCGCTTTAGACTTTAAAGCCTTGTCTCGTTTCTTTTGTTCGTATAAAAATTTCTTATAATCGATAATTTTACAAACAGGAGGAACTGCCTTTGGAGAAATCTCTACCAAGTCCAATTCTAGTTCTTCAGCTAGCTGTCTAGCTTTTTCAATTGGATATACTCCAACTTCAACATTGTCTCCTACTAAACGTACTTCTTCCACAAATCTAATCTTATGATTAATTCTGTGTAAATCCTCTTTGATTACTCTTAAAGGTCTTCTTGACCTGTTTCTTCTAATTGCTATGACGTATCAATTTAAATTAAACAATAGTAGCAAACACGCTACATTATATATAAAAAGGCTATGCCTTAAATTTCACTAATGTTGTATCAATCTCCTGTTGTACCAAAGAGATAAATGCTTCAATGGTAAGAGTTCCTAAATCTTCACCACCGTGCTTACGTACAGAAATGGTTCCTTCAGACTCTTCTTTTTCTCCCACAATAATCATAAATGGGATTTTTCGCATCTCTGCATCTCTAATCTTTCTCCCCGTCTTTTCACTTCGGTCGTCTACGAGGGCGCGAATTTCGGAATTTTCTAGCACTTCTAAAACTTTTTCTGAATATTTCTGATATTTATCACTGATTGGTAATAAGATAACCTGATCTGGAGTTAGCCAAAGAGGGAAGTTACCACCTGTGTGCTCTAGTAATACGGCGATAAATCGCTCCATAGAACCAAACGGCGCTCTGTGAATCATTACGGGTCTGTGCAGTTGATTATCGGCTCCTTTATAGGTTAAATCGAAACGTTTTGGTAAATTATAGTCTACCTGAATGGTTCCTAGCTGCCAACTTCTGCCTAAAACATCTTTTACCATAAAGTCTAATTTCGGACCGTAAAAAGCAGCTTCGCCTTCTTCAACCACAAAATCCAAGCCTTTATCTGTTGCGGCACTTATAATTGCTTTTTCTGCAATTTCCCAAGTTGCAACATCACCTATGTATTTATCAGGATTGCTCATGTCTCGAATAGAAACCTGTGCCTTAAAATCTTTAAAACCTAATGCATTAAATACATGTAAAACCAAATCAATTACGTTTTTAAACTCTTGATCTAATTGCGCTGGCGTACAAAAAATATGTGCATCATCTTGAGTAAAACCTCTAACACGAGTCAGGCCATGTAATTCGCCACTTTGCTCATATCTATATACGGTGCCAAATTCCGCAAAACGTTTTGGTAAATCTTTATAAGAATGAGGCTTGAAATTGTAAACCTCACAGTGATGTGGGCAGTTCATAGGCCTTAATAAAAACTCTTCATCCATTTTCGGAGTTTTAATCGGCTGAAAACTATCTTCACCATACTTTGCATAATGACCAGAGGTCACATACAATTCTTTCTGACCAATATGTGGCGTCATCACCATTTCATAGCCAGCTTTCTTTTGAGCAGTCTTTAAAAAATCTTCCAACCTACCACGTAAGGCAGCACCTTTTGGCAACCATAGAGGTAAACCAGCACCAACTTTGGTAGAAAAAGTAAACAACTCTAACTCTTTTCCCAATTTTCGATGGTCACGTTTTTTAGCCTCTTCTAACAATTCTAAATGTTCAGTAAGCATTTTTTGTTTCGGAAAAGAAATCCCGTACACACGAGTTAGTTGATTGTTCTTTTCATCGCCGCGCCAATAAGCGCCAGCAGTATTCATGATTTTTATTGCTTTAATGATCCCAGTATTCGGAATGTGTCCACCACGGCATAGGTCTGTAAAATCACTATGATCACAAAACGTAATCTCTCCGTCCGTTAAATTTTCGATCAGCTCAACTTTGTACTCGTTATTTTCTTCCTTATAATAGGTAAGAGCAGCTGCTTTAGAAACCGAACGTAATTTGAATTCATGTTTTTCTCTTGCCAACTCTAAAAATTTCTTTTCTATCAACGGAAAATCTTTTTCAGAAATCACATCATCACCTAAATCAAGATCATAATAAAACCCCGTATCAATAGCAGGGCCAATAGTTAGTTTTGTTTTTGGGTAAAACGTTAAAATAGCTTGTGCCAATACGTGGGCAGAAGAATGCCAAAACGCTTTTTTCCCACTGGCATCATTAAAGGTATATAGAATCAAACTACCATCTGTGGTCAATGGCGTAGAGGTTTCAACGGTGGTACCATTAAAATTTGCAGAAATCACGTTTCTTGCAAACCCTTCACTAATACTTCTAGCAACATCCATAGGAGTGCTGTTTTGGTTGTATTCTCTAACGCTTCCGTCAGGCAATGTAATCTGAATCATCTAAATTAGTTTAATGAAGTGCAAAGGTATTAGAAAACTCTATTTCCTACAATAGATATGTCGTAATTTGTTTTTATGCCGAATTCAGTTCAGTATCTTGCTCTTTCTTTATCTCTCTATAATAGGGTGTTCCCACAAGGGGCGGGCCATTCACTGTATCTTTTTATGCTAAATTTAGCCAGTATCTTGTAAATGAGCCCTTAAAAAGAAGCTCAGTGTCTTGTGATGAAAGCATTGAAAAGAAGTTTCACATAAAAAGGATGCCGTTGCTACCCCTAACACAGCTCTTAGTTGTTTCTTGTATTTTGACCTGTTTCTTCGTGTAACTAACTTTTTTTCATTTTTTTAAGGATGTTATGTATGTTGTTTTCAGGATGTTAAAAAATAGTTTGCAAATAGTTTTAAAAAAGTCTTGTAGTATTTAAAAGAGGGTGTATCTTTGCAGCCGCTAAGGGATTTCTTAGT
>JAQWOR010000019.1 GCA_029245785.1 Polaribacter sp.
CCACAACAGCACCAGAAATTACCGATTGTGATGATACCGATGCGGAAATTAACCCCAACACTATTTGGTATGTAGGTGTAGATGACGATCAGGATGGCTTTATAGGAGCTGTAAATTCAGTTACACAATGTGATGCTCCAGATGCAAACTATACCAGAACAGCACCAGAGATTACCGATTGTGATGATTTCCTTTCTTCTGTTAATCCTAATGCAATAGAAATTTTAGAAAATGATATTGATGATGACTGTAATCCTGAAACTCTAGATACAGAAACCCTAGATGTAGATTCTATAATTTTAGTAGATGCACTTGTAAGCCCAAACCCTTTTAAAAACACTATTAATATAACACTACCATTACATTTTAGTCAAGATAATTTTAATATTTTTATTTATGATCTAAATGGACGTTTAGTATTTCAAAAAAAATATTCATGTTTAAATGGTAAAATAAGCATAACTAATCTAAATTATTTAAAAAATGCTTTTTATGTGCTAAAATTAAGCAATATTAAAACAGGGGCTTCATTTGTAAAAATGATTGTTAAATATTAGACTATTTACCTGTATAAAATTGGCTAAAGTTTTTAGAATTTAATTAAAAACAATACGTTCGTGATATCTTTTAAAAAGTTTGAACTATGAATACTTGAGGTCACGAATACATCACAAAAAATGTGAATTACACAGCGAGTTTCAAAAATGAAGCTCGCTTTTTTTTTGGAAAATTGCGAAGTGATTCTTTTTGTGATGTTCAAAGCGGAGCTTTTTCTAGATCATTGAAAAAATCCAGTCGAGGTTCCAATTAGCAGTAAACCTCTTCTAAATCTTACCTGTTACTCAAAATACCTTCGGATGGTGATTACATCGCAAGCAGATTAATGTCATAATCGAAATTTAAAAAAGCAGAAAACGAGGCTAAATGAATCAATGGAATTCCTTTTCTATTTTTAATAAATATTCTTCTGTAACTATACCTAAAAACATATAATAATTGATTATTCGCTTAAAATATATGCAATTACATATATTTTACTATATTTACATTAAATTGTATCTAAAAACATATAATGAAAGAATTGTCAGAATTTGTAAAAACACGTAGAAAGGAAGTTAACCTTACCCAAAAAGAGTTTGCAGAGCGTGCCGGAATTGCCTTAACTGTTGTTAGAAAAATAGAACAGGGCAAAACAAACTTAAACATGGATACGGTTAATCTTGTACTAAGCATGTTTGGACATCAACTTACAGTAGTTAGCACCAAAGAGTTAAAAAATAGCAATAACAAAAACTTATGAGAAAAGCTAGCATATTGTACAACAACATAAAAGCTGGACAGCTTATAGAAACCAATGACGGCGATTATGTATTTACCTACGACATTAATTATATAGAGAAGCATCCAGAACAATTTATAACGTTTTCCATGCCCGTAAGAAAAGAAGAATATAGAAACAATAGGTTGTTTCCTTTTTTTGAAGGACTGATCCCTGAAGGCTGGCTATTGAATATCGCTACAAAAAACTGGAAATTAAATCCAAATGATCGTATGGGGTTATTATTAGCTTGTTGTCAAAACTGTATTGGAGCGGTAAGTGTTGAACAAATAATAGAAAATAATGAAAAATAAGTGCCTGTACTGTTATAAGGACCTGAAGAATGAAATAGATTTTCACGAAGCCTGTAGCTTCTATTTTTTTGACACCAAAGAAGCTCCAAAACTGGAATATTCATTAGCACAAATGTCAGAATTGGCAAAAAACATTGTAGAGCGTAGTGTTTCTGTTCCTG
>JAQWOR010000023.1 GCA_029245785.1 Polaribacter sp.
AGATTGCAACATTATAATTTAAAAATTAAAAAACCTTATAATGTTTCTGAATATGGAGATTGGGAATATTATGCAATGAATGCAGGATTAAATCAAGATTCTTGGAGTAATTTATTACAAGCTGAACGATCTAGTAGACAACCTAGAAGTGCTGGTGAAAAAGCCTTATTACAACAAGCAACAAACTTACAAGAAGCGCATAATGATAATTTGAATACACCAGCTTTTGCAGATGGTTATTGGGTAATGTTCGATTATAATAGAGGTTATGCTGACGATATAGAAGCATCAGGAATTATGAATTTATTTAGACTATCTAAACCATCATATTATTTTTATCAAAGCCAAAGAGATTTTAATGATCCTTTTGGAAAACCAATGATTCATATTGCAAATGAGTGGAAAAAAGACAGCCCTTTGGACGTTCGAATTTTTTCCAACTGTGAGGAAGTTGAATTGTTTTTAAACGGGAAAAGCGTGGGGAAACAAAAACCGAATCAAGATAAAATATCTAAAAATTTAAAACACCCTCCTTTTACTTTTAAACTTCCAAAATATAATCCTGGAAAGTTAGAAGCAAAAGGGTTTATCAACAATATAAATGTTGTAAATCATATTGTGAATAGTCCAGTTAAGCCATCAAAAATAAAAATCGAGTTAGATGTAAGTGGGAAAAAAATTGACGTGAATAATGACGATATAGTTTTTGTATACGCCAGTATTTTAGACAAAAATGAAACGGTTCTTACCAATGCTAATGACAAAGTAGAATTTAAATTAAAAGGAAATGCTGAAATAATTGGAGATAATCCTGTAAAAACAGAAGCGGGTGTAGCAAGTATTCTAATAAAAACAAATACGAAAACGAAAGACTTAAAAATTACAGTACAAACAAAAAAATATAATTTTAGTAATTCACTAACTATGGAAAAACCCTAAAAATGGAAAGTATTAAAACTTTATTATTCACTCTATTATTAATTCCAACAATAGTAAGAACTCAAACCATAGAAATCGTTTCATATGGCGAAAACCCATTAGTAGTAAACCCTTTAATAGGAAGTGATTTAACTGTAAATTTTGTGTACTCAAGCGAAGATGGTTCTTCTGGAAATCATATTTTTATTGGTTTAGAAGTATTAGATGCCAATAATAACTATGTTTCTTATGTCAATGGTGCTACTTTAGAAAATCAAACTGCTGGCACAGACAAAACAGGTAGTGTTTCTTTTTTTGTGGGCAGTAGCAATCCAATATCAGCAGATTTACCAACGGGTTATTATTATCAAGTAAAAGCTGTTTTATTTGCAAGTGGTGGCTGGTCCGAAAATGCTTGGGCAGGTCATTGGAACTCACCAGCACTGACATTAGAAATAGACAATAACCAGCAATTTAGCACAAATGCAATAGCTAAGGGTGCAGATATCAGTTGGATGACAGAAATGAAAGATCAAGGTTACACATGGAAAGATAATGATGGAAACACAAAGGAGTTAATGCCTCTTTTAAAAGAATATGATTTAGATGCTGTAAGATTACGTGTTTGGGTAAATCCAGAAAATTCTGGCGCAAATGGATGGTGTGATATAGATGATTTAGTTGTAAAAGCTGAAAAAGCAAAGACAAATAATTTAGACATTATGATTTGTATTCATTATAGCGATTGGTGGGCAGATCCTGGTCAACAAACAAAACCTGCTGCTTGGGTAAATTATAGTGTTCCACAATTAGAAACAGCAGTAACAAATCATACAACAGATATCTTAAATGCCCTAAATGAAAAAGGGATTACTCCAAAATGGGTGCAAATAGGTAATGAAACCAATGACGGAATGCTTTGGACAACAGGTAAAGCATCCGCAGGAGGGTTTAGTAATTATGCAAAGTTTTTAAATGCTGGAGCAAATGCAGTAAAGAACTTTAACAGTAATATAAAAACAATTTTACACATTGCATCTGGCGATAATAATACATTGTTTAGATGGAACATAGATGGTTTAATAAACAATGGTTTCCAAACTCATAAATTTGATATTATAGGGATGTCTTTGTATCCTGATGAAAATGACTGGAAATCAAAAGTAGACAATACATACAACAATATGCTAGATATAAAATCACGTTACAACAAAGATGTTATGATGGTAGAAGTTGGTTTTTCAAATAATAGATCAGACGTTTCTCATCAATTTTTAACCTATATGATTGAAAAAACAAAACAAGCTCAAGGTTTAGGAGTATTGTATTGGGAACCTATAGCTAGAAGTCCTTTTACATCTTATAGCAAAGGAGCTTGGAACGATGATGGTAGTCCATCTGCTGCGATGGATGCTTTTATTAATAGGAGCACCTTAGATACAGGTAGTTTTAAAGTTATAGATGATACGTTGTTTAAAGTTTTCCCCAACCCAAGTATGGAA
>JAQWOR010000048.1 GCA_029245785.1 Polaribacter sp.
CTCTTTTTAATGCTTTTTCTACTGCTTTTCCAGCATAAGCACCTTCGTTAAAGATATCGCGTAAACTATCAATTACGGCATATGTTAAGTTTCTATGTAATCTCATTTTGTAAAATATTCAGTTTGCAAATGTACGGATAAGCGCATGATTGCTCAACTTTTTGAACGTCTTTATTAGTGAAACTCTATTTTGAAAAATTTGCCTAGCAACGGTTTCAAAATAGTAAGTTGAACGGGCCTATGTTGGCAGGCAGGCTAATCCTCTTTTTAGCGGGATATCAGGTTTTACAGATCTTTTAAATGAGGAACTCAAAATGATTGCAGAAGATTCTGTATTTTCGTGCTTATAAATTGTGAATTTGTTAGATTGAAAAACTTAAATCTTCCCATATCTTATCTCAAAGGTGTTACTGCTAATAGAGCAAGCCTATTGTTGCAAGAATTACAGATTAGAACCTGTGCTGATTTGTTGACACTCTTTCCGTATCGGTATATTGATAAAACACGGTTTTATAAAATCAGTCAGTTAGAAAATAACAATTCAGAAGTTCAAATTATTGGAAAAATTACACGTATTAAAACGGTAAAACAACAACGAGGAAGTAGATTGGTGGCCACTTTTATTGACGAAAGAGGTTCTATAGAACTGGTTTGGTTTAAAGGAGTTCGATGGATAAAAGAGGTGTTGAAAGTAGATGTGCCTTATGTTGTGTATGGAAAATTGAACAGTTACAATAACTCGTTTTCCATTCCGCATCCAGAAATGGACTTGTTTTCTGACTACAAAAAGAAGTTGCAAACGGCCATGCAACCTGTGTATCCATCTACCGAAATGTTGACCAATAAAGGCATTAGCAATAAAATTATAAGAACTATTGTTCAGCATTTATTTCTTCAAATGGATAGCAACATAGAAGAAAGTTTGTCGCCGTCATGTATTGCTGAATTTGGATTGATGTCAAAGAGCGAAGCCTTGTTAAATGTACATTTTCCTAAGAGTCAAGAAAAATTAGCACAGGCACAATATCGGCTAAAGTTTGAAGAATTGTTTTTTATTCAATTGCAGTTATTGCGAAAGAAACTCATCAGAAAATCAAAAATAAAAGGCTATGTTTTTGATAAGGTAGGTACTTATTTTACTACTTTTTATAACAATTATTTACCTTTCGATTTAACAAATGCACAAAAGCGAGTGTTGAAAGAAATTAGAAAAGATGTAGGTTCTCATGCGCACATGAACAGATTGTTGCAAGGCGATGTTGGTTCTGGAAAAACGATTGTGGCTTTGCTAAGTATTTTGTTGGCATTAGACAATGGTTTTCAGGCAGCATTGATTGCTCCCACAGAAATATTAGCAACACAACACTACAATGCAATTACAGAGTTGTTGGCAAAAATGGAAGTCAATGTAGCTTTGTTGACAGGCTCTGTAAAAGCCAAAAGAAGAAAAGAAATCCATCGAGATTTAGAAGATGGAACACTGCATCTATTAATTGGCACACATGCTTTGCTAGAAGACAAAGTAGTTTTTAAAAATTTAGGAATCGCTATTATAGACGAACAGCATAGGTTTGGTGTTGCGCAGCGTTCTAAAATGTGGAAAAAGAACGCCTTGCCACCACATGTGTTGGTGATGACTGCCACACCAATTCCGAGAACTTTGGCAATGTCTGTGTATGGAGATTTAGATATCTCTGTGATTGATGAGTTGCCTCCGGGAAGAAAGGAAGTAAAAACGGTGCATCGTTTTGACAGCAACCGATTGGGGGTTTTTAAGTTTTTAAAAGATGAGATAGCTAAAGGTCGGCAAGTATATATTGTCTATCCATTGATTCAAGAATCTGCTGCAATGGATTATAAAGATCTCATGGATGGTTATGAAAGCATTGCAAGAGATTTTCCAGTACCTGATTATCAAATAAGTATTGTACACGGTAAAATGAAACCTGCTGATAAAGAATATGAAATGCAGCGTTTTGTGAAGGGAGAAACACAAATTATGGTGGCTACTACTGTAATTGAAGTGGGCGTAAATGTACCCAATGCAAGTGTGATGGTAATTGAAAGTGCTGAGCGTTTTGGCTTGTCGCAATTGCATCAATTAAGAGGCAGAGTTGGACGAGGAGCAGACCAAAGTTACTGTATTTTACTAACGGATTTTGCGTTGTCTTCAGATGCAAAAACACGTTTAAAAACCATGGTAGCAACTTCAGATGGGTTTAAAATTGCCGAAGTAGATTTAAAACTCCGTGGTCCTGGAAACTTAATGGGAACAAAACAAAGTGGTGTGCTAAACCTTAAAATTGCAGATTTGGTAAAAGACACCTCCATATTGGTCACCGCTAGAAATGCAGCCATTGCGGTATTACAAGACGATGCCAATCTTTCAAAACCTAAAAACTCAGCACTTCTTAAAAGCTACACACAGATTCAAAAAACCAGTGGCTTGTGGGCAAATATTAGTTAATGAATAGGGTTATTGAATCCTTTTGATGTCGTCATAAAATTTCGCATTGGTAACTTGAACAAATGGAATTAACCAAAAGAATCCAATGCCACAGGTAAGAAGGCATAGTACTCCTAATCCCAAATACATGAGCATTAAAACAAAATAGTCCCATTTGTGTCCATGCATCATTTCTTTACTTTTATCAATGGCTTCCATAGCGCCAATTGATTCATCATCTGCAAGGATGTAGAATGTCATTGCATATGATATGGCAGCAATAATTCCTGGTATGATCAGTAAAAGCGTCCATAAAAAAGTGAATACTATCATTAATAAATAAGCTCCTAAATAAGCTCCTAAAGAAGCTCCGAAATTATGAAACCCTGCAAATATTTGCTCAAATCGAGCGTCTTCATCTCTTGAAATTGCCAACGAAAAAATGGCGACACCAAGCGTAAATGGACCTGCAATAAGTAAAGTAACTAGAGACATTATAGAAGAATACTCTGCCATTGCTGCGATAGCTCCTACAATTATACCGTACAAAACAAAGGTTCCAATTGCTAAGAGCCACTTGCCATGCAAGGATTCTTTTGCCATTTTCATCAAGGTACTATTTTCGGTTTTCATAGTTTTAATTTTTAGGTTGTTTGAAATAATTTAGAATGGTTAATCATTGTTAATTGGTGGTGGGCCTTCAGGAATAATAGCTTTGTATACTTCATCTCCTTTGCGCTTTACATATTCTGCTTTTACTTTTTTAACGAGAGTTGGATTTTCAAACAAATCTACCATGGTCATTGCCATTGCTTTTGAGGCATATTTCATTCCTTTATGTCCAATACTCATTCCGCCACAAGCAACTACTGCCCAAGAATGCCAAGGTGTATCTTTAGGAGCTGTCGTAACACCCAAGTTGATGTTTGCCACATTCCAACTTACATCACCAACATCGGTAGATCCTCCTCCAGGATGCTCTCTTGTAGCTAACAATGGCTTGATGGCGCTATCCATTCCTACTTGTTTTTTTCCGGTGACTTCTTGTATTTTTTTACCAAAAGCAATTTCTTTATCTGTATAGGTTATTGGACCTAACAATTTTAAGTTTTCTTGCATGATTTTTCCACCTTCACGGTTTACCAATACTTCATAAATTCCTGAGATTAACGAAACTTTGTAGTCTACGTTTGCCATGATGGCAGCTCCTTTGGCCATTTCTACTGCACGTTTATAAACAGGCATCATTCCAGCGCGTTTTGTATCGCGAACACGCATCCAAAGTCTTGAATAATCAGGAACCACATTTACCACTTGTCCGCCATCTTGTATATGATAATGCATTCGAACTGTTGGCCGTACATGTTCTCTGTAGTAATTGATTCCTGTGGTATAAATTTCTAAAGCGTCAGAAGCACTTCTTCCATTCCATGGATCCATAGAAGCATGCGCTGCTTGCCCAAAAAATTCTATTTTAAAATCGACAAGCGCCAAAGAACTTTGCACATCTGCTTTTGTCTCTGCCGCTGGATGCCAGCTGATATTTACATCAACATCGTCCCATAACCCGGCATTGACCATCCATATTTTTCCGAAAAATTTCTCTTCACTTGGAGTTCCAAAAAACTTTACCGTTCCTTTTATTTTACCCTTTTGTATCAATTCTTTAATAGCAATGGCTGCGCCAAGACTTCCTGCGCCAAAAAGATTGTGTCCACATCCATGTCCGGCTGCTCCTTTGTTTAATGCTTCTTTTGTAGGCTGTGCTTTTTGAGAAATTCCAGGAAGTGCATCGAATTCTCCTAATACGCTTATCACCGGTTTACCAGTGCCATAGGTGGCCACAAAAGCGGTAGGCATTCCGGCAACGCCGCGTTCTATTGTAAAACATTGTTTTTCTGCGTAATTCGATAAAATTTTAGAAGATGTATGCTCTTGAAATGCTTCTTCTGCCAAGGCCCAAATAGCATCACTTATCTTGATTAGGTTGGCTTCATGCTTTTCTACAGAGGCAATAATGGCTTTTTTATTTTTGCTTATTTTCTTTTGAGAAAATACACCGAGAGTGCACATCATTAGACCAAGAGCAATACTTAAGGTACATTTATTTTTCATGTTGGAATTATTTTAAAAGTTGTATTGTATTATAAATACAATATGATGCTTGAAAGATACTTATTTTTAATTGATAACTGGAAAAATTATCTATTGAACAGTTTTTTCATGATCTTTTTTAACCCAATGTTCTTTTCTCCTATGTTTGATATAGCAGTAATTTTAGCAGTGATATAAAGATAAAATATGTAAATTTGCAGCTGAAATTTCTATTAAAAGCACATGAAGATATCATACAACTGGTTACAACAATTTTTACAGACAGATTGGGAAGCTGAAAAAACAGGAGAACTGCTGACAGACTTAGGACTGGAAGTAGAAGGGATTGAAACCAAAGAATCTATAAAAGGAAGCTTAAAAGGGGTTGTTGTTGGTAAAGTACTTACCTGCAAGCAACATCCAAATGCAGACCGATTAAAGATAACTACCGTTGACTTAGGAAATGGAGACCCTGTGCAGATAGTATGCGGAGCACCTAATGTTGCTGAAGGTCAAAAAGTACCCGTTGCTACTATTGGAACCATGCTGTATGATGATAAAGGTGAAGGTTTTAAAATTAAGAAAGGAAAAATTAGAGGAGAAGAAAGCCATGGAATGATTTGTGCCGAAGACGAACTAGGACTAGGCAAAGGACATGACGGAATACTCGTATTAGATTCAAAATTAAAACCAGGAACTCTAGCTGCTGACGTTTTTAACATAGAGATTGATCAGGTTTTTGAAATTGGTTTGACCCCAAATAGAGCAGACGCGATGAGTCATTTTGGAGTGGCAAGAGATTTGCGTGCTGGTTTAATGCAACAAGATATCAATTCAGAGCTGATTTCACCATCTGTGAGTGCTTTTCATGTAGATGAACGAAAGCTAAGGATTGATGTAGAGGTAGATCGCAAAGAAATGGCTCCTCGTTATTGCGGAATTACAATTACAGATATTGAAGTAAAAGAGAGTCCAGCATGGATTCAAAATTGTTTAAAAGCCATTGGAATTACCCCAAAAAATAATATTGTTGATATTACGAACTATGTGTTGCATGAGTTAGGACAACCTTTACATGCTTTTGATGCATCAAAAATAAAAGGAAATAAAATTCTTGTAAAAACATTAGCAGAAGGAACAAAATTTACAACCTTAGACGATGTTGAAAGAACTCTAAGTGCTGAAGACATTATGATTTGCGACGCAGAATCGAACCCATTATGTATTGGAGGAATCTTTGGAGGTATTAATTCTGGAGTTACAGAACACACCACTTCATTGTTTTTAGAAAGTGCCTATTTCAATGCTGTTGCCATTCGTAAAACAGCAAAAAGACACGCTTTAAATACAGATGCTTCTTTTCGTTTTGAACGAGGAATCGATATCAACTTAACAAAATACGCGTTGAAACGTGCAGCGTTATTGATTGAAGAATATGCAGGAGGAACATTGGCTTCTGACATTGTAGATTTGTATCCAGAGCGCATAGAAGATTTTCAAGTATTCTTATCGTATGAGAATGCATATCGCTTAATTGGTCAAGAGATCCCGAAGGAAACTATCAAAAAAATATTAGCCTCTTTAGAAATAAAGATCAATAGTGAAACTGAAGGTGGATTGGGATTGACAATTCCGTCGTACCGTGTTGATGTACAGCGAGAAGCAGATATTATTGAAGAAATTTTAAGAGTGTATGGCTATAATAATATTGAGTTTTCTCACAAACTAAACACCTCCATCTCTTTTGATACAAATACTCAAATCAAGATTGAAAATAGCACTGCCAATCAGTTAACATCATTAGGGTTTCATGAAACCATGGCAAATTCATTGACAAAACCTAAATACACGAGTTTGTCTAATGATTTAAACGAGTTGCATGCGGTAGAAATTTTAAATCCCTTGAGCAACGATTTACAAGTAATGCGCCAATCGTTATTGTTTAGCGGATTGGAATCAGTTTCTTATAATCTTAATAGAAAGAATGCGGCGTTGCGTTTTTATGAGTTTGGAAAAACCTATCATAAATACAATGAAAGCTATCAAGAAGATAAGCATTTAACGTTGTTTGTAACAGGGAACAGAACAAAAGAAAGCTGGAAAACCACGAGTCAAGCTTCAGATTTCTTTTATTTAAAAGGAGTTGTAAACGCTTTGTTAACTCGATTAGGGATTGCGAATGCTAAAATAGCACCTACAAAATCTGCTATTTTCTCTGAAGGAGTCTCATTAAGTTTAGGAAAAGTTACCTTAGTGAATTTTGGAGTTGTAAAGCGAACTATTTTAAAAGAATTCGGAATCAAACAAGAAGTATTGTTTGCAGATTTTAATTGGGATAATGTAATAAAACTAGCAGGAAAAAAGAAGATTAAAGTAACAGAATTACCTAAGTTTCCTGCTGTAAAACGCGACTTGGCATTGTTGCTAAATAAAGAGATTTCTTTTAAGGAAATCTATAATTTATCCTTTCAGTCAGAAAAAACAGTTTTAAAAGAAGTAGATCTCTTTGATGTGTATGAAGGAGGGAAATTGCCAGAAGGAAAAAAATCATATGCCGTAAGTTTTGTGTTGCAAGACGAAAAGAAAACACTTACAGACAAACAGATTGATAAAATAATGAAAAAACTACAAGCCACTTTTGAGAAAAATTTAGAGGCTGTGTTACGATAAATTAGTGCCTGTTTAATAAATGAACAGCTGCATAATTACACTAAGGTTACATGTACAAACTACTGATAAGACCAATTCTCTTTTTATTTGACCCAGAAAAGGTGCATTACTTTACTTTTGGCCTGTTAAAATTTCTACATAAAATTCCGTTTGTACCGGCACTTATCAGAAGCATGTATCAAGTGCATGATCAGAAATTAGAACGCACCTTGTTTGGAATCACGTTTAAAAATCCTGTAGGATTAGCGGCTGGTTTTGATAAAAATGCGGTGCTATATAATGAGTTGGCAAATGTTGGATTTGGTTTTATAGAAATAGGAACAGTAACCCCAAAGGCACAGATTGGAAACCCTAAGAAAAGACTATTTCGTTTGCAAGATGACCATGGCATTATTAACAGAATGGGCTTTAATAATAACGGAATTGAAGCGGCTATTGAAAACTTAAAAAAGAACAACGGCCGAGTTCTTATTGGTGGAAATATTGGAAAAAACACACAGACAAGTCCAGAAAACTATACCAAAGATTATTGCGAAGTGTTTACAGCATTGCATGAGTATGTAGACTATTTTGTATTGAATGTAAGTTGCCCAAATGTAGGAAGCCATGCCAAGTTAAATGACAAAGAGTATTTGTTAGAACTGATTGCTGCAGTGCAAAAATTAAATCGAAAAGAAGCACAACAGAAGCCTATTTTATTAAAAATTGCTCCAGATTTGAACAACCATCAATTGGATGAAATTATTGACTTGGTTGCAGAAACAAAGATTGATGGTATTATCGCTTCCAATACCTCTGTAAATAGAGATGGTTTAAAAGTATCTAAAAAACAATTAGCACAAATTGGCAATGGAGGTTTGAGCGGGCAGCCAATTGCCGATAGAAGCACAAAAGTGATTGCGTATTTATCTCAAAAATCAAACAAATCCTTTCCTATTATTGGTGTAGGAGGTATTCATTCTGAGCAAGATGCACTAGATAAAATAAAAGCGGGCGCAGATTTGATACAAATTTATACAGGGTTTATTTATGAAGGACCTAGCTTGGTAAAACGAATTAACAAGGCGATTTTAGCGCATCGTTCATGAGTTATGAAATACTCATATCATTTATAATAGCATCCTTTGCTTTAGCGTTTTCTCCAGGTCCTGATAATATTTTTGTGTTGACCCAAAGCATTGTCAACGGTAAAAAGTACGGTTTGGCAACAGTTTTTGGTTTGATAACAGGTTGTTTGGTGCACACAACATTGGTTGCATTTGGTATTTCTGCTATGATCAAAGCCAATGAAAACCTCTTCTTTTCTATCAAATTACTTGGCGCTATTTACCTGATTTATTTGGCGTATAAAGTGTTTGTAAGTGATGTTACTATTTCTTTATCATTAGCGATTAATGAGAAAAAAACTACAAAACAATTATTTAAGCAAGGCTTTGTTATGAATGTCTTAAACCCAAAAGTATCTATTTTCTTTTTGGCGTTTTTTCCAGGGTTTTTGTTTAGTGATGTCTTAAGCACAATAGCTCAGTTTTATATACTAGGGCTCTTATTTATGGTCGTTTCATTGCTTGTGTTTTCTGTAATTGCTATTTTAGCAGGAACAATTTCTAGAGAAATCAAGCAAAATAGTAATATCGGAGTATATTTAAAGTGGATGCAAATAATTGTGTTTGTAGCAATTGCTATTTTTATTTTAGTGTAGTCTGTCTACATTTTCTGAAACAAACTGTTTCAAATTGCTTTTTATTTTTGTTAGCAACTTGTTAAAAGGTTCTTAAAAACCTTACTATGTAACTTTTGTAACTGTAAGAGAATTATTTAGCTGTTAAATTTGTGTAGAATTAATAGTTAAAATAGAATTAAATGAGAAAACTAGCAATTATTTTATTGATATTAACAGGAGGTTTTCTAAACAGTTGTTCAGAGAATGATAATGACAATGATATTATAGTATCATTAACGGCTGTTGAAAAAGAAGACTTATTAAGGTTAAGAGAAGAAGAAAAATTGGCGCGTGACGTGTATTTATTTTCTTATGAGCAATACGGACTTTCCATTTTTACCAATATTGCAGCAAGTGAGCAAAGCCATATGGATAAGGTACTAACCTTATTAAATACTTATAAAATTGCTGACCCTGTTTTGGCAGAAAAAGGCGTCTTTAATGATCCAGTTTTACAACAGTTGTACGATGATCTAACTGCGCAAGTTTTAATTTCTTTAGTTGAAGCTTTAAAGGTTGGTGCTACCATTGAAGATCTTGATATTAAAGATATTGAAGATTTTGAAAACAGAACAGACAAGCCAGATATTTTAAGCGCATATGATAAATTAAAATGTGGTTCTAGAAATCATATGAGAAGTTATTATAGCCAACTGATAAATAATTCGGTGACCTATACCGCTCAATTTATTAGTTCAAACGAACTAATAGAGATTATTAATAACTCGAATGAAAAATGTGGAAATTAGTTTTTAAGTTTTTTTAATCAGAAAAGCCGTACCAATTAGTTTGGTACGGCTTTTAAGTTGATAAAATTAACACCTTGCTCGTTGTATCAAAAAGATTAAAACACCTCTATACCTATTGTGTTTTTAGGACTGATGTAAATATACTATGTATGTTAAAATTGGTGTTGTTTATAGAGTTAAATCTTGCTTTGATAAAAGGAGATGATTTATAAAAGAAAGAAACAAAAAAAGGCTTACATCAATTCTTCAAATAGTGTATATTTGAGCAATGAACCAAGTCAAAATTATTGAATGCCCACGCGATGCGATGCAAGGAATTACATCGCGCTTTATTGCTACGGATACTAAGGCCAACTACATCAACTCACTTTTAGGTGTTGGCTTTGATACGATTGATTTTGGGAGTTTTGTATCGCCAAAAGCGATTCCGCAAATGCGAGATACTGCAAAGGTTTTGTCTCAGTTAGAGCTGTCAACCACCAATAGTAAATTGCTAGCAATTGTAGCGAATGTACGTGGTGCCAATGATGCTTCTCAATTTGAAGAAATAGACTACTTAGGGTACCCTTTTTCTATTTCAGAGAACTTTCAAATGAGAAATACTCATAAAACCATTACAGAATCAATTACAGTACTGCAAGAAATTTTGGCCATTGCTACTAGAACCAACAAAGAAGTAGTTGCCTATTTGTCTATGGGGTTTGGAAATCCGTATGGAGATCCTTGGAACGTGGAAATAGTAGGGGAATGGACAGAGAAATTATCGAATATGGGCGTAAAAATTTTATCACTTTCTGATACCATTGGAAGTTCAACACCAGAAATTATCAGTTATTTGTTCTCAAATTTAATTCCGAAGTTTCCACAAATAGAATTTGGAGCACATTTACATACCACACCAGCTTCTTGGTATGAAAAGGTAGAGGCAGCTTATCAAGCAGGTTGTTATCGATTTGATGGTGCTATTAAAGGTTACGGAGGTTGTCCAATGGCAAAAGATGAATTGACAGGAAATATGCCTACAGAAAAATTACTCTCTTATTTTACAGCCCAAAAAGCCAATACCAATATCAAACCTTTGCGTTTTGAAAGCGCTTACAATGAGGCGTTAAAAATATTTTAATTCTAAGAATAACATATGTTGAAACTTATCAAATCACTACTTTGTCTTTTTTCTTTAACAGTACTGCTTTCTTGCAGCCAAGATGATAGAAAAATTGACTTCACTTTCTTACAGCTTAACGATGTTTATGAAATAGCACCCATTCAAGGAGGGAAGTTTGGAGGCATGGCAAGAGTAGAAACGGTGCATCAACAATTGTTACAAGAAAATAACAATACAATGCTGTTTATGGCGGGAGATTTTTTAAACCCGTCGTTGTTAGGAACCTTAAAGTATGAGGGAGAACGTATTCGAGGAAAGCAAATGATAGAAGTAATGAATGCCATGCAATTTGATTTGGTTGCTTTTGGAAATCACGAATTTGATTTAAAGAAACCTGATTTACAAAAACGCCTAAATGAAAGCCAATTTGAATGGATTTCTTCCAATGTACTAGAAAAGGTTGATGGAGGCTCAATGCCTTTTTACAGTGAACGAAACGGAGTAAAACATCCCGTTTCAGATACATTTATCAAAGAGCTGACAGATGTAGATGGAACAAAAGTTACCATTGGCTTTATCAGTGTGTGTATTGATTCCAATCCAAAAGAATATGTGCTATATAAAGAGATGTTTCAAGAAGCTCAAAGAGCTTTTAAAAGCATACAAAGCAAGGTAGATATTGTTTTTGGGTTGACACACGGAACCATTGCACAAGATAAAAAGCTCTTAGAATTACTGCCAAATATTCCCTTAATTATGGGAGGGCATGAGCATACAAACATGTTAGTTCCTGTTGGAGATTCAAAGATTACAAAAGCAGATGCCAATGCAAAAACAGCCTATATTCACAGAATATCGTTTGATACAAGTACTAAAAAAGTAGTGGTGCGTTCTGAATTAAAAGGAATCAATGCCTCCATTCCAACAGATAAAAAGGTAGGGGCACTTGTTGATACATGGCAACTCCTCTTACAATCAAAAATCAAAGACCTTATTGCACAACCCAATGCGGTAATTTATACCACTGAGACTCCACTAAATGCACGAGATGCATTTATTAGAAGTGTACAAACCAATATGGGAGCAATCATTACAAAAGCCATGTCTTTTGCCTATGATGATGCGGTAGATTGTGCCTTGGTAAACGGAGGGTCTATACGTATTGATGATGAACTGAAAGGAGCTATTACAGCGGTAGATATTTTTAGAGTTTTACCTTATGGAGGTCCTGTTTTAAAGGTCGATCTAAAAGGAAGTTTGCTTAAAAAAGTATTGAATTATGGGGTGAGTGCAGCAGGAACAGGCGCTTACTTACAAAGATACAATGTCAAAAAAGTAGGAGGAGTATGGAAAGTACAAGGCAAAACCATCAACCCAAACAAAACCTATGTCGTAGCATTTTCTGATTACCTCTTAAAAGGACTCGACATTCCTTTTTTATCAGAAAAGAATAACAAAGTACTGAAGGTATACCATCCAAAACCTACAGAAAAAGCAATTGATATTAGAAAAGCAGTAGTACTTTTTTTAGAAACATTATAGCTCAAAAAACCAGTTTTTATTTTTATTTAAATTAATTCTAAATAATAGTTGCAAACCTCAAATAGTTGTGTAAATTTGCAGCGTTAAAAAAACTATTTATAATTAATCTAAATAAATTTAAAAGAATGAAAAGAGTATTATTTTTTATGTTAGCGGGTTTGTCATTTACAATAATGGGGCAAAATACAGCGCAGAATAGTCAACAAAATACAGCAGATCGTATTTTATCTGGAAATGTCAATACAAAAGGTGTTACTGTTGGTGGTTATGGCGAAATTACTTACAACCGCCCCACAGGTAAAAATGCTGAATTAGATGTGCAACGTTTGGTATTGTTGTTCGGTTACAAATTTAATGACAGAACACAATTTATTACAGAAGTAGAATTTGAGCATGTAAAAGAAGTATATATAGAACAAGCTTTTTTGCAATATTCTTTAAATGACAATGTAAATCTAAGAGGAGGTTTGATGTTGGTTCCTATGGGAATTGTTAATGAATATCACGAGCCAACTACCTTTAATGGCGTAGAAAGACCAAGCATGGACGGTGCTATTATTCCAACTACTTGGAGAGAAATAGGATTCGGTATTTCTGGAAAACACAATGAAGCTTCATTGCGTTACCAAGCCTATATTTTTAATGGATTTCAAACCACAACTTCTGATGGAAATGGAAACATTACCGGAGGTAAATTAGGCGGAAGTAAAGGATTACGTGGAGGAAGACAAAAAGGAGCAAAATCTAATTTTAACCATGCTAACTTTTCTACTAAAGTAGATTATTATGGTATTTCTGGCTTGCGTTTAGGAATGTCTGGTTATTTCGGAAGAACACAATCTCCAAATGATGTAGAAGATGTGGATGGAGCGGATGTAGGACTGGCAATGTTTGGTTTAGATGCTAGGTATACAAAACAACGTTTTAGTGCACGTGGACAGTATATTACTGCAAGCTTATCAGACACAAAAGCATACAATTTAGCTACAGGAAAAGACTTAGGAAGCTCTTTACGAGGATGGTATGCAGAAGCAGCCTACAACTTGTTGGCATTAGACAAAGAACAACAATTAATTTCTTTTGTTAGATATGAAGACTATAATACACATGCAGCTACTGCAGGTACTTTGGTTAAAAACAACAAGTATGACAGACAAGAGTGGACGCTTGGTTTGAGCTATAAAATGGCTCCCGGAGCCGTTGTAAAAGCAGATTATCAAATTAAAAACAATGCTGTGATTGGTGGTGCCGCAACAAATCAATTAAATTTCGGAATTGGAGTTTGGTTCTAAGAAAAACATATTGTTAATCTGAAATTAGCTAGTGCAAGGTTTTAGACCTTGTGCTAGCTTTTTTTGTTTTTATAATTCATTATTAATATTGAAATACTATTTTTGCACGATGGTTTTAACAAGACGCTCTTTACTGTTATTCACTTTTACGTTTGTTTTTTTCTATGCTTTTCAATTGCCTAATTCATCGATGAAAAAAGTAAAGAAAGTGATAGAAAAAACTTTTGAAATCAAAGGCTTTGTCTTGAAACCTATTTTTATTGATACAACAACACAGGCAACCTTGCTAAAACCAATAGAAAAAGAACAACTATTTAAAATTGTACATAATAAAACCTTGGTTGGGTATGCATTTGTTGATAAAGCCCCCAGTAAAACAGATATTTTTGACTACTTAATTTTGTTAGATATTGATTTAGCAATTGCCAAAGCAAAGGTGTTGACCTATAGGGAAGATTATGGATCAGAAATTGGCAGCAGACGCTGGCTCAAACAATTTATAGGAAAAGGATTTGAAGATCGATTTAAATACGGCAACCAAATTATGGCCATTTCTGGAGCAACAATCTCGGCACATTCCATGACAAGAGCGATCAATGCATTTCTTAAGAATTTAAAAATCCTTCATAAAAACAACATCTTATAATGCAAATTCACGGAATTATTTATCAGTTTCCAAAAGAGATAAAACTTTTAATCATCGCTTTTACCTGTACTTTGAGTATTGGTTTTTATAGCGGAATTAGTTTTGTTAAAGAAACTAGCGGTACAGAACCAAAAGGAATAGAACAACGTTATTTAGGAAATGAGAACGATGTTGCTGCCACTAAAATGCAATTCAAAAAAACCAAAGCAGAGGTAATGACCTTGGTGCATAATCATGTATTGTCTTTGTCTGTTATTTTCTTTTTACTTGCTGTAATTTTGGCAACCACAAGTATCAATAAAAAATTAAAGGTTTTTCTAATGATAGAGCCTTTTGTTTCTGTTTTATTGACTTTTGGAGGAATTTATTTGATGTGGTCTGGAGTTTTGTGGTTTAAATATGTGGTGCTGATTTCTGGAATATTGATGACGTCGACTTTTATGCTATCGACTTTTTTTATTTTAAAGGCTTGCCTGATAAAAAGATAGCTTAACAAATATTTAATACGAGTAAACCAATTATTAGTCGTACATTTGCCTGCAATTAATTGATAAGTTGATTGCACCATGATAGCACACAATTCTAAAATTGTAGGAGAAGGTTTAACCTACGATGACGTACTCTTAGTACCCGCCTTTTCTGAAGTTCTTCCAAGAGAGGTAAACATTCAAACAAAATTTACAAAAAACATTAAAATTAATGTTCCCATTATATCTGCAGCGATGGATACGGTTACGGAATCTTCAATGGCCATTGCAATTGCAAGAGAAGGAGGTATTGGTGTGTTGCATAAAAATATGAGCATAGCGCAGCAAGCGTTAGAAGTTCGGAAAGTAAAACGTGCAGAGTCAGGCATGATCATCGATCCAATTACCTTGCCGATTACTGCTATTGTACGAGATGCAAAAAATGCTATGCGAGAGCATAAAATAGGAGGAATACCAGTAGTTGATGATCACGGTTATTTGTTAGGAATTGTAACCAACAGAGATTTGCGTTTCGAAAAGAACAACGACCGCCTTATTTCAGAAGTAATGACTACAGAGAATTTAATCACTGCAAAAGAAGGAACATCATTGCAGCAAGCTGAAGTTATTTTACAAGAATATAAAATTGAAAAATTACCAGTAGTAAATGCTGCTAATACATTAGTGGGGCTTATTACCTTTAGAGACATTACAAAACTAACACTAAAACCCTCTGCAAATAAAGACAGCTTTGGACGTTTACGCGTTGCCGCTGCTTTGGGAGTTACAAGAGATGTTGTTGATAGAACGGAAGCCCTAGTAAATGCGGGTGTTGATGCTGTAATTATTGATACTGCTCACGGACATACAAAATCGGTTGTAGCCGCGTTGAAAAACGTTAAAAAGAAATTTCCAACTTTAGAGGTTGTTGTTGGTAATATTGCCACCGCAGAAGCCGCTAAGTTTTTAGTAGCTGCAGGAGCAGATGCCGTAAAAGTAGGTATTGGTCCAGGATCTATTTGTACAACTAGAGTTGTTGCTGGAGTTGGTTTTCCACAGTTTTCTGCGGTACTAGAAGTTGCCGCAGCAATTAAAGGAAGTGGTGTTCCTGTTATTGCTGATGGAGGAATTCGATATACTGGCGATATTCCGAAAGCAATTGCTGCAGGTGCTGATTGTGTAATGCTTGGCTCTTTACTAGCAGGAACCAAAGAATCTCCTGGAGAAACAATTATTTACGAAGGAAGAAAATTCAAATCATATCGTGGAATGGGATCTATTGAAGCGATGAAACAAGGCTCTAAAGATCGCTACTTTCAAGATGTAGAAGACGATATTAAAAAGCTAGTTCCAGAAGGCATTGTTGGGCGTGTACCTTATAAAGGAGAATTGTTTGAAAGCATTCATCAGTTTGTAGGTGGTTTACGTGCAGGAATGGGGTATTGTGGAGCTAAAGACATTGATACTTTAAAAGAAACGGGACAATTTGTACGAATTACCGCTTCTGGTATTAATGAAAGTCACCCACACGATGTGGCCATTACCAAAGAGTCTCCGAATTATAGTAGGAGGTAAGCCACTGTCAGTTCGATTGATTTCGATGTAGTGTAGCGAAATTGAAATTGTATCGAGAACAAATGATAGCGAATCTTTTCATATAAAATAGATATTAAAAACCCCCGAACATTACTGAAACTAGTTCAGCATAAATGTTCGGGCTTTGTTAAATCTATACGATGTAACTAAGAATTATTTTTGCTATTTGATGTCTAATGCATCCAATACCAATTGTGTAATATCATGCTTTTCATCAATATAAGCAAATTGGTTTCCGCTGGTAGTTAAGACTTGTGCATAGCCCTTTTCTTTTGCTACGACGCTAATGATGTCTGATAATTTTTTATACAAAGGTCGCATCAACTCATCACGTTTTAATTGCATGAGTTGTGTTCCATTCTGCTTGTACTTGTTGATGTCTTCTTCCAATGTGAAAATTTCTTGAGACGTTGTTTTTTTATCAGCATCAGATGCTGTTTTTTCTGCTTTTTTATACGCGTCTATTTTTGCTTGATATAGGTTGACTTTTACTTGAAAAGCAGAATCTAGCTTTGTGCCATACTTTTTTGTTCTTTCTAGTACTTGGGTCATTTCTGGCATTTTCCCGATAATGAGATCCGCATCAATTGTTCCTAGTTTTGTTTGTGCATTTAGGTTAAAGCACACCAATGCGGTTGCTAGTAGTAAAGTGAATTTAAGCTTCATGTTGTTTTGTTTTTGGCAAATATAAGAAAGGAAGTTTCTTCTGTGAATAGATTAACAGTTTTTAACAATGCTTGCTTCTACTTTTTTAAGAATTTCAGAAAAAGGGGTTTTAAAATCAAACCACTTAATTTCTGTATCTTTTCGAAACCATGTCAATTGTCTTTTGGCAAACCGCCGTGTGTTCTTTTTAATTTCTTCGATGGCAAATTCTTTGCTAATGGCTCCATCAAAATGCGCAAACAATTCTCTATACCCTACAGTTTGTAATGCATTTAATTCTTTATGGGGGTGTAGGGATTTGGCTTCTTCTAGTAATCCATCTTTCATCATGCTATCAACACGTTGATTGATTCTGTCATAAAGAACAGTTCTGTCTGCATTCAAACCAATTTTTACGATGTCAAATTTTCTTGGCTCTTTGGGTTTGTTTTTAAAACTAGCGTAGGGAAGTTCACTGCCAATACAAATTTCTAGCGCTCTGATCAATCGATGTGGGTTGTCTAAAGCAATGTTGTTATAGGTTTCTAGATCCAGCTCTTTCAACTGTTCTTGCAGTGATTTAATTCCTTTTTCTTTCAGTTCTTTATTGAGATTTTCTCTAATTTCTGGGGCAACCTCAGGAAAATAATCCAATCATTTTAAAACGGCATCTATGTAGAGTCCGCTGCCACCAACCATAACAACAATGTTGTTTTGTTGAAAAAGTGTTTTTAGTTTTAACAGAGTATCACGTTCAAACTGTCCAACGCTGTAGGCTTCAAAAACACTTCTGTCTTGAATAAAATGATGAGGGACTGCTGCCAATTCATCAGGGCTAGGAACGGCAGTTCCAATACTCATTTCTTTATAAAACTGTCTCCAATCACACGAAATAATCTCTGCATTAAGATGTTGTGCTAACCGAATGCTCAATGCCGTTTTTCCAATAGCTGTAGGTCCAACAATGGTAATTAAAAGAGGTTTAGAAATTGTCGACATTTAGTAGATTTTACTTCCGCAATGATAACAAAATTCAGCAGCATCATTGTGGTTTTCTGCAGCACAATTCTCACAAGATTGTGTATTTGTTTGTACGGGTTCTGTTTTGATCATTTCAGAACTTACAATTCCGGTTGGAATGGCAATGATTCCATAGCCCAAAATCATAATAATACTTGCAATTAATTGCCCAATTGGTGTGTGTGGTGCAATGTCTCCGTAGCCAACAGTTGTTAAGGTTACAATTGCCCAATACACACTTCTTGGAATGCTTGTAAAACCATTTTCTGCACCTTCAATCATGTACATTACAGTTCCTAAAACAATACAGAGAATCAATACAAAAAATAAAAACACGGCAATTTTTGCTTTGCTGGCTCGTAAAGCTTTTAAAAAATTATTGGAAGCGCCAATATAGCGTGCTAGTTTTAAAATTCTAAAAACACGTAGTAATCGCAGGGCTCTTAAGGCTAGTAAGCCAGATGCTCCCGAAAATATAATGGCAATGTACATGGGTAATGTTGATAGTAAATCGATAATTCCGTAAAAACTAAAAATGTATTTTTTGGGTTTGTTAATGGTAATGATTCGCAATACATATTCTATTGAAAACAAAATGGTAATTACCCATTCAGATATGTTAAGCAGTGAAATATATTGTTTGTTAATGCTCTCTACACTTTCTAGCATTACTAAAAGAACGCTTGCTAGAATGGCAATTAGTAATACGACATCAAAAAATTTACCAGCTTTGGTATCGGCTTCATAAATAATTTCATGAACGCGGTGTTTCCAGGAAGTGTTTTTGTGTTGATTTTTCAAGAGTAAAAAGGTGTTGAATGAATTACAATACTACAAATTATTTTTTTAGTATAAAGCTGTTTATGATAGCTTTAAAGTCGGACAATTTTTAAACTGTTTTTCTTTTCTAAATATTTTTTGATGATGGTTTTTGCCAATAGCTTGTTTTCTATAGGTGTGATGAGTGCTTTTAAAATATCTAAATGATTTTCTTGAAATGCCAGATTGGTGAATCCATATCCTATAACTTCATTGTTTTCAATCAAAACAACAGCATGCTCATCAAGCACTCTACCTTTGTCAATTAAGAGCATATTGTCATTATTAAAATCATTTTGAATCATTTTTTTCTTACTTCTTAAATTGTATTTAGGATGGTTTACTTCTAGTTCTAAATAATATTTTAAAAGTGTAATTAAATTATTTCCTGTTTCTTCATAACTGATTGAAATGGTTTTTTCTTGTATCTTTTTACTGCGATTCGTTTTCTTTAAAAACAAGATTGTGGCCTCTTTCTTAATATTTTCTCCTTTGCCCATAAAGATGATTTTTCCAGCATCATTGTGCAAATAATAAATACCATTTGTGGTAGGAAGGGTTTTTAAAAGCTTGTGGAGTTTTTCAATTGTTTTTTTGTTATCAAAGTGATCAATAGCGTTTTCAATAATGCTTTTGGTAGCGTCTTTTTCTAGCAATAGTTTAAAAAGTTGAACAGTAGCTAGTGCGTCTCCAGAAGCTCTATGTCTATCGCTCATCGGAATTCCAATAGCTTTGCAAAGCTTTCCTAAGCTATATGATTTTTGATCAGGAATTAGCTTTTTACTTAATTCAATTGTGCAGAGCGTATTTCGTTTGTAATCATATCCTAATCGATTGTATTCTGTTCTTAAAATGCGGTAATCAAAACTAGAATTATGCGCAACGATCGTACATCCTTGAGTGATTTCTATAATTCGTTTGGCAACTTCATGAAATTTTGGCGCATTGCGCAACATTTTGTTGTTAATTCCAGTGAGTTGAACAACAAAGGCTTGTATTTCTTTTTCAGGGTTTACAAGACTCACAAATTGATCTACAACAGTGTGTCCGTCGTATTTATAAATAGCAATTTCAGTAATACCTTCTTCATTGAATTTTCCTCCGGTAGTTTCTATGTCTAAAATTGCGTACAAATACTTCGTGTTTAGGTGAATTAAGTAATATAATTTCTAGCTCCAAAAATAGCGCTTCCAACGCGTACCATTGTGCTTCCGTTTTTAATAGCTAACTGATAATCGCCACTCATTCCCATGCTTAAAGTGTTGAGTTTTGGGTGTTGGGTTTTGAGTTGATCAAAAAAGGTTTTTAAAGCCGAAAACTCTTCTTTTAATTGTTGTTGGTTCTCTGTAAAGGTAGCCATTCCCATGAGACCAACAATACAAATATTTTTTAGTGCTGTTATTTCTTCGGAGGAGATTATCGATGAAATATCAGCAAATGTCAATCCGAACTTAGTGTCTTCTGTTGCAATTCTTGCTTGTAATAAGCAGTTGATAACTCTGTCGTGTTTTTTAGCTTGTTTGTCAATTTCTTTCAAGGTTTTAAAGCTGTCAACACCGTGAATTAAATTCACAAAATGCGCCATGTATTTTACCTTATTACGTTGTAAATGACCAATCATATGCCATTCGATATCTTTTGGTAAAGCATCATATTTTGATGCCATTTCTTGAATTTTATTTTCTCCAAAAACTCGCTGACCAGCGTTATATGCTTCTTGAATGGCTGCAAGAGGTTTGGTTTTGGAAACGGCAACCAATACCACCTCTTTAGGCAGTGCTTCTTTGATTGATTTTAAATGGTGTTTAATTTCAAGCATTCAGGTATGATTATTCAGTCAACAGTGCAATAATTTGCTGTGCCAGTTCTTTTCCAATTCTATCTTGTGCTTCTGCAGTTGCAGCGCCGATATGTGGTGTTAATGAGATGTCAGGATTCATTAATAATTGAATCTCTGGTGTTGGCTCGCTTTCAAAAACATCTAAACCAGCGTATCTTACTTTTCCTGTATCAATGGCGGCAACCAATGCAACTTCGTCTATAACACCACCACGAGCAGCATTGATAATTCCAACGCCATCTTTCATCGCGTCAAATTGCTCTTGGGCAATAATATACTCTTCTTGTTTGGGTACATGCATTGAAATAAAATCTGACTTCTTTAAAATGGCATCCAAAGACTCTGTTACTATTTCAATTGCTACAGATTGTCCATTAAAAAAAGGGACCGTTATGGTGGCTTTCTCCACAAAGGCATCACAAGCAATCACATTCATACCAACGCCCAGTCCAATTTTAGCCACCTCAGCTCCAATACGTCCTAAGCCAATAATTCCAAGAGTTTTTCCTCTTAATTCAACGCCATGCGCAAAGTCTTTTTTTAAATCTTTGAAGCGGCTATCGCCTTCTAAAGGCATTTCTCTATTGGCTTGATGTAAAAAGCGCACCATTCCAAACAAATGAGCAAATACTAATTCTGCTACTGAGCTAGAAGAGGCGTTTGGAGTATTGATTACATGCAATCCATTTTCTTTAGCGTAGTCTACATCAATATTGTCCATGCCAACACCACCGCGACCAATTAATTTAATACTCGGACAGGCATCAATTAATTCACTTCTAACCTGTGTAGCACTTCTTATTAAAATGGCATCAATGGTATTTTCGTTGATGTAATTTTCTAATTGATTTTGAGCAACTTTTGTTGTAATTACTTTAAATCCACCTTTCTCTAAGGCTTCAATTCCACTTTGTGAAATTCCGTCGTTTGCTAATACTTTCATTTTTTTATGAGTTTCAGAGGAACTGAGTTGCAAAGGTTCAAAGTAAGGTCCTTTGTAGCTTTGCCGCTTTCCTACGTTGTTACTTTTTGATTCTTTCTAATTCTTGCATCACATCCACCAATGCTTGTACGCTATACAGTGGTAATGCATTGTACATGCTTGCTCTATAGCCACCAACACTTCGGTGTCCTTTTAAGCCGCTAATTCCTGCTTCTTCACAAAGCATGTCAAAAGGTTCTTGTAAGCTTGTGTCTGTTAATGCAAAAGTTGCATTCATCAAGCTACGGTCTTCTTTTGCAGCAATTCCGTTGAATAAAGTGTTGTTGTCAATTTCATTGTAGAGTAAGTCGGCTTTCTTTTGATTTACTTTTTCGATAAATGGAATGCCTCCTAAATCTTTTAGCCACTTTAAGGTAAGCATAGAAACATATACCGGAAAAACAGGTGGCGTATTGAACATGCTTTCTTTACTAATATGTGTTTGGTAATTCATCATAGAAGGAATTACTCGATCCACTTTTCCTAAAATATCTTCTTTGATAATAACAAGTGTAGTCCCTGCTGGCCCCATATTTTTTTGTGCTCCTGCATAGATCAGGTCAAATTTTGAAAAATCCAATTGACGAGAAAAAATATCAGAGCTCATATCGCAAACAGTACTACCGTTAAATGTTGGAAAGCTTTTTATTTGTGTACCAAAAATAGTATTGTTACTGGTACAATGAAAATAATCTGCATCTGAAGGAATTTCATAACCTTTGGGAATGTAATTAAAATTTTTATCTTTTGATGAAGCTACTTCTACCAAGTTTCCAAATAATTTGGCTTCTTTAATTGCTTTATCTGCCCAAGTTCCAGTATTTAAATAGGCTGCTTTTTTATCTAATAAATTATAAGCGGTCATTAAAAACTGAGTGCTTGCTCCGCCTTGTAAAAACAAAGCTTTGTAGCCTTTGTTTTCTAAGCCTAATAATTCTAACGCCAAACTTTTAGCAGTTTCCATTACTTCTACAAACGATTTACTTCTATGAGAAATCTCTAATAAAGAGAGATTTTCATTGTTAAAATTGCCAACAGCTTCTGATGCTTTTTGCAACACTTCTTGTGGAAGTATTGATGGACCTGCGCTAAAATTATGCTTTTTCATTACTCGATTATTTATTGTTTTACAAAGGTGCTATTTTTTCTGGGGTTCGTTTTAAATTTTCGCTAAAAAACGCAAGGTGTTTACACCATCTGCGTAGTCCCATAATTGTGGACATTGTGTTTGTCCGAATTTGATTTCAGTATCCGAAAACCCGTTAGCAACCACACATTGAATATATTCAGCTTCTGCTGTTAATTTCAATTTTAATGCATTCAAATCTTCATAGTATTCATAAAAAATACTGGCAATAGGAGAGGAGTAGCTTTTGTCTTCCTTGATCATTAAAAAACCATTCTCTAAAATGTCAAATTCACTCATCAAATAAACCGCTTTGTTATAATCGTAATTATTGGCGTATTTGGCATTGTCTATATAGCGATGCTTGTTGTACATTCCTTTAAAAAAGGCATCAAACTGATAGTTTTTTGGCACAAACAGTTTAGAAACACTTCTGCATCCCAAACCAAAATATTGAAATATGTCATTGCTCAACCCTTCTAGTTGTTCTTCAGTTTCATTTCCAGTAATTACTGCTATAGAATTTCTGTTCTTTCTAATAATAGAAGGTTTGTCTTTAAAGTAATAGTCAAAATAACGAGCCGTATTTGTACTTCCTGTGGCAATAACAGCATCAAAATTGCTTAGTTTTTCTTCAGTAAAGTTGATTTTTCCTTTTAATTCAGGCTCAATACATTCTAAGTACTTTGCCAAAAAAGGTAATAAATGCTTGTCGTTAGAAGATTGTTTTACCAATACTGAATGACCTGAAATAACAACCGATAAAAAATCATGAAAACCAACTAACGGAATGTTTCCTGCCATAATAATGGCCACTTTTTTTTGCGTAGTATTGTGTTGGGTTCCTGAAGTCCATTTTGTAAGATTGTGCTCTGTTAATGCATTTGTCCAGTTTTCTATGGAGAATAAGATGTTTTCTTTGGTAAACCAAGTATTGTTTTCTTGTGCAATTTTTAACTGATGTATAAAGCCATCAAAAAACAATTCATTGTGAGGGATGCCTTCTTTTCTTTGGATGTCCTTTCTAGAAAATTGACTTAGAAAATCTCCTAACTTCACAAAAGCTGTAATGCGGTTCTGAATTGTTTTCATTTAATTTGATTATAAACTATTTTGGCGTTATTTTTGCACCGCAAAGATACAAAAACAGAAACAGAAAAACGATGGCAATTATAATAACTGACGAATGTATAAATTGTGGAGCCTGTGAGCCAGAATGTCCAAATAAAGCAATATATGAAGGCGCAGATGATTGGAAGTATGCTGATGGAACAGATT
>JAQWOR010000056.1 GCA_029245785.1 Polaribacter sp.
TACCAGAAATGAAAAAAGTAGTTGTAGAGTATGCTATTGGAGAAATTGTAATTGACAGAAATCCACAAGCAGTAGCACGCCAAATTCAGAAATTCATTGAAAAGGACTTTACCAAAGGAATTCAAAAAGCCAAACATGAATTGATTTGGGAACATGAAAAAAAGAAATTAATTACTCTCTTTAAAACAGATGCATAAAACTCTACACATTGTTGCTTTTGATGTTCCCTACCCTCCTAATTATGGAGGTGTTATTGATGTTTTTTATAAAATAAAAGCACTACATAAACTAGGCATTGCTATTTATCTACATGCTTTTGAATACGGAAAAGACACACAAACAGCACTAGAAAAATATTGTGTAAAAACGTATTACTACCCTAGAAAGGCCTTTTTCAAAAGCTTTTTCTCCATGCATCCTTTCATCGTACAAAGTAGGTCAAACAAAAGCTTAGTAACAAACTTACAGACCGTTAAAGCTCCCATCTTATTTGAAGGACTTCATACCACACATGCCTTATTAAAAAACGCTCTTAAAGGTCAGAAAACATTTGTACGAACACATAATATTGAACACCTATACTATAAAGGTCTTTCAGCCAGCAGTGTATCTGCTTTTAAAAAGATTTTCTATAGCATAGAAGCTTTCAAACTGAAAAAATATGAGCGTATATTAAGTGCTACAGATGGAATTTTAACCATCTCTCCTTTTGAGCAACAGTATTTTTCAACACAATACCTAACTCCATGCAAGTACATACCTGTCTTTCATGAAAACTCCACAGTTCGAAATGCTAATAATTCTAAAAAGCAAGTGTTGTATCATGGCGATTTAAGGCTCTCTGACAATATCAAAGCTGCACTTTATTTAATTAAAGTTTATAGAAACACAGAGATTCAATTTATAATAGCAAGCAGTTGCAAAAACAAAAAAGTACTTCAAGAAATCAATAAGTATACTAATTGTGCATTTGCAAACATTAAAAATGCAGTTCAAATCAATGAGCTCATCAATGAGTCGCAGGTGAATGCATTGGTCACTTTTCAAAAAACAGGAATCAAACTAAAGTTAATAAATGCCCTATACAATGGAAGTTTTGTTATTACAAACCTTTTGATGGTTGAAGATACTGGCTTGGAAAACAGCTGTGAAATAGCAAAAAACGAACGGCAATTTTTGTTAAAAACAAAAGCGCTGTTAGAAACTTCATTTAGTTTAAAAAACAGAGAGCTAAGAAAAGCGAACTTATCTTCTTTTCATACAGAAACAAGCGCTAAAGAATTAATTAATTTTATTTTTAAACTGTAGCTTGTTGTACAACCTCAAAGAGCTCTCCTCCTTCACATTTAATTGTTTTTTGTTTGAATTTTACAATCAGTGAATAATCATGTGTTGCCATTAAAACAGATTTTCCGCTTTGATGAATTTCATTCAACAACTCCATTACTTCTAAAGATGTTTTAGGGTCTAAATTTCCTGTGGGTTCATCTGCCAAAATTAATTCTGGATCATTTAACAATGCTCTTGCAATAGCAACACGTTGTTGTTCTCCTCCAGACAATTCGAAAGGTTTTTTAAAATCTTTGGTTTTCATTCCTACCTTTTCCAATACGGCATGAATCTTTTCTTTCATCTTTTTTAGATCTTTCCAACCCGTGGCTTTTAACACAAAAAGCAAGTTGTCAAAGACAGTTCTATCATTCAACAGCTTAAAATCTTGAAAAACAATTCCGATTTTTCTACGTAAAAAGGGAATGTCTTTTTCTTTTAATGTCTTTAAATCAAAGCCCACAATAGCTCCTTTTCCCTTTTTCAACAAGAGATCTCCATACAAGGTTTTCATCATACTACTCTTACCACTTCCTGTTTTACCAATTAAGTAAAAAAAGTCTCCTTTATTAATTGTTAGGTTTACATTAGACAACACCAAACTATCTCGTTGATAAATATCTGCGGCCTCTAAATGTAAAATTGGGTTGTCCATAAAAATTCTTTCTACAAACTTATCATTTTCTTATCAGTTTCAACAAATAATCTTTCGATTAATCTTCCAGAGTCTATCAAGAAACAAGCAATACACCTATACTTGTTCTTTTGCTATTTTTCTTTGTTACAAAATATTCAAGTAACTTAGGCTATTATCACATTTTGTGTCTTGAAAAAAAACAAAACTACTTCGCATATTTTGTACACTTTATGTATTGATAACCCCTTACAATTGATATCTTTGATATTTAAAACATGTTTTCTTTTTCGAATTTCATCCAACAAAAGAAAAAAACCTACGTTATAATCTTCAAATAGCAAAAAAATTTTCAAAAATGAATGTCCGCTTTTCTATAAAATCTACCTTTTTACTATGCTGTACATTTATAAGTGCAAGCCTGTTTTCTCAGCAGTCTGATTTGAATGTAAATCATGCATCTGCATACAACCATGCCATGCAATTATACAATAACAACGCCTATGCGGCAGCTCAAAAAACATTTCAAGAAGTTGCTACACAAAACAACAACACCTCTAATTTAACTTCAGATTCTGATTATTATGCTGCCATGTGTGCCGTAAAATTAAACCAAACAGCAGCTGAAAAAATGGTCTTGAATTTTGTAGCAAAGTATCCAAACAGCAACAAAAAGGAAAAGGCTTTTTTAACGATTGGTAATTATTATTTTGCAAACAAAAAAGCTTCTTATGCATTGAAATGGTATTCAAAAGTAAATATGAACGCCTTATCAATAGAGGAACAACATGAGCTCAATTTTAAAACAGGCTACGCGCTATTGATTGCTGGAAATTTAACCTTGGCAAAAAAACGTTTTTTACCGCTCATCAACAATCCCAACTACGGAAATCAATCAAGGTACTACTACGGATATATTTCTTACAAACAAGGAGATCATGACACTGCCGAAGCATACTTAACAGAAGCTGCAGAGGATGAATCCTACAAAAATGATGTGACTTATTTTTTATTAGACATTCGTTTTAAAGCAGGTAAATTTGACACATGTATTGAAATAGGAAAGGAAATAATTTCTAAAGCAAGTCAGAAAGAAAAGTCAGAAATTTCTAAAATTATTGGCGAAAGCTATTTCAACCTAAAAAAATATGCAGAATCAATTCCGTATCTAAAAGCATACAAAGGAAAGCGTGGAAAATGGAACAACACCGACTACTATCAATTAGGGTATGCTTTTTACAAGCAAAATGATTTTGAAAACGCCGTTAAAAATTTTAATAAAATTATTGGCGAAAAAAATGCCGTTTCACAAAACGCTTATTATCACTTGGCAGAATCTTATTTATATTTAGAACGAAAACCGGAAGCACTGAATGCTTTTAAAAGTGCTAGCGAAATGAATTTTAATGCAACAATCAAAGAAGACGCTAGTTTAAATTATGCCAAATTAAGTTATGAAGAAGGAAACCCGTACAAAAGTGTTGCCGCAGTTTTACAAGAATTCTTAACGGCATATCCGAAGTCGCCTCACACACAAAAAATCAATAAACTGATTGTTACTTCATATGTGCATCAACAAGATTACAAAGGGGCCTTGACTTATTTAGCAAAAAAGAAAACGCCAAAAAACAAGGCACTCTCTAAAGAAATTTCATTGTACAGAGGCATCCAATTATTTAATCAGAATAAATTACAAGATTCGTATGTGTTTTTTACAAAAGCCTCTCAATCTTCAAATGCAGTGATAAAGACACCTGCCTTATATTGGAAAGCAGAAATTGATTTTCAACGGTCTAATTTTCAAAAAGCATTGACTGGTTTTATCCGATTTAAAAAAGCAACAAACGCCTCAAAAACAACAATGTTTAAACAGGTAGATTACCACATTGCTTATAGCTATTTTAAGCTAAAAGAATATAGCAATGCTGCGGTTTTTTTTACTAAATTTTTATCAAAAAAAGGAAATAACGCATCCTTAAATGATGATGCAATTATTAGATTGGCAGATTGTTATTTTGTAACAAAAAGCTATTCTAATGCCATTAAATCCTACCAAACAATTATCACAAATAAAGGCGTTGGCGCTGACTATGCTCATTATCAAAAAGCCCTTAGCTATGGATTTATCGGACAAAACAGTCAGAAAATCTCAGGGCTGTTAACGCTTATAAATGAATATACAACTTCTAGTTTACAAGACGATGCATTGTTTCAATTAGCAAACACTTATGTAGCCATAAAAGAAAATGAGAAAGCGCATACAACCTACAAGCGATTGCGAAACAAACACACCAGGAGCTCGTACATTTCTAGAACATTATTGCGCCAAGGATTGTTGTATTATAATGACAATCAACATCAAAAAGCATTAAAAAAATACAAGAAAATTGTAACGAGCTATCCAAACACAAACGAAGCAAAAGAAGCCGTTAGCAATGCGAGAAATGTATATATTGATCTTGGCGATATAGATACCTACGCAAGTTGGGTAAAAACAATTTCTTTTGTAAATGTTACCAATGCAGATTTAGACAACACTATGTATGAAGCTGCAGAGAATAAGTTTCTAGAAAACAATACCGAAAAGGCTATTGATGGTTTTACAAAATATGTGGCTCGTTTTCCTGAAGGACTACACGCTCTAAAAGCCAATTTTTATGCCGCGCAGTTGTTATCCAAATCTAATCAACCTGAAAAAGCACTCCCTTATTATCAATTTGTCACTGCCAACAACCAAAATGAATTTAGCGAAGAAGCCTTAAATAAATTGGCACAGATCTATCTAGAAAAAGAAAATTGGACCCAAGCAATTCCTTTATTGATTCGTTTAGAACAAGAAGCCAATTACCCACAAAATATTTTATTTGCACAAAGCAATTTGATGAAAGGCTATTACCAATCAGATCAATTTAAAGAAGCTGTTTTGTATGCTAAAAAAGTATTGAAAAAAGACAACTTAAATAAAACCTTACTCTCTGATGCCAACATCATTATTGCGCGTTCTGCTTTTAAAACAAATGACCTAACGATTGCCGAAGCATATTATATGACTGTTGAAAAAACTGCTCATGGAGAAATGAAAGCAGAAGCTTTATACTATAGCGCCTATTTTAAAAATCAACATAAAAAGTTTACCGCTTCTAACAAAGTAGTTCAGAATTTAATTGCCAATTACGCTAGTTATAAATATTGGGGTGTAAAAAGTTATATCATCATGGCCAAAAACCATTATGGTTTAAAAGATGCGTATCAAGCAACGTATATTTTAGAAAATATCATCAACAACTTTACACAGTTTAAAGATGTCATCACAGAAGCACAAAGAGAGCTAAAAGACATTCAAGCTAAAGAAGCGAAAACCAACGATTCTGTAACACCAAAAAATTAATTTAAGAGCCTAAAAAACAATGCAAAAAATCAGTTTCATCCTTTCTTTAATTGTGGTAAGCGCTAGCGCTTTTTCTCAAAAAAAAGCGGATTCTAAAAAAGCTAAAGACAGTATAAAAACAGAAGTCATTAATGTAGTAACTTCATACACACCAACGATTTCTGACGCTTTTAAAATTAAAAAAAATCCAACCATTCACATGGGTACGCACATGCAGAAAAAGAAATTGCAGTATCAAATTTTTTCTGCGCCAGTAGCCTCTACTTTTATTCCAAAAACTGGAATTGTAAAAAGAATGAGCATGGGTAAAAAAGAACAGATATATAACAATTATATCGCTGCAGGATTTGGAAACAACACCACTCCTTTTTTTGAAACATTTTTACACCACTCTACTCGTTTCAAAAATGAGTTTGGTTTCTATGCAAAGTACATCTCTTCAAAAAACGGCATTGAAACAAGCCCCTTAAACAATGACTTTTCCAATCTTACAATCGGCACTTTTTACAAACAAGAAGAACGCTCTTATTCTTGGAAAGTTGGAACAGATTATACTAGAAATCAATACAACTGGTACGGCTTACCAATAAGCATTCCTTTTAGTGAAACCACTCTAAATGCCATCAACCAAAACCAAACATACAGCAATATAGAGGCATATGGAAATGTAATTTTCAAAGACTTATTCCTCAATTCTGGAACCGTAAATCTTTCTTATTTTTCTGACAATAACAGCAGCAAAGAGTTGTCATTTACTGCGGCACCACAATTTCAATTTTCATTAAAAACGTTGGGCAAAAATTTCAATGATTTAATTGTTGATAGTTCTATGGATTATTTAAACGGAAAATTCACACAAACCTATAGCGGTGCAACAACATTAAAGCACCATTTTTTGACATTCGGAATTGCTCCAAAATACAATTTCAAGCACAAAAGTTTGACTGTAAAACTAGGAACCAAGGTTGTTTTTAATGCTGACTTGGAAAACAAGATCTATCAATTTTTCATCTATCCAGACATCAACATCAGTTTCCCAATTATCGCAAACTATGTAAATTTTTATGTCGGAGCAAATGGCAACTTAAAAAGCAATTCATACAAAGAGTTGGTTTCAGAAAATCCATACCTATCACCAACACAGTTCATCACACAAACCAATGAGAAATACAATGTGTTTGGCGGTTTTAATGGTAAATTATCTTCGAACATAAATTATGACATCAAAGCAAGCTACAGCAACGAAGATGACAAAGCACTATTTATAAGAAACAATTCAAAATCAGACGGAAGCAGTGCTACTGCTTTGTTAGGATATGAATTTGGCAACTCTTTTTCTGTCATTTATGATGATGTAAAAACGTTTTCTATTTTTGCAGAGGTGACCATAGATGTTTTCAAAAACTTTGTTGTGGGCGCAAACGGACAATTCAATTATTTTACGCTAACAAGGCAGTTTACTGCTTGGAATACTCCAAAAATAAGTGGAGAAATTTTCGGTGATTATAAAATTAACAATTGGTACGCTGGTGCTAATGTGTTTTTTGTAGGAGATCGAAAAGATCTTTTATACAGTGCTACATTTCCCTCAACCATTAACAAAATACACCTTTTAAAGGCATATCTAGATGTTAATATAAATGGAGGATATCATATAAATAAGCAGTTTACAGCATTTTTAAAATTACATAACATCCTCAACTCTAAGTACCAACGGTTTTCTAATTTTACCGTACAAGGGTTTCAAGTCCTTGGAGGAGTTAGTTATAAGTTTGATTTTTAAAAATTGTAATACAGCAAATTCAACATCGGTTTTCATTAATAATTTTGTAGTTTTATACACTTTATAAAACTACATCAATGAAAAAACTTGTTGCACTCTCTTTAACAACCCTTCTTTTATTTTCGTGTACAGAAAAAAAAGAAAACTCTAATAACTCCATTTCCTTTTCTGCGGAAGAAAAAATTGATTCTACAAACATCAAACATTTTTTCAACTTAGCATTAACACAAGGAAAATCTTATGAATGGCTTCGTGATTTAACCACCAATGTTGGTGGAAGATTATCAGGTTCTCCAGAAGCTGCAAAAGCCGTGAAATGGGGAGAGCGCATTATGAAAGAAACCGGGCTGGATACTGTTTGGTTACAGCCTGCAATTGTTCCTCACTGGGTTAGAGGCGAAAAAGAAATTGCCAACTACACTGTAAACGGACAAAAAATAAACATGCCTGTTTGTGCTTTAGGAGGCTCTATTGGCACGCCCAAAAATGGGATTACTGCGGAAGTCATTGAAGTAAAAAGTGTTGCAGAAGCGGTAGCTTTAGGAAATCAGTTAAAAGGTAAAATTGTGTTTTTTAACCGGCCTTTTGACAATACATTGATCAATACTTTTAGTGCTTATGGCGGTTGTGTTGGACAACGAGTAAACGGAGCAAAAGCAGTTGGTAAATTTGGCGCAAAAGCCGTATTGGTGCGATCAATGACTAATAACATTGATGATTATCCACATACAGGAACCATGCGTTATGGAGATATTCCTGAAAGCGAATACATTCCAACTGCAGCAATCAGCACAAAAGCTGCTGAATTATTAAGCAACAATTTAAAGCAACATCCGAAGCTGAAAATTTACTTTAAACAACAATGTAAAAACTTACCAAAAGAAAATTCTTTTAACGTTATTGGAGAGATTAAAGGTGCTGAACATCCAGAAAAAATTATTGTGGTTGGCGGACATTTAGATTCTTGGGATTTGGGAGACGGAGCACATGATGACGGAACAGGAATTGTACAATCTTTAGAAGTATTGCACTTATTCAAAGCAAACAATATCAAGCCAAAAAATACCTTGAGAGTTGTGTTTTTTATGGATGAAGAACAAGGAGGTGGAGGCGCTAAAGCATACGCCGAAGCAGTAAAACTGAAAAAAGAAATTCATATTGGAGGCTTAGAATCTGACGCCGGTGGCCATACACCAAGAGGATTTACAATTGATGCAAATGCAGGAAACACAAAAGTGCTGCAAAGCTGGAAAAAATTATTAACCCCTTATGGCTTACACGACATCCAAAAAGGAGGAAGTGGCGCAGACATTAGCCCTCTAAAAGGAGAACATGTCACCTTAGTTGGTTACAGACCAGACAGCCAACGGTATTTTGACTATCATCATGCGGCAACGGACACTTTTGACAAAGTAAACAAACGCGAGCTCGAATTGGGAAGTGCTTCTATGGCGAGTTTGATCTATTTAATGGATAAATATTTAGAAAGCCCTGAGGCAATAAAACAATAAACATGAAAAAACTACTTTTTAGCGTTGCTGTAATTGGCGTATTATTTTCTTGTCAGCAACAAAAAAAGGCCGACTTGATTGTTATCAATGCCAATGCCTATACGGTGAATTCTGATTTTGGGATGGCGGAAAGCTTTGCTATTAAAGATGGGAAATTTATTGCCGTTGGAACGACTAAAGACATCCAACAGAAATATGCAACCTTAAAAACAATAGATGCAAAAAACCAAACGATTGTTCCAGGACTGATCGATGCACATTGCCATTTCTTCGGAATGGGATTGCAACAACAAAAAGTAGACCTTACCGGCACAAAAAGTTACGACGAAGTCTTAGAAAGATTAGTCGCCTTTCAAAAAGAAAAAAACACCGCATTTATTACAGGTCGTGGTTGGGATCAAAATGACTGGAAAGTGAAAGAATTTCCGACCAAAGAAAAATTAGACAAATTATTTCCAAATACACCTGTGGCCGTTCGTAGAGTTGATGGGCATGCGCTGCTGGTAAATCAGGCAGCAATAAACTTATCAAAACTCACAAAAGACACCAACGTTTCTGGTGGAGAAATTATTCTTAAAAATGGAAAAATGACAGGTGTATTGATTGATGCAGCGATGCGCTTTATCAACATTCCACAAGCTTCAAAAAAAGAACAAATTCAAGCATTGTTAGACGCACAAAAAATTTCTTTTAATTTAGGATTAACCACTGTTGATGACGCTGGTTTATCGCAACAAACCATTGCATTGATTGACAGCTTACAGCAATCTGGAGATTTAAAAATGAGAATCTATGCAATGGTTTCTGTAAGCGACCAGAATTTAGACCATTTCTTATCAAAAGGAATCATCAAAACAGATCGATTAAATGTCCGCTCGTTTAAAGTGTATGGAGATGGTGCTTTAGGCTCTCGTGGTGCAGCCATGAAACAACCTTATAGCGACAGAAAAAATCATCACGGCGCCTTGATCTTTGAGCCTAAAAAATATCAAGAAATTGCCAATCGAATTGCGGCTTCAGACTATCAAATGAACACACATGCTATTGGAGATTCTGCCAATGCGTATATTTTAAAAACCTATGCATCTGTATTGAAAAATCAAAAAAATAGACGTTGGAGAATTGAACATGCACAGATCATTGCTCCAGAAGATTTTAAATATTTTGATAATATCATTCCTTCTGTACAACCTACTCATGCCACAAGTGATATGTATTGGGCAGAAGACAGAGTTGGTAAAAAACGTATAAAAGGTGCCTATGCTTTTAAAGACCTTTTAAGCACCTACGGAAAAATAGCGTTGGGAACTGATTTTCCTGTTGAAAAGGTGAGTCCGTTTTTAACTTTTTATGCCGCTGTGGTTCGAAAAGACTTAGACAATTATCCCGTAAATGGATATCAAATGGAAAATGCCTTGACTCGAGAAGAAACTTTAAAAGGAATGACTCTTTGGGCCGCCTATGCTAACTTTGAAGAACATGAAAAAGGAAGTATTGAAGTGGGTAAGTTTGCTGATTTTGTCATCCTGAACCAAAATATTATGGAAGTTGAAGGCACTGAAATTCCGAATACCAAAGCACTCGCTACCTATGTGAATGGGGAAAAAGTAAAGTAGGTTTTATTCAAGAATCCCTTGCACAAACTCTCCTATTCTAGCAACGCCATTTGTATCTAAGTGTTTGATAAACGCAGAGCCAATAATGGCTCCGTTTGCAAATTGACAAGCGGTAGCAAACGTTTCTTTATCCGAAATACCAAAACCAATGATCAAGTTACTTTGTAAATTCATCGCTTTGATGCGCTCAAAATAATTGATTTGTTGTTGAGAAACTTCTCCTTTTGCTCCCGTAATTGAAGCGGAAGCCACCACATAAATAAACGCTTTTGTCAACGCATCTATTTTCCGAATTCGTGCTTCTGACGTATGTGGCGTAATTAAAAACACATTGGTAATTCCGTACCTATCAAATAACTGTTGATAGTGATTTTTGTATTCTAACATTGGTAAATCAGGAATAATTACGGTTTCTACTCCGCAATCTTTACATTGTTGGCAGAATTTATCTTCACCGTATTTGATAACTTGATTCAAATAGCCCATCAACAACAAAGGTGTTGTGTTTGTGTCTTTGATTGTTTTTAATTGCTCAAAAACTACATCTAAGTTCATACCGTTTTGCAAAGCAACTTGGCTGCTATCTTGTATGGTTGGACCATCTGCCAACGGATCTGAGTAGGGCAAACCAACCTCAATAAAATCAACATTGTTTGTGCTTAATTCAGCGATGATTTTCGTGGTATCTTCCAAATTTGGAAAACCTGCAGTAAAAAAGATAGAAAGCACGTGTTGCTTTTCTTTAAATATATTATTGATTGATTTCATTTTTCTATATGCTTGATGTATGTTTCCATGTCTTTATCTCCCCTACCCGATAGATTTACCACAATAACCTGATCTTTTTTCAATGCCAATTTTGGCAATACCGCCAACGCGTGTGCACTTTCTAAAGCAGGGATAATCCCTTCTATTTTGGTCAATTCATAGGCTGCATCCAAGGCTTCTTTATCTGTTGCATTCATGAATTTTGCACGTTTTGTTTCGTGTAAAAAGGCATGTAAAGGCCCAACTCCTGGATAATCTAAACCTGCTGAAATTGAATAAGGCTCCGTAATTTGCCCGTAGGCATCTTGCATTAACATGGTTTTACTTCCATGAATTACACCAACATCTCCCAATTGAGAAGTGGCAGCACTTTTACCTGTATCTACCCCTAACCCAGCTGCTTCTACGGCAATTAATGCAACTTCTTCATCTTCTAAGTAATGATAAAAAGCACCTGCAGCATTGCTTCCTCCTCCAACACAAGCAATAATGGTATCTGGATTTTCTTTACCCTTTTGTGCTTTTAATTGCACTTTCATCTCTTCACTAATCACTGCTTGTAAACGCGCTACCATATCTGGATATGGGTGAGGCCCTACCACAGAACCAATTAAATAATAGGTTTCTGGATGCTGAATCCAATACCGAATGGCTTCATTGGTGGCATCTTTTAAGGTTTTACTTCCGCTTGTTGCTGCAATGACTGTTGCTCCCAACATTTTCATACGAGCCACATTTGGCGCTTGACGCTCAATATCAATTTCACCCATAAAAACCACACATTCCAGGTTCATCAAAGCACAAACCGTTGCCGTTGCCACACCGTGTTGTCCGGCGCCAGTTTCTGCAATGATTTTTGTTTTACCCAAGTGTTTTGCTACCAAAATCTGACCAATGGTATTGTTTATTTTATGCGCTCCGGTATGGTTTAAATCTTCGCGTTTTAAATAAATAGTAGCACCATATTTTTTCGATAAACGTTTTGCTAAATATAACGGGCTCGGTCGTCCAACATAATGTTGCAACAAATCCTTGTACTCTTTTTTAAACGCTTCAGATTCCAAAATTTGCAAGTAATTCTCTTCCAACTCTTTTACGTTTGGATACAATAATTCTGGAATAAACGCACCCCCGAATTGTCCGTAATAGCCGTTTTTATTGGGTTGATATTTTGATTTCATGTTCTTGTTTTCTGTCATTGCGAATGCAATGAAGCAATCTTACAATTAAGTTAAGAGATTACTTCGTCGTTTCACTTCTCGTAATGACGTTTCTTTTAAATTCTTTTAATTGCTCAAGGTTTTTCAACCCAGGTTTCAGTTCAAATTTACTGTTTACATCCAATGCATACATTGGTAAATCTGTTTTTGCTAACTTTTTTATTGCTGCTACTTGATCCAGTCCAATTCCCCCACTTAAAAAAAATGGTTTTGTTGAATTATAATTTTTTAAAACGTTCCAATCAAATGTGATTCCGGTACCACCTCGTTCTTTTCCTTTGGTATCAAATAAAAAATAATGACACGCTTCCTCAAACTCTTTTGTACGTTCAAAATCAAAGGATTCATCTACAGAAAATACTTTAATGATTTCAAGTTTATTCCGAACTTGATTCGGAATCTCATCATGAGAAACTGAAACAAGTTCAGCTTGACGCAATTCTTTGCAGAATTGCACCGTTTCATCACCATGTAATTGTACTGCTTGTAACTTATAACTCTTAATTTTATCTACAACAACATCAATAGGCGCATTTACAAAGACACCCACTTTTTTGATCGATGTTGGCAATTCAGGAATGATTCCATCAAAATTTCTTTTTGACTTCTCATAGAAAATAAAGCCCAAATAATCGGGCTGCAATTCAGCAACCGACTGAATATTTTCTAGGTATTTCATTCCACAAATTTTTAGTTTCATCTCCTTATTTTGTTGTCACTTCGAGTGGTTTTCGAATTTATGAGAAAATTGTATCAAGAAATCTCATTTGTTCTCGATACAAAATTCTTAAAAAAGAATTTTACCTGTCTACCGCAGGCAGGCTCGAACTGACATTAATTATCTAATTTGATTTATAAACTCCTGACATGCCAACCCAGGGTTTTCTTCTTTCATAAAGGATTCTCCAATTAGAAAGCCTTTAAACCCATATTCTTTTAAGCCCATGATTACTCTTGGGTCACTAATACCACTTTCTGATACTTTGATACAACTCTCAGGAATTTGACTTGCCAAAGAAATCGAATTTTCTAAATCTACCTCAAAAGTTTTTAAATTCCGATTGTTGATCCCTATTAACTTATTATCCAAATCTATCTTGTCTAACTCTGCTTGTGTGTGTACCTCATACAAAACTTCCAAGCCTAAATCATTGGCCAACTGTCCGTAATTTTTTAGTTCTTGTTTTGTCAAACAGGCAGCAATTAGCAGAATAACATCTGCTCCGATTGCTTTGGCTTCTACAATTTGAAACCCATCTACAATAAAATCTTTTCTCAAAATTGGAATGGCGGTATTGATAACTCTTGCTTCCATCAAATCGGCCATCGTTCCTCCAAAGAAAGAAGTATCTGTTAAAATGGATTGCGCCGCAACATTAGCCTCTATATATCCTTTTGTCACCTCTGCAATAGCCACAGAATCGTTGATAATTCCTTTAGATGGAGATTGTCGTTTAAATTCAGCAATAATCCCTGTTGATCCTGCACGCAGCAATTCCTTTTTTAAAGAAATCGATTGCCGTTTAAAATTAGGACTCTCTACCAATCTCTTAATTGGAACTTCTGATTTTATCTTTGCGATTTCCTTCTTTTTAAAGGCAATTATTTTGTCTAAAATTGTCATAGGTAATTGTGAATTTTAAATTATGAATTATGAATTAATTTTTCAAGACAGCTTTTTGCTTTCATTCCAAATAGCGATTGCTTTGCTTGTTCAAAAGCAGTTTCAAAACTCTTTGTTGAATCTATTGTTTTCAAGGCAAATGCTGTATTGGTTAACACCACATTGTGTTGTTGCTCTGTTCCTTTTCCGTTGATGATGTTCATAAAAATCTTCGCGGCTTCTTTTACCGTATTTCCGCCAAAAATATCGGATTGTAAAATTGTTTTTTGCCCTAGATCTTCCGGTGACAATTGCTGCTCTCCTTCTTTGGTAAACAACTTAAAATCTCCTGTTAAAGAAATCTCATCATAGCCATCTAAAGCATGTACCACTCCATAATTCACTGTAGAATCTTGCAATATATAATTATACACACGAGCAACTTCTAAATTAAAAACACCTACCAATTGATTTTGGGGTGCACTCGGATTTACCAATGGACCTAGCATATTAAAAAATGTTTTTACGCCCAATTCTCTCCTAATCGGCGCAACCACTTTCATCGCTGGATGAAACAATGGCGCATGCAAAAAACAAATATTTGCGGTTTCTAATTGCCGCTTTAAAATACTTTCTTTATTCGTAAATGTATAGCCTAAAAACTCTAACATATTTGAAGATCCTGAAGCAGAAGAAACGCCATAGTTACCGTGTTTGGCAACTTTATTTCCAGTTCCGGCAACAATAAAAGACGTTAAGGTAGAAATGTTGAAAGTGTTTTTTCCATCTCCTCCGGTTCCACATAAATCAATCGTATTAAAATCTGATACATCTACTTTTACTGACAATTCTAATAAAGCTTCTCTAAAACCGGAGAGTTCATCAACAGAAACAGGACGCATTAAAAAAACAGTGATAAATGCCGCAATTTGCGCCGAATTGTATTTCTCTTGCGCAATATTTATCAAGACTTCTTTAGATTGTGTTTTCGACAATCTTTTTTGTTCAAATAAGGTATTTAATATGTTTTTCATATCTAGTTGCTGGGTGTTCGATATCTATTTAGTTTTTCACTTTTAAATGCTTTCTATAAAATTCTGAATCATTTTTTTTCCATCTGGAGTTAAAATACTTTCTGGATGAAATTGTACTGCTTCAATTGGAAACTCTCGATGGCGCAGCGCCATAATACTTCCTGCCGCATCAATCGCCGTGATTTCTAATTCTGATGGAAAATTAGCATTCGAGGCAATCCAAGAATGATAGCGTGCCGCTTCAAAGGTCTTGGAAATATTTTTAAAAATAACACAGTCGTCTTTTACAATGCTCATCTCTGTTGCCACACCATGAAAAACATCGTTTAAATTTTCAATACTGCCGCCAAAAACCTCAGTAATTGCCTGTAAACCCAAGCAAACTCCAAATATTGGCTTTATACCTGCGTAGGTTTTTATCACCTCCTTTAAAATTCCGGCTTCATTTGGAATACCTGGCCCTGGTGATAAAACGATCGCATCATACCGTTGAATTTCTTCCACCGAAATTTTATCATTGCGAAATACATCTGGCAATTTTCCTGTAATTTCTTCTACAATATGCACCAAATTGTAGGTAAAGGAATCGTAATTGTCTAAAATTAATATGTTCATCTATCTTATTTTTCATCCTACAAGGTCTTGAAGAACTTGTAGGTTTTAATTGTTCGTTATCTAGACCTACAAGGTTTTAAAAACCTTGCAGGTCAGTTTTAAAAACCTTGTAAAAGACTAAATATCTTCTGCTAAAATCAACGCTTTTTTCAACGCCATTAATTTATTGTTTACTTCTTGTAATTCATTTTCCTCTTTAGAATTGATCACAATTCCAGCTCCTGCTTGATAATACAAGGTATTGTCTTTACTTACAAAAGACCGAATGGCAATTGCCTGGTTTACGCTTCCGTTTAAACCAATAAAGCCCAAACAACCACCATAAAACCCACGTGTTTGATTTTCATAAGTATCAATCAATTCCATGGCTTTAAATTTAGGCGCTCCACTTAAGGTTCCTGCAGGAAATGTATCTCCTACAACACGGATAGCATTCCCATTTAAATCTCCGGTAACTGTAGACACCAAATGAATTACATGGCTAAAATACTGTACTTCTTTATACGTTTCTACCACTACGTTTGTGGCATGCTTACTCAAATCATTACGTGCCAAATCTACCAACATCACATGTTCTGCATTTTCCTTTGGATCATTCGCCAATTCTTTTGCAAGCGCACTGTCTTTTGCATCATCTCCTGTTCTTTTAAACGTTCCTGCAATTGGGTTGATTATGGCTTTTTTACCGTCAATTTTTATTTGTGCTTCTGGTGACGAACCCATTAACTTAAAAGACCCATAATCAAAATAAAATAAATAGGGTGATGGATTTATAGATCGCAATGCTCTGTATACATTGAACTCATCGCCTTTAAATTTTTGCTGAAACTGTCGTGACAATACCAACTGAAAAACATCGCCTCGTTTGCAATGCTCTTTTGCCTTTGTTACATTATTTTTAAACGCTTTGTCTGTAATATTAGAAGTTTCTTCTCCTTCAAAATTGAATTGATAGGTAGCAAAAGATTGTGAGTTGACCAAGTTTTCAATTTCATCCAATCTAGAAACATCTCCTTCTGGAATATTCTCAATCAACAGCATTTCATTTTTAAAATGATTAATCGCAATGATAAATCGGTAAAAACTGTATTGCAACATCGGAATTGCTGAAGGCGCTTTTTTAGCCGCTAATTTGATGGTTTCAAAATACTGAACGGCATCAAATGTCGTGTATCCGTACAAGCCATTAAAAGAAGTTACAGACTCAGGGCAATCAACATCAATTGCATTGCTATATGTTTCAAAAACTGAATAAAAATTTCGATCAATTGTAGCGGCTTTAAGCACTTTTTCTTGATTACTTAACGAGATCTTATTTTCATCTGCTTTGATGGTCACCAAAGGCTCAACACATAAAAAAGAATAACTATTTTCTTTACTATGGTAGTCTGAACTCTCTAACAACAAGCTATTCGCGTACTTGTCACGTATCTTCAAATACAAACTTACAGGCGTATTTGTATCTGCCAGTTGTTTTTTTGTTGTCGTTTTGAATTGTAATTTTTTCATTGTATGCTATACTTGCTTGTGCTGAATTTATGTTCAGTATTTCAGGATCTGTTTAATTTAAAATTTTAAGGCTGCTGAACTATACATTCAGCAAAACAAAAAAGGCTTATCGTGAGATAAGCCTTTTTGTTATGTTTTGTACATACAGAAATTCACTCACTTAGTCTTTAAGAGAGTTCCACCACCATATATTTTGTTGTTTCATCATTATGAGACAAATGTACCATAGATTTTGAAAACACCAAATTTTTCTTTCCTCTTTTTCTGAAAAAAAAGAATTGTAAGCCACACAAGATAAAATCATTAAAAAACTTACATAAATAACTAAAATAAAACAAAAAAGTTTCATTTTGTAATCAATTATATTGTTTTTATTTTCATATATAAAGTTTTACCCGTTGTTTGCATCATAAATAGAATAAAAATTATTAAAAAAATATAGATTATGTGCGGAATTGTATGTGCGTTTGACCTAAAAGAAACATCAACAATTATAAGACCTCAAATCTTAGAAATGTCTAAAAAAGTGAGACATCGTGGTCCAGATTGGAGTGGAATTTACAGTGATAAAAAAGCTATTTTAGCACACGAGCGTTTGGCAATTGTAGATCCTGCTTCAGGAAAACAACCTTTATTTAGTGAAGATAAAAAATTAATCTTAGCCGCAAATGGCGAAATTTACAACCATAGAGAACTCCGCAAACAATTTGAGGAAACATATAACTTTCAAACTGAATCTGATTGTGAAGTAATCTTAGCCTTGTATCAAAAAAAAGGCGCTTCATTTTTAGATGAGCTGAACGGAATTTTTGGCTTTGCTATTTACGACGTAGAAAAAGACGAATACTTTGTTGCCCGCGATCATATGGGAATTATTCCTCTATATATGGGATGGGATCAAAACGGAACTTTCTATGTGGCATCAGAATTAAAAGCACTAGAAGGAACCTGTTCTAAGATCGAATTATTTCCTCCAGGACATTACTTATCAAGCAAAGATGGAGCGCTAAAACAATGGTACACACGCGAGTGGAGTGACTATGATGCGGTAAAAGAAAACCAAACCAGCATTGATGAACTGCGTGATGCCTTAGAGGCTGCTGTACACCGTCAACTAATGAGCGACGTTCCTTATGGCGTATTACTTTCTGGCGGCTTAGACTCTTCAGTAATCTCTGCCATCGCAAAAAAATATGCACAAAAACGTATTGAATCTGGCGATGAAAAAGATGCGTGGTACCCACAATTACATTCCTTTTCAGTTGGATTGGATGGTTCTCCAGATTTGGCCGCTGCACAAAAAGTAGCCGATCATATTGGCACCGTACACCACGAAATAAAGTTCACCATACAAGAAGGATTAGACGCTATCAAAGATGTTGTTTACAACCTAGAAACATATGACGTTACCACCATTAGAGCATCAACTCCAATGTATTTAATGGCTAGAGTCATCAAATCGATGGGTGTTAAAATGGTTTTATCTGGCGAAGGCGCAGATGAACTTTTTGGAGGATACCTCTACTTTCACAAGGCCCCAAATGCAGAAGAATTTCACAAAGAAACCGTACGTAAATTAGAAAAATTACACATGTACGACTGCCTACGCGCTAATAAATCATTAGCAGCATGGGGCATTGAAGGGCGTGTTCCGTTTTTAGACAAAGAATTTATGGATGTTGCCATGCGCATCAATCCACAAGATAAAATGATCAATGGAGAGCGCATGGAGAAATGGGTTATCCGAAAAGCATTTGAAGATTATTTACCAGAATCTGTAGCTTGGAGACAAAAAGAACAATTTTCAGACGGTGTTGGCTATAGCTGGATTGACACTTTGAAAGAAGTGGTTGAAACTGCAGTAAGCGATGAACAATTGGCAAATGCCCACTATAAATTCCCAATTCAAACACCAACATCAAAGGAAGAGTTTTATTACCGTGCTATTTTCGCTGAACATTTTCCAAGTGATGCAGCTGCGCTCTGTGTTCCACAAGAGCCTAGTGTAGCTTGTAGTACAAAAATTGCTTTAGAATGGGACGAAAGCTTTAAGAACATGAACGACCCTTCTGGAAGAGCCGTTGCCAATGTACATGAAGAAGCTTATTAGAAGAATTGGTTACATTTTTGATAAAAAATCGACGTTAAAATCTCGCTTCTGCGGGATTTTTTCTTTTTATAAAGAAGCATTCAAAAACAAAAACGCTAACATGTGCCTTAACGTTATTTTTAAGCGATTTAAGCCACTTTTTTCACAATTAACAAATGTTAATAATTCTCGTGTTCCATTTCTAAAAATCGCTGAAACCACTCTTATAAATAGTATATTTGTTGGTATAGAATCACCTTTTTAAGGTGGTTTTTTTAAGACGATAAAAAGAAAATCATACAGACAATGAGCGAAGAACAAAAACACAATTATTCTGCCGATAGTATTCAGGCATTAGAAGGAATGGAGCATGTAAGAATGCGTCCATCCATGTATATTGGAGATGTTGGAGTACGTGGATTACACCATTTGGTATATGAAGTCGTAGACAACTCTATTGATGAAGCCATGGGTGGCCATTGTGACACCATCGACGTAATCATCAACGAAGACAATTCTATTACTACCAAAGATAACGGCCGTGGAATTCCTGTTGGCATTCATAAAAAAGAAGGGGTTTCTGCCTTAGAAGTAGTAATGACCAAAATTGGTGCTTGAGGAAAATTTGACAAAGATTCATACAAAGTTTCTGGAGGATTACACGGTGTAGGAGTTTCTTGTGTAAACGCATTATCTGAACACCTAACAGCTACTGTACATAAAGAAGGGAAAATTTGGCAGCAAGAATATGCTAAAGGAAAAACGTTATATCCTGTAAAAACTACCGGAGAAACTGATTTTACGGGTACCGTTGTTACGTTTTTACCAGACAAATCTATTTTTAATATTACCACAGAATACAATTACGACACCTTAGCGGCTCGTTTACGTGAATTAGCCTACCTAAACAAAGGAATTACAATTACCTTAACAGACAAGCGCAACCAAGATGATGAAGGTAATGCTATTTTTGAATCGTTCCATAGTACAGAAGGATTGCCAGAATTCATCAAATATTTAGACAACACTCGTGAGCAACTCATTGAGAATGTTATTGCAATGGAAGGTGAGAAAAATGGAGTTCCAGTTGAAGTAGCAATGATCTACAACACGTCTTATTCTGAAAACTTACACTCTTACGTAAATAATATCAACACACACGAAGGAGGTACACACTTGGCCGGTTTTAGAAGAGGTTTAACAGGCACATTAAAAAAGTATGCTGAAAATTCAGGCCTTTTAAAAAATGTGAAGTTCGAAATTGCTGGAGATGATTTCCGTGAAGGATTGACCGCTATTATTTCTGTAAAAGTTGCAGAACCACAATTTGAAGGGCAAACGAAAACAAAATTAGGAAACAGAGATGTAACCTCAGCGGTTTCTCAAGCAGTTTCTGAAATGTTGACAGATTACTTAGAAGAAAATCCGAACGATGCAAAAATTATTGTTCAAAAAGTAATCTTAGCAGCACAAGCACGTCATGCAGCACGTAAAGCCCGTGAAATGGTTCAGCGTAAAACAGTGATGACCATGGGTGGATTGCCTGGAAAATTATCTGATTGTTCTGAAACAGACCCATCATTGTGTGAGATCTTCTTAGTTGAGGGAGATTTGGCAGGTGGAACAGCAAAGCAAGGACGTGACCGTAATTTTCAAGCCATTTTACCGCTACGTGGTAAGATTTTAAATGTTGAAAAAGCAATGCAGCACAAAGTTTTTGAAAACGAAGAAATCAAAAACATGTTTACAGCATTAGGAGTTACCATTGGAACAGAAGAAGATCCAAGGGCATTAAACTTGACCAAGTTGCGCTATCATAAAGTAGTGATTATGTGTGATGCCGATGTAGATGGTAGTCACATTGCTACCTTGATTTTAACCTTCTTTTTCAGATATATGAGAGACATGGTAGAACAAGGATATATTTACATTGCAACACCTCCTTTATACTTAGTTAAAAAAGGGCAGAAAAGAGAATATGCTTGGGACGACAATCAACGTGACTTGATTGCTCAAAAACTAGGAGGAAGCGTAAATATCCAACGTTACAAAGGTCTTGGAGAGATGAATGCTGAACAATTATGGGACACCACCATGAATCCAGAATTCAGAACATTGAGACAAATTGTGATCGACAATGCAACAGAGGCAGATAGAGTATTTTCTATGTTAATGGGAGACGAAGTTCCTCCTCGTAGAGAATTTATCGAGAAAAATGCCAAGTATGCTAATATTGACGCTTAATACAGCACTCATTTAAATACTATTCATAACACACTCCCTCATCAGAGTGTGTTTTTTTTTGTATATTGAAACATTAATTATACTCATTTTACCAAAAAAAGCGAATACCTACAACTATGAAAAAGTACATCTTAATTTTTATTGGTGTTTTTACCTTAACACTCAGCGCCAATGCACAAAAAGGTTTTGAAAACATTTTACTAGCTGACCCAAGCGACGCTAGCAAACTACTACAAGGGTATTTTAACCCAGCAGTAAAAGGTTTTATTTACGGAATGAACAACGGATGGTATCATACCGCCAAAGTGCACAAAACACTTGGCTTTGACATATCTATCGTAGGAAACCTTTCAATAACACCCACAGAAGACAAAGTCTTTGATATTTCAGGATTAAACTCCATTACATCAACAGCCACAACAGCTCCAACATTTGCTGGAAATAACACAGAAACACCCATGGTGGTTACCCGAACAATAACCGTTAATGGAACCCCTAGAGAGGTAAGTGCTAATTTTGAAATGTTGGGCGGCCTTCAAGACAAGCTTTCTTTAGGAGGACTTCCAACACCTGCTGTACAAGCTAATCTAGGACTTCCTTTTGAAACAGAATTGATGGTACGTTACCTCCCAGAAACAACATTTAAAGACAGCAATATTAACATGATGGGGATTGGGATAAAAAAAGAAATTACAAGTTGGTTTGGTCCTATAGACAAATTACCACTACACATCTCTTTAATGGCCGCATATTCAGCCTTAGATGTAAACTATGATCTTAAAGACATCAACACATCAGTATTTCAAATGTCAAATGCCGGTGCAGACCTTCAAATAAAAGCCTACACTGTTCAAGCCATCGCATCTTTAAATTTTCCTTTTATTAGTGCGTATGGAGGCATTGGGTATAGCAGCGGAACTTCAACTTTTAAAATGAAAGGGACTTACAAAGGAACCTATCAAACCGGATTACCTGCTCCAAATCACGAAATATCTGAAACACTTACACCTCCATCTAATATGGAGTTTGATGCAAGCGGTATGAAAACCACCCTTGGAGCAAGAATAAGTCTATTGTTTTTTAAAATATTTGCAGATTATACCTTTCAAGAATACAACACCGTTAGTGTAGGTGTTGCATTTAGCTTTCGCTAATTGCATTACAAAAAACAGACTGTAAAAGAGGCATCGAAATTCGATGTCTTTTTTGATTTGGAAGCGGCCTAATTTTCAAATATTTAACCTACTTTTGCAGAATAAACTTATCATCAAAATTAAAAAATAACACCCATGAAAATAACAGTTGTAGGAGCAGGTGCTGTAGGCGCAAGTTGCGCTGAGTACATTGCCATTAAAAACTTTGCATCAGAAGTTGTAATTTTAGATATCAAAGAAGGTTTTGCAGAAGGAAAAGCAATGGACTTAATGCAAACGGCTTCTTTAAATGGTTTCGACACTAAAATTACCGGTACTACTGGCGATTATTCTAAAACTGCAAACTCAAACATTTGTGTAATTACTTCTGGAATTCCTCGTAAACCAGGAATGACTCGTGAAGAATTGATTGGCATCAATGCTGGAATCGTAAAAATGGTTTCTGCTAGCTTGATCAAACATTCTCCAGATACAATCATTATTGTGGTATCTAACCCAATGGACACCATGACGTATTTAGTTCATAAAACAACCGACATCCCAAAAAACAGAATTATTGGAATGGGTGGCGCTTTAGATTCTGCTCGTTTTAAATATAGATTAGCGGAAGCCTTAGAAGCTCCAATTTCTGATATTGACGGAATGGTTATTGGTGGGCACTCTGACAAAGGAATGGTTCCTCTTACAAGATTAGCAACACGTAATTCAGTACCTGTTTCTCAGTTTATTTCTGATGAAAGATTGGCACAAGTTCTAGAAGATACCAAAGTTGGTGGAGCTACATTAACTGGATTGCTAGGAACTTCTGCTTGGTATGCGCCAGGCGCTGCTGTTTCTGGACTGGTACAAGCAATTGCTTGTGATCAGAAAAAAATATTTCCATGTTCTGTTTTATTAAACGGAGAGTATGGATTGAACGACCTATGTATTGGTGTTCCTGTGGTTTTAGGTAAAAACGGAATTGAAAAAATCGTTGAAATTGAACTAAATACTGCTGAAAAAGCACACATGCAAGAATCTGCAGTTGGAGTTCAAAAAACAAATGGTTTGCTAGAATTGTAAAAATTCGACGAACAAATTGACAAAAAAAACCTGCCATTGGCAGGTTTTTTTTGCTATCCATTTCGCTCTTCGCTACTATCATTCTGGCGAAGGCAGGAATCTAAAGAAGTGTTTTTAGCCCAATCAAAATGGATTCCCGCTCCTGTCTGCCGACAAGCAGGTCCGCGAGAATGACAAACTACAGCACTATCTTCCTTCTTTAATCATTGAGTAGTAATTGTACTGACAACCAACAACTGCTCACTGACAACCTTCTTTCATCTTGTCTCTTGGCTCTAGCTTCTTGTCTCTCTTTTAGCTTTTATGACAATCCAGAAATAACACCATCATTATCAATAGACATCTGCTCTGACGCAGGTATTGGCGGCAAGCCTGGCATCCGCATCATTTTACCTAAAATAGGGATTACAAATTTTGCTCCGGCAGCAATTTCTATTTCACGAACGGTCACAATAAAATCTTCTGGTCTTCCAACCAGTGTTTCATTATCAGAAAATGATTTTTGTGTTTTTGCCATACAGACTGCAAAATCACTAAACCCTAAACGGTCGATTCGACGTAAGTTTAATTTTGCTTTTTTATCGTAATCAACGCGTACTGCTCCATAAATTTCACGAGCAATAGTTTCAATTTTTTCTTTTATTGGAGAATTCCAATCATACAAAGGTTTAAAACTAGTTTTGGTAGATTCTACTACTTTTACAACAGCTTTTGCTAGTTTTTCTGTTCCTTCACCTCCTTTTTCCCAGCCTTCAGAAACCACTGCTTGCACGCCCAATTTCTTGCAACGTTCAACTACAAATTCAACTTCTTCATAAGAATCTGTGACAAATGCATTGATCGCCACAACGGGTTCAATATTAAATTTTCGAATATTTTCAATGTGTTTTTCTAAATTGCAAATCCCTGTTTTTACAAATTCTAAATTCGGAGTATTGAATTCATCTTTCTTTGCTCCTCCGTGATGACGCAATGCTCTAATTGTCGCTACCAACACTACCGCCTTCGGGTTTAATCCTGCGTGTGCACATTTGATGTTTAAAAATTTTTCAGCACCTAAATCAGCACCAAAACCAGCTTCAGTAACTACATAATCAGACAAAGACAAGCCCATTTTAGTTGCAATAATTGTATTGGTTCCTTGGGCTATATTTGCAAAAGGGCCTCCATGAATAATTGCAGGGTTCTCTTCTAATGTTTGTACCAAATTAGGCTTAATTGCATCTTTTAATAAGATTGCCATCGCATCTTGCGCTTTTAAATCGCGCGCAAAAATTGCTTTTTTATCGAATGTGAATCCGATAAAAATATCTCCCAAACGTTTTTTTAGATCTTCAAAATCAGTAGCCATACAGAGTATTGCCATTACTTCAGATGCAGGTGTAATATTAAAACCATCTTCGCGCGGAACTCCATTTGCAGTTCCTCCCAAACCAATGGTTATTTTGCGAAGCGCTCTGTCATTCATATCAATCACACGTTTCCAAAAAATAGTACGTGCATCTAAATTTAGATTACAGCAGTTGCTTTGTAAATTATTATCAATCAATGCAGACAACAGGTTATTTGCTTTTTCAATAGCATTAAAATCTCCCGTAAAATGCAAATTGATATCTTCCATTGGTACCACTTGAGAATATCCGCCGCCTGCAGCACCTCCTTTAATTCCAAAAACAGGACCTAATGAAGGCTCTCGCAATACAACTGTTGCTTGTTTTCCAATTTTATTTAGCCCTTCGGTCAAACCAATTGAAACTGTTGTTTTTCCTTCTCCAGCTGGTGTTGGCGTTAAAGCGGTAACCAATACCAAATTATTATTTTTAACTTTTTTTTCATCAATTAAACTTAGAGGGAGCTTGGCTTTGTACTTTCCGTACATTTCTAAATCATCTTCTTGTATGTTTAATTTTTGAGCAATATTCTTGATATGCGTAAGCGTTTTTGCTTGTGCAATTTCGATATCAGATAAGTGAGACATATGTTCGAGTTTTTATTTAAAATTGCGGCTATTTTACAAACCTATTTTGAAAAAATTAGCGAGTAAATATAGAAAATTAAAACCCTTTAAAGCCATCAAAAAAATGAAAGGTTTAAAAAACGCTTATTTGAAGCTACAAATATGACAAAACTATTGCTTACTCCTTTTTGAAATACTATATTTGCACGTTTTTACAAAGAAAGAAGTCGATTAAAATTTAAGAGAAGATGCAAAACAAAGGACTGATTAGATTATTCGCTATCCTATTTGGATTAGTAAGTTTATACCAATTATCGTTTACCTATTTCGCAGGAAATGTAGAAGATGACGCAAAATCCTACGCAAAGAAACACGTACCTAATAACGACGGTAAAGAACTTGCTAGATTTGAAAAAAAATACTTAGACAGTGTTGGCAATACCAACATCATAAACTTAGGGTTTTCTGAGTATAGCTATAATGACATCAGAGACAAAGAGATGAATCTTGGTCTTGACTTAAAAGGAGGTATCAATGCCATTTTACAAGTTTCTGTAAAAGACATCTTAAGAGGATTGTCTAATGAATCTAAAAATGAAGTCTTCAACCAAGCTTTAAAAGCAGCCGATCTGGCACAAAAAAACAGTTCTGACACCTATTACAACTTGTTTTTTACGGCCTTTGAAAAGATTAGTAACGGAACTGTAAAACTAAGTGACCCTACCATTTTCGGAAACAAATCATTGCGAGAAAAAATAAACTTCAACCATACAAATGACGAAGTTAAACCAATCATCCAACAAGAAATAAACAGTTCTATCAACACTGCTTTTGAAGTATTGCGTAGTAGAATTGATAAATTTGGGGTTGCACAACCAAACATTCAACGTATTGGAAACTCTGGTAGAATTCAAATTGAATTGCCTGGAGCAAAAGACATTGCTCGTGTTAAAAGATTATTGACGAGTACTGCAAAATTACAGTTTTGGGAAGTGTACACCAACTCAGAAGTACTAAATTACTTCATTGCAGCAAATGCCAAAGTAACTGAAATTTTAAAAGAAGACAGTCCTGCTGAAGCAGAAGATGTTGTTAAGAAAAATGATATTGACGATTTATTAGGCGGTAAAGACTCTACTGCTGTAAAAAGCCAAAAAACATTATTTACCTACTTATATCCGAATGCCCCACAAAATCAGAATCAAGTTAGCTCTTTAGTCGCGCAAGCCAAAGTATCTGATACTGCTACCGTGAACAACCTACTTGCTACGAAAGAAGTTAGAGCTTTATTGCCTAACAACTTAAAGTATGTAAAGTTTTTATGGGACTACAAATCACAACCTAATGTAGATAAAACTGCTGAAGTCATTGGTTTATACGCTATCAAATCAAACAGAAATGATGCTGCTCCGATTGAAGGAGATGTTATTGCAGATGCAAGACAAGCCTTTAATCAATTAGGAAACAAGCCTGAAGTTAGCATGACAATGAACAGCATCGGAACAAAACAATGGGCAAAAATGACCACTGAAAATGCGGGGAAATTTGTAGCTGTAGTTCTAGATGATTATGTGTATACGGCCCCGTCTGTAAACGACCCTATTACAGGAGGAAGGACTTCTATTTCTGGAGGATCTATGACCGTTACAGAAGCACAAGATATTGCAACCGTATTAAAAGCTGGTAAGTTACCCGCTGCTGCTCGAATTATACAAGCAGAAGTTGTTGGACCATCATTAGGGCAAGAATCTATTGACCGATCTTTGAATTCTTTTGGATTGGCCATTGGACTGGTATTGATCTGGATGTTCTTCTATTATGGAAAAGCAGGAGGGTATGCAAATGTTGCTTTATTAGTAAACATCTTATTCCTTTTCGGAATATTGGCTTCATTTGGCGCTGTGTTAACCTTACCAGGAATTGCAGGTATTATCTTAACCATTGGGATGTCTGTAGATGCAAACGTGATTATCTTTGAAAGAATTAAAGAAGGGCTAAACAAAGGACAAGGTTTAAAATTAGCGGTAGAAAATGGATTTAGTGTAAAAGGAGCATTGTCTGCAATTATTGACGCAAACATTACCACCTTATTAACAGGTATCATTTTATATGTTTTCGGAACAGGACCAATTAAAGGATTTGCCTTAACATTAATGATTGGTATTGCAACTTCATTATTTACAGCTGTATTTATTACACGCATGTTAATAGACGGAGCGGTAAACAAAAACAGCAACTTAACATTCAATACTTCTATGACCAAAGGTTGGTTTCAAAACATCAACATTGAGTTTTTAAGAAAACGTAAATTTGCTTATATAATTTCTGGAGCAATCATCTTAGGAGGAATTTTCTCTATGGCTACTTTAGGTCTAAAACAAGGAGTAGATTTCAAAGGAGGTCTTTCATATATGGTTCGTTTTGCACAACCAATGAATGCCACGCAAGTTGCCAATGAATTAAAAGACGTTTTTGGTTCTGCACCAGAAGTAAAAACCTATGGAGCGAGCAATCAATTAAAAATAACTACTGTTTTTAAAATTGAAGACGAAGGGGTTCAAGTTGATGATGAAGTTCAATTCGCTTTATATAACGGATTAAAATCACACATAGGAACAACCACCTATGAAAATTTCAAGCCAGGTTTTGAAAAAGCAGAAAATACCAATGGGATTATGAGCTATATGAAAGTAGATCCTACCATTGCAGATGACATTAAAACATCTGCACTTTGGGCAGTTATTGGTTCTTTACTCGTTGTTTTCTTATACATTTTATTTCGTTTTAGAAAAATGTCATTTAGTATTGGTGCAGTAATCGCAGTATTCCACGATGTATTAATTGTATTAGGAATTTTTTCTATCCTACACAGCATAATGCCTTTTGATATGGAAATCGGGCAATCATTTATTGCCGCCATCTTAACCGTAGTTGGATACTCACTGAATGATACCGTGGTAATTTTTGATAGAATTAGAGAATTTGCTGGGTTGCATACCAAATGGAAATACACAGAAGTAGTAGACAAGGCACTGAGCAGTACCTTAGGAAGAACCATCAACACTTCTTTAACAACATTGTTAGTAATGTTAGCAATCTTCTTATTCGGTGGAGATTCTATTAAAGGATTTATGTTTGCATTAATTGTGGGGGTTCTTGTAGGAACGTACTCTTCGCTATTTATTGCAACACCAATTATGTTTGACACTTCTAAAAAAGAAGAAAAATAAATTAAAAAATATAAAAAATAGACAAGCCGTTTTGCTTTACTGATCATTGATTCAGCACGTGCAAAACGGTTTTATCTTTTAAAAGACAAACTGAAAAAATCAAGCTATATTTGTATAAAAAAGCTATGGATTTACAAGTGATAAAAGATACTATTTTTAATATTCGTGGTCAACGAATAATGATTGACATACATTTAGCTGAACTGTATGATGTTGAAGTTCGGGTTTTAAATCAAGCAGTAAAAAGAAATATTGATCGTTTTCCTGCAGATTTCATGTTTCAGTTGACAAAAACAGAATGGACAAACTTGAAATCACAAATTGTGACTTCAAGTTGGGGAGGAAGAAGAACACTTCCTTTTGCTTTTACAGAACAAGGTGTAGCTATGTTAGCTGGAATTTTGAGAAGTAAAAAGGCCGTTCAAGTAAATATTGAAATTATGCGTGCTTTTGTACTGCTAAGAAAAATGTCATTACAGTATGCAGAAATTACAGAAAAAATGGATGCTTTAGAATCTAAATACAGTTCGCAATTCGCAGAAGTATTTACTGTTTTAAAACATTTATTAGACCCTGAAATTTCTAAAAAAGAACGTATTAAAATCGGTTATAAAAAATGAACATTATCAAACTACACGACCTACATTTCAAACCGTTTATTTCGGCAGAAGAAATCGATACCATTGTTTGCTCTTTAGCAGATCAAGTAGGAACCGACTGCAAAGAAGAAACACCATTATTTATCGGAATTTTGAACGGCTCTTTTATGTTTGCAGCTGATTTTGTAAGAGCTTATAAAGGAGATTGTGAAATTTCGTTTGTAAAATTGGCTTCTTACCAAGGCACTTCATCTACAGAAAACGTAAAGCAACTAGTTGGTCTTAATGAAAACTTAGAAGGCAGAACGGTAGTTATTTTAGAAGACATTATTGATACCGGAAACACCTTACAAGAGATTTATGAAATCTTTAAAGACAAAAAATTAAAACAATTAAAAATAGCAACCCTTTTCTTTAAACCAGATGTCTTTAAAAAAGAATTGCCTATCGATTATATCGGAAAAAGTATTCCCGATAAATTTATAGTGGGTTACGGATTAGATTACAATGGACTAGGAAGGAACAACCCTGCCATTTACCAATTAACAACACAAGCAACATAACGATGAAAAACATTGTATTATTTGGACCTCCAGGTGCAGGAAAAGGTACACAAGCAGATTTATTAAAAGAAAAATACAACTTGGTACACATTTCTACCGGAGACGTATTTCGATACAATATCAAGAACAAAACCGAACTTGGATTATTAGCAAAAACGTTTATTGATGCTGGCGATTTAGTGCCAGATGAAGTAACCATCAATATGCTAAAAGAAGAGGTAAATAAACATGCAGATGCTAACGGAATTATCTTTGACGGATTTCCAAGAACACAATCACAAGCAGAAGCGCTAGATGTTTTTTTAACTGAAAAAGGCGAGCAAATAAACGGCATGATTGCCCTAGAAGTTGCAGAAGACTTATTGGTAGAACGCTTGTTAGAAAGAGGAAAAGTAAGTGGCCGATCTGACGATACTGACGAAAGTAAAATTAGAAATCGCTTTAACGAGTACAATACAAAAACAGCTGTTTTAAAAGACTATTATAATGCTCAAGGCAATTATTACGGCATCAATGGTGTTGGATCTATTGATGAAATTACAATACGATTGGCTCAAGTATTTGATAAAATTTAAAAGAAGTTGAATCGTTCAACTGTTTATTTGTATCTTATTAAACAAATTAACACCTAAACAATACAAAAGTGACTGAAGGAAATTTTGTAGACTATATAAAAGTATATGCTTCTTCTGGTAACGGAGGTGGCGGATCTGTACATTTACACAGAGAAAAGTTTATTACCAAAGGAGGTCCAGATGGTGGTGATGGTGGTCGTGGCGGTCATATTATTCTCCGTGGAGATAAAAACATGTGGACCTTATTTCACTTAAAATTTAAAAAACATTTTAGAGCAGAACACGGTGGTCATGGAAGCAAAAGTAGAAGTACTGGTGCTGACGGATCTGACGTGTATGTTCCTGTTCCTTTAGGAACCATTATCAGAGATGCTGATACCAATGAAGTGCTCTTTGAGATCACTGAAGACGGACAAGAAAAAATATTGCTAAAAGGTGGAAAAGGTGGTTTGGGAAACTGGAATTTTAAATCTTCTACAAATCAAACTCCTAGATATGCACAGCCAGGAATTGAAGGTCTTGAAGGCTGGTTTCAATTAGAATTAAAATTGTTGGCAGATGTTGGATTGGTAGGATTTCCGAATGCTGGAAAATCGACCTTACTTTCTGTAATTACCTCAGCAAAACCAAAAATTGCAGATTATGCATTTACAACGCTAAAACCCAATTTAGGAATTGTAGAATACCGCGATTACAAGAGTTTTGTCATGGCAGACATTCCTGGAATTATTGAAGGAGCTGCTGAAGGAAAAGGATTGGGGCATCGATTTTTACGTCATATAGAACGGAACTCTACCTTGCTATTCTTAGTTCCTGCCGATAGTGATGACATTAACAAAGAATACGAAATTTTACTGAATGAATTGCGTACCCACAATCCAGAACTGTTGGACAAAAAGAGATTGCTTGCCATTTCTAAAGATGATATGCTAGACGATGAATTAAGAGCTGAAATCTCTAAAGAATTGCCCAAAGGAATTCCTTATATTTTCTTTTCTTCATTAGCACACACAGGGTTGACAGAGCTGAAAGACAAGCTGTGGGAAATGCTAAATTAACAACCCACCCAATAAATACAATTGTCATTCTTACTAATTTATCTGCCGTGGCAGAGGTAGAGGCAAGAATCTATACAAGGTTTTACTTGGATCTCCGCTCCTGTCTACCAACAGGCAGATCTGCGAGAACAATAAACACTTTTAGTTTTACAGACCACTATTGTACCTGTATTTTTATAGGGAGCTGATATTGTGTCGAAACCGGAATTCCACGTTTGATTGCAGGAAACAATGTTGGTAAACGTTGTAAACTTATTCGCACCAAACTATCTAAATGCACAAGCGCTTCTTTTAATTCAGCTGAAGATTCAATGTTTTTCAAGGTTACCTTTCCTTCTTTATCTATCAATACATGAACAAAAATAGTTTCGTCAATAGAGCCTTTAATTATTATTGGAGTTGCTCTCAAACTCTTTGATACCTGTTGGTGAATTGTGTTTCGAAAACAAGCTGTTTTTGCTACTTTATCAATTACACTATCACAGATTGCAAAAGACGGAGAAACATCAACTACAGAAAAATCAACAATCGTATCAACTTCTTGTTGTATCGAAGTTCTATCCAGATTAAAAAACTGGCAAGAGGTTGTAAAAGCCCCTAAAAGCAACAAAAAAATAACACGTAGTTTCATTAGTTATAAATCCTACGTGAAAGTACTCATTTTAAAACTTTTAATAAAAAAATAGGTGAATTTATTCTATACGCAAAAAAAGTAGAAGACTGTGCTCCTACTTTTAAACTGATCAATACTACAAGAATCAATACCTTCTTTTTCATAACAATATTTTATGTTTCCTTACTCTATATTGAATGAAATTGGCAGTGTGTATTTCATTCCAACTGCTTTACCATCCTGTTTTCCTGGTTGCATTTCAGGAAGTGTCTCTACTGCCCGCATCGCCTCTTCTTTTAACGTTGGATGTGGCGCTCTCGCATTTATTTCTGTAATTGCTCCTTTTTCATCAATTCTAAAGATGACCCATATTTTCTTTTTTCCTGGAGACAATCCTAAACCATTTGCTAAGCCTATATCAAACTCTCTACCCACATGGCGTCTAATTCCTGCACTCAAACAATCTGATTTTTGCTGCCTAGTCCCTTCACATCCTGGAAAAACAGGCACTTCATCAATCACTGCAAAAGGCACGTTATTACCATCATCTTTCTTTCCTGTTATTGTTTTTTTTCTTGGGTAAGTCATAATAATTGCCAACGTGACTCTTCCGTTCTTTTTTCGAAAGAGTTTTATTTTTACGAAATCTATGAACTTATTCTTTGGTAACGCATTTGAAAACTTTTCATAAAAAACATCGTATTCTTCTTTTTCTTCAGAAGACAGATTTTTATCTGTAATTTCTTTTCCTTCCGGAGTTCCCATTCCTAAATAACTATCTAAATAGGTTTCTTTATCTCCTTCAGAAACTTCAAGTCCTTTTGACATTTCAACATACCTTGTCTGCAACTGTTTACTAGATTGTAATTCGTTCACTTCATTTACTTCACACGACGTATACACCAACATACTTGCCAATAAAGGCAGCAATAATACATACTTGAGTTTCTTTAATTCACTAGATTTGTTCTTTGTCATCATAATAATTCTTTTTTTAATGAATGAATGTTTATAAAATTGGTTGACAAACGAAATATTTTTTACTTGAAACACTTCGCACAACAGGTTTTTAAAATAGACTTGTTTCTCTGTGGTTTTTACCATTTCAGAGTCAGAAATATATTCGTGCAGTAAGGTTATTTTTTGTTGATAAACATAAATCATTGGATTGAACCACATGACAATTCGTAGAAACTCAAAAAACAATAAATCTAATGAGTGTTTCTGTTTGCTGTGAATCAATTCATGCTGAATGATTTTTTCTTGTTGCTCTTTCGGAATGTTTTTTCCCAAAAAGATAACATTGAAAAACGAAAAAGCAGCCGTTTGTTGCGGCAATAACACCAACTTGTAAAAAGGGGTATTGATGGTTTCATTTTTTAAAATTAGCCGTGCAATTTTAAACAGTTTTACTAGAAAAATAAGTGCAAACACTACTACTCCACCCCAAAATAGTATCTGTATATAATTTACCGAGCTTTCAGAATACAAGAAGGTTTCTTCTAGTGCTTTTTGTGGCGATAGCATCAATTCTGGCAATAGCACACTAAATTCTTGTGATACTGTTTGTTGTATGGTTGGTATTTTTATCAATGGCAATACAAAAGATACAATTGGAGTTCCCAGCAAATACCATCTATTATAGGTGTGAAATGTTTCTTTCTTTAAAAAGAAATCATACACTGCCAAAAACAGTACTTGAAATAAAACAACTTGTAAAATATAGCCAATCATAATTAATTCTTTTTCTTATTCATCTCTTTTAAAACAAGTTCCAATTCAGAAATATCCATGTCGTTTTTTTCTACAAAAAAAGACACCATGCTTTTAAAAGAACCCCCAAAATAACCATCCATTACTTTGTGCAATGTCTGGTTGCTATAGGTATCTTTTTTAATTAACGGTGCATACACATAACCTCTTCCTTTTGGGGTATGTTTAACAAATTCTTTGGTTTCTAAAATTCGAATGATGGTCGAAACCGTATTATACGCTGGTTTTGGCAATGGTAATTGCGCAATAACGTCCTTTACTGAAGCCTCTTCTAAACTCCATAAAACGTGCATAATTTGTTCTTCTGCTTTGGTCAATTGTCTTTTCATTATTCAACTATATTTTTAGTTTTATGCTACAAATATAACTATTTTTTTAGTTTAAACTAATTTTTTAGTTTAAATGTTGTTCGTAACAATCTTTTTGTACATTCGTCATATACTAACATAGGTTAAAAAAACACGGATGGATATATTCTTACTATTGATAGGTTTCTTTTTTGTTTGCTTAGGAATTATTGGCGCATTCTTACCTATACTACCAGGTCCTTTAACAGGGTGGATTGGCTTACTACTACTTCATTTGACAACGGCTGTTCCAAAAGACTGGACTTTTTTAGGGATCACATTAGGTGTTGCTATTATAGTTTGGATCTTAGATTATTTTATTCCTGCCATGGGCACAAAACGTTTTGGCGGCAGTAAGTATGGCGTATACGGAACTACAATCGGATTGATTATTGGGCTCTTGAGCCCCATTCCTTTCGGAATTTTAATCGGAGCATTTGTTGGAGCATTTGTAGGCGAGCTACTACATGATAGCAAAGACACCAATAGAGCTTTAAAAGCATCAATGGGTTCTTTTCTTGGCTTCTTGGCTTCTATGAGTTTAAAATTTGGCGTTGGCTTAGTATATTTTTGGTTTTATATCAGTACTTTTTGGGAGTACCAATCAAGTTTCTTTTAAACTAAAAAGATCAACTACAAACCTTTTTAAATACAAGAGCATCAAACACTACTTATCCTGCAAGGTTTTAACAACTTTACTTACAACAAGTTAAAAAACTGTTGAAAACAAAAAAAAAGCGTCCCATCTCAGGGAAGCTTTTCATTGGTTAACAAAACCACGACACTTTTTAGAAAAGTGCCAAAACAACACAACTAAACGCCGCTTACTAAAAAGCAGCCTGCGAATATACAAGATTTTTTAAAACTGGCAAGATTTTTTTCAAATACCTTAAAATTCTCATCAAAACTACATTGCTTAGTTCTGTAATTGATTGTATCTTTGCGGCTTTATTACACATTACTATAAACCAAAGTAGGCATTATGCAATTATCAGAACAAGAAATTGTACGTAGAGAAAAGCTATCCAAATTACGTGAATTAGGAATCAATCCGTATCCGGCAGATTTATACCCTGTAACCACCAATTCGAAACAAATCAAAGACAGTTTTAAAGAGGAGAAACAGGTAATTATTGCAGGTCGTTTGATGTCTCGTAGGATTCAAGGAAAAGCTTCTTTTGCCGAATTGCAAGATGGTGAGGGACGCATACAAGTGTACTTTAATAGAGATGAAATTTGTACCGGAGAAGACAAAACCATCTACAATGAAGTGTATAAAAAATTATTAGATATTGGTGATTTTGTTGGTGTAGAAGGAGAATTGTTTACCACCAATGTTGGGCAAAAAAGTGTACGTGTTAAAAAGTTCACCTTATTAAGTAAAGCGCTAAAACCATTGCCTTTACCAAAAAAAGATGCCGAAGGAAATACCTTTGACAAATTCAACGATCCTGAAATGCGTTACAGACAACGCTATGCAGATTTGGTTGTAAACCCACATGTAAAAGAAGTATTTGTAAAACGCACAAAACTCTTTACCGCCATGCGTGATTTCTTTAATGATTCGGGATATTTTGAAGTAGAAACTCCAATACTACAACCAATTCCTGGTGGAGCAGCTGCAAGGCCTTTTATCACACATCACAACAGCTTAGACATTCCGTTGTATATGAGGATTGCCAACGAACTGTACTTAAAACGATTAATTGTAGGCGGGTTTGAAGGCGTATATGAGTTCTCAAAAAATTTCCGTAACGAAGGGATGGACAGAACGCATAATCCAGAATTTACAGCCATGGAAATTTATGTGGCCTATAAAGACTACAATTGGATGATGGATTTCTGTGAGCAATTACTAGAGCATTGTGCCATTGCGGTAAACGGAACCACAAAAGCAACTTTTGGAGAGCATGAAATAGATTTCAAAGCGCCATACGCCAGAGTAACGATGGCAGATTCTATCAAGCATTTTACAGGATTTGACATTACCGGAAAAACGGAAAATGAAATTAGAGAAGCGGCAAAAGCAATGCACATTCCTGTAGATGACACCATGGGGAAAGGAAAATTGATTGATGAGATATTTGGAGAAAAATGTGAAGGAAATTACATTCAACCAACCTATATTACTGATTACCCAAAAGAAATGAGTCCGCTGTGTAAAGAACACCGAGACAATCCAGAATTGACAGAGCGTTTTGAATTGATGGTGTGTGGTAAAGAAATTGCCAACGCCTATTCAGAATTGAACGACCCAATAGATCAACGCGAACGTTTTGAAGCACAATTAAAATTAGCAGCAAAAGGTGATGATGAAGCCACCGAGTTTATTGACCTCGATTTTTTACGTGCATTAGAATATGGAATGCCACCAACTTCTGGAATGGGTATTGGAATGGATCGTTTAATTATGTTCTTAACCAACAATCAATCCATACAAGAAGTATTGTTTTTCCCTCAAATGAGACCAGAGAAAAAAGACATCGCCATAAGTGATGAAGCAAAAGGGCTTATAGAGTTCTTAAAGAAGAGCTCCCCAATCTTATTAAATAACTTAAAAGAACAAAGTGGTTTGAGTAATAAAAAATGGGACAAAACCATCAAAGAATTAACCAAAAATACACTTGCAAAAGTTAGCAAAACCGATGAAGGCTTGTTTGTAGAAATTGTGTAAAGCCTTACAAGGTTTATTAAATACAAAAAAAGGAACTACAGCTCTGTAGTTCCTTTTTTATCTTTCAAAAATAATTCCTTTCCTATCTTTTTAAGATTCAGATTTTTTTAGAAAAAATTAACAAATTTTTGACATTATTTTTAACTTCTTTCAATACCAAACCTAGTATCTTTCAAAATTAAACCTAACTGAAAATTTTGAAAAAAATATTCCTACTAATTTTTATAATTAGTTATACCTCTGTCTCTGCTCAAGAAGTAAAAAAAGTACACGTAAAACACACAACAACACCTATTACAGTTGACGGCTCTTTAGACGAAACTATTTGGTCAGAAACTGTTCCTGCAACAAATTTTTGGCAATACTTCCCTACAGATACGCTTCAAGCAAAACAACAAACAGAAATTCGAATGCTTTTCGATGAACATAACTTGTACATTGGCATCAAAGTAAGTTCTCTCTCAAACAACTTTATAGTTCCTTCTTTGCGTAGAGATTTTAGAGCTTTTGGAAATGACAATGTTACCATGCTTTTCGACACCTTCAATGACGGAAGCAACGCTTATTTTTTCGGATCAAATCCGGCAGGCGTTAAAAGAGAAGCGCTTCTTGCAGGTGGCGGTACAGATATTAAGGGGTTTAATATGGCTTGGGATACGAAATGGATCTGTAAAACAACAATTCACGACACCTACTATATTGCCGAAATGGCAATTCCGCTTTCTGCCTTTAAATTTAGAGAAGGAGAAACCAAATGGCGTTTTAACAGCTATCAATTTGATACACAAGGAAACGAACGAAGTACCTGGATCAACATTCCGCAAAACCAATGGATTTTCAATCTGGCGTATATGGGAGAGATGATTTTTGAAAAACCTCTTGGAAAATCAAAAGCCCCAATCTCTATCATCCCATATTTAAATGCTCTTTCTGCAAAAGATTTTGAAGATAATTCTGCACTCAATAATTTTAAAATTGGCGGAGACGCGAAGTTCGCAATCGGGAATAGCATGAACTTAGATCTTACGATCAACCCTGATTTTTCTCAAATAGAAGTAGATCAACAAATTACAAACCTAACAAGGTTTGAAGTTTCACTCCCAGAACGCAGGCAGTTTTTTGTAGAAAATAGCGATCTTTTTGTAGATTTTGGAAGCGGAAGAGATGAAAACCCATTTTTTTCTAGGCGAATTGGAATCGCAAAAGACACCAATGGAAATAGTATTGAAAATAAAATCATAGGTGGGATTAGACTGAGTGGAAAAGTCAACAATAATTTGCGATTGGGAATTCTTAGTGTGCAAACAGAAGAAGATATTGCTAATGAAATTCCAGCAACAAACAACTCTGTATTTGCAATTCAACAAAAAGTATTTAGTAGATCAAATCTAAGTTTTTTGTTTATCAACAAACAGGCAACAAAAAAATACGATTTTTTATCTGACAACGACTCCTACAACAGAGTAATTGGTGTAGACTACAATCTAGCTTCATCAGACAACACCTGGATTGGAAGGTATTTTGTTCATAAATCATTTTCGCCAGGCATAGAAAACAAAGACATTTCAACCGGAATCTCAACAGAATACAACTCTAGGTTTTTTAAAATAAGGTTAAGCGGACTTTATATTGGAGACGATTTTAGATCTGACCTAGGATTTGTTAGAAGAACAGGTATTATTAAAATGAACCCAAGTTTTGAACGAACTTTTTACACAAGAAAAGGTAAAATTCAAAAACATAGCTTTTCTGTCATTCCCATTTTTATTTGGAAACCTGAACTCGACTTTGAAAACTCTGATTATACGATTATCAGCAAATGGAAAATGAACTTTACCAACAACTCTGAACTAGAGGTTTCTATGTTTAACAAATTTACCCATTTATATGATGAATTTGACCCTACCAGAACTGGCTCAACTCCTTTACCAGGAAACAAAAGCTACACCTATACCAGTTTTGATGTTAAATACCGGTCTGACATGCGAAAAAAAGTGTCTTTTGGGTTTAGCCCTTCATTTGGACAGTTTTTTAATGGACAGAAATACTCTTTAAAAGGGCAATTAACTTGGAGGATACAACCTTATTTTCAAACAAAGGTTCAAGTAAACTATAATTATATTGATTTACCAAAACCATATCCAACAAAATCAATATGGTTGATTGGCCCTCGGTTTGATGTTACCTTTAGCAAAAATTTATTTTGGAATACATTGGTACAATACAACAATCAACAAGAAAACTTAAGCATCAATTCAAGATTGCAATGGCGTTTTGCACCGCTTTCAGATTTATTTATTGCGTATAATGACAATTATTTCACAGGAGACCCTTATGCACCAAAATTCCGTTCAATAAACTTAAAGCTCACCTATTGGTTAAACATCTAAAAAGCCTTTAACATTTTTTTGTGAAGATGATTTTTATAGATTGCTTAACTTCGACAACTTACTTATTAATACTCAACCATAAACAACTACCATGATACAAAAATTTCTCACACGATTCTTAATCGTTGCATTCGTTTTCAGTCTTTCTATAGATGCCACTGCGCAACGAAGAAAAAAGAAAAAGAAAAAAAATAATATTACAGCTGTAAAGCCAAAACCGAAACCGAAAAAAGGTGCTATTTTACCTTATGAAAAGGTGATTACAAAAAAACACAAAACCGACGACGGTTTATTTAAAGTACACACCAAAGACGAAAAGTATTTATTCGAAATTCCAGATTCTTTACTAGGCAGAGAAATGCTAATGGTTACTAGAATTGCTAAAACTGCTAGTAAAATTGGTTTTGGTGGCGGCAAACAAAACACGCAAGTATTGCGCTGGGAAAAACAAGGTAAAAAAATATTACTTCGTGTTGTTTCATACAATGTAGTTGCAGACAAAGAGTTGCCTGTACACGAAGCGGTTGTGAATTCTAATTTCGAGCCTATTTTATTTTCTTTTCCAATCAAAGCATTCAGTAAAGATTCTACGGCAACTGTCATTGATGCAACCACTCTTTTCTCTACAGATGTAAAAGCACTTGGTTTTCCTGCTAGAAGCAGAAAACAATATCAAATCACAAGACTAGATAAAGCCCGTTCATACATTGGAAGAGTTAACAGCTATCCAAAAAACATCGAAATCAGACATATAAAGACTTATTTCGCCAACAAACCACCATCTAACGGAAGCATTGGCTCTATCTCTTTAGAGATGAGTAACTCTATGATTTTATTACCCAAAGTACCTATGAAACGTAGATACTTTGATGAACGCGTTGGCTGGTTTACTAGCTCACAAACAGATTATGGTTTAGCAGCTCAAAAAAGCAAAAAACTTACTTATTTAGACAGGTATCGTTTGGAAGTAAAAACAGCAGATATCGAAAAATTTAAACGAGGTGAATTGGTAGAGCCTAAGAAACAAATTGTGTATTATGTAGATAGAGCAACACCTGAAGAATGGGTTCCTTTTATTATTCAAGGAGTTAATGATTGGCAAGTAGCTTTTGAAGCGGCAGGGTTTAAAAATGCAATCATCGCTAAAAGAGCTCCTACTAAAGAAGAAGATCCAGAATACAGTCCAGAAGACATCCGTTATTCTGTGATTCGTTACTTAGCATCTCCTATTCCAAATGCAAACGGGCCTCACGTAAGCGACCCTCGTTCTGGAGAGATTTTAGAATCTGACATCAACTGGTATCATAATGTGATGAGCTTGTTACATAACTGGTTCTTTATTCAAACAGCAGCTATCAATCCTAACGCTAGAGGAAATAATTTTAAAACTGAAGTGATGGGAGAATTGATAAAATTTGTTTCTTCTCATGAACTAGGACACACCTTAGGCTTACCTCATAATATGGGAAGCAGCACTGCATACCCTGTAGATTCGTTACGCTCTGCATCCTTTACTAAAAAATATGGAACAGCACCTTCTATTATGGATTATGCTCGTTTTAACTATGTTGCTCAACCTGAAGACAAAGGCGTTGCACTAATGCCAAACATTGGTGTCTATGACAAGTATGCCATCTCTTGGGGATATCGTCCAATATTAGGAAAAACTGCCAAAGAAGAAAAAGCAACGTTAAATAGCTGGATTTTAAAACATGCAGATGATTTAAGATACCGTTTTGGACATCAACAGGTTGTAAACGTAATAGACCCAAGTTCTCAAACAGAAGATTTAGGTGACAATGCCATGAAAGCAAGTGCGTATGGTATTAAAAACTTACAAAGAATTGTACCAAAACTAGAAGAATGGACAACGGAAAAAGGAGAGGATTACAACGAATTAAAAACCATGTACGGTCAAGTATTAAGTCAATTTAATCGTTACATGGGACATGTCTCTTCAAACATTGGAGGCGTGTACGAAATGTATAAAACATCAGATCAAGAAGGAACTGTATATACGCCTGTAAACAAAGACCATCAGAAAAAGGCCATGCAATTCATCAGCAAAGAATTGTTCAAAACACCTCTATGGTTGTTAGATAAAAACATTGCTAGCAAAACACAGTATTCTGGCTCTGGAGACCGTATTAGAAGCATACAAACAAACACCTTAAACCGAATTTTAAAATTGGGAAGAATGGCTCGTTTAATTGAAAACCAAACCTTAAACGGTGCAAAAAACTCGTATACTATTTTAAGTATGATGGGAGATCTACGCAGAGGTGTTTGGGGAGAGTTGTACACCGGAAAAAGAGTGGATGTATATCGAAGAAATTTACAAAGAGCACATATCAATAGATTAGGTTTCTTACTAAACAAAGCAAAAAGTCAAGGAGGCCCAAATCCAAATTGGGGAACTTATTTTAAACAAACAAAGGTGGTAATCAATCAATCAGACATCATTCCTATTGTAAGAGGAGAGTTAAAACGCCTAAAACGTGACATTAAACGCGCCACTGCAACAGCTCCAAACACAATTACTCGCTATCATTTACAGGACGCTACTGACAGAATTGATGCTATTTTAGATCCTAAATAAACGTTATCTCAATAATTATTTTTGGAAGAATTTAAAAACCTTATCAACCAAGTTGATAAGGTTTTTTGTTTCTATTTTATCTTGAAAAAACCTATCAAAGAAAAAATAACCCAAGAACAAAGCTTACTTTTACACAATGAAAAAATCAGTAGCAATTATTGGAGGGGGTGCTTCAGCACTTTTGTTGGCTGCCTTTTTAGACCCTCAAAAATTTGAGATCACCATCTACGAGCAAAACAAAACACTGGGAAGAAAGTTTTTAGTTGCCGGAAAAGGAGGGTTTAACTTGACTCATTCAGAAGCTATTGAACTACTGACCGAACGTTATACGCCTACTCAATTTTTAAAAGAATCTCTCCATTACTTTAGCAATGTCGATTTTCGAAAATGGCTTGACACCATCGGTATTCCTACTTACATTGGCAGCAGCAGACGTATATATCCTAAAAAAGGGATTAAACCAATAGCCGTGTTGAATGCTATTTTAAAAGTGCTTAAAAAACAACATGTTCAGATAAAGTACGAGCATACATGGACAGGCTGGAATAGTAATAATGAACTGATTTTTAATACCAACACAACAACACGTTCAGATTATACCGTTTTTGCTCTTGGCGGAAGTAGCTGGAAAATTACAGGTTCTGATGGAGGTTGGCAGAAAATAATTAAAGAACAGGGCGTTGACATCGTTTCATTTCAAGCCTCAAATTGTGCCTATGCTGTTGATTGGAATACGAATTTCATACAAAAACACGAAGGCTCTCCACTTAAAAACATTGCCATTACCTGTTTAGGCAATCGTCAAAAAGGCGAAGTAGTCATTACACGTTTTGGACTAGAAGGAAATGCCATTTATGCGGTAAGTCCGCAGCTTAGACAAGCGCTAAACAACAACCAAAAAGCGGCAATTTTTTTAGATTTAAAGCCTAATCTAAGCGCTACTGAAGTGCAGGAAAAAATAGAAAAATCGACCTTTAGAAACACTACAGAAATCATTCGAAAAGAATTAAAATTAAGCTTAACTCAAATTGGGCTTCTAAAAACAGCAGTGTCTAAAGAAGTCTTTTTAGATCCGAAGTTATTGGCTCAAAGTATAAAAAGTTTGCCCTTAAAAATTACTGGTTTTGCAGGATTAGACGAAGCTATTTCTACCGTAGGCGGAATTTCGCTCAATGCGATTGACACAAACTACCAATTAAAAAAAATACCCACACACTATTGTATTGGCGAAATGCTAGATTGGGATGCACCAACAGGAGGCTACTTATTACAAGGCTGCACGAGTATGGGGGTACACTTAGCAAATCAGCTAAATAAATCTCTTTAAAATTCCTGATGTTATTTTTTCAAAACTCCTTTAAATATTCCTTATTTTTACAACGATTAAAAACACAACATGTCTAACGACTTAAGCAAGCAAAGAAAAACTTATCAGAAGCAAGCGCTTTTAGAAAGAAATTGTCCAGAAAACCCAATGGAATTATTTCAGAAATGGTTTTTAACGGCACATGAAACAGAAATGGTAGATGAAGCCAACGCTATGACAGTGAGCACTATTGGATTGGATGGATTTCCTAAAAACCGTGTAGTGTTGCTCAAAAAATACACGTGGGAAGGTTTTATTTTTTATACCAATTATCAGTCAGAAAAAGGGAAGGCTATCGCAGCAAATAACAACATTTGTTTATCGTTTTTTTGGGCAGGTTTAGAACAGCAAATCATCATCAAAGGTACTGTAGAAAAACTAGCAGAAAACTTGTCTGATGGTTATTTTGAAAGCAGACCTGACGGAAGTAAATTAGGTGCTTGGGCTTCAAATCAAAGTGAAGTGGTTGCTTCTCGAGACGTATTGGACAATAATTTAATTTCGCTTGAAAAAAAACACAAAGACAAAGAAATTCCACGTCCAAAACATTGGGGTGGATATCTGGTAAAACCTATTTCTATTGAATTTTGGCAAGGCCGCCCAAATAGAATGCACGATAGAATTCGGTATAGCTTGCAAAAAGATTTTTCTTGGAAAATAGAAAGATTAGCCCCATAATTTTTATATTTACTACATCAAAAATTCAAATGAAAACACTCTATATTGTCCGCCACGCAAAATCTTCATGGAAATATGATGATGTAAATGACATTGACAGACCGCTAAAAGAACGCGGAATTAAAGATGCTCATTTGGTGTCTAAATTCTTAGCAAAAGAAATT
>JAQWOR010000065.1 GCA_029245785.1 Polaribacter sp.
ATCGAAACACATAGCGAGTCATTATCGCACATACAAATACCAAAAGTATGCTTACCTAAATATACGGCATGGGGAGACGTATTGTTATGGAATTTACAAGAAAATGTTCCGGGAGAGTTCCCGTATGCATCTGGATTATATCCGTTTAAAAGAACCGGAGAAGACCCAACACGAATGTTTGCCGGAGAAGGTGGACCAGAGAGAACCAATAAACGCTTTCATTATGTAAGTTTAGGAATGCCTGCAAAACGCCTTTCTACTGCTTTTGACTCGGTAACCCTTTACGGAAACGACCCAGGAAAAAGGCCTGATGTGTATGGAAAAATTGGAAATGCAGGAGTTTCAATTTGTTGTTTAGATGATGCTAAAAAATTATTTTCAGGGTTCGATTTAACACATGCCTTGACCTCAGTAAGTTTAACAATTAATGGCCCTGCACCAATGTTGTTAGGGTTTTTTATGAACGCAGCCATTGATCAAAACTGTGAGAAGTACATCAAAGAACACCAGCTTGAAAAGAACGTTGAAGCCGCTTTTAAAGAAATATACGATGCTAAAGGACTAGAAAGACCAAGCTACCAAGGAAATTTACCTGAAGGAAATGACGGACTAGGATTGCTTCTTTTGGGGTTGACAGGAGATCTTATTTTACCTGTCGATGTCTATGAGAAAATCAAAAAAGACACCTTACATCAAGTCAGAGGAACTGTACAAGCAGATATTCTAAAAGAAGATCAGGCACAAAATACCTGTATTTTTTCAACGGAATTTGCCTTGCGATTAATGGGTGATGTACAAGACTATTTTATCAATGAAAATGTGCGTAATTTTTATTCGGTATCTATTTCTGGCTATCATATTGCAGAAGCAGGAGCCAATCCTATTACGCAATTGGCGCTGACCTTGGCAAATGGTTTTACCTATGTAGAATACTATTTGTCTCGTGGAATGGACATCAATAAATTTGGACCTAATTTATCTTTCTTTTTCTCGAATGGAATTGATCCAGAATATGCGGTGATTGGCCGTGTTGCTCGTAAAATTTGGGCCAAGGCAATGAAACACAAATACAAGGCAAATGCAAGAGCGCAAATGTTGAAATACCATATTCAAACCTCAGGACGCTCTTTGCATGCACAAGAAATTGATTTCAATGACATCAGAACCACCTTACAAGCATTGTATGCCATTTACGACAACTGCAACTCGCTACACACCAATGCTTATGACGAAGCTATTACTACGCCAACAGAAGAATCTGTTCGTAGAGCCATGGCAATTCAATTGATTATTAACAAAGAGCTAGGATTAACAAAGAACGAAAACCCAATACAAGGTTCTTTTATTATTGAAGAATTAACCGACTTGGTAGAAGCAGCTGTGTTAGAAGAATTTGACAGAATTACAGAACGTGGTGGTGTGTTAGGAGCGATGGAAACCATGTACCAACGTTCTAAAATTCAAGAAGAGAGTTTGTATTATGAAACCTTAAAACATACAGGAGAATTTCCAATTATTGGTGTCAACACCTTCTTGAGTTCTAAAGGATCACCAACAGTGCAACCTGCCGAAGTGATTCGTGCTACTGAGAAAGAAAAACAATTTCAAATTACCACCAAAGAGAATTTAAACAAGGCAAACGAAGATAAAGTTGCTACACAATTAAAAATTATTCAAGAAGCTG
>JAQWOR010000036.1 GCA_029245785.1 Polaribacter sp.
GATGGAAGTATTGATATTGCTGTAAGTGGTGGAGCAGGAACTTACACCTATTCTTGGACAGGTCCCAATAGTTTTACAGCCACCACACAAGATATTAGTTCATTAGCACCAGGAGATTATAGTGTAACAGTAACCGACGCAAATGGATGTACCGATGCCGGAACATATACCATTACAGAGCCTGGCGAAATAATAATCAATACCAGCCTTCTTCAAAATGTACAATGTTTTGAAAACAATGATGGAAAAATTTTAATTGAAATAACAGGAGGAACAGGTGATTTTGAATATACTTGGACTAAAGATGGAGCTCCTTATGCAACTACTAAAGACCTTGTAGAACTCAGTCCTGGAGAATATATGTTACTCGTTAAAGACTTACAAAACATAGATTGTTTTAGGACAAAAACCTTTGTGATTACGCAACCTGATTTATTAGAAATTGCTTTTGATAGTAAAACCGATATTCTTTGTTATGGTGACACAACAGGGAGTGTTGAAATTTCTGTTACAGGAGGTACACTTCCGTATCAGTATTCTTGGATAGAATCTGGAGGAGCAACATACAATACTGAAGACTTATCAGGGGTTCCTGCCGGGAACTATCAACTTACATTAACTGATGCAAATGGATGTACAGATACTCTTAATGTAACTCTTAGCGAACCTGAGAATCTATTGCTCAATGAAAGTAAAACAGACGTAACCTGTTACGGTTCTAACAATGGAACTATAAGCTTAAATGTAACTGGAGGTGTTTTACCTTATACATATGTATGGAGTGATTTAGGGAATGGACCAACGAGAAATAATTTGTCTCCAGGTATTTATGACGTTACAGTTACGGACAGCAATAACTGTCAAAAAAACGTACAAATTGAGATACTTGAAGCGCCAGTATTTAAGATCGATCCCATAACAACTCACATTTCTTGTTTTGGTGAAACAGACGGCTCAATTGATTTAAATTTAGTTGGCGGTATCGCTCCTTTGAGTATTACTTGGGCTGATGATAGTAGCGCAGGAATTAATCGGAATAATTTAGCTTCCGGGACTTATAATGTTCTTATCGAGGATGCTACAGGATGTACAATCACGGAAACCTTTTCCATTATTGAACCTAATGAAATTGTATTAGACGCCGTTGTTGTTAATGCTATTGATTGTGAGAATCCAGATAGTGGTAGTGTAGACCTACAAGTTATTGGAGGAACACCTCCGTTTACATTTCTGTGGAGTAACGGAACAACTAGTGAAGATTTACAAAATGTTGGAGCTAATAATTATACAGTAACAGTTACTGATAGTCGTGGTTGTCAAGAACAAAAAACAGTTGTAGTTACACGACAAGCACCATTAGTGTTGAGCTTAAGTACTAATATTATTCCTGATTGTACAAATAAAACGGTAGCACAAAGAAATGAGTTAGAAGTTGTTGGAGGTGTTGCCCCTTATGTTATTAATTGGTCTAATGGCACGGTAAGTGGTGTTAATGGCGAAATTATGGAGACCACACAAAATGGTACGGTTATCGTTGAAGTGACTGATAGTTTAGGATGTACAGAACAGTTGATTTTTGATGTCAATTTATTTACATTAGGGAGCCCTAGTTTTAATTATGATTCTTTTGCAAATACCAACTATGAGATACTATCTGTGAATGATCCAATTACATTTAACAATACCTCTACAGGAGATTCTTTGAGTTACCTTTGGTCTTTTGGTGATGGAAATACCTCAACAGATGAAAACCCTATCCATACATATGTAAATGAAGGGACCTATGAAGTAACTTTAACAGTTCAATACCCATATGGATGTTCTTATGTAGTGACGACGACGCTGAATGTTGGAAAAGGCTATGAAATTGTAATACCAAATGCTTTTACGCCTAATGGCGATGGAGTAAACGATGTAATTAGACCTGTTTTTATTGGTATGACTGATGTAGAAATGAGTATTTATAATACATGGGGCGCATTAATTTACTTTGAAAAAGGCCTCAAGTTAAAAGGATGGAATGGGTCTATAGAAAATAGTTTAAGTGAAAATGGTAATTATATAATAAGAGTTAAGGCAACTACTTTTTATGGATTGGTATTGAATTTTAATAGCCCTATAACTTTAATAAAATAAGTTTTAAATGCGACACGTTATCATTTTTATATTTTTAGTATTTGCTAAATCCATCTCTGCACAAGATCCTATATTTACGCAAGCATTTACAGTTCCAGAAACATTAAATACAGGGTTTACTGGAGCAATAGAAGGCACAAAAGCTGGGATGATTCATAGAACACAGTGGCCAGGTATCGACTTTAGTATCAACACTCAATTTGCTTTTGTTGATACCTGGTTTGATGATTTTAATAGTGGTGTTGGAATCAGTATTTTGAATCATAAAGAAACAAAATCAAGATATACCTTTACACAGCTTAATTTAAATTATGCAATTGCTTTTCAATTAAGTGATGCATGGTATTTTAGACCGAGTATTTCACTCGGAATTGGCTCAAAAGATTACGGTTTTCAAAACCTGCTTTTAGAGGACCAAATTAATATTTATAATGGAATTGTAAATACGTCTAGTATTGATCCTGTATTATTAAACGAACAAAATTTATTTTTTGACTTTTCTACATCACTATTGCTTAACAATGAACACTCATGGATAGGAGTTACTTTTAGGCATTTAAATAAACCTAACATTTCAATGACGCATAGGGGGCAAACGCCCTTAGGAATTTTTTTATCGGTACACGGTACAATTGAAATACCGTTATCGTATTTTTCTATATCCAATCAAAATAGCATTTACTTTTTTTCGAACTTCATGAAACAAGATGAATATGCTAGGTTTGATTTTGGATCTCAATATGTTTTTGATAACTTTTCTGTTGGAGTATCAATCGCTACAAACCCAATTAAAAATGAATATAATAGCTCTTTGATGACATCTGTAAGTCCGTTTATAGGATTTAAATGGGATGGCTGGAAATTTAATTATTCATATGGTATAAACACCAGTGAAATTGGACCAACAGGAGGGGTTTATGAATTGTCAATTACCTATGAATTTTCAGGAGCTGGGTTTGGAGGTAACGGTAGACGAGGTAAAAGATTAAAATGTCCTACGTTTTTCTAACTAATGTTTGTCAAACTCAACAAACATATTGATCCAAATAATTCTAGAGAGTCTTAAATTTATAGGCATCATAAAAAATAACACCCCGAATATTGCCCCTAAAGATTGCAAAAATGTCGTATTGAAAATAAGTATTGCTATTAAAAAAGCAAGTATAGATGTTGCTACAGTAATGGCGTATCCGACATACATGGCACCGTAGAAAAAACCAGGTTCTATCACATATTTTAAATTGCAATTTGAGCAGTTTTCATGTAATTTAATGACCTTTTTGGGCGTATATGTAAATCTGTGCTTAAAAAAATTACCTTCATGGCATTGGGGGCACTTGTTCTTAATAATACTATATAACTTGGTTCCTTTTTTAAACATGCTTTTTGAGAATATGGTGTTTCGTTTTTGTAAGTTTGCAGAAATTTTAATAAAATTAAAACATACTTAGCAATTCATATTGCAAAGGTACATTAATAACTTGTTTTATGCTAAACGTACATAATTTAACAGTTTCTTTTTCTGGATCAGAATTGTTTTCTGGAATTACTTTTAAATTGAATAAAGGAGATAGAATTGGGTTGATTGGAAAAAATGGTGCTGGAAAATCTACCCTTTTAAAAGTGCTTTCTAAAGATGTTGAAACAAGTGGAGGTACCATGGCTTTTGATAAAGATGTTCGTATAGGTTTTTTACGTCAAGATATAGATTTTGTTGCAGGAAGAACAATTTTAGAAGAAGCATACCAAGCATTTGAAGAAATTAAAGAAATTGAAGGGAAGCTAGAAGAAATTAACCATCAATTGGCAACCAGAACCGATTATGAAAGCGATGACTATACACAACTTATTGAAGACTTAACAGATTTAACGGAGCGTTATGAATTGCTAGGAGGATATAATTACCAAGGAGATACAGAAAAAATACTACAAGGATTAGGGTTTAAACGTGAAGATTTTGACAAGCTAACCGATACCTTTTCTGGAGGATGGAGAATGCGTATTGAACTGGCAAAATTATTATTGCAAGACAATGATATTTTGTTGCTTGATGAGCCTACAAATCACTTGGATATCGAATCGATTATTTGGCTAGAAAACTTCTTAAAAGGATATTCGGGAGCCATTATGCTGGTGTCGCATGATAAAATGTTCTTAGACAATGTAACCAATCGAACAATTGAAATTTCTTTAGGACAAATTTACGATTATAAAAAACCCTATTCTCAATTTTTATTGTTGCGAGGAGAAATCAAAGAGAAACAATTGCAAGCGCAAAAGAACCAAGAAAAAGAAATCAAGCAAACTCAGCTATTGATTGACAAGTTTAGGGCCAAAGCAAACAAGGCTTCTATGGCACAATCGTTAATTAAAAAGCTAGATAAAGTTCAACGTATTGAAGTAGATGCAGATGACAATGCAACGATGAATGTTCGCTTCAAAGTTTCTAAAGAACCAGGTAAAATTATTGTTGAGGCAGAGAATATGAGTAAAAGCTACGGAGATAATCAGGTATTAGAAAACGTAGATTTATTGATTGAAAGAAATAGTAGAATTGCCTTTGTTGGACAAAATGGACAAGGAAAATCTACTCTTGCAAAAATGATGGTTGGCGATATTCCGTTTAAAGGGCACTTAAAGTTGGGGCACAACGTAGAAATTGGTTATTTTGCTCAAAATCAATCCGAGCATTTACCGCCAAATCAAACGGTGCTTCAAATTATGGAAGACGCTGCAAATGATGGTAACAGAGCACGTGTTAGAGATATGCTAGGAGCTTTTTTATTTGGTGGAGATGCCGTTGATAAGAAAGCAAAAGTGTTATCTGGAGGAGAACGAAACCGATTGGCGCTGTGTAAATTGTTGCTATCTCCCTTTAATGTGCTGATTATGGATGAGCCTACAAATCACCTAGATATTGCTTCTAAAAATGTGTTAAAACAAGCCTTAAAAAATTATAAAGGAACCCTAATTTTGGTATCGCATGATCGTGATTTTTTACAGGGATTAACCGATAGGGTGTATGGATTTAAAGACAAGGTGATCAAAGAGTATTTAGGGGATATTGATTATTTCTTAGAGCAGCATCAAATGGAAAGTATGCGTGAAGCCGAAAAAAGAACGGTTGTTAAATCTGAAAAAAAATCGCCAAAAAAAGGGAATACGCAACTAGATAGAGCACAAGAAAAAGAAGTGAAAAAATTGAGAAATAAGCTCTCGAAAATTGAAACGGAAATTGCTAGTCTAGAGCAAGAAGTTGCAAAAATGGACCTTGCCTTAGCAGAAGACTATCAAGGAACTTCTAGCAAGCCTAATTTCTTTGAAAATTACAAGTCAAAAAAGAAAAAAGTAGATACGCTGTTAGAAGAGTGGGAGCAGGTAGAGGAAGCGATAGCGGCGTTTTCGTAACAATAAAATAAAACCTCACACAAAGGTTAGATGCTGAAATAAATTCAGGAGCAAGCAAGTTTAGTACGCGAATCCTGTGAGGTCTTTGTAAATTATGATGTTCAACTCAAAAATACAAACAGAAAATCAACAGGTGTTTTTACCTGTTTTACAAGATCGAAACATTAAGTTGTTTGTAAAAAGAGAAGATAGCATCCACCCGTTTGTTTCTGGAAATAAATTCAGAAAACTCAAGTACAATTTAGCAGCAGCCTACAAACAAAAGCATACCACACTGCTTACTTTTGGTGGTGCTTTTTCTAACCATATTGCAGCCACTGCTGTTGCAGGAAAATCAATGGGATTTAAAACCATAGGGATTATTCGTGGAGATGAATTGGGAAATGATTTAGAAAAAACATTAGCAAGAAATGCCACCTTGCGAGAAGCGTACCATAACGGAATGAAATTTTGGTTTGTTTCTAGAGCCGCATATCGCGAAAAATCTTCTAAAAAATTTCTTGATCATTTAAAAAAACAATTCGGAAACTTCTATTTGGTGCCCGAAGGAGGAACCAATACGTTAGCTGTAAAAGGATGCGAAGAAATTTTAATGCCTGAAGATGAGAAATTCGATTATATTTGTGTAGCTGTAGGAACAGGTGGAACAATTGCTGGATTGATCAATTCAGCAAAAAACCATCAAAAAGTAATCGGTTTTCCAGCATTGAAGGGCGATTTTTTAACAGATGAGATCAACCTGTTTACAGAAAAAAAAGACAATTGGCGTTTAGAAAATTCCTATCATTTTGGAGGCTATGGAAAATCGAATTCTGAATTGATTACGTTTATAAACAGCTTTAAAAGAGCAAGCACAATTCCTTTAGATCCAATTTATACAGGAAAAATGCTGTTTGGAATTCTAGATTTAATAGAGAGAGATCAATTTTCTGAAAACAGTAAAATATTAGCAATTCACACCGGAGGCCTACAAGGAATAAAAGGTTTTAATGAACGGTTAAAGCAAAAACACCAAAGAACAATTGAATAAATGAAGTTTAAATTTCTAATAGCAACAGCGATTTTAACCCTTGTATTAACAAGTTGCGGGGCTAAAAAAACAGTGGTAAGATCGAAACAGAAGCCGGCAAATTCAATTAAAAATTTACCTTCTGTAAAACAAGAAGCTCACGTTCGGAAATTAAAAAGAAATCGTTCAGATTTAAACAAATATACCTTAGCCTATATTAAAAAATATGCCCCTTTAGCAGTACGGGAAATGCATACCTACAAAATTCCGGCAAGCATCACGTTGGCACAAGGAATCTTAGAGTCTGGAAATGGACGAAGTGGCTTGGCGTCAAAATCTAAAAACCACTTTGGTATTAAATGCCATAAAGGTTGGAAAGGAGAGCGTGTGTATCATGACGATGATGAAAAAGG
>JAQWOR010000013.1 GCA_029245785.1 Polaribacter sp.
TAAGAACGTTTACGAATGTATTTAAAACTGTACATTTGTCTTTATGCAAGAAAACAACAAACCTCAATTAGAATTTATTATAATGATGGCTTCCTTAATGTCGTTGGTTGCCTTATCTATAGATGCTTTGTTACCTGCTTTAGATCAAATCGGGCATTCCGTTGGTTTTGAGCATCCTAAAGACAACCAACTCCTAATTACCATGATATTTTTAGGATTGGGCTTCGGACAGTTAATTTCTGGGCCACTTTCAGATAGTTTTGGGCGAAAACCAATTATCTATGTGGGATTTACGGTGTTTGTATTGGCGAGTTTTGTCTGTATATCTGCAACCAGCTTAGAAATGATGGTCTTGGGAAGAATTCTACAAGGAATTGGTTTGTCTGCACCAAGAACCATTAGCATTGCCATGGTTCGAGATTCTTATAGCGGAGATTATATGGCACGTGTAATGTCGTTTATTGTCGTTATTTTTATTTTAGTTCCTGTGGTGGCGCCTGCCATTGGCAAAGTGGTGTTAGATTTATATGGTTGGAAAGCTATTTTTTACAGTCAGTTGTTTTTTGGTTGTATAGTCATGGGATGGCTTTGGAAACGACAGCCAGAAACCTTACATCCAGCACACAAGAAAAAATTTTCGATAAGTTTGTTTATCAACGGAGCCAAAGAATTTATCAAGTACAAACAGGCCATTGTTTTTACCCTTATTTCTGGATTTATCACAGGTTCTTTTATGGTGTATTTAAGCGCTTCACAGCATATTTTTCAGGCGCAATATGACATGGCAGAAGAATTCCCTTTTATCTTTGCTGGCTTGGCGATTGGTGTGGGTTTTGCAACATTTTTAAACGGTACTTTTGTACTCAAATACGGAATGCTAAAATTGGTCTCTATCGCCATGATTTTCTTTACATTGATTCCAATAACATACTTGGTTTTCTTCTACGAAACTAGCAATCCCTCTATTGGTGTTTTACTTGTTTTCTTCGGATTACAATTCTTTTCCTTAGGATTTTTATTCGGAAATCTACGAGCCTTGGCCATGGAACCTGTTGGACATATTGCAGGAATTGGATCTGCCATCAACGGATTTGTATCTACCATTATGGCGGTACCTATTGCTACCTATATCGGACAATTTGTAACCACCACTGCCCTACCACTGTTTATCGGTTTTTCGATTTGTGGTATCTGCTCTCTAGTTGCCTTGCAAATTTTAAAACGGTACAAAAAAACAAATGGTGTTGCGGCATAAATAAAAAGATTGCCACGTCGCTTCCGATAATTATCGGAACTCCTCGCAATGACAACGCTTGTCATTTCGACAGAGCGAAATATGAGCGACGAGAAATCTTATTATTGTAAAATTTTTCTTCTTCCAAACCCTCCCCCAGAAACTCGGGATCGGGAGGAGTCAGAATAACAAAATCACCTACTCTTCGAGTACTTTTAAAATCAGCTTCCCCCTTTTATCTCCATTAAATAAGCGATAAAACGTTTCAGGAAAATTCTCAATGCCTTCATAGATGTCTTCTGTAGATGTCAGTTTCCCTTCATACATCCATTGTCCCATTTGCTTGGCGGCAGTAGCATAATCTTTTGCATAATCCATTACCACCATTCCTTGCATGCTAGCTCTTTTTACTAAGAGCGACATGTAATTACTTGGGCCTTGTACCTTTGTAGTGCTATTGTATTGCGAAATGGCACCACAAATTACAATGCGGGCATGCATGCGTAGTTTTGTCAAAGCAGCGTTTAAAATTTCACCTCCAACATTGTCAAAATACACATCAATTCCCTTTGGACAATTAGCTTTTAAAGCGCTATAGATATTTTCAGACTTGTAATCAATAGCCGCATCAAAACCCAAAGTATTTACCAAATAGTCACACTTCTCTTTTCCGCCAGCAATACCTACTACACGACAGCCTTTTATTTCGGCAATCTGACCAACAATACTTCCTACTGCGCCTGCAGCTCCAGAAACTAATACCACATCACCTTCTTTAAGTTTTCCAACTTCTAAAATTCCGAAATAGGCAGTCATTCATGGCATTCCAAGTGTAGAAATGTATACTTGCATGGGCGCTAATTTTTCGTCAACCTTATAACAACGTTCTCCTTTAGTTACCTCAAATTGTTGTACACCACCCCAACCGGTAACACAATCGCCTACTTTAAATATTGGATGGTTGTTACTTTTAATTACTTTTCCAACAGAACCTGCTCGCATAACATCGTCAATAGCAATAGGCGGAATGTATGATTTATTGTCATTCATCCATCCTCGCATTGCAGGATCTAATGAAATATAATGGTTCTGAATCAACACTTCTCCTTCTTGCAATGCTGGTATTTCATTGCTTTCTAAAGACCACGTGTCTGCATCTGGTAATCCAACAGGGCGTTTTTTAAAAATAAGTTGTTTGTTCATCATAAAGCATTCGTTTATACGGTTAATAATTAAGTGTTTTTTTGAGTTCGGTTTCAAACTGATTTTTTGATAAGTACTGTGCTTCCAAGCTCGCTTCAAACGGAATAGGTGTCTCAATGCTTCCTACTCTTTTTACAGGAGCATCTAAATACCGAAAACAATTTTCTGTAATTAGTGCAGAAAGATCACTTGCAATACCTCCAAACAAAGAATCTTCTTGCAAAAGAATCACTTTTCCTGTTTTTTCTACGGATGCATAGATTGCCTCCATATCTAAAGGCTGTAAAGAACGTAGGTCAATCAAGTCTGCAGAGATGTCAGGATTCTGAGTTAAGGTGTCCAATGCCCAATGTACTCCGGCACCGTAGCTAATAATACTAATGTCTGTTCCTTCTTTTAACAATGCTGCTTTTCCAATAGGTAATGTAAAATAGTTTTCAGGCACTTCTTGATAAACGGATCTGTACAAGGCTTTATGTTCAAAAAATAAGACTGGATTTGGATCGTTAATGGCTGCTATTAACAAGCCTTTTGCATCTGTAGGAAAAGCAGGATAGAGAACTTTTAATCCAGGTACTTTTGTAAACCAAGCTTCATTGGTCTGACTATGAAAAGGTCCGGCACCCACACCTGCTCCACAAGGCATTCTAACCACAACATCTGCTTGTTGTCCCCAGCGATAATGTGATTTTGCCAATAAATTGACAATCGGATTGAAACCCGTAGACACAAAATCTGAAAACTGCATTTCCATCACAGACTTGATGCCTCTTACAGACAATCCGTAGGCGGCAGAAATAATAGCGCTTTCACAAATAGGAGTATTTCGAACACGTTCTTTTCCAAACAACTTGACAAAACCATCGGTGATTTTAAAAACACCTCCGTATTCAGCAACATCTTGTCCCATAATCACCAAATCGTTATGAGTTTCCATAGATTGCTTTAAACCTTCAGAAATTGCATCTACCAAACGTATGTTGTGGGTTGCTGTAACAGGCTCTACCACTTCAGCAGTATATGGCTTGTATACATCATTTAGTTCTGTAGCAAGATTTGCTGTAATTTTTTCTTCATTGAAGGCACGCTGTAAATCGGTATTGATTTCATGTGCTATTTCTTTTTTATAGGCTACTTCAGTGGCTTCTGTTAAAATACCCGCATCTCTTAAATAGGCTTGGAATTTCTCAACCGGATCTTTTGCCGCCCAAAGATCTTTTAGCTCTTGAGGTACATATTTTGTTCCGCTTGCTTCCTCATGACCGCGCATTCTAAAGGTTTTAAATTCTAATAGAATAGGCCTCGGATTACTACGAACACTTGCTGCTAATTCAGAAACCTTGGCATATACTTCTACAATATTATTACCGTCAATAATATGACTTTCCATACCATATCCTTTTCCTTTATCTGCAATATGCTCACATTTAAATTGTTCTGAAACAGGTGTGGATAATCCGTAGCCATTGTTTTCTACACAAAACAGTACGGGCAAATTCCATACAGCAGCTACATTGAGTGCTTCATGAAAATCACCTTCACTAGTACCTCCGTCTCCTGTAAAAACAGCACATACTTGTTTGTTTTTTTGTAAGGTGTTGGCAAGTGCAATTCCGTCTGCAATTCCCAATTGTGGACCTAAATGCGAAATCATTCCTACAATATGAAACTCTTGAGTTCCGAAATGAAAACTTCGATCACGCCCTTTGCTAAATCCATTTGCTTTTCCCTGCCACTGTGAAAACAAGCGATGCAACGGAATGTTTCGAGTTGTAAAAACACCTAAATTTCGATGCATGGGCAAGATGTATTCCTCTGCATGTAATGCGGCAGTAACTCCCACAGAGACAGCTTCTTGTCCGATGCCAGAAAACCATTTAGAAATTTTTCCTTGGCGCAACAAAATAAGCATCTTTTCCTCAACCAATCGAGGTTTTAGCATGGCTTTATAAAGTTCTAAAAGTTTAGATTTACTTACTTGGTGTGTATCAAAAGCGATATTGGTAATCATAAAATTAATTCAGTTTTTATCAACTATTTCCTTTAAAAAAGAACAGCCAATGTACAATAAATGCTGCACTAAAAAAATCCCTATCGAAATGATAAGGATTTTTAGATATATTCTATTATTGTAAGTTACAGTTCTTTAAAAATGGCGTGCATCATTCTTTTCTTGTCGTTAATGCTTTCTTCTAAAGAAATCATTGTTTCTGTTCTGCTCACACCATTGATATCATCTATTTGATAAATAATATCTTTTGCATTGCTAGTGTCTTTCGCTCTTACTTTACAGAAAATATTATATTTTCCTGCGGTAACATAAGCTACAGTAATATTAGGAATGGTTCGCAATGCATCAATAACATCTTGTGTCAAAGACGTTTTTTCTAAAAAGATCCCTACGTGAGCAATAAACGAGTGCCCCATTTTTTCATAATTTAACGTCAATGTTGACCCCTGAATAATGTTCTCATCTTCCATTTTCTTAACACGAACATGGATGGTACCTGCTGATACCAATAGCTTTTTAGCAATGTCTGTAAAGGGGGTTCTTGCGTTTTCTATCAACACATCTAGTATTTGATGATCAATTTCATCTAAAACAAATTTCTTCATGTTTTGTTATATATAATTCAACTAAAGAAGCAAAATTATAAATTATATTTAATATAAAGGCAAAAACATTGAAAAAAAATTATTTTTTTATGATAATTGAACGATGTGCGAGGTAGTTGGATAGTTCTCCTTCTTTTACTCGCTTTTTTGTGTTGATGAGCTTATTGTTAAGCACATGGTCTTCATATTGATACGCTACATCTTTATGAGTGTCTAGATTTCTTTCAATGATGTCAAAAAAGTTTTTTTGATTGTTCGGAATTTCAAAATAAGACTTGTAGTTTGTGTAGTCGCTTGTTACTGCAATATGATACAGCCCTTGGATTAAGGCAAAAAAGTTGAACTTCCGCACCACTTCTCTGTCGTAATCATCTGGATAATGGCCTGCTTCTATCAAGATGGTGTTGTGTCCTAGTTTTTGAAAGGTGTCACCTGTTGCTGTTGGATAAAACTCATCTGTATACCTTCCAATATGGTTTGGAATTACTTCTTGCAACAAGCTATTCATAGCAACAATTACATCCATTGTTTCCTTTCTACCTGTGGTTATTTTCCGTGTAATCTCTTCTGATGGCGCCAAAAAAGAGAGGGTTGCAGGGTTCTCAGTACCTTTTACACCAAAAATGGTTCGCTGATCATGTAGATTGAAACAAAACTGTGGCTGAAACGTATCTAATACACCTCTAAGCAGTCTACTTTCTTTAGCGATTTTAGCAATGGCATCCCTGTTTAGGTCTACATTATTTGCATTCACACGTGTATATTGATAAGCACCATCAGGATTTAACATCGGAATACACAAAATGGTACATTCTTTTAAGACAGTGGTAAAAGCATTACTTTTAATGTTATTAAAACAATTAAAGAGGTCAAACAAAGCCTTTGTCCCTGTGCTTTCATTGCCATGCATCTGTGTCCAGATCAAAATCTTCTTCTTTCCTGTGCCGAATTGTACACTATGAATAGGTAATCCATCTTCAGAAGTTCCTATTTGCAGCACTTCTTCAGTATTTGATAATTCGTGTATCAAAGGAGAAATATCTGCATAATGAATCCATTTGCCAAAAAGAGTTGTTTCTTTTTGATCTCGATATACAGCTTCTAATAAAGGGAGAGACAATGGTTTCATAAATATGTGTTGCAAAAATACAGGATTTCAAAATAAATCACTATTCTTTTTTCACAAAAGTAACAAGCGTATATATTACAAATGTAATTTAATCTAACATGAAGTTTCACCCTCTTTTTCTTAAAAGCACTGTTTAAAACCTATGCTATTCTTCT